>PAZH01000038.1 GCA_002716125.1 Rhodospirillaceae bacterium
CATGAACCTCAACTGGTATGGTGGCAAGAAAGGTAAGGGCCGTTGGTACAAGGTTGAGAAGACCGGTAAGAAGAGCTTCAATCTCTCGACCAGTGATGGTTCGGAGAAATACAGTGTTAAGTGCAAATAAATTATTTTCAAATAAAAGGGCGGCCAGTGGTCGCCCTTTTATTTAGATAGATTATTTTTTACATTATATATATTATATTTTTTTAAATAAAATACTTATTTTCTAGTCGCCCCTAAGAATTTGATCTCTCGAAAAAGCGATTGCTTTTCCCCCACTGAATTGGTCCACCGTTCATGATAGGAACCGGAGGATCACAGATGGCAACGAAACGACACAAACCGGATCAGCCAAATCCTCTGGTAATTCACAGGTTCAAGCGTCCCAAATTATCTGACGACGGACAGGCAGTGTCAGCCTCGGATTGACGCTATTTGCCAAGTTCAGATTACGGAACAAACGTAGTATCGGTGGCGCAAGCAGTACGGTGGTATGGGAGCGGATCAACTCAAAGAGTCGAAGCGACCGCAGACGTAGAACGAACGCCTTCGCAGAGTTGTGTCCGATCTCACATTGGATAAACTCATTCTGGGTGAAGCCGCAAAGGAAAACTTCTAAGCCCCGCGCGGCGACGCAACTGTATCGACTGCGGCGTCGGTTCGGTGTTTCCGAACGCCGCGCTTGCCGGGTCTTGAAGCAGCATCGCTCGACGCACCGCTATGTTCCGAAGTCCCGAGACGATGAGGAGCGTCTGGTTCAGGACATGATCGAACGGGCCCGTGCGTATGGGTGTTACGTTATCGTCGGGTCGCAGCCATGCTGAGAGATGCAGTATGGCAGTTGAACGCCAAACGGGTCGAACGTCTGTGGCGCCGTGAGGGGCTCAAGGTTCCCATGAGACAACCAATGAGAAGTCGGTGCGGTTCTGGCTCAATGACGGATCGTGCATTCGTCTCAGGCCGCAGCACGTCGATCACGTTTGGTCATACGACTTTGTCCATCATCGACGAGTACAGCCGAGAGTGTCTGGCGATCAGAGTAAAGAGAAAGCTCAATTCGACAGATGTGATCGACGCCCTGACGGACTTATTCATCATTCGAGATGTGCCAACCTACATTCGCTCAGACAATGGTCCGGAGTTTACCGCTGAAGCCGTCAGGCAATGGATCAAGGCCGTGGGCGCGGAGACTGAGTATATCGAGCCCGGGTCACCTTGGGAGAACGGTTATTGCAAAAGCTTCAACCCCCGTTTTAGAGACGAACTCTTGAATGGGGGATATTCTATACCCTGAGAGAAGCTCAAATTGTGACCGGGCAGTGGCAACGGCATTACAATACGAAACGGCCGCATTCAGCCATAGGATACAGACAACCTGCACCCGAAAGCGTCATCCGCATGGAGAAAAAGCGACTGAGACAATAACTTTCTAATCGGACCAAACAATGGGAGCAGGTTAAGGTTATCAATCGTTCAACGCGGAACGGTGAATACGTCATTGAACTCGAATGTGCAGGTCATCAGTAAGTGATTGCGGAACTAGCCTCACCTGAATGGATTGGGCGCGTTCGGCTAGAAGGCGAACAGGCTCTATTAAATGAATACAAAGGTATATCGCCTTAATGGATAGAGCGATATAATAAGAATAAGTCCTGACTAAAATGAAAACAAAGTGGTGAAAACACTGGTTAACAATTTTTCTGTAAAGGCAAAAACCCATGCTTTCTCGGACATGCAGAATAATACATAAAAGACTTAAATTACCTTGTCCGTAAGGCCGCCCGAGTTCGAGTCTCGGAGCCGACACCATCGCATTTTGGTAAAGTAACGCTGACATGTCCGAAGCGCCACTCAATACCATCGAAAAGGCCTTGGCCCTCAACCTTGATCCGTTGAAGTATGGGACGATCATCGAGATCGGTGCCGGGCAGGAGATTGCACGCTGGTTTTTCCAAGCGGGCGGGGCGGCCGGGACCATCGCAAAGACCATGTCAGCCTACGACATGCACTTCAGCGATGCCATTTACGGCGCTGAATCCGACCGGCGATACGTCTCACGAAATCGGCTCGAGAGGATGCTTGCGCAGGAATACGATCTGATCCTCTCTCGCATCAAAAAACGGCGCCCAGAAGGTTCGACCTTCTTCTCGTTTGCCAATACGGTCGCAGCGCAGAGTTTCGAAAAACGCGGCGAGTGCCATGGCTGGATGGGCGTGCGCCTGCAATCCGCACCGGACCTGCCACCCGACGACATCATCATTCATGTCCGAATGCTCGACGACACGAATGTCGAACAGCAGGACGCCCTTGGCATTCTCGGCGTGAACCTCATCTACGGCGCCTATTTTTACGCAGACGAGCCAGAGCGCTTGATGCGCAGCCTGCTCGATAACCTGAAATGGGGACGGGTCGAGATCGATTTGGTCGATTTCCATGGACCAAAGTTCGGCTCGGTCGACAATCGCCTCATGGCGTTGGAATTGGTGAAGGCCAGCCTCACACCGGCGATCTTATTCAGCCCCGACTGCAAAGTGGAAATTCCCTCTGAAGCGCTCTACAAGCACAGCGTTCTCGCCATGCGCGGCAAGTTTAAGCCCGTCATGAATTCCGACATGGCCCGGCTCAATCACGCCAAAGAGCTCTTCGTCAATCATCCCGACGTCTCACTTGGCTCGACCATCTATCTCGCCGAAATCACGATGTCGGAGCTGGCGAACGAAGGCGAGATCGAGACAGCGGATTTTCTATCTCGCATCGACCAACTATCCAAACTCGGTTTCCATGTGTTGATTTCCGAATTCTTCCGCTATTTCCGTGTCCGCCAGTATCTTGCGCACTACACCGAGGAACCGGTGGCCATCGTCACCGACGTCGATGGGTTTTCGGAAGTCGCGCGCGAGGATTACTACGAAGGCTTGGACGGCGGCATTCTCGAGGGGTTCGGTCAGCTCTTGCCACCGAAAACCACCGCTTATGTCTGTCCGAATTTAGATGGCGACCGCGTCATCACGCTCGACGACATGCCGATCGAAGAGCACCTTCGACCTTTGATCACCTACCTACGCGGACGTGGCCAATTGGTTCCGGCCGACGATTTTGTGCCCAAACCGGAAGCCCCGCTCTTCGGAAAGTCGGACGCGGCTTAGGACTCGCGGCCGAGGCGGCCAAGAAGCCAACGGCTTCGCACACCCAATTGATAGGCTCGGTTAAAGTCCTTGAGCGCGCGATCGCGCTCTTCCAAGGCATCGTGTGCGAACCCTCGAAATAAGAACGCACGGCCGTCTTGGCGGCCGAAGCGAGCGGCTTTCGAAAAGGCCCGACGGGCCGCCTGGTAGTTTCCTTGACGAAGAAACACGATGCCCCGGTTAAACATCGCGGGTGCGAAATCGTCTTGCATGGCGATCGCCATATCGAAATCGCGCAACGCCATCTTGTAATCGCCGGTCTGCAGATACAGCGAACCGCGGTTGTTATACGCCGCCGCGGATTGCGGATTAAGCGCGAACGCGCGGTCGAATGCCTTCATCGCCGCTTCGAAATTATCCATTCGCAACTGCAAGGCACCCAGATTGATCAGCGCCGTGCGCGAATCCGGCACCAGCTGCAAAGACCTCAATATGTCGGCTTTCGCCGCATCGAATAGGCCTTGCTTCATGAGTGCGCGGGCCCGATTTACGTAGGCTTCCGCCAGTTCGGGATCGAGATCCACCGCGCGCGCGCAGTCCGCCAACGCCAGATCCGTCGGCATATGCAACGTCAGCAAAATCCAACAGCGATTATTGTACGTTCGCGCACGTTCGAAAGTCGAAAGCTGATCGGTCGCCAGCGCGATATCGCAATGCCCGATAGCGTCTCTCAAGACGACTTTCTCGGTCGCTTGCGTCGCGCCGAAGCATTTCGATATCCGCCACCGTTCACTACTCGTATCCGCGGCGTGGGCCGCATTTGGAACGACGCCGAAAGGCAGTATCAGGATTGCCAATAAAAGAAGGCCGTTACGCATCTGTTTTTCGACGACGGCGGTCGCCCCTCTTCGGATATACAGGGTCCTTGGTGCCCCAGGACTGACCTTGAAGCGGCCGATCCTCCAGAGGTTTGAGATCGTCCTGCTTTCGTTTGGCATTCCCGCCCTTGGCGGCAGATGCTTTGGCTTTTGCCGTTTGCTGAGACGGTGTCGGTGCGGCCTTGGGCGTTCTCTGACTTAAGGGCGCTTCCGCTTTTCGCGTTGCGTCGATCTTGCGCCGCCGTGCCGCTTCTTTCTTCCGCCGCACCTGTCGGCGCCACACAGCAACGCCAATGAGGGCCAGAATCGAGATACCGCCTGCCCCCGCCAGAAGGATATAAAGTAAGGAAATTGGCTCCTCACGAGGCGAGGTCCCAGAGCCAACGGCGGCAAGCCGCAATGGAAAAGCACCGTCCAGCATGGCCGACGCGTCAAATGCGGATGCATTCGCTACAACGGGTCGGTCACGGGCCAGCACATCCAGCGGCGTGCGATACAAGCTGTAACAATGCGCGTTCGTACCCGGCATATCCATGATCGGCGCCCCTTCACCGAAGGCGCGCTGGCCTTCGATCACGAAGAGATCTTCGAACTTGATATCGGGGAACCGCTCTTTAATTCGTTGCTTAATCTCGGTCCGGATTTTTGCTACCGGCATAAGACTGCGCTTCATCTGATACTTGAGTGACACCAACGAGGCGATCTCGTTGACTTGCCGATATCGTCCGCAGGCGAGGCCGATCTGCCTCGGATCCGAAAGCTCTAAGAAGACGGTGATATACGCTTTGCGAAGCCGTTGTCGGTTATCCGGCACTTGAATGATAGCCGTCTCGAATTGGACCGTCATATGCGGTTCTTGCGCCCAAGCCGGCGCCAACATAACCACGCCCAAAAAACCTAAGAGGAAAACTATACCTCTTCCTGGCCGCAACCTATTGCAGTTCCAAAAATTCATCGAACCGTTTTCAATTTATTGTTCGAACAATTCGCGGCGCGATTAGGTCGTGTTTTTTTTGAATTTTTTATAGGCGACCGGCAGCAATGCCAGGACGGCCAATCCGATCAGGGCCGCCGTGATTTCAGGCGTCAAAATTCCCTGCAAGGAAAACGCTTCATTACGTTCGAAGATACTGCCGAGGCCCGCCCCTACGGTGGCGTAGACAAAAGACCCCGGAATGATGCCGACAAATGTTCCGATCACATACGTCCGCAGATTAACGCCAAGGAAGGCCGGCACAATGTTTACAAGAAAAAACGGGAACAGAGGAATCAACCGCAACACCAGCAAATAGCTTAACGCGTTCTCTTGAAAGCCGGCTTCCATCTTTTGCATTGCCGGGCCCGCGCGTTTCCGCAGGGCATCGCCAAGCGCCGTACGGGCAATCAAAAACACGCCGATGGAACCGAGTGTCGCGCCCACGACGACATAGAAAGCGCCAAACCACTGGCCGAACAAAAGGCCACCGGCGATCGTCAATACGGCCGCGCCCGGCACGGAAAGCGCGACGGAAAGGGCGTAGATAAAGATATAGAGGCCAATCGCAAGCACGCCTTGCGCGGCCACGAATTCTGCGAGATGCGCCCGGTTCTCACGAAGGGCGTCAAACGTCAGAAAGCGGTCGAGCCCGAAAGAAAAGAACAAAGCAACACCAATGGCGACGGCCGCCAATGGCAAAAAACGCATAAAGCGCGACGACGCCGTTTCCGGCGTATGGTCGATTTCGCTTTCTAGTCTTTTTGCGTGCTCGTCTGGCATTTCCGATTTCCTCGCGAAGGCATCTGCCCTCTCACTCTCGCCAGAAAATGGCGCTCTTATGCCGACAGTACAATGAATTTCGTATCACAATCCCGACATGACGTTTCACTAATTTTCACGCATTCGCGAGCACGACTCGAATAGGGTCCTAGTTTTAGCGCGGTAGAACCTGCTCAACCGCCTTTATGACGCGGGCCGACGTGGGACCGGTCACCGTCGAAAACCAATCCGACAAACGGCCCTCCGGCGTAATGAGATACTTGTGGAAGTTCCACCTCGGTTTGGCTTGCGGTCCGAACTGCGTAGCGGCCCAGCGATAGAATGGATGAGCGCCAACGCCCTTTACCTGAACCTTCGAGGTCATCGGGAAATCAATGCCGTAATTCACTTCGCAAAAAGTCCGGATCTCCGTCTCACTGCCGGGCTCTTGGCTGCCGAAGTCATTCGATGGCACACCCAACACGACGAGACCTCTATCCCGGTATTGCTGCCAAATCGCTTGAAGAGCCGAATATTGGTCGGTGAACCCGCAATGCGATGCGGTGTTTACGACCAGCACGGCTTTTCCCGCAAACGAGGACATCGGCAGCGGGTCCCCTTCGATCGACACAAAATCGAACGCATGCGCCGTTTCCGCCGTATTCGCGCCCGACGCGCTGCCTGTCAGAAATCCAAAAACCAAGATTAGAACCGTCCAATTACGCATGAGTCCGCTCCGCATTGTTCACAGAGTATACGTTCGCACGCAATTATTGGATTGCGAATTTGGTGCTTTGACGCTCCGATCTAACTCTCTAATGCGAGATCGTCCTGCCGGATCGAAAGGACCTGACCATGGCGCTGAGCGACAAACTGATCGAGCAATATAACGAAGACGGTTACGTCATCCCCGACTATCGTTTGCCGGAAGAGACACTGGCAGCGATTCGTGCGGACCACGACCGCCTTCTGACAAGATTTCCCGAGTACCGGGATTACTGCCCGATGCTACTCGCCCACGACCTGTCTTTTCTGAATTATGCGCGCGACCCGAACATCCTGGACATGGTCGAGCAGGTCATCGGCCCCGATATCATCCTGTGGAATTCCAGCTTCTTTGCGAAACCGGCGGAAAACGGCAAAAAGACGCCCTGGCATCAGGACGGCGAATATTGGCCGCTGCGCCCACTTGCCACTTGCACCGTCTGGCTCGCGATCGACGATGCGACGGTCGAGAACGGCTGCCTCAAGTTCATGCGCGGTTCTCACAAAGACCAACGATTGCGGCCACACCGCACGAGCGACGACCCGAACTTCACATTGCATCAGGAATTGCTCGAAAGCGAGTACGACGACGACAAGGCGGTCCCGCTCGAATTGGAAGCCGGCCAAATGTCGCTCCATGACGTCTATCTTCTCCACGGCTCGGAGGCCAACAACTCTGGCAAGGCTCGCCGTGGGATGACGATGCGATTTATGCCGGGCACATCCGTATTCGATCGCGACAAAGCGAAACAGATGCATCACGATATGGGCGTCGTCGATCATTCGCATCGGACGATTTTTCTGATGCGTGGAGAAGACAGAACCGGCGAGAACGATTTCCGGATGCGGCTTTAGCGCTTATTTGAAACGTTTTCGGAGTACCGCGCTCAAAGCGTCGACGATGGTCACCATCACCAGGATGGTGATCAAAATGGCAAAACACTCGTTGTATTGCATCAACCGCAGGCTCGCGATGAGCTCGAGGCCAATACCACCCGCACCGACCATGCCCATCACGGTCGACGCTCTGAAATTGTACTCCCAGCGATACATCGTCACATCCGCGAATTGCGGCATTACTTGCGGCAGGATGCCGTGGGTGATGACTTGTATTTGATTGGCGCCTGCGGCGCGTGCCGCTTCAACCGGTGCTTCATGCGCATGCTCGATCGCCTCCGAGAAGAACTTGCCGACCATGCCAATGGAATGAAGGCCCAGCGCCAAGACACCCGGCAAAGCCCCGAACCCCACCGCCGCCACAAAAACAATCCCCATAATCAATTCGGGGATCGAGCGGAAAACGTTGAGGATACCGCGTGCGATCCGATAGACGGTCGGATTCGGTGTCGTGTTTCGCGCCGCCAGAATGCCCAAAGGCAGCGACAGAACGATCGCAAGAGCGGTCCCTGCGATGCTCATCGCAATGGTATCGATCATCGGCCGCACCCAACTTTCCGCATCGGTGAAATCCGGCGGAAACATCTCGGTCATCAATGTACCGATTGCAGGGATGCCCTCCGACATCCGCTGTAGGTCGAGCATATCCGTCAGCCAGGCGCAAAGCAGAATCGCAGCGAGCACGAGGGCGGCCTGAACCCCGGTCCGGCGCCAGCCACGGCGTTCGATTGAAAGGATTTCATCCGCATTTTGCGGCGGATCGCCTTTGATCCTCTCTACATCGCTCGCCATAGCATTACGCCTTCGCGGGTATCAGATACGATTTTCAATCTGCCTACTTGGTCAGATTGAGCGACTTCGACAGATCCCGGATAACGTCATAGTGGGCATCCGTCATGGCGCCGAAACCTTGTGCCTTAAAGGGCTTGAGGACCTTCTTGTCCTTGAGGCTCGTGAAGGCATTGCGAATGGCATTCTTCAATTCGGGCTTCAGGTCGCTGCGCATGGCCCAGGGATACTGCGGATACGGCTTGGACACTTGCAGGACCTTGACCTTATCGAGACTGATAATGCCGCGCGAGACCAGCGATTCGAAGATCGGTTTACTCAGCCCGCCAGCCTGGGCATGTCCGTTCTGAACCGCCACCGCAACCGCGTCGTGCGCGCCGAGGAAGTTCTCTTTGTAGTCCTTCTTCGTCTCGAGGCCGCCGTCCAAAAGCATCTTCTTCGGGATCAAGTGGCTCGATGTGGAGGCGATGTCGCCATACGCGACTTGCTTGCCCTTCACATCTGCAATTGACGCAACGCCTGCCGCCGTATTGCCGATCAGGACCGCATGGTAGGTCGTGCTACCTTTCTTCATACGGGCTGCGAACGGCTCGATATCGGCCTTCGATTTTGCGAGCGTATAGGACAGCGGACCGAAATACCCCAATTCGAGGCGACCGAACCGCATGGCTTCGATCATCGAGGAGTAGTCCGTCGTCACCACGAGCTTAATCTTCTTGCCCAGTGTGGATTCCAGATAATCCTTCAAGCCTTCGTTCTGCTTAATAATCGTCGCCGCGTCTTCATCCGGCAAAAGCGCAACCCGCAACGTGTCGGGATCACTGTCCGCCGCTTGAACTGCCGTGCTCAAGCTAAAAGCGGCAAGCAGTGTCGCAAAGATCGTTGTGAATTTTCGTATCATCGTCAGTTGGCCTTGTGTTGGAGTGGAAACGAGGGGTTTTGATTTATTCGGCTGCCTCGGTCGTATACGCCTCCGGCGCTGTGGCGGTCGAACGTTCGTAAATCCGATCGAGTGCTACATCATCCAAATCGCTTGGCGGGCCGTCGAAGACGACTTCGCCGTCATTCAAACCGACGATTCGGTCGGCAAAGGCTTTCGCAAGTTCGACCTGATGCAGGCTGACAATTGTCGGAATATCGTCTTGTTTCGTGATTTCATGCAGCATTCCGAGAACCCGGTGCGCCGTTTCGGGGTCGAGGCTGGCGACAGGCTCGTCGGCAAGAATGAGGCTCGGCTGTTGCGCGATTGCCCGTGCGATACCAACGCGTTGCTGCTGTCCGCCACTCAAATTGTAAACCCGCTGTAAGGCGCGAGAGAGCAAGCCCACCCGATCCAGACAGTCGAGTGCGAGACGCCGGTCCGCTTCAGCAAACGGTAAAAGCGTTCGCCACATCGAGTAGTGACCGAGCCGACCGACCAACACATTCTGCAAGCACGTATATCGGCCAATCAATTGGTGTTGTTGGAAGATCATAGCCGTCTGACGCCGATGCGTCCGAAGGCTTTCAGTCTCGTCTAGCGTTTCGATCCCTTCCACCACGACAGACCCGCTGGTCGGCGCGACCAGGTGGTTGAGACTTCTCAGAAGTGTGGATTTACCAGCACCAGACAGCCCAAGCAGAACCGTAAATGCACGTCGTTCAAAAGCGAGAGAAGTCGGCTTTAACCCGACAATACCGTTCGGATAGACGACCTCGACCCCTTTCAGACGCAGCATTGGGGTAACCGTGGCATTCATGATCTCCCCAAACGAAAAAGGGCAGCCGAACCGAACGACGATCCTAAGCTAATTAAGTTATGATTTTATGAAAATGTGTTCGGAAGGTTTAAAGATCAAGTAGCGCACGAATTTTTTCCGGCGCCAGCGCTTCGCCCGCGTATAGTTCACCATCGACTTCAAGTATGGGCGTCGAACGTATACCCGCATCGTCGATCTTGTCCTGCGCATCTTCATCCATCATCAGGTCACGGGTCGTGAACGGCACGCCTTGTGAATCCAAGTAGCGCTTCAACTGCTCGCAGGGCACGCAGAACGGCGTCGTGTAGACAATGACTTCTCGCTCGTTCATTAGATTTTTCCCTCTGCTTTCAGGCGGCGATATTCGTTATTGCGCGCTTCCCATTCCGCTTTGGCTTCTTCGTCTTGGAAAGGCTGCTCTTCCGTGAAGATGAGGCGTTTCCATTCGTCGCCCTTGCTCCAGCTGTAACCCGCTTCCCGCGTCGCCCGGGGGCCATCCGCTGTTTCCAAAAGGTCGAGCGCCATTTGGAATATCTGGCGCTGTTGCACGATATCGCCCGGCTCGCCGCACGGGCTGCCCAAGGGAAAGTCCACGAACACGAAACGCGCCACTCCGCAATGCTCGACGATGTCGCGCGCCGTGCCGACAACAATAGTCGGAATTCCGTTCGCTTCGAGGTATCGGCTGATCAGACTCACGGTCTGATGGCAGACCGGTCATATGGGAACGATAACGACCGCATCGACGCCGTCGGCGCGGCAATACTCGAGCGCGGTCGGGCCTTCTTCTTCGAGCACCTTGCGCTTGCTGTAATTATTGTAGGCGCCGTAGACGCGTCCCGGCATCGACCCGAAACGGCCATCGGCCAGCGCCTCTCGCATGCGGTCGATCGGAAAGAACGCGTTGACGTCGTCAAGATTGGTCGCGTAGCGGTCGAAGTCGAGCGTTCGGCTATAGAGTTTCTGTGTTGGCGTATCGGCTGGGATCGAATAAACGCCGCGGAAATGTTCCTCAACGATCGGGTTCTCTTCCGTCTCCGGATCGAAATGCACGGCAACTTCGCTGGTCCCCAATAGCCCGACCCGGCATTCAGAGAGCGGTTTCTTCAGCGGCGTGAAGGGCACATCGTCGAAATGCGCCCACTCGTAGGATTTCTCGTATCCCTGGCTCAGATAGTAATCCCGCGTCCGGTCGATATAACGCACGTGCTCCATACTAGTCGTCCCCCGCGGCAGCCCTTTCGGCCTCTTTAGCCGCCATCATCGCTTTCAACTGTTCCGGCGACATCCGGACAATGTCCTCATTCTGATGGCTGTAGAGGTCGTATGGCTCCGTATCCAATTCCTCGAGCACGATATCTTGCGCCAGGACTTTTTCTTTCCAAACCTGGTGGTCCGCTTCCGCGTCGTGGAATTCCGGCATGACTTCCTTGGCGAACATCTCAAGGCTTTCGCAGATGTCTTGATGGCTCGTCTTGCCGGCCTGATTCAATAGGATCACCTGGTCGACATGCGCTTTCTGGAATTGCCAGAGTTTTTCGCGGATTGTCTCGGGTGAGCCGACAAGGGCGTTATCGACCGCTTGCTTTGCCTTATCGCTATGGCGCCAGTCCTGGTATTCCGCCCACAGGTCGCTCTGGCCCGGTGCATCGATACCCTTTCGACCGTAGCGCGAGAGCGCGAAGATAAAGAAAGTCCATCCGGCCGCTTTCTCGCGTGCCTCCTCATCCGTTTCCGCGCACATGAACCCGGAGACCATCGCAATGTTCGGATTGGACGGATAGTCCGCCAGTTTCACCGAATGGTGCAGCATGTTGTTGTAGTAACGGTGTACCCAGGCTTTCGCGGCTTCCGGCGAAATAAAGGTGAACCCGAGTGCCCCCATACCCCACTGCCCGGCTTGACCGATGGTCTGGATATTCGAGCACGCGACCCAAAGCGGCGGATGGGGCTTCTGATAAGGTTTGGGGATCACGTTACGCGCCGGGAAATCGAAAAACTCGCCGTGATACTCCCAATTTGTCGAAGTAAACATGGGGATGATGGCTTCGACCGCCTCGACCCAGCGCTCTCGCTTCGAGCGGACTTGCGTGCCGAATGGATGCAATTCCGCCGGCCCAGCGCCCTCACCCATTCCGAACTCGACCCGGCCGCCCGACAAGAGGTCCAACGTCGCTACCCGCTCCGCGACACGGTGCGGCTGATTCGTGGTCGTTTGAATGATGCCGTGACCGAGGCGGATATTCTTGGTCCGCTGGCTGGCCGCACCGAGGAACACTTCAGGCGCGGAGGAATGCGAGTACTCCTCGAGGAAATGATGTTCCACCTCCCAGGCATAATCGTAACCCAATTGATCCGCGAGCTCGATCTGCGCGAGAGAGTCCTGCATCAGCTGATACTCGCTGTGCTCTTCCCACGGCTTGGGCAGTTGATGCTCGTAGAATATGCCGAATTTCATCGCGTCGATCCTCTAAGGCGAAAACTTATCCATACTATCAATCTAGCGAACACTTGCGAAAAAAGAATGCGCTAGATCAACCGGCCAGATGCTCGCGCACGAACGGCAGATTCTCCGACCCCCAATAGAGCTGTCCGTCGACGATGAAGCTGGGCACGCCGAAGACGCCGCGTTCATGAGCGTCGTCCATAATATGCTCCAGCTCCGCCACGCCTTCGCCCGCCAGGAAGGCCTCGAACCCGCCCACGTCCGCGCCTGCTTCCGACAGCACCCCCGCGATCACGGTTGGATCTTCAATATCGAGTTCCCGCTTCCAGAATCTGTCGAAGACAATGTTGTGGTAATCCATGAAGACCTGCTTGCGCTGCGCGTAAAGCATGCCGACATGGGCGACGGTCGAATTGAAGATGCGTCGCGTGCCCCGGATCACGAGACCCGCTCGTTCGGCCCGGCGACGGCAGTCCATGTAACTGTAGCGCACCCGTCGCCATTGATGGGCATTCCGCTCTTGGCTGATCACATTGCCCTCGTCGTCAACCTCGGCACTGCCGAGATAACTCGCAATATCGAGTGAATAGGGCCGCCAATCGATATCCGCCCGAAAGTCATCGAAGAGGCCATAGGTCGCGTTCTTCGCCAGATAGGCATAGGGACTCTTATAGTCGGTATAGGCGATCACGGTTTTGGTCATTGTTAAGCCGCCAACCGCTTGCGAACGGAGGGGAGATGCTCGTTGCCCCAAAAGAGTTCGCCGTCGAGCACGAAACTCGGCACGCCGAAGATTCCAATCTCGTTGCCTTTCTCGATGATCCGGTCGTGCTCTTTCACGCCTTCACCAGCGAGATACGTCTTGAACCCATCGCCGTCGCCACCCGCTTCGGCAACGGCCGCCGCGACGGCGTCCGCATCATCGATATCGAGTTCGCGTTTCCAGAACCGGTCGAAGACCAAATCGTGATAAGGACGAAAGAACCCTTCCCGTTTCGCGAAGAGCATGCCGATATGCGCGGTCTTCGAGTTGTAGACCCGTGCCGGCCCCTTGATCATCAAGTCCTGGTCGGTGTCTTTCGCCAATCGCCGTGCGTCCATGTAGAGATAACGTGTGCGCCGCCATTGATGCTCGTTCCGCGTTCCGCCCGTTATCTTGCCGTCTGCGTCGACATCGACAGAACCGAGAAAATCCGGGATATGCAGTGAGTATGGACGCCACTCGACCTCGAGTCCGAAGTCCTTCTCCAATTGATAAATCGGTGCCTTCGCCACAAAGGCGTATGGGCTCTTGTAATCGAAATAAACGATGAGGGACGATGGCATGGTCATACTCTATTCAATGCGTACAAAGGCCTCATCCTGAGCTTGTCGAAGGACGAGGCCGTGTCTCCGAATGTTCATGGTTCGACAGGCTCACCATGAGGTCAAGGGGCCTATTCCGGCAGCATGCCGCCAATGCGTGCGCGCAGTCGGATCAATGCGAAAACCGTGTCGATGGTCGGGGTCGGCACGCCCACCAATCGGCCCAATTCCCGCGCCGCACCGATGATTTGATTAACCTCCATCATGCGACCGCGTTCTAGGTCCTGAAGCATGGAGGACTTATGTGGCATGGCGTTCTTGCGGGAATTCTCGATCCGATAATCCGCGGTCTCGCTCGGCTCGGCGCCAAGAGCTCGGCCAACCGCCGTGACCTCCTCCATGATGAGGCGAAGTTGCGCTTCGACCTCCGGGTCGTTGATCATCTCGCCGACGGTCGCAAGCGTCAGCGCGCCCGTCGGATTAAAGGCCGAGTTGCCCATGATCTTGAGCCAAAGGTCCTTTCGCAGATCATCGCGAACCCGCGCCACGATACCGGTCTTATTCACCATTTCTGCGAAACGATTGCACCGGTCCGACAACGTTCCGTCCGGCTCCCCGATAAAGTAGCGTCCCGACCCGCCGGATTTCACCACGCCCGGCGCAATGACTTCGGCCGCGACATAGGTGATACAGCCGACGGCACGCTCTGGGCCGATTCCATCCCATTGCGTGCCGTCCGGATCGACCGACATGACACGGTGGTTCTCGTAAGGCCCTGCCAATTTGTAAAAATACCACCATGGCACGCCATTCATCGCGGTCGCGACCGTCGTCGCGGGTCCGAGCAACGGCTGCATCGCGTCGACCACGCCCGGTGCTTGATGCGATTTCAGCGAGACCACGACGTAATCCTGCGGCCCGAGCGTCGACGGATCGTCCGTCGCATTTGGGCGAACCGTAAATGGCTCTTGCCCATCTTGCTGCAGGGTAAGTCCATCCTTCTGAATGACTGCCAAATGTGCGCCCCGGGCGATAAGACTGACGTCGACCCCGTCGCGGGCCAACAACGCCCCCAAATGCCCGCCGATCGCACCGGCACCGTAGATCGCTATTTTCATATCGCCCTGACTTCGGAATGTTGATTCCACGCTGAGACAATTGGCGCTGACGATGGTTTAGGAAAGGCCTAATGCGGCCCGCCTTGTCCCCGCTCCGGGGCTGCGTGCATCGCGTCCTCGATGCATTCCTCAGACGAACGCCACATCCTTCGACAAACTCAGCATGAGGCGTTTGGCGTAAGTTTCGGCCTCGCCCTGAGCCCGTCGAAGGGCGAGGGCGAGCCTCGGTATACATTTTTTCCGGGGAACAACCCCATGTACCCAGGAATTGGGGTAATAGCATACCGCTAATCGGCTCTAAAGAGCGGCGCTGTAACGCTGGATTTTCGATTCACTTGTCAAAGAACCGCCGAGAAAGCGCGCTACACCCTATCATATATTAGACAAATTGTCACTCCGCGTATCGACAGGCTCAGAGTGAGGCGCGCTGAATTCGCATTTCCGGATGCCGCATCCTGAGCCCTCACCCTGAGCTAGTCGAAGGGCGAAGGATCAGGCCGTGTCTTAAACAGGCACGTCCCCCTGCACGGTCGTGCGGTGCATGCGCCGCGCGTATTGACGGTCGTAATCCGTCGCCTTGTGCATGGTGACGCGGTTGTCCCAGAAGACGACGTCGCCGGCGGACCAGCCATGGGCGTAGATGTGGCGGTCTTGGGTCGCGTGGGCGTTGAGCTCGTCGAGAAGCGCCTGACCCTCGGCCTCGTCCATGCCTTCAACGCGGACCGTGAACCCCTCGTTGATAAAGAGCGCCTTGCGGCCGTTCTCCGGATGGGTGCGGACGATCGGGTGGACGACTTCAGCGAGCTCCGCTTTCTGCTCGTCGGAGAGCTCGAACTTGTTGTCCTGGAATCCTTCATCGATCTGACGCGACGCCATGAAGCGCGGCAGATAACTGTGGACCGCCTTCAAACCTTCAATCCGTTCCTTCATCGCATCCGAAAGGTTGTCGTAGGCCGCCGCCATGTCGCAATAGAGCGTATCGCCGCCCTCTGGCGGAACTTCCAGGCCATAGAGGATCGAGCCCATCGGCGGGCGCGCCTTGTAGGTGATGTCCGAGTGCCAGTAAGCCCCACCATTCGCGATAGGTTTGGTCCCCTTATCGCCCCGGTTGGAAAGCGCGATGATCTCCGGGAAACCTTCCAGGAGATATTGCTTCACCGTGTGGATTTCCGAAGGGCCGAACTTCTGGCTGAAGCGGACATGCTCCTCACTGGTCATTTTTTGACCATGAAAAACCAACATGCCGTGGTCCATAAGGGCGTCCCGGATCTCCTTTATCTCACCGGCGCCATGATCGTCGGCAAGGTTCACGCCTTGGACCTCGCCGACGAAGGTGTCGTTGATGCGTTTGACGGACAGAGTCATAAACTTTGCTCCCGGGCAGCGCTTACCGTTGCATGCCCCATTTCTGGATCGTGTTGATCTCGATATTGCGGAACAGCACGTTCTCGACCAAGAGGCCGATGACGATGACCATAAACAACGCCGCGAAGACGTATGGCGTGTCCAGGTTGTCGCTGTTCACAAAGATCATCCAGCCGAGCCCCCCCTCACCCGATGCGCCGAAGACCAATTCGGCCCCGATGATCGTCCGCCAGGCAAAGGCCCAACCGATTTTGAGACCGGTGAGAATCGAGGTCAGGGCAGCAGGCACGAGAATCTTATAAATGTAAGGAATGCCCTTGAGACCGTAATTCCGCCCGACCATCCGCAAGGTCTCGCTGACGCTCATGAACCCGACATGAGTGCTGAGTGCGACCGCCCAGAGGACCGAGTGGATCGTCACGAAGATCAAGCTGACCATACCGAGATCGAACCAGATGATCGCCAACGGCAGCAGCGAGATCGCTGGCAGCGGCTGGAACATCGCCGTCATCGTGCTGAGAAAGTCGCTCCCGATCCGCGTCGAGACAGCGAAGATCAAGAACAGTGCCGCGAACGCGAGGCCCGCGGCATAGCCGATCAGGAGGGCGTAGATCGTGTTCCAGACCTTAATAAAGATCGAGCCATCGAGAACCGTGTCCCATAGAGCGACGATACTTGCCTGGAAGGACGGGAAAAGCAGCGGTTCCACCCCGCTGATCCAAGAGTAGGACTGCCAGGCCACGATGAGGGCCAGCAAGATCGAGAATTTCCGCACCGCGTTGATGTTCGAGAACTTCTCCCAGAGGGACAGCTCGCGTTCGACATCGACATTCTCGGCGGCACCTAGGTCTCCGGCCTCGAATTCGGGGCGGACGTAAAGGTCGAGGGCTTTTTCACTCATCGCTCACCCCCTTACGACTGCTGCATGCCCCATCGACGGACCGTTCGGTCCTCGATGTTGCGGAAGATACCGTTCTCGATGAGAATCCCGACGATGATGACGGAGAAGAGACCGGCGAAGACGATGGCTGTCTGATTCTCCATCTGAGCGGCGAAAATGATCCAGCCAAGACCGCCAGCGTTCGATCCCTCTGCACCGAGCTGGCCGGACGTGTCCTGAACCTGGCCACCGAAGACCAGTTCCGCTGCGATCAACGTGCGCCACGCATAAGCCCAACCGATCCGCAATCCCGTCAAAATCGAGGGGAAGGAGGCCGGTACCAGAATCCGGAAAATGTATCCCAGGCCGCGCAGGCCGTAATTGCGGCCAACCATGCGCAGTGTCTCGCTTACCCCTTGGAATCCGGCGTGGGTGTTGAGCGCCACCGGCCAGACAATGGAATGCAGGAGTGTAAAGATAATCGCTTGTGGGCCGAGTCCGAACCAAATCATTGCCAGCGGGAGCAACGCAATGGCCGGCAACGGGTTCAGCATGGCGGTCAGCGTGGTCAGCAAATCACTGCCGAAACGCGTCCAAACGCCGAGCACGACAAGGACCGCCGCGATTCCGATGCCGATGCAATAACCGGTGAACAACAGACTGATCGAGTTCCAGACGTTCTGCAGCAGCCCTTCGTTCACCACCGCGTTGATCAGCGCGTCGGCGGTCGCCGAGAAGGTCGGGAACATCAGCGAGTTGACGTTGCCGTACTGCGTATAGAGTTCCCAGGCAACAACCAGGAATATAAGGACCGAGAATTTCCGGACCGGGTCCATATTGGATATCCGCTCCCAGACAGTCAGGCGCCGCTCGATATCGCCGACAACGGCATCCTTCATATCCGGGTTCTCGAACTCCGGGCGGACATAAAGTGCGACTGCCTTGGCGTCATCGCTAGGCATGCGGAATCACTTCGTCTTCGAGCACGCGGTCGGCGAAGATCATGTTGTGAATCTTGTTCTGCAGGTCCGCAAAGTCTTCCTGACCGATCGTCGCATGAGATTGATCGTGCGCGTTCAGCTCCGCCTTCACCTGCCCCGGATGCGGCGACATGATGAGGATGCGGCTGCCGACGATGACGGCTTCTTCAATCGAATGGGTGACGAAGAGGACGGTGAACCGCGTCTCGTCCCACAGTTCCAAGAGTTCTTCTTGCATCTGACGGCGGGTCAGCGCGTCAAGGGCCGCGAACGGCTCGTCCATCAGCAGGATATCAGGCTCCATCGCCATGCCGCGGGCGATGGCCACGCGCTGTTTCATGCCGCCGGAGAGCATATGTGGATAAGTGTTCTCGAACCGGTCGAGCTTCACCTTCTGAATGTATTCCATCGCGATGTCGTTGGCTTCCGACGAAGAGGACGTCTTGCCGCCGTTCATCAAAGCGAAGGTGATGTTCTCCTTCACAGTCTTCCACGGAAGGAGCTGGTCGAATTCCTGAAAGACCATGACACGGTCCGGGCCCGGATCCCGCACCACGTTCCCCTTGAGCCGCATCTCCCCTTCGACCGGATGCAGGTAGCCCGCAACCGATTTCAGCAATGTCGACTTACCGCAGCCGGACGGGCCCAGGATGACGAACCGGTCGGCGGGAAAGACCTGGAAGCTGACCCGGTAAGTCGCCGTGATCAGATGTTCCTTGGTCTTGTACTGAATGGTGACGCCGTCCACATCCAGGATCGGGTCGACCGGCGGCGAGGCGGCGGGCCCAACGCCCGCCGCACCGCTCGTCGTTATGTCGGAAGACATCGCTTCGCTTAGCTTCCGTCGTACTGGTGGTTGTTCGGCATGTAGTATTCCTTCCAATTCTTCGGCTGCGGAATATCGCCGATCTTGGCCAGGAAATTGCCGTACTTCATGGTGTGCTTCGGCACTTCCGTGAAGTTCACCTCTTTCGGATCGCTCAACAGCGCCACGACGTCGGCCGGGTCCATCTTCGATTTCGTGTATTTGATGAAGATGTCGGCAGCCCCCTTCGGGTCGCTCTTGATGAACTTGAAAGCCTCAAGATAAGCCGCGATGACCGCGTCGTAGGTCTTCGGGTTATCTTTCGCGAACTTCTCGGCAATGCTCATGGAGAGGACCGCGTGCGGGCCGCCCATAATGTCGTACGACGTGATCACGTTGTGGATCTTGCCGCTCTTCAATTCCTGATAGGAATACGGCAACGTCGCAAAGTGGCTCTTCACCGTTTGGCCACCGGACATCAATGCCGCCAGCGCGATCGGGTGCTTCATCGAGACGACCAGATGATCGAGCTTCTCGGGGTCGTTCCACTTCTTCGCCGTGAACATCTGCAAGGTAACCGCCTGGATAGAGACCTTGGCCGCCGGTGTGGCGATCTTGTGGTCCTTGACCTTGAGATAATCTTCGACCGTCTTCACGTTCGGGTCGTTGGAGTTCAGCTTCAACGGCATGTCGGCAATCGTCAGCGCGCCCTTGAAGCGGCCTTTCGACTTGCCCCACAGTTTCAGCATCGGGCCAACCCCGTGGGCACCGAAGTCGATCGTGCCGGCGAGCAACGCCTTATTGATGTTGGCGCCGCCGCTGATCTTGAACATTTTGATGTTCGGCGCTTTCAGGCCCATGGCCTTTGCATGTTTTTGGATAAGGCCCTTTTCCATGACGACGTGCAACGGCGTGTAAATCAGGCCGAATTGCTGGGCTATCTTAACGGTGTCGACCTCAGCGCTCGCCGAACCGGCGACCCCGAGTGTCATGACGGCACCGGCAGCCACGCCGGCGACAATCTTCTTATCGAACGAACGAGTCATTGTTTTCTCCCTGTTTGCAGGTACCGAGGCTTTTCGCCTCTGCGCCGCCTTCTGAACTGGGCGGTAATAATCAAATGACGTATATCGGTTCCGTCAGGTGTCGAGTTTGAGGCTCCTACAAGAGTGACTCAACAAGAATCTGCACTTTAGACCCATCCTGGGAGTGGCGGCTTTAAGTTAGGTCTCGCCGGCCTCAGCCTCAAAATCGCCTTCGATTCCGTCCTGCATGTTGCGGTATTCCGCGCGAAACGTGGCGATAATTTCTTCGTAGGGGACATCCGCATACGGCCCACGGTCGTTGAGGTACTCCATATGCTTGTTGCCGGCCCGGTCGTACTCGTGAAACAACGAATCCGTTTCGCCGTCGAATTCCAGCGTCTTGAGACCGAACTTGTCGCAGAGCGATTTATTGAAGGCCGGCGTGCATTTCACCCAATTACCTTCCAGCAGGACTGCACAGTAGGAATGCCAAAAGAAGACATCCGTGCCCATCGCCTCGGTCAGTTTGGGTGTCGCCATGTGGTTACGAACGTCGGCATAGCCAGGCCGCGCCGGAATGCCTTGAGATCTCGCGCAAGCCGCGAGCAACGCCGCTTTCGAGACACACCACCCCTTGCCCATCGCGAGGGCCTCCTTACCGGAATAACTCGCAATATCGCCGAGCGGCAGATAGGCGTCGTAGCGGACATCGTCCCGAACCGCATAAAAGAGCTTAAGCACCTTCTCTTTCGGATCGGTTTCGCCGCCGACAGCCTTCTCGGCGAAGGCAACGACGGCGGGGTCTTCACTCTCAATCAAACGGGTCGGTCGTAGATAAGTCTCGTCCATGGCGAGATAAAGGCGTGTGGATGCGATCTCTGCAAGTCCCGATTGCAGCGCTTGTAGCGGAAATTTGGCGGCCGGACCGCGTTTGGCGCAGAGGCAAGCCAATCGAGGTTCGGATCACTAAAGTCTAGCTCTGGTCTCCGTCCAACCATTCGGCCACCCGCCGGACGAAATCATCCAACGCGTTATCGAGGGCAATCGTATAGTCGGACGACGTTACGAAAGCGCCGCTGGTGCGGCTTGACCCTTCGATGACGACGTTCTTTCCATCCCCCCGTTTTCTACACGGAATAGTGCTTGGACCTCGCCTGTGGCACCCACGCTTAGGCCCCTCACGTCCGGGTCAGCATAAATACGATAGAGTCGGCTCGAAATTACGCTCGCCCCCACCGGTGCCTCCGCTCTCGTGTGGATCTGACTGATTTTGTACCCCGCGCGCCGCAAGCTTTTAATCATCGAGTTATAGACCCACTTGCCACCATCGTTCGTGGTCAACGCATTCGCCGTATGCGTACCGTGGCCATTCCGCACTGCCCCGACTTTCGTCTTGCTGGTCCGGATGTCTTCCATGGGCAAGAACGCGAATACCCTCTCGGTCGCAGCGGGCGGAAGCTGCGTCGCGACCCGGTCCTTCAACGTTACGCTTGTGTCCGTCAAGGCACAGCCTGCGGCGATCATAATCGCAAAAATGCCCAACCCGTTTCTCGCCCGCAAAGCCAAGCTCATCAATTGACCACCCTTTTTATTCCGCGATAACCGCCACGATCTGGGTAAATTCCGGCGGCGACCAAATGCAACTTATCATTTGATTGATTTATAAAAATATTCTCTTTTCCGTGCTCTACCTCAAGACGTAAATCCCTCGTGCCACATCTCTAATAAATATGCCTCGCGGCCGCGCTCGTCGTGGCCTTGCCGGGATGCGGTACACCCAAAGAGGAATTCTCAAAACCAGAGTTTACGGATGCGGTATTTGAGAAAGATCACGCACTTTGCAAAAAGATCGCGGCGTTCGAAACGAACCAACAATCGCCGGGTGCGATCGGCGGCGGCGGCGGCGTGCTGGGCTTCTTTCTCGCCAACATGATCCATTCCGGATCACGCGCAGGACAGCACCAGGTTCTTATCGACGACTGCATGCGCCAACGCGGCTACAAGATCAAATCGGACCAGGCGAATCAGTCGAAAGACGGGAATTCCGCGGAACATGAAGCGCCGAAGAAGTGATGCGGCGGCACATCCCATTCAGAAGGTTGCATATTAACAAAGACAACGAGAGGTAGGGGAATGAGAAGCGTATGGAAATTAAGTCTAGTTTTCGGGGCTCTCGCATTATTCGCGGCGGGTTGCGCCGAAGAAGTCAGCCGACCGTCCCTCAATCTTTTATCACAAGACAAAAAGCCGTTCTTCATTGGGTCGATTTCCGTTGCGTTCAAGGCGGCACCGGAATCCAAGACTCTCGAGTCGAAGATTAAAACAGCGGTAAGTGCATTCGTCGATTCATCGGATCGGAAGATCGGCGCACCTGCCAATCTCGAAATCTACGTCAAACACTTCAACGATGTCGGCGGCGCGCAATCTCTGCTTATCGGCGGCGATTCCCATCTCGAATACGCTATTCGGATCACGGATAAATCCGATAAATCGATGCTGTATCAGATCGATCTTAAAGATCGTGAAGGCTATGCCCCGGGCGGCATGCTTGGCATGCTCGCGGCCATCGGCACCGACCGCAAACGGACTTTGGCAACGCAAATGGCGCAACGCGTAAACGTGTCGGTCTTGCAAGCGAACAATATTCAAGTGCAGAAATCGGCCATCGAGGCGTTGGGCATTGCGCAAGAGGACATCGAAAGTTTTCGCCGCGTCGCTTCCGATGAAAAAGAGCCGGACGATCCACTGACGGATGATCGGCACGGACCCGGCAACAACCGATAACCGATTCATCGATTTATGGGTTTATTCGCCGCGCGCGGTAAACGCTTCTGATCTCTGCAATAGCGCAGTCGCGGGTCGTGCAACACGCAATCGTTGCTGTTCCACGTTACCGTTCCAAATTGCTTCTCGACGATAATGGCGTTCGGGAGCGACGAGGATGGCGATGGAGTTCGGTTTTTTCATGCGGGGGCAGTATCCCGCCGACCAGGATATGCAGCGGACCTTTGCGGAAGCTTGCGAGCAGGCGCGGGTCGCGGACGAGCTGGGATATACCTATATTCTGAAGGGCCAGCACTACTCCACCTCGCCGCTGCAGGCGTTGCAACTGATCCCCTTCCTGTCGCGAATCATGGTCGAAGCGCCGAACGCGAAACTGGTCAGCGGTATCGTCTTGCTGCCGCTTCACAAACCGTTGGATATCGCCGAGCAATTGGCTTCGGTCGACGTCATGTCCGGCGGGCGCCTGGTTTTCGGATCCGGTATCGGTTACCGAGATGTCGAGTTCAAGGCATTCGGCACCGAGGCCAAGGACCGGGGCGCACGCTTCGAGGAATGTCTCGACGCCATTAAACGTCTATGGACCGAAGATTTCGTCACCATGAAAGGCTCGCATTTCGAACTCGATGAGGCGTCGTGTTCGGTCAAGCCGGTGCAAAAACCAATGCCGCCGCTCTGGATTGGCGCCAACGTCGATGCCGCCGTGCGGCGCTGTGCCAGGATGGCGGACACCTGGTTCATCAATCCCCACCAGCGCATGGATACGATCGAGCGCCAACTGGGCGTTTACCGCCAGGCGTTGGAAGCCGAAGGCAAGCCGGATCCGACCGTCCTGCCGCTGATGCGGGAATGCTTCGTGGCCGAGACGACGGAGAAGGCGGTCGAACTGGCGCAGCCCTATCTCGAGGCCAAGTACAAGTCCTATCACGAATGGGGTCAGGACAAGTCGATGCCCGAAGGTGACAACGACCTGAATCTGCCCTTCGAAGAACTGGCAGACGGGCGGTTCCTCTTAGGATCCCCGGAAGTCGTGGCGGAGCAAATCATCGACTACAATAAGCGCCTCGGCGTGAATGTGATCATTCTCGGCATTCAATGGGTCGGCATGCCCCACCAACAAGTCATTGATTCACTTCGATTATTTGCCGCGGAAGTCATGCCGATCGTGAAGGCCGCAACCTAAAGCGACACATGAAACTTTGGGGCCGATATAACTCACCGTATGTCCGTCGTGTCGCTGTGACGATGCAGCTCTATGGGCTGGAATACCAGCATGAGAGCGTCATTCCCTTCGATGAAGGCAAGAAAGACGTCGCCAAAGTCAATCCGATCGCGCGCGTTCCCGTTCTAGAGCTTCCGGACGGCGAAACACTGGTCGATAGCGCCGCCATCATCGACCATTTGGACGAATTGGCGGGCCCCGAACGCGCCTTAACGCCCGCAACGGGCCCGGAGCGGCGCAAAGTCCTGAAATACGTCGCCGTCGAACTCGGAATCATGGATAAATTGGTCGCCGTTCTCTATGAGCGCCAATTCCGGCCGAAAGAGAAATGGCACCGCCCCTGGATCGACGCTTGTGAAGGGCAGATTCGCGATGGATTCAAATGGATCGATAACGAAATAAATGGTAACTGGCTCCTCCATGACCGATTGACGCAGGCCGACGTTTCGCTCGCCGTTTTTTGGGATTTTGCGACACGCTCACGCCCGAATTTCTTCGCAAAATTTTATTGTAATGATATCGTATCAATTACTGAAAAACTGCGACACACAGATGCTTTTATTCAGACTGAGCCAACGGAAGACGCCTTGAGCGCAAAGATGCCAGATGCCCAGGGAAAGGATGTAGCAGAATGACCAGTGATAGCGATATCGAGAACCTCGTCCTCGTTGACTTCGACGACCGCGGCGAGGCCGGACGGATCGCACGCGTGACGTTCAACAATCCGGAAAAAAGGAACGCGCTCGGTGTCGGCGGCAAACAACGTTTCATAGACGTGATGACCGAATTGCGCCACGACGACACCCTTCGAGCCCTGGTGATTACCGGCGTCGGCGACAAATCGTTTGTCGGCGGCAGCAACCTCGCCGATATGCGCCACTACACGCCGGCCCAGGGACATGCCGCTTCAACCAAGACGCATTACGCCTGCGACGCGGTCAGAACCTTTCCGGTCCCCGTAATCGCGCGGATAAACGGCTATTGTTTCGGATCCGGTATGGAAATCGCGGCGGCCGCAGATATGCGGGTCGCAGCGGATCACGCGAAATTCGGCATGCCAGAGACCCGTTTCGGTATTCCGTCGGGCATGGAAGCGGCCATCCTGCCCCGTCTGATCGGCTGGGGCAAAGCGGTCGAATTGGTGCTAACAGGCGACCATATCGACGCTCAAGAGGCCGCGCGGATCGGATTTTTGCAGAAATTGGTGCCGCATGACGCCCTGGACGCGGCCGTCGAAGGCTGGATTGCGTCACTTTTGGCCTGTGGGCCCAACGCAATCCGGGTACAGAAGCGCCTGATCAACGATTGGGAACGCATGGCGATAACGGATGCCGCCAAGGTCGGAATCGAAGCGATCGCCGGGTGTTACGCGACGGATGAGCCGAAAACGCTGATGAATGCGTTCTTGAACAGGAAAAAGGGCTAGGGAAATGGACGATTACGGTTTGACGGATAAGGTGGCGCTGATTGCCGGTGGCGGCTCGCGAGACGACGGGATCGGCAACGGCCGAGGCGCCGCCATTCTGCTCGCTCGGTCCGGCGCCAAAGTGGCGGTGATGGACCAGGATTTGGAAGCGGCCGAGAAAACCGTCGCCATGATCCGGGCGGAGGGCAACGATGCAGCGGCTTTCGCCTGCGACGCCGCAGATGAGGACGATTGCAAGCGCTTGATCGACGCCGTTATGGATACCTACGGGCGGCTCGATTGCCTCGACAATAATATCGGGATCGGCAGCCGAAACTCCGTTGTGGACGAGCCGCTCGAGACCTACCGCAAGGTCATGCAAGTAAACGTCGAGACAATGTTCTTGATTTCCAAGTTCGCCATACCGGCGATGATTTCCTCTGGCGGCGGCGGATCCATCGTCAATATTTCCTCGATCTCCGCGATCCGCCCCCGTGGCCTCACGACGTATACGGCCTCCAAGGGGGCCGTCATCGCGCTGACCCAAGCGATGGCAATCGACCATGGCCCCGACGGCATCCGCGTTAATTGCGTTGCGCCGGGCCCGGTCTATACGCCAATGGTGTATGTGCGCGGCATGTCGGAGGATGCGCGAGCGGCACGGAGCAAGGCTTCGATCCTCGGCGTCGAAGGTACGGGATGGGATATCGGCCAAACCGTCCGCTTCCTGTTGTCGGATCAGGCGCGCTATATCACCGGGCAAGTCATTGTTGTCGACGGTGGGGTATCGCTTCGCAGCCCCGAACGCGACTCTGCCGGATAAGAGAAGGAATTCGAAAATGAGTGAAGAAGATCTAGACGATCTCGTCCACTACCGGGTCGAGGATCAGATCGCGATCATTAGCTTGAACCGGCCGCGGAAACTAAACGCGTTCAGCGATGAGCTGGTCTTCGCCTTGAGCGAAGCGCTCAACCGGTTCGACACCGACGACGAGGCCAACGTCGCCATCATCCACGGCAACGGGCGCGCCTTTTCCTCGGGCGCGGACGTCCATCAACGTCAGCTCCGCTCACGCGAAGAGTTCTTAAAGCTAGGCGGCCCGCAAGGCCGCGGTTCGAACTCGGGCGATCTCTTCATCGGGTCGGTGAATTGGAAACCCATCATCACGGCACCTCACGGCTATGTGCTCGGCCTCGCCTTCGGTATCATTCTGGAGAGCGACCTGATCGTCGCGGAGGAAGGCACCCGCATTCAGCTGACGGAAACATCACGCGGCCTTGGCGGCTCCAAATACTGGCGTCTCATGCAGTATCGGGGCGGCAGCACCTTTTCGACGGAGATTGCGCTCACCGGCCGGTTCTTCACGGCGGAAGAGGGCCACGCGGCCGGGATTATCGACCGCGTCGCGCCGAAAGGGAAACATCTGGAGACGGCGATGGAACTGGCGCAACAGGTCAACGCCAATCCGCCGCTCTCGGTCCGCGCCACGGTGCGAACGCGTCGACTTGAGATGGAGCGGATCGGGAAAGAAGCGCAATCGCAAATAAACGCTCTCAAGCTCTTCCTGACAGAAGATTTCCACGAGGCGGCGAAGGCCTTCACCGAGAAGCGCAAACCGAATAAGTTCAAGGGCAGATAAACGGAGAAAGACGCGATGAGCGAGAATTATACCGTCCAAGATTACGTAGCGGACCTTCGGGCCACGGTGGCCGCGGCCGAGACCGAATCCGAAATCCTGAGCACGGTCCGGCCCTTGGCGCAAAAACTGGTCAACAACCGGGACGCCTGGATCAAACCGGAGCATTACGAGGTCGATCAAACCCGGGGCTCAAGTCTCTATGTCCTGCACGAGGAGGAAGACCACACCCTTATGGTCTTTGCCGCCTGCTTCAAACCGGGTCGGGTCACGCCGGTACACGATCACGGCACCTGGGCGGTGGTCGCCGGCGTCGACGGGGAAGAGAAGAATACGATTTATCTGCGCACCGACGACGGCGCCAAACCGGACTATGCCGAGATTCAATACCGAGGCGACAAAGTGGTTCGCCAAGGCGATGCCATCGGTATGCCAAGCGGCACGTTCCACACGGTGTCGAACGAAAGCGACGAGGTCTCGGTGTCGCTGCATACCTACGGCATGAACACCAACCATACGGTGCGCTGCCAGATCGACCCGGAAACCGGCAAGGTCGAAGAATTCAAAATACCGCTGCGCGAAGGGTAGCGGCCGTCGCTGTTTTTCTCGCGACTTCGTCATTCCGGGGCGCGATAGCGAACCCGGAATGACATTGCGTTTTGCTACTCGTCGAGTGAATGCGTTAAACCACCGGCAATTCCGCCGCCGCCCGTCTGGATAGAAGCTGTGGGCCATCTTCGCGGATGACCAAGTTTTCTTCATGGACCATCACTTTGCCGGGCGCGTAAGTCATGCCGGGCTCCAAGGTCATCACCATGCCAGGCACCAGCGGCGTCTCGTCCCACGCCGTGTTCGAGGGCCATTCGGTGAGCTGCATGCCAAGTCCGTGGCCGAGGCGGCCCACATCGTTGCCGAGCGCACCGTCCGCTTCCATCACCGCGTTCATCGCCCGAAAGAGGTCAGCCGCCGTGTTCCCCGGTTGGGCGGCGTCGAGACCGGCCTCGGTCGCGGCAAAGACTGTCGCGTAAGCGCGGCGGCTTGCGTCATCGGCGCGGCCGATGGCGAAATTGCGGTCGAAGTCGCTGAAATAACCATCAAAGACCGAGCCGGTGTCGAGGATCAGGATATCGCCCTCGGCGAGTGGCGTATCCGTCGGCGGCGAAATGATATCGCCGTAACCGCCCGGTCCCGCACCGCCGACCAGGTAGGACACATCGTCCGCGCCCCGTTCGA
Source organism: Rhodospirillaceae bacterium (assembly GCA_002716125.1). Taxonomy (GTDB): domain Bacteria; phylum Pseudomonadota; class Alphaproteobacteria; order UBA8366; family UBA8366; genus UBA6544. The sequence continues at coordinate 28,137 of PAZH01000038.1, forward strand.
GCGCATCGATCTTGAAACGTTGGAAGACCTCGCTGACGGGCATACCGGCGGCGAGCCAATTCGGCATTGCCTCGAACACGTCGGAGACGATCCCACAGATATGAGCGATCTTCTCGATCTCCGCTTCCGACTTCACCATGCGGAGCTGGCGGAAGATCGGTGTCGCATCTGCGATCTCGAGCGCCAGGGCGCGGGTCACCTGCTCGAAATCAAGCAGCGGCATGCGGAGATGGGTTTCCGGCCCCATCGCAACACCAAACGCATTCCCGTCACCGACGGCTTCTCGCACGGCCGCGATGAGCAACGAGACGCCGTCGTCCTGGAGTGCCGGCGACGGCCAAGTCCGGATGTCATCAAGCCAGGTCCGCGACATACATTCCGCGCCGATCTCGGGGATCACCGCGATGGGCTTGCCGGCGCGCGGCACGACCATGAACCAAGGTCGGGTCGGGCTCTGCCAAAATTGCGTGAGAAAGCCCGAGAAATAGCGCAGCTCCGGTTCTGTCGTCAGGAGCAGCGCAGCGATGTCGGCCTCCGCCATCATCGCCTGGGCTCGAGCGCATCTGGCTTCGAACTCGCTGTCGGGAAAGCCGCGCGCTACCACCTTTAGAATTGCTCGATATGGCGCTGAATGCCGTCGTAGAAGAGGTAGTGCATGTCGACCATCTCCTGCACAATCTTTACCACGAGGGCGAAATCCTCCTCCGTCTGGGCAAACTGACCGAGGAGGCGGCGGCCGACGTCGGAATGTTCGGAGTCGGCTTCTTCGTGCACGGTGTAGAACAGAATGTCCTCATCCGAGAGGCCGAACTGCTTCTTCAGGATTTGGCCGACACGCATGGACGTGCCCGGCACCTGAGCCTCCGCGCCCAGCATGTGCCCGGAGACGCCCTCAAGGAAAGTTTGGCCGCAGATGTATTCGAAATAGGTCTTCAGAGCCACCGCCTCTGAGCAGTAATGCGTCGCACGCATCTCGTCGCGGCTGATATCCATCGCCTCGCCGAGCCGCAGATAGAGCTCATGATGCGAAACCCCGTCGGAGAACAGCCTGCCCGTCCCCTCCTCGTAGACCACCTCCGCCAGCATCACCCGCCATTCCGGGTCCGGGCAATTGACATAGAGGCGACCGTGATAGCCGTGATTGAACAGCGGTATGATGGCGAACTGTTTGATGTGCTCCTGGACCTGCTTCTTGCTCCACTTACCCTCGAGCAAGCCAACCCAAAGCGGATGATCATAGCGCCGCTTTTTTTCGTGAATGGCATCGACTTTCGCCAATGTCTCATCGACCATCGAACTCATGACTGTTTCCTCTCCCGCGCCATTCCGGCAAATTATCGCATACCGAAATTTGATCCCTGTCCATTTCCGCGACCGTCACCATAATACATCTATCATGACGAATACATCCGACACCCCTACCCGTTCGGCGGACGGCAGTCTTGGCGATTTGACGGTCGAGATTTGGCGCGGAGACGTTGAAGGGACTTTCGAAACCTACACGGTACCGCATCAGACAAGTCAGACGATCCTCGATGTCGTCACTTATGTGCAGCGGAAGCTGGATTCGAGCCTCTCCTATCGCTTCGCCTGCCGGGTCGGGATGTGCGGCTCCTGTGCCATGACTGTCAACGGTTCGCCCCGCTGGACGTGCCGCACGCATGTCTCGGAGGTTCTAGAGGACGGCAACCGCGTACGCATCGGCCCATTGCGCAATCTGCCGGTCATCAAGGATCTGGCGACCGATATGACCGAGTTTTTCGACAAATGGGCGCGCGCCAGCGGACAGTTCCGACCGACGGCACCCGAATCATTGGCGTTCGCGCAAGTCTCGCCGAACAGCAAGGAACGTCGCGAAGCGGATGCCGGGATCGAATGTATCGGCTGCGGCGTCTGCTATGCCGCCTGCGACGTGGTCAATTGGAACAAGGACTATCTGGGACCCGCCGCCCTCAACCGGGCCTGGACGCTGGTCAACGACGTACGGGATGGGGAACGCGACACCCATATCGCCGCCGTCGCCGTCGATGCCGGCTGCCATGCGTGCCACACGCACGGCAACTGCGCCAACCATTGCCCGAAAGGGATCAATCCCACCGCATCCATCGCCGGCCTGAAGCGCGCCGCCTTCGGCGCGGCGCTGCGGGGTAAACTATGAGCGATCAGGCGGCATCAAGCTCAGGCGGCCGGCGGGAAGTCTGGCTCTTCGTTCTACAGCGCCTCTCCGCCATGGTGCTGGCACCCCTCGTGATCGTCCACTTGGTCACCATGGTCTACGCCATACAGGACGGCCTGACCGCGGCAGAGATTCTTGCCCGCACGAAGGGCAGCTACCTTTGGGGAACGATCTATAGCGCTTTCGTCATTGCGGCCGCCGTGCATGCTTCTATCGGGTTGCGCACGATCATTGGCGAGATGACGTCGCTACGCGGGATAGGGCGCGACGTTCTGGCGGCCCTTTTCGCCGCCGCGATCCTGATCCTCGGCTTCCGGGCTGTTGGAGCGGTGATATGAACACCCCCGTCACCACGCGAAACCACCCCTCCTATTGGGCCTTTATCGTCCATCGGGTCTCGGGGTTGGCACTCGCCTGTTTCCTGCCGGTCCATCTCTATGTCATCGGTCTCGCGATCGAGGGCGAAGCGCGCTTGGACGGGTTCTTGAGCTGGGCCGAGACACTGCCCGTCAAACTTGCGGAAACCGGTCTTGTGGTTTTGCTGGCCGCCCATATGGCAGGCGGGTTACGCCTCTTGGCCGTCGAATTCCTGCCGTGGCGCGACAGCCAGAAAACTTTCATCGCGATTGCGGCGGGCATCGCCCTCGTATTCGGGTTATTGTTTCTCTTGAGAGCGATCTAAGCGGAGGGCGAGACATGGTCGATATCGAACGCTCGCAAACCGACATCCTGATTCTCGGAAGCGGCGGTGCGGGCCTTTTCGCGGCCCTACACGCCCACAAGGCCGCGCCGGAGCAAGACATCACCGTCGCGGTCAAAGGCCTGCTCGGCAAATGCGGCTGCACCCGTATGGTTCAGGGTGGGTACAATGTCGTGCTATCGCCGAACGATTCCATCGAACGTCACTTCATGGACACGATCGAAGGCGGTAAATGGCTCAACAACCAGGACCTCGCCTGGAAGCTGGTCAATATCGCCATCGAACGCATCCACGAGTTGGAAAACGAACTCGGCTGCTATTTCGACCGTAATCCGGACGGCACGGTCCACCAGAAAGCTTTCGCTGGCCAGACCTTCGATAGAACCGTCCATAAGGGCAGCCTCACCGGCATCGAGATCATTAACCGGCTCGCCGAGCAAGTCTGGGCCAGCGGCATCAATCGCCTTGAAGAGCATCGGGCCATCGCTTTGGTTCCTGCCGCCGACAAATCGCGGATCGCCGGGGTCTTGATGATCGACATGCGGACCGGCGGCTTCCGTTTCGTGAAGGCCAAAGCGGTGCTGATGGCGACCGGCGGCGGGCCCACCATGTACAAGTACCACACGCCTTCCGGCGATAAGAGTTGCGACGGTATGGCAATGGCACTCCGCGCCGGATTGCCGCTGATCGATATGGAGATGGTGCAGTTTCACCCAACCGGCCTGATTGCGGGCGACGACACCCGCATCACCGGGACCATCATCGAGGAAGGTCTGCGGGGCGCCGGCGGATACCTCATGGACGTGCATGAAAAACGTTTTATGGGCGAGTACGACGAACGCGAAGAACGTGCGACCCGCGATATCGTCAGCCGGGCCATGTACGATCTGATGCAGGACGACAGCCGCACCGGCCCGAACGGCGGGCTCTACATCACCATGCGGCACCTCGATCCCAAGATGGTTGCCAAACAGTTCAAAGGCATGGTCGACCGTTGCCGCGATGTCGGTTTCGATCTTGTCGGCGGATTGGTCGAAGTCGTGCCGACCGCGCATTACATGATGGGCGGCGTGAAATTCAACCTCGATTGCAGCACTGAAATTCCAGCGCTCTTTGTCGCGGGCGAGGATTCGGGCGGCGTGCACGGCGCCAATCGGCTTGGCGGCAACGGGGTCGCCAATTCAACCGTGTTCGGCGGGGTCGCCGGAGACGAGATGGGGCCGTGGGTCCGCGCCGACGGCCGTTTCGCCGACCCGGACGAAAGCATTATCGAGGAAGCCGTCGACCGCGCCCTTGCCCCCTTCGGCAAGCCGGAAGGCGATATCAACGAAATCCGAGAGGCACTTTATACGCTCATGTGGGACGAAGTCGGAATTGTCCGGGATGCAGAATCGTTGGCACGTGGCACGGCAGGCCTGGACGAGCTGAAAGCGCAGCTCGACGCGACCGGTCTCGCCGACGGGCCGCGCACGTTTAATCTGACCTGGCACGACTGGATGAACCTCGAGAGCCAAATCCTGATCAGCCAAGCCATCGCCGGTGCGGCAACGGCCCGCGAAGACTCGCGCGGCGCGCACTACCGCAGCGACTTCCCGGAGACACGCGATCTGGAGAACTCGCGCAACACGGTGGTCCGGCTGGTCGATGGCGCCATCGATACAGGCGAACAGCCGGTCCAATTCACCCGGGTCAAGCCGGGCGAGACGCTCATACAGGAGGCTGCCGCAGAATGACGGCACGACGGAGCCAGCAATGATCAACGAACAGAACATCTACGGCGCCGGTATGGAGATCATGTCGCGGGCGGCGATCGACATCCCGGAGGACTACCGCGAAGGTCTCCGCGGTATGCTGGAGGAGGAAGAGGAGGAACTCTCCCGCTTCGTCCTCATGTCGATGCTCGATAACTGGGAAGCTGCGGAAGCCGACCGGCGAGCCATGTGCGCCGATACCGGCGTGCCGCGTTACTTCGTCAAGATCGGTAACGAGGCCCGGATCGACGGCGGTCCAATCGCGCTGGAGCGGGCGCTCCGGCGTGCCACGGCGGACGCGACACACGCCATACCGCTGCGCACAAACCGGGTGCATCCACTCTCACGCCAAGACAACAACAACAATGTCGGCATAAACGCACCGGAAATCGAATATTCCTTCGAGCCCGATTCGGATTGGATCGACATCACGACGGTGCACAAAGGCGGCCTGTTTGGCACCGACTACCGGATGCTGTTTCCGGGCGACGGTATCGACGGCATCAAGCGGTTCTTTTTGGATGTCATGTACGAGTTCGGCCGCCGCGGCCTCGCTTGTCAGCCCGCGATCGTCGGGATCGGGCTTGGTGGCAGCAAGGACATCTCCGTCACCCTCGGCAAGCAGGCTGCCTGCCTGCGCACCGTCGGCGACCGAAATCCGGATCCGAAGATCGCCGAGCTTGAGCTCGAATTGAAAGAAATGGGCAACAATATCGGGATGGGCCCGATGGGCTTTGTCGGCAAGTCGATGGTGATCGATTGCCATATCGAGGTGGGTTACACGCATACGGGCGGCATGCCGATGAGTGTGCACAGTTTCTGCCTTTCCTCGCGCCGCGCCGTTGCACGGCTCCACGCGGACGGGACGATCGACTATCGCACCGATCCGGAATGGTTCACGCCTTACATGAGAAGGGACACGGTCGAATGGTCGACGGCGGAAACGGCTCAAGCAGCGGGCTGAAGAAAGTCCGGCTGAAGGCCCCGGTCCAGGTCGAGGATTTACGCGACCTTGAGGTCGGCAATGTCGTCTATCTCGACGGCGTTCTCTACACTGGCCGCGAAGGGCTCTACAACAAACTGTTGGTGGAGAAGGCGACGCCGCCGGTGCCGTTGCCGTCAATCTCCAACGTGAACTTCCATTGCTCGCCCGCCGCAACAGTGCACGACGACGGCAGCTATGAAATGGGCGCTGTCACGGCAACCGCGAGTTTCCGCTTCTCGAAGTACCTGACGGAATGGTTCGAGATGTCCGAATGCAAAATGATCATCGGCAAGGGCGGGATGTCCGAAGAGGACTATAAGAACCATTTCGTGCCCAACAACGCCGTATATCTGACGACCGTCGGCTATGGCACTGGTGCGCTACTCGGCCGCGGGATTAAACATGTCGACGTGCATTGGCTGGACGAGCTCGGCATTGCGCAGGCGATGTGGGTGCTTACGGTCGAGAATTTCGGTCCGTTCTTGGTCGACGGCGATCTGCGGGGCAACAGCTTGTTCGAGCAGCAGAACCGTATCGTGAACGAGCGGGTTGAGGAGGCCTATGCGGGCCTGAAACCGCCGGCGCTCAAACGCTACGGCGAGACGACGTCACGCGACGACGAAGTCGTATAGGCGATGCCGGGGATATAAGATGAGCGACTCTCACTTGATGAAAAGCCATACGGTGAAAGTCGCGGATGTCTATGTCCCCACAGCGCGACGAAAGACGCTGGACCCGGCGAAAGCCGAAGAGATTGCCGAAAGCATGATCGAAGAAGGTCAAAAGACACCGATCCAGGTTCGCAAAGACGGCGACCGTTTCGTTCTCGTCGAAGGCCTGCATCGGCTGGAAGCTTGTCGGCTGCTGGACGAAGAGAGTATCGAAGCCCTCTTCGTCCAAGCCAAGCGCCGTTAGGCGAGGTTTATCCCTGCCGAAGTTCGGCAATAAATTTCGAAACTTCAACGCTAAGCATCTCCGCCTGCTGGGATAGCTCGCTTGCCGCATGCAGGACGTCGGTGGAGGACTGCCCCACTTCCGAGATTGACTGCGCAATCTCGGTCACACTCGCCGTGACTTCCTGCGTGCCGACGGCCGCTTCCTGCGTATTGCGGCTAATTTCGATCGTGGCGGCCCCTTGCTCCTCGACGGCAACTTGCACACCGACCGCGATTTCATTCATCCGGCCGATGGTCGACGCAATCGACTGAATGGCATCGACCGTCGCATTTATCACGACCTGCACGCCTGAAATCTGCGACGCGATCTCGCCTGTTGCATTCAACGTTAGCCTGGCGAGATTCTTCTATTCGCTTGCGACGACGGCAAAGCCCTTCCCGGCCTCGCCTGCCCGTGCGGCTTCGATCGTCGCATTAAGGGCCAACAGATTCGTCTGTTCTTCAATATCTTTGATCAGCTGAATGACCTCGTTGATCGCCGCGGCCGAGACCGCAAGTTCCTTAACCGTATCCGAGGTCTTTCCCGCCTCCGCTTCGGCTTCTTGGGCGATTCTTGATGATTCTGAGACCTGATTGGAAATCGCCGATATCGATGATGAGAATTCTTCGGTGGCGGCGGCCACGGTCTCCACATTCTGGGCCGCCATTTCCGCCGAAGCGCTGACACTCGACGTTTGTGCATCCGTGTGTTTCGTTGTGTCCGACATCGGCTGAGATGTAGCACTCAGCTCTGTTGCCACTGCAGCAACCGCATCGAAGATCCCGCTGACTTTTTCTTCGAAAGCGGTGGCTAGGTTTTCCATGGCCGCACGTTTCTCGACTTCCGCGGTCTCTGCTTGCGCTGCGGCGGTTGCCTCTAAGTCCCGCGTGCGGACGGCATTGTCCCTAAAGACCTTAACGGCGGCCGCCATTCCACCGACCTCGTCGGCACGTCCTTCGCCCGGTACCTCCACGTCGAGGTGGCCGGCGACCAATGCTTCGGCATCGTCCATTTCGGACAGCAGCGCCCATTTTGTCCAAAAATCTCGATCGGCGCGTATACCGAAAGAACATTACGACGTAAATTGCTTGATTCTGACAAAGCTGAAAATATTGCTATGAGAGCATAATCGAGCATGGACAGAAAACGCCTATACAAGTTCGAGTTGACGGTCAACGCTATGTTTTAGTTGAAGGTTTACATCGGCTAGAGGCATGTAAATTACTCGGAGAAGAAAAAATTTCGGCGATTTTTGTAAGTGCCAAACGCCGATAAAAAGGTCTATTAGGCGGTATAAACCAAATTTTTTTAGTGCAAGATTAAAGTTTTAAATTGGTATTAAGGCCCTTATTTTCGTGAACGTTTCGGTCATAATTTCATCTGATGTTCTTAAAACAATAAAGTTTTATTTGCGTAAATTATGATTCCTATTACTCCATGATCTATTTTCTGTCACACGTAAAGAAAAGGCCCCGCGCTTGGCGCGGGGCCTTCATTTATCGGTGTTTCAATGATCGATTTACCATTCGCCGATCAATTTTATTGTCGCGTTATGTCCATCCAAGCCTGTACCGCCGTCAGAGCTTGAATAGTCTTCTTGGTGCATATACTCGACACCAATAGCAAGCCCAGGCAGGTAGCTGAGGGTTGCAGCCACACCATACTGCTCTTCAGCAATGCCCAAAGCTTGTGACTCTTCACTCATTTGATAGGTAGCCGCTAGAACGAGCTCTTTTTCAAGTAATGTGGTAGTATATCCAATTTCAA
>PAZH01000039.1 GCA_002716125.1 Rhodospirillaceae bacterium
ACGATTGTTTGGAGATTCTGGCGAAAGACCAACTTGCAGCGATCCAGGGTGTCATGTCTGAAGCCATCCGCTCTTTAGATGATGTGCCGCAGAACGTCGTTTCCATGCTTGCCCATGACATCGATGAACTGGTTGCCAGTCCGGTATTGGAATTCTCGCCGCTTCTCTCCGATGAAGAACTTATGGACGTGATCGCGAATGGCGCACAAGGGACAGGCCTTTCCGCAATTGCGCGGCGGTCGGATCTGGCTGCCGAGGTGTCAGAGAAAGTCGCCGCTTCGGATAATTCGGAGGCGATCAACGCGCTCCTCCGAAACGACAGTGCAAGCATCAATGAAGAAACCTTCAGCCACATCACCGATTTGGCGGAAAAGGATGAAAGCCTCCATCAAAGTTTGGCGAATAGAAGCGGTGTGCCGGATCAATGTATGACGAGGATCGTTGAGTTCGTTGGTCAAAGTCTGCTGAAGCAACTCGGAGAGCGAAACGATTTAGATCAGTCGCTGCTGTCTCGTATCAGCGAGCGGGTAAACTGGAACTTGACCGACAACGATGCGGTCGGCGCGAAGATCAATTTCGGGGATCCGGAGGCGATCGCGCGTGTCCGTGAAGATTTTCAGGATGGCACGATTCCGCGTTTCATCATCATGCGGGAACTCTCAGATCAACAATACGCCTATGTTGCGAATGCGTTAATCTTGAGCAGTGGCGTCAAGCAGAAAAATGGTGTCCGGGCTTTTCTGCGCGGCGATGCGAAGAAAATTGCCGCTATGGCATGGCAAAGCGGATTGGACGCTTTTTCAGCACAAGTGCTTCTGGAAAAGCTCCCGACTGTATTTGAAGCAGAGGTCATTTCACCCGACAGCACCGGTGGGTATGCAATTGGCAAAAGCGAACTCGAACTTACAATCGAAGAAATGGCCGCATAGGCCGGGACGCCAACCCACTTGCTTCCAGATTGATCACGATTCCGGTTTTATGTTTCGATTGGCAGCAGCGCGAACGAGCATTCTTAACGCAGTATCATTCGATGAAATACAGAACGATTGAAGACGGCGACCAAGTCGAGTTAGTCCTAGAAGGCCGACTTACATTTGACGAGCATTCCGCCTGCCGCAGCCTGATTGCTGAGATGGAAGATTGGGCATTTCAGAAACAGGTCATAAACGTTTGCGAGTTGGATCAAATTGACTCCGCCGGCTTGGGATTGCTCCTTCGGATGGAGGAAGCGTGTGATGAAGCCGGACGGGAATTACATGTCCGTGTGCCTGGAGACGGGCAAGTCGCGAAGATGTTGTCTGTCGCAAAATTCGATCAATTGGTTCCAACCATCTAGGCGGTGGAACCTAAGTGTTACTGCTTCTAAACGACTGCCTTCCTTGGGGGGCGGGGCACGAATTCTAATTCATAAGCGCGCGTAAAGATGTTCATTGATTTCGAGAATACTTCTGAATTTTTGGCTTTGTGCGGTCATGAGGACCTCCGGGCGGACGAATGGCTGTTTATCTGCCTTGCGCGGAGCGAAGAGGATAAACTCGATTCGCTTCGAGAGGGCTTATCCGAAAAGGGCGTCAGGTTCTTTGGCGGTATCTTTCCGGCTTTGATCGACGATGCCGCTATATGCGAGCGCGGTGCCATCGTTCAGCGGGTAAAATTGATAGCACCCGCTATTGCCGCTCAAATTGATGGAAGCGCACCGGTGCTTGGGACACCCCTTCCGGATCTATCGGACTATTCCGAGCGCCCGACCTGCTTGGTGGTATCCGACTTTTCATGTGTGGCGATCACGTTGTTGTTGGAAGAGCTCTTCGATAAGTACGGAAACGATCTCAATTATTTCGGCGCCGGTGCCGGGAACGGGAATAGACAACCCAGTCCCGTGCTGTTTTCGAATGACGGCCTCTTTACGGGCGCAAGTCTTATCGCCTTCATCTCAACCGGTAGCCAAGTTGAGCTGAGACATGGTTGGAGCCGCAATTCAGAACCTGTCATTGCGACGCGAACTGAATTGAATGTCGTGAAAGAGTTAAATTGGGAACCGGCGATGAAAGTTTACCGAGAGCTGGTCGGTGAACAGGTCGCCAATTCACTGCTTCGACAGGAAGACGTGCCCGAAGCCAAACGCTACCCTTTCGGTATCGCGCGTGAAGATTTGGAAGATGTGGTTCGTGATCCTATTTCCGCAACCGAGGACGACGCGTTGGTTGTCTTGTCTGGCATTCCCGAAAATTCGACGATGCACGTGTTGAAGGCAGATAACGACAAATTGGTCGAAGCGGTGGGACAACTTGGTACAGCCTTCGATGCCCAAGCCGACGCGCGCATATGTTTACTCTTTGACTGCTTTTCGAGAGCACGGCTTCTGGCAAACGACTTTCCAAGAGAACTTGAGGCGTTCGTAGAAGCCTTTCGAAAACAGCAACCGGACTGTCGCATCGAGGGGGCTCTCGCATTGGGGGAAATCTCGTCTGACGGCAATCGGTTTCCTGATTTTCATAACAAAACAATCGCCGCCGGAATGTTTTATGCCGATTGATAAGGACGACATCGTCGCCGAATCCTTGGCAATGTTTGAGATGGCACTGTCCATTGGGCGGATGTCCGGTGAGCCTGCTGAGGTCCGCAGCCGGAACTTCTTGAGATTGCTATTGGCTCGCAAGAATATCTCGTTCGGCTCCGTTTGGGTTCGATCGGATATCGTAGAAGGCGAGCGCGGCAGTTCGCGAACCTACAATCTCATTTCCGCAATGCCTGAGAATCGAATGCTGCGGCAACGCATTCCGCTTAGTCACACTTGTCTTGGGTTCATCGCGGAAGGGCGGGCCTTTCATGTGGTCCGCAGCGCCGACAAGGACTTCGCGGAGTACGTGTTGGAACGCAATGTCGAGGTCGGCGCGTTGTTGACGGTCAGTTTGGAGCGGATCGGATTAATTCGACTGTATACCGAGAAACCGGACGGATTCAGCAGCCGCGAGATAAACCAGCTCATTCCGATTTTTGAAGTCTTCGCCCAATCAATCCAATCGGCTTCGATCCATGAGCGTTTGCGACAAAGCGAGCGCGCGGCGCATGCCGCGAAAGTTGAAGCGGAGAATGCAAAACTGGCCGCCGAACATGCACAACAAGTCGCGGAACATGCAAACCAGGCCAAATCGGAATTCCTCGCAGCCATAAGCCATGAATTGCGAACGCCGCTCACGTCGATCCAAGGCGTCTTGGGTCTTTTGCAAGGCGGTTCGATTGGGTCGTTCGATGAACCTGTCCGTGAGTTGATCGCGAACGGTCATCGCAACTGTACGCGACTGGGTCAACTCATCGATAACATCTTGGATTTTGAAAAGCTTGAATCCGGGAAGCTTGAGTACTCGCTCGCTCAGATCGATCTGGCCGACCTGGTCCGAGACTCGTTGGATGTCGTCCGCGGCTTTTCCGAGAAATTCGACGTTGAGATCGTGCTCGAGTCATTGCCGGACGAACCAATCACCGTCTACGCCGATGCATTTCGAATTACGCAGGTTCTGACGAATTTGATTTCGAACGCGGCCAAATTCTGCCGCGATAGCGGGCCGGTGACGGTCAGTGTTTTCGTGTCGGATAATACGGCAACCGTAGCCGTCGGGGACAACGGCCCCGGGATTCCCGCAGATTTCCAATCGAAGATGTTCTTGCCGTTTTCGCAATCGGATCAATCGGACACACGACAAAAACAAGGAAGTGGCCTTGGCCTCAGCATCTGCCGTTCGATTATGGAACATCACGACGGTGAAATCACTTTCGAGACGGAGGAGGGTGTCGGCTCCGTGTTCTACGTTTCGTTGCCGCAAATCCGTTCCGAGTACGCTGCCCAAGTGGCGATTTGACGAAGTTAGACGGTAAGGCCTCCATGCGGGCCTCATCGAACGCTATCAAGAAGACGCGCTGGCCGAAGTCGGCCTTGTAGGATCGCCAATGGGGATCGTTCACGCACGCCCCGTTTGAGGTACTTGCCGAGGCGCATCCGCGACCGCATCCAATGCCGTGGATAAAAGCTGCGAGGCAAGGTGGCGCGTCGTATCACCATCCGCGTGGACCATCCCGGCGCGGATTGCGAGCACCATGGATACGGCTTGTAGGACGTCGCCATTACTCGTATCGGTGAATAACGCTAAATCGCGATCGATTGTGGTCAGGAGTTGGCTTACCAATTGGTTCACGCGAACCGGGTCGCCCGTCTCTTCATGGAGTGGGAACTCAATATCGAAGATATCCCCGGTCCCGGTTTCAACGCGATACGGCAGTGTTTTCATAAGGGTATCCAAACTATTGCATCCGTGGTTGCGGGATTAAGCGCAGCTTGCGGGTGCGGATTGACCCGTGTCATCTGCGGGCAGAAAATCGGTGCGGTCGGTCTCGCGATACGCGCGCGGAGCTCTTTGCCCAAACCAACGCGCTGCGAAAGCGTGACGAGGTTTCGAGACAGTCTATTTGTTTCCTGTCCCCGCTGCGCTCTTGAAGGGGCCAACGATGCGGGGAGTGATCCAGCCGCCGGCGAAATCGTCGTCCGGTGCGCGCGCTCGGTCCAGGCCAACCCAGCACTCGTCGACACGTGTTGGGTAGAAGGCATAGCAGCCCTTTATGGCCTGATAGGCTTCCGGCGGATTTGGGCAGCTCCAGGCCGCGTGCTCGGATCGAATTCCAAAAACGTCGAGTGTCCAAGAGCGCAATAACCCCAAGTAGTCGCAAATCTTATCGCCGTAGACCGGAATGAGGAATTCAGCGTCGACATCTTCGGCCGGAAAGTAATAGATCGGCGGGTAACCGGTTTCGAGCAGGCGAAACCCTTTTGCCGTTTCTGCGACGACTTGCTCGTCAAAGACCACGCGCAATTTGTCGGTGACGGTTTCTACGCGCGGCGGCTGTGGATAGTCCCAAACGGACTCCTGTCCTGGGCCTGGCGCCGTTCGCGGTGAAATAGCATTCATAGCGACCCTCTAATGTTTGCGCGTCCGCCGACATCGCTCGGAACAGTACTTAACTTCGGTCCAGCAATTCGACCATTTGCGACGCCAAACGAACGCTCTTTGGCATGTCGCACACGTCTTCTTGGGTAGGTCGGATTTTCGCCTCATCGCCATCTCTATAGACACCCAAAAAATGCTTTTGCGGCGCGTTAGGACGATTGCTTGAGAGCGCTCAACCTACCGTATTCGCTTTCCTCTTTTGATTACGGGTCAATGCGCTGGCTGGATCATTTGGAGGGCACTTAACCGCCGGAATAAATCTAAGTTTCGGCGTTCGTCCGGTGCCTTCGTTTTCGAAATACAGACAGCCGCTGCACCGGCATGTCACTCAACTGGATTGCAAGCTGTTGTCTTCCCGGCCCAGATAAGGTTTCGCGAATGTATGCGCCCAATCTGTGTGAACCAAATGGCGCGCTGCACGTACAAAGACCAATGATACCCGCTGGGAACAATGGAACGATGTCCCGCTTCGTTTGGTGCTCTGCCTTTATTTCCATCTTTCTCTTTTTACCGGCCAAGTCCGAGACGGATTCGATGAATGCATATCTTTGGCAAAACAGACCGTTGGTCATCCTGGTGCCGGATGCTCAAGACGATTTGCTCGTGTCACAAAGGGAGGCGCTCGCCGGTCGCGCCGCCGACCTCAAGGACCGCGACATGGTGATCATTGAAGTGATTGGTAATAAATTAACGGTCGACGGCGCCACTGCGCCGAAACTCACCGCAGAACATCTTCGCCGCCGCCTAAATGCTCAAGCTCATTTGACGGAAACCATTTTGATAGGCAAAGACGGCGGCGTAAAACTGCGCCGCCCGGCACCGATCTCGGCAGGGACACTCTTCCAAACCATCGATGCAATGCCGATGCGGCGCCAAGAAATGGGGCGCGGCGAATAGGCTGTGACGTCGAAACGATCGTTTCATTCCCGGGCAACAGGGCAATCAACTTACTGATTTTTTGATCGGCTTCGCCCGAGTCTCAAGGCGCAAGCCAACGCGCCGAAAGAGTTCCATCTTTGGCCCAATCGAAGGCGGCACGTCGATGCCCGCTGGCTTCAAGATACAGCCATTCGAGACGATGGACTGTTGCAATAACCAAACAGAAGTTCCCGAACCCGTCGTCGATCTCCGCATCCTTCGGTGTCGGTGCGGCCGGCGGCATTGCGACTTCTTCGCCGGGCCCGAATTTCGCTGCATAGCACAAACGGCTAAAAGGTTGGCTTGCCTTCCAAGCAGCGGACGCAAGAGAGTCCTCGACATGGAGTTCGCCGACGGCTTCGAGGCGAATTTGCGTCTTAATCGAAGCATCATAGAAATGCAGGGCAATTCGCGGGTTTCGCGTAAGTTCCAAAAACTTTGCGGACCGGCGGTCCGTGTGGAATCGCAGCGAACGTTCTGAAACGTCGACGCCGCGTAGCACGACCGTCCGTATCGTTGGCGACCCATCAACCGATATAGATGCGACTGTCGGCAGATGAAAAATGGAACGGCGGTCGCGCACGCCTTCTTCGATCAGGGTCCAGGCGGCGTTCAGCCCTTCTTTAAGGTCAAGCGTTTGCCCGTCGAACGGCGATATGGCGTCTTGTTCGGGTTTCTTACTCAAAGTCGCCATCCTATCCTAATTTCCGAATACGGACCGGCAGTGAACGCGTCGAAGATTTGAATGTTTCCATGGCTGGGGTATGCGGAAGGCCATTCCTGATGAATCCAAAGCATTTTTTTACTAAGACCCTCTTCTGTCGCGAACGCAGCTGCGTGCGAGCGAATGGTCTTTATGTTTAGCGTTTCTAACCGAAGCACACGTATAGCCTACATCTTGTAAAAGGCAATTTCCGAAACCGCCAAGTCGGCTCGGAACGGGCGGCCAATAGCGACCAGGCCCATCCGTGTCAAACGGGATTGGTCTAATGGTGATTCCAGGCGATGCGGCTCAAAGGAGGTGAAAGGTAAGGTGACCGTTTCCCACGCCGGCTGTGCCTGAAATTGGGATCGATAGGATTGCCAGGGACGTCCGCAGTCCGGGGTGCGAATATGCACTGAATACATTTCCCCGTTGCCGCATACCGACAGACGGATGCCAGCAAAGTCTGTCGCATCGAGGTGTTCGCCGTCCGTTGAAAAACTTAATGACGCTTGAATGAAACCGCCTCCGTTCTCCGTAAGGACATCGCCGGCCAGGCGCAGACAAGTTTGGCCATCTACGACATCACGCGTAACGCCTGCGATAGAGATGCCGCCCATGACGCGGTCACTCACACCCCGCCACTTTGACCCGAGAGGCGAGAACAGCTCTTCACCCGAGAAATCGTCGATTAGCATGGTCTCAAGACCACTCCTTTGGCACGCTTAGAATAGGTAAATCGTGTTTTCCGCCCCGCAATGCAATCGGCTTTCGTCTTAAAATTCAGGACGGACAGCCGTCTCGCCTAGGCCCGGCAGAAGCCTAATCTCTTGATTGGAAAAGTTTTTTTAGTCGTCGCGTAATGAATGTCTCACGCACAAATACGAATGAAAGGTATGCGGGCGCTCCGATACAACGCTTCGCTCGGAGACGTCGAATGCGTAAGGCGGCATTCACTGCAGGAAGCCGCCGCCGCACGATTGTGATCTCCGGGCGCAAAGTGTTCGTATATGAAGAGAGTTCGTTTTCAGGAGAAGCATCATGCCCAAAATCATCGCCACGACCTTTATTGTACTCGCTGTAGGCGCAACCTCTGTATTGGCCTGCGACATGGGGGAAGCTGACAACATGTGTAAAGACGGTCAGGTCTTCGATCCGCAGAAAGGCGAATGCCGAGACACCACAACTTAGGCCGACGAAGCGAGCAGCGCGCCCGAAATTTTCGCTATCGACGAAACAAGAGGAACGCCCCCCGAGTTTCTTGTTTCAATGCGGGGAACAGCAGCAAGGACAAACGTCATGACCGAATTGTCGCGTGTCGAACTTGGACCCGATCAGGAATCGGTTTGGGATTTTCCTTTGCCCACCGAGATTGGAGAATGTCCGAGATTCTTTGCGCGTCCTATTTGCCGGTGAAACCATCGCTGAAACCGAGCTTGGATTTATGGTCCTTGAGATCAGCCATCCGCCCGTCTACTACATCCCGCCGGACGACGTTCAGCATGAACCTCTGTTCGAGGTCGTTGGTTAGTGCAGCCTAAAGCGCGGACGCGGCAATTGTTTTTGGCGTGGCGCGTCGTTCGGAATACCGGAATGCATGCGTGTCAATCGAGAGAATTCGATTGGTAGGAGCGTTACGTTGCTAATTTTGACGACCTGCGGCCGTTAAAATTTCGTTGTCGAGCTTTTCCGCAATTTCATCAAGTGAACGTTCAAGGGGTTCTTCCGCAGCGATGGGCGCACCGTTTCCTCCTAATGCGGCATGTAAACCGACGGCAAGAATGGTCGCTAAAATCGCCAGCATGAAAAAAGCACCGAAGATTTTCCAATTACGATCTTTCACATGTGCTTGGATCAAGTCTTCGGAATTTGCTTCGAACCCAATATCCGCCTGTTCCATGCCGCGCTGTTTCAGCGCGTCATCTAGAGACCACAAAGGGCGATTTAAGTACGGACTTGTCATCGCAACGATGCCTGCCTCTCGACAGGCACTCCCCAACACCTAAAGACTGCGCCTATAAGTTCGGGGAGTCCACAAGATTTGAATTGAAATTAGCAATATACAACTAATGGGTAATGTTAATTGGGATGCTTATCGCACTTGGTACTAAATTGGCGGAACTTTGAGGGGCGTTCTATCGACCGTTAAGCAATCCGTCCTCGACGCCTACACGAATTGGAGACAAAGGATAACGCTGCGCGCCCATAGGGAAATGGTTCATGCATTCAAACCGATTCTTCGTTTTGAACCGGTCGACCTCTCACGATCGGACGACGGCGAAACCGCGAATATGATCTCGAAAGAATTAGAATTCAGCCGCCGACGAGACGCTGTCTAATCGATGCGTGCGTCTTCGGCATGCGGATTTCCCAGTCGCGAAGTATGAAAAAGCGCCACATTCAAGGTAAGGACGACGACGGTTAGCAATATCCAAAGCCAGACTGTGGATAGCATTGGCTGTTCCATGACCATAAACGTATGACGGATATGCGAGTTGTCATTCCGCGTGTGATTTTCAGGCCCGACAGTTTCATCGCTTTGAAAACGCAAACCACCGGGAATTCTCTTGAGCACAATTGGGCCGGCAAACAGGGACTGTAGATGCGCCTCACAGCTGGCCGCGCTCCGATGGATCGATTTTATCGAAACCACCGCCCAGATAGGGGGGGCTGCGATGCCGTTGCGATCACGCGTGATTAAAGGTGCCGCGCACAAACGGTCCTTATGGCCCAATCTTGGGAATAAGGTATAGGAAACCTCATCTCTCCATATCAGCGAACTGGAGTTGAAAAAGGGGTCCGCGACACTGAAGGCGTCCGTTTCGACACGCGCGGCGTCGGAAAGCGAAAGCGTTTCGTTGTCGATTGCCCGTTCGTAGGTCTCGCCCCGCACGACATATCCGATCACGACGATCATCAGAAGCGATAGAATACCGGCCAACAGAACCGGCATCGCACTTCCAATCCGTGTTCGCCTCGAGACAACATACGCGATCGCGGTCAGAAAGACGGTCATGAAGACAGGGACGACCAAAGTCGTTTCTTGAATTTGCCCCAGTTGCAATCCGACGGGCAGAAGCAGCAGCAAAGGCCAGTTCAGCCCAACGAAGCTTAAACAGGTGAAGACCCAATGACTCGGATTGCGTCGGCGGCCCATCATGGTTGCACTGTGAACATCGGCCATTCTCAGCATTCCGCGAGCCGCTCAAGGCGATCCCGATCCAAGATCACGATCTTTCGGTCACGGACCTCGAGCAGCGATTGCTTCTGGAAACGATCGATGGACGCGGTCACCCATTGCCGCGTGGCGCCGACCATGTTTGCGAGTTCTTCATGGGTCAAACTGCGGTCGATAAGAATGCCACCGGCGGCTGCTCGACCGTCGAGTTCGCAGAGCGTGAGCAGCAATTGCGCCAGGCGCTGAAGGACGGAGCGCGTGCCAAGCATCTGGAGGAGGGCCGAGTAACATTTCCCCTTGAAGACGAGGCCTTCAACGAGACCGGCGGCCAGCCCCGGCAACTCAGTCATCAATTGTTGAAGGTGATTCCCTCGAAGGTGTAGGAGAACGCAGTCGCTCATCGCCGTCGCCGACCACATGTGTCGGCCACCGCCGAAAACCTCCGGTCCGCCAACGAAATGCCCCGGGGTCCAATACGCCAACGTCAGCTCACGTCCCGATGGGCCGAGGTAATAGGTGCGTACATCACCGGATTCGATGACATAGATACCGTCGTGTTGTTCCCCCTGGGAAAATATCTCGGTCTGTGGGCCAAATTTCATTTCGCGACCGACGGCACGGACTTGCCGATATTCGTCTCCGCTCAACCGGGCCAGGAAATTCGGCCGCTCCGAGATGTCGACCAATGTTTCCGTCAAATAGAGGGCCGAAGTTTGGGTTTCAGGCGTTTGGATTAATCCGGCGAACGCATCGTTCATGGCTGGCTCCGTTTTTGACGTGGGAGGCTGCCGGCATACGCGGCAACGGCGGCAATATCCCGGGCGCTAAGTTTCGCGGCGACGCTCCGCATGACGCCGTCCGGGTCGTTCTGACGTCGGCCTTCTTTAAAGTCTCGCAGCTGCTTCTCGATGTAACCTGGGTGCTGCGCGGTGATGGCGGGGTAGTTTGCCGCCGGGTCGCCTTTGACATGACAGGCGGCGCAGGCCGGAAGGTTTTCCGCTGGTCGGCCTGAGTTGAACAAAGCGCCGCCCGCGGCTCGGTCCGTCGCTTCGATATCTTCGATCGGACCCGGTGCTTCTTGATCGCTGAAGTAGCGGGCGACGACTTGGACTTCTGCGGGGCTCAGAAGTGCCGCGTTGTCCATCATCACATTGTCGTCGTTTTGACGATGCGCCAAACGAAAGTCCCGGAGTTGTTTGGCGAGGTACGCCTCTGGCTGCGCCGCGAGGCGAGGAAACTTCGCCATCCGGCTCACACCGTCGATACCGTGACAAAGCGCGCAGGTCTCCCAAGGTTGCAGCCCGCTGGTGTCGATCATGTCGGCGGCCGCCAATCGCGGCCATACCGCAACCAAGATTCCGAAAAGGAAACGCCATCGCGCCATTACGAACTCAGTTCATCTTGTGATGTTTGTGGCTGCCGTGATCGTGCTTCATCTGTTTGCCGGCGGAACGTACTTCAGCATCGAACGTCAGTGCTGTTCCGTCCGAGAAGAGAAACTTGAGGTCGATTTTGTCTCCGACGCGAACCGGCTGCTTCGGCTTGATGAGCATCACGTGAAAGCCGCCGGGGACCATCTTCAACAGACCGCCCGGCTGAACCGCGATCTGGTCTTGCTTGATCATTGTCGCCACACCGTCGACGGTTTTCGAATGATGGAGCTCCGCGCGTTCGTATTGGGGGCTTTCTACACCAATGATTTCGACATCGGTCGCGGCGTGGTTGCGAAGCGTGAGATAAGCGGCGTGCATCTTGACGTTGGGCGGCGCGCTTCTGACCCAACTATCGCTCACTCTCGGAACTTCGCCGGCGATCGCGGAAAAAGCAGCCAACGCGCAGAGACCGATGGTGGCCGACAGAATCCGTTGTGTGTTGTTTCCCGGCATGTCTTCGATCCTCTGTCTAGAGTTGGGCGGCTTGGAAATGGGCGGTGAGTCTGAGGAACCGGTCGATCGTCTCCTCCGCATCCAGGGGTGGTTTGAATTTTGCGAACAACCGACCCGTTGGATCGATTAAGAAGACTTCGCCGCTGTGATCGACCGGATAGAAACCTTCCGAATCCGGTTTGCCCAATCGATAGAACGCACCGATTTGCTGGGTCAGCCCATCAATGGACGCGGCGTCGCCGGTCATTCCGACCAAGCGGTCGCTGAAATGTGTTACGTAATCTTTGAGGAAATCCGGCGTATCGCGCTGTGGGTCGACGGAGAGGAAGACGAAGCGTGGCAGCTCGGCTTTCGCCACGGACTTCATCATTTGAGTTTCGACTTCCGCGAGATTCCCGAGAATGAACGGGCAAATATCGGGGCAATGCGCATAGCCGACGACCAGAAATGTCCATTTGTTGCGGCTTGGAACGGGGAACACCGCCTCGCCATTGGTCGACAAAAACGTCCGCCGATCCAGCGGCACCGGTTTCGACAAAGCAATTCCCTTTAGCTCGGTTGGGATATTTGCCTCTCCCCGTAAGACGAAACTGCCGGCAATCGCGACGCCGCCGATAAAGAGCAGCGAGAGCATGGCCAAGCCGAAACCACGGGTCATTCGCATAGCGGGCCTACTTCATATTCTGCTGCTCGAAGGCTTTGAGCGTTTCCGCTCGAATAGCCTCGATGCAGCGTTTCTTGATGGCGATGAACTCAGCACCCGTTGCCATTTCGACATCGCGTGGCCGTTCCAACTCGACGGGAAAATCGGCGATGATCCGGCCCGGACTGGCACTCATCACAAGAACCCGGTCCGCCAGAAAGATGGCCTCGTCGACATCATGGGTGACGAAAAGGACCGTGTTGCCGAACTGCGCCCAGATCTTGAGGAGGTTCTCCTGCATCATGACGCGCGTCTGCGCGTCGAGAGCGCCGAAAGGTTCGTCCATTAGGAAGACGCTCGGATAGTTGGCCAAGGCACGGGCGATTCCGACCCGTTGTTTCATGCCGCCGGACAATTCATCCGGGAACCGATCGGCAAATCCGGCAAGCCCGACCATATTGAGGAATGTATTGGCCGTGCTGATCGCTTCATTCCGGCTGTGTCCCGCTAGGAGCGGACCAAAGGCGACGTTCTCGCGAACCGACTTCCACGGGAAAAGTGAGTATTGCTGAAACACCATACCGCGGTCCGGTCCGGGCTCGGTGATCTCTTCACCGTCGATCAGAACTTCGCCCATCGTTGGCGGGATAAATCCGGCGACCGCGTTAAGCAGTGTCGATTTTCCGCACCCCGAGGGACCTAATAAACAGACGAACTCGCCCGGCTCGATCTGCAGGCGCGTCGATTCGACCGCGCGATGACTTGATCTGCCCTTTCCGAAGGTGACGCTCACGTCTCGGATATCGATCCGGCCTTTACCTGTCTGGTCGCGCGGGCGTTCGGCCAACACGTCTTCAATATTCGTGACTGTTTCCAACATCAGGATTGCACTCCGTCCAAGGCCGAATGAAGCTTGAGGTTCGGCGACGACGTCTGTGCCTCGAGCGTACGGCGCCGGGCCAGGAACCAAACGGAGAAGAACAACAACGAAAAACCGGAGATCGTTATGAGGTCGCCGACAGGCTCCAGCCAAAGGGCAAGCGAGGCGCTCATCCCCATCATGGCGAGACTGACGACCCAGGTCGGCGTGGCACAGCACACCACCCAACTGAGCGTTGCGCTGCTTAAGCCGACCAAGGTGGCGCCGCCCGATGCCGCCGCCACAGCCTTGCCCTTGGGAGCTACCGGGCAAGTACGCTTTTTCGGCGGCATCAGGAGCACCACAACGCTGGCGATCAAGGATGCAACGATCAGTATCAGGAAGAGCTTGGGCGGCACGATATTCATCGCCCACTCGGAAATTCCCTTGCCGAAATCGTAGTTCATGTAGCCGATTTCAACGAGCCATTCCTCGCTGATGATCTCGATCGCGTCTAACAAGGACGGTGTGCTCGTGAGGATCGTCCAGACGTTTTCCGGCCAATCGTAAAACGTGATGTAGTTCGGGATATTGCCGAACCGGACCAGCATCGTCAGGAGTAAGCCTGCGTAATACGTAACGACGAATCCGATCAACGTGCCCCACCAGATCAATTGGCGTTCACGTATGGATTCCGAGAGACCTTCCAGTAATTCGGTCATTAGTCTTTCTCCACGATTTGCCAACGAAGGAAGGGCTTCGTGATGAGGCGAACGAGATAGGTTGAGAGCGTTCCAAGCGCGCCGATAACCAGCATGCCGACGACGATGTTGTCGTATTCGATCAGCGAATAAGCGTCCCAGGTAAAGTATCCGATGCCGTACTGACCGCTGATGATTTCACCGGCGAGCAACGAGAACCACGAGACGCCCATGCCGATCGCGAGACCAGCGGCGATACTTGGCAGTGCGGATGGAATGACAACGTGCCAGAAAATCTTGAACCGGCTTGCTCCCAGCGATTGCGCAGCGCGTACCAAAACGGCAGGGGTCTGTTCCGCGCCCAAAGCTGTATTGAGAACGATTGGGAAGAGTGCCCCCAAAAAGGTGATGAAGATGATGCTCGATTCCTCTGTCGGCCACATCAGAATGGCCAGAGGAATCCATGCCACCGCCGGAATAGGGCGAAGCACTTCGATATATGAGATGAAGAAATCCTCGGCGAGTTTCGAGCGCCCCATGAGCAACCCGATGACAATGCCGAATACGGTCGCAAATCCGTACCCGATCAGAATTCGTTTTATGCTGACGGCGATATGGACGAAAAATTCAGACGTCTGGATATGCTGAATAAAGGACGCGAGAACGGCGGCCGGTTCCGGCACATTCCCAAAATCCATGATGTAGTTGAAGTCATATTCCGTCAGGACGTGCCAGATGGCGACTGCGATGACGAGTGCCAAGATGCGGATCGACCAACGAATTGCCGCCTCGGGGAGCTGGAAGGCGTCCCCCGACGCTTCGTCGAAGCTTTCCGCGACCACCTCGCTGACCGCCGATAACTTCGGGAACTCCGTATCCGACTTATCGGGCGATTTCGCCGATGAAACTTTTGCGCTTTCCTGCACGGACATTCTTAGCGTTCCTTTTTAATGAAAGTGAAAACGGCGGGGTCAAACCCCGCCGTATCACCCCCCGATCAACCAGTCGTCGACGCGATCGCTTCTTCGAAGCCGATCACCTTGCCGTCGACTTTTGCGGCATAGGAATCCGCGTCTTGCTTGCGTAGGAAAGTGGTCATCGCACCATCTTTAGCTTGCACGTAGAACGCCATTTTCCCGAACAGCTTCAAGCCGGTTGCCTTGTCGTAGACGTAGGTGGCATTGAGCTTCTGCGCGACCTTGTTGAAGTCGGCAATTGCCTTCAAGAAATCGCGAACCGACGCGTAGGTCTTGATGCCATCCTTCGCGTGCCAGACTTCCATCGGCAGCGAGGTATGCTCGACCGCTGGATCGTGGATGTCCTTCAGATTCTTTTCGTAGTCGAGAGCCTTTGCCTTGTAGGCCGCACGGATGTACTCGTCCGTGATCCATTTACCGAAATCGAGCGGCGGAATCTTTTTCTCCCGCTCAAGAACACCGTGGTTGAATTCCAGCGCCTCGACCCATTTGTCCTTGATCGTCGGCTCGAGCGTGAGGTGTCCGCCCTTGCTGAAGTAGAGATACTGGACCTCTTTTTCGACGCCGGTCCACTTCTCAAGACTCTCCGCGGCCCGCATCGGATCTTCACGCACCCAGTCGCCGGCATCGATTACCGCTTTTAGGAAAGCGACAACGACTTCCGGATAGTCCTTCGCCAGTTCCTGACGTACGACGACCCCGTGGAGATAGGGAATCTTCGTCTCGCTGCCGTCATAAATCTTCCGTCCGGTGCCTCGGAATTCCATCAATTCCGACCATGGGCAGAAATCCGCATGCGCGTCGATCTTACCTTTCGCGATATTTGCGGCACCGACAGCCGGGCTCTGGTTCTTGATCGTCACTTCGGAGCTCGGGATACCGGCATCCTGAAGTGCCTTGAGGGTCATGCCCCAAGCAGCACTGCCGACCGGGACTGAGATTTCTTTACCGCGAAGCTCTTCGAACTTCGTGATCGACGAGCTGACCGGCACAACAACCGCGTTGCCGGAGCCCTTCAGGTTATACCCCGTTCCCGCAACGTAGAGTGTCCGAAGGCTCTTCGTGGCCTGGAACTTCGCACCGTTCACGATCAGCGGGTAATCGCCCATCACACCGATGTTGAGTTTGTTCGCCAACATTTGGTTGGTGATCGGGCCGCCCGAACTGTAGTCCGCCCAGCGGACTTTGAAGTCCGCGTCCTTGTATTTCGCGTTCTTCTTCAACTCAGCCAAATTCTTGTCGAGCAAACCGAGTTCTTTGACGATAATTCCTGCGGTGTAGGTATCGGTACACATACTTTGATGTCCGACGCCAACGTTGATGGTTTTCGCGTCGGCGATCCCGGGGGCAAACTGCGCCAGTCCAAGTGCGCCTGCGGCGGCAACCATGATCCCTAATTTCTGCATGTCGCTAGGCCTCCTGTTTCAACAGGGGCGATGTCACTTGTATCGCCCTTGGGACGTATTACTGCGACCGGCATGCCAAATAGACAGATTGCGCATCATAAAATTCACAAGGCGTTGTTTTTAAATACATAATTGATTTTGCGCTGCAGCATAAGCTGACTTCAAAGATACGGAATCTGCCCAATCGATCAGCACTGTTTCCGGCAGTGATCGAATCTTGATCAGCGGAGTCGACGCGATTCAGAGTCAAGTTGTGCGAGGGGGCGAAAGCCCATGAAGAAGTTAGCGCAGCCCGACGCTGCAGGCGCGATGGTGATCCTAATTTTTCCCTGGGGAAGGGTTATTTCAGGCTGCGTATCGCGTTGAGAATTTGCGGGGAATTCCAGTCGCGGTCGCCTATGGCACCCAAATGAATTCGCCCATCCGGCCCAACAATATAGGTCGTTGGCAGGCGTTGAATCTGCCACGGTTCGAAGGTATCCGAGTCAATATCCATAAGGATCGGAAAGCTGACCGGTCGGTGCTTGAGAAACCGTTTAATCTTTCGCGGTGTATCACCAAGATTAACCCCGACCAACAAGACATCTTCCTTTTGAAGCGTCTTCCAGGCGGCCTCTAAAGCCGGCATCTCTTTAAGACACGGTGCGCACCATGTCGCCCAAAAGTTAACCACCACAACGCGGCCGCGATACTTCTCGAGGTCGAAGGCCTCGCCTTCATATTCCTGCAACTGCATCGCCGGGGCGGGCGGTTTGACCGGGAACTCGATTAACGGCAGACCGTTGGTATGACCGTCCTGAATCGCGGTTGCGAACAGCGTTAGCCCCACGATGAAGAATGCGATGCTCCGAACGTTCTTTACCATCGTGGAACACGTACCTTGAATCGATACGAGTCTGGACGCCCGTATACATATTCGAAATCGACCGGTTTCCCGGACATCATGAATGCCACGCGCGTCATCCGAATAAGTGAACTGCCGACCGGCGCATCGAGCGCAAGGGCGACTTCTTGCTCTGCCGCCGTTACTTCAATCATGTAGTCCGCGTGACCGAGATCGTCGTCGAGAAGTTCACCCAGCAGTGAAAAAACATCAACCCGAGATAGGTCGGACTTTACGAGTTCCTGGCCGAGTACCAACGGAAAGTAGCTGACGTCGAAGGAAAACGGCGCCCGGTTCACATAACGCAATCGCTTCAATTCGAAGACGGGCGTGTCCGCTGCGAGATTTAAGCTGGCTGCGACAGTCGGATCGGCGGGCACCTCTTGGGTCGATAGCACTTCGGAAAAAACTTCATGCCCGGACGCTTCGGCACATTCGGAAAGACCCTGAAGACGTTGTAAATCCTGCGTGAGGCTCGGCCGACTAACGAAATATCCTTCGCCCCGGCGGCTATAAACCAAGCCCATTTGCGCCAAGCCAGCCAATGCCTTGCGCACTGTCGCGCGACTTGTTTCGTAACGCTGCATCAATTCGTGCTCGGACGGCAGTTTCTCGGCCAGGCGATACGAGCCACCCGTAATCTGCATCCGCAGTTCGTCACCGATCTCCTTATAGCGGGGCTCCGATTTCTCTCGGTTTTTGGTCTTCGGGCCGCCGCCGCCCGTTGCCGTGGTCATCATTAGATGGCTCCAAAGTTGAAGCGCTCTAGCGTCTCCACTCGTTCATGCGGCCTCAATCCGGCCTATGGCCCAACGCGCATTCTTCCGGACCTCCGGATCGGGATCGCCAAGCGCTTTCTCGAGATACGGCAAGGCACCTGCATCCGCGATCTCACCAAGCGCCGCAGCGGCATCTTTCCTGAGGTTGCTGATCGAATGCTCTAAAGCACCGACAATTGCGGGTATTGCGCGCGCAACACCGATCTTGCCGAGACTGCGAACCGACTGCAGGCGAACCTGCCAGTATTCGTCTTCGGTGACGGACATTAGTGCGTCCGTACCATCGGCGAATTTCAACTTTCCGATTGT
Organism: Rhodospirillaceae bacterium; assembly: GCA_002716125.1. Taxonomy (GTDB): domain Bacteria; phylum Pseudomonadota; class Alphaproteobacteria; order UBA8366; family UBA8366; genus UBA6544. The sequence goes on from PAZH01000039.1 coordinate 18,243, forward strand.
CTCCGCAGCCATTTCGCGAACGCGCCAGGCTTCATCCGAAATGGCCTTGATGAGCGCTTCCGAGACCGTACTGGAATTGCTGAACGCGAGCGCGCCGACAGCCGCGCGGCGAACTTCAATATCCGAATCGCGGCCTGCCAGAATCAAAGCATGCAATGCTTCCTCCATCTGCAGATACCCAAGCACACCAACGGCTTGCATCCGCACTTCCGGTTCCGGGTCCTGCAAGGCGGCAAGACCGGGCTTTAACGCTTCAGGATGCCGTAGTCCTTTCAATGCCCGCAACGCATTGGCGCGAACGAACGGCTTCTCGTGTGTTGTTAGCGGAAGCAAGGGCAGTGCGGCTTCCGGCGATTTCAATTCGGCCAAACTGTCGGCTGCCGCAGCCGCGACCGTGTTGGACGAATCCTGCAGTGCATCCGCCAGTCCCGCGGCGACCGTTTCGCCATCAAACTCCTGCAGGACACGTGCAGCTTGAAGGCGAACATCGTCACTCGGATCGCTCAATGCGCCGATGATGTGAGGGACCGCGTCTTCGCTGGCGGTCTCCGCCAATTCCATAACGCCGACCTGGCGAATCCCGGGATCCTCGTCTTCAAGCTTGAAGAGAATATCGTCGATGTCCGAAAAGCTGTCGAAAGGCTCGAATACGCTCATCTGCCGCTACCTCAACAAATAGGGAATACTGACGTTCACCGCACCCGTCGGGCAGTCCGCCTCACAAGGCATGCAGTACCAGCACTCATCATATTTCATATACGCCTTGCCGGATTCTTCGCTGATCCGGAGGACGTCGAGGGGGCAAACATCGACACAAACGGTGCATCCCTTTTCGGCGATACATTTCTCTTCGTCGACAGTGACCGGAACGGTCGTGGGGGTTTGGGCTAATGGCACAGTTCTCTCTCCTGTATTCAAACTTCTGGCGGATAAATGATGACGCTCGGCTTAGTCGCCGGCTTCCGCTTGCACGCGTTGACGGTCATAGGCACCCATTTCCTCTTCGTCGATTTCGACGATGTAGGGCGCGACAGGCCGCTTAAAGCTGGTCATTTTTCCGTTGTCGTCCTTCTTGAGTTGGGCGTGGCAGAACCAGTCGTCGTTGTTCTTCTCGGGGTAATCCGCATAGGCGTGATACAAGCCCCATCGACTCTCGGTTCGGAACATCGAAGCGTGTGCCGCCATATCCGCGCAATCGAGGATCGACTGCGCCTCGAGCGCCCGCATCAATTCATGCGAGTCCGTCGCGACCATCTGATTCAGGTCGTCGCGAACTTCCGCAAACCGGTCCTGCGCCAGAAGCATCTTCCGGGTCACCTTTGGCGGCTGCAGGTAGTCGTTCACCAGACGGCGCGTCTTGTACTCAATCTGGTTCGGCGGAATGCCGTCTTCGTGTTTGGTTGGCGCCAATACCCGTGTCATCTCCGCGTCGACCTGTCCCATGTCGATCTCGGCGAAATCATGCTCGCCGATATAATCGACCGCGTCTTCGCCTGCGAACATGCCGTTGGTGAAGACACCCAGCATGTAGTTATGTGGTACGCTCGCCATGTCGCCCGCCGCGTAGAGACCAGGCACTGTCGTGCGCGCATGTTCGTCCACCCAGACACCGGATGCGCTGTGGCCCGAACAGAAACCGATCTCCGAGATGTGCATCTCGATCATCTCATTGTTGTAGTCGGTACTGCGATTCTCGTGGAACCGGCCGCGCGTCGGTCTTTCGACGTTGTGCAGCGTATCGGCGATCTCCTTCACCGTGTCTTCATGCAGGTGATCGAGTTTGAGGAAGACGGGGCCCTTACCGGATTGCAGCTCGTTATAGAACTCCTGCATCATCTGACCGGACCAATAATCGCACTCGATGAACCGCATGCCCTCGTTATTGGCGGTATAGCCGCCGAAAGGCCCGGCGACATAGGCGCAAGCCGGCCCGTTATAGTCTTTGATGAGAGGGTTGATTTGGTAGCACTCGAGGTTGGTGAGCTCTGCACCCGCGTGATAAGCCATCGAGTAACCGTCGCCGCTATTCGCCGCATTCTCGTAGGTGCCGAAAAGATATCCCGACGTCGGGAGGCCCAACCGCCCGGCCGCGCCCAGACATAAGATCACCGCTTTCGCTTTGATGACGAGGAACTCTGCTGTCCGTGTATTGACCGCGATCGCGCCCGCGATCCGGCCGTCGGCCCCGTTGAGAAGGCGCGTTGCCATAAACCGGTTGGATATAAGGATTTGTTTGCGCCGCAGTTGGCGATAGAGCGCCTTTTTCACCGTATCGCCATTCGGCATCGGCAAGACGTAGGTGCCCATATGGTGCACTTTTTTGACGTCGTACTCGCCGGTCTCGTCTTTCTGAAAACGAATGCCGAAGGAATCCAACTCCTGGATGACCCCATAGCATTCTTCGGCATAGCGCATGACGGCTTTCTGGTAGACGATCCCGTCATTCGCGACGGTGATCTCTTTGGTGTATTGTTCGGGCGTTGCGTGCCCCGGAATGACCGTGTTGTTGAGTCCGTCCATTCCCATGGAGATCGCACCGCTGCGCTTCACGTTCGCTTTTTCAAGCAGCACTACATTGGCGTCCGGGTTTTTGCACTTGGCCTTATACGCGGCCATCGGCCCGGCCGTGCCGCCGCCGATCACCAGGATGTCTGCCTCGACTTCGTGCAAACCGTCTTTGATTTCGTCCATCTTTTCTCTCTCCTGTTCGGCGAAATTTGATCGCGATTTCGAAAGTGTTTCCCATCCGTCATCGGATGGAGAGCAATTAGTTGCTTTCCGTTTTGATTTGCGTGTCGGCGAGCTCCCGCAAGAAGCGCCATGGGTAGATGCCGCGGTCCTCGCCGTCGGAGAACGCCAGGTTTAAAGCGTATCCGCCGACGAGTTCGACCTTCTGGATTGTCAGGTCCGGCGAGAGGTCCGCCTGCCGACCGTCGATCCGAGCGCGGAGCGCATCCGAAGAGCGGCAGGCGTCCCGAAGCGTTTGTGTGGTGAGTGCGTCTTCCCGTCCGTCGCGCCAAACGAGGCGCAAATGTCGTCGATCCCGAGAAAGCGTGATTTGATGTGGCGACCCGAATGGGTCCGCGAATTGAGAACATTCATTCATCGCCACAGACTGGCGAACCGGGACAGCAATTGTGAGCAATTAATTGCGGTGGACCAGATTCTTTAATTTGCCGACCGCAATAGCGTCTGCTGTACGATGCACGATTTTGAAAAAATCTTTTGCCATCAACCAAGAATGAACCCGCTTGGACGATGGATTGCTGGGTTTGGTCTTTCCTAAAGGAACCTTTTGATTTTCAAAGTGGGTCCTCTACCTTCGTAGGGGCGAAATCGTGCTTTGACGTCGCCGGCGTAATCAGGAACTTCCGAAGGACAATCCGTGAATTCGATTGATCAGCAAAATGTAGCTCCGCAGACGAGTTTTGATCTGAGCGAAACCGTCTCAATCTGGTTGCGGGAATTCGAAGATTCCCTGTCGAAATGCGATCCGGCTGCAGTCGCCGCCCTCTTCGAAGAAGATGGAAACTGGCGCGACGTCTTGGCATTTACGTGGCATTTGACGCCCGTGGTTGGTGCCGGGGCGATTGCGGAGACAATGGTCGGACGTCAGCAGGCTGTCGAGGCGCGGGGCTTCGGGATAAGCCCTGACCGTACGCCACCGCGCTTGGTCACACGGCTCGGGCGCGAATGTGTTGAAGCCATCATATGCTTCGAGACGAAAGTCGGGCGCGGCGAAGGAGCGCTTCGGCTGACCGCCGACGCCAACGGGGATTATAGAGCCTGGGTTCTCTCCACCTGCCTTGAAGAACTCGAAGGCTTCGAAGAGCAGATCGGCGACAAGCGGCCGTCCGGCGCCGCGTATTCTCGCAACTTCGGCGGCGACAATTGGGAAGACGCCCGGCGCAAAGCCGCGCTTTATGAGGATCACGATCCAACCGTGTTGGTGGTCGGCGGCGCCCAGGCAGGTCTCGCCATCTCCGCGCGCCTCAATCAACTTGGGGTCGACACGCTGATGGTCGAGAAGTGGCCGCGGATCGGCGATAGTTGGCGCAAGCGCTACCACTCGCTCGCGCTGCACAATTCAATTCACGTCAATCATCTTCCGTACATGCCGTTTCCGCCGACATGGCCGAATTACATCCCGAAGGACATGTTGGGTCTCTGGTTCGAGTTCTATGCCCAGGTCATGGAGATCAATCACTGGACCAGTACCGAATTCACCAAAGGCGAATGGGACGCGGAGGCGAAGTGTTGGGTCGCGACCTTGAAGATGGAAGACGGCAGCACGCGTGTGATGCGCCCGCGGCATATCGTTTTCGCCAATGGCGTCAGCAGCTACCCGCTGAAACCGGAAATTCCGGGCCTCGACACGTTTAAGGGCGACGTTATTCATTCGGAAGGCTTCGACAGCGGTGCACCCTATGCCGGAAAGAAAGCGATCGTTATCGGGACCGGATCGAGCGCCAACGATATCGCGCTCGATCTTCACAGTTTTGGATGTGACACGACCCTGGTGCAACGCGGCTCGAGTACGGTCGTCTCGATCGAGCCGTCCGCAAAGCTCAACTACGCGCTCTACGATGAAGGGCCGTCTATCGAAGATTGCGATATTTTGGCCTCGGCGATCACGCCGCCCTTGCTGATCCAAGGCTACCAAGCGGCCGTGAAGCGAATGTTGGAGCTCGACAAGGACATGATCGACGGGCTCAAAGGCATTGGGTTTAAGTTCGATGTCGGCGAAGACGGAACCGGCCATCAGATGAAATATCGTCGCAAGGGCGGCGGCTACAATTTGGATGCGGGCAGTTCGGAACTCATGATCAAGGGCGAAATCGGCCTGCTGCAGAACGATCGGATCGAGCGCTATTGCGAAGAAGGTGCGTTGCTGAAAGACGGCACGATCGTGCCGGCGGATGTCGTGGTAACGGCGACGGGCTATTATCCCCAGGGTGAGTTGGTGCGCCGTTCCCTTGGCGAGGACATGGCGTCGCGCATTGGGCAGGTCTGGGGGCAGGATGAAGACGGCGAGTTGTCGAATATGTTCAAACGGACGCCGCAAGACGGAATCTGGTTTATCGCCGGCAGCCTGACGCAGGCACGCATCTACTCGAAATATATGGCGCTCCAGATCAAGGCCATTGAAGAAGGATTGGTCGACGTCAACCCATACGAATAAGGACAACGACAATGCCACAGCATCTCACAGTCGATGAAGTTCATAACCTCGCGAAATCCATCTTGGTGAAGCACGGCTGTAGCGATGGGCATGCCGACGCCGTGGCCGATACCGTGTCGGCCGCGGAGCGCGACCACGCGCATTCACACGGCTTGTTTCGAATTCCGGGCTACGTCGAGTCATTGACGGCGAGCGTCGTCGACGGGAATGCGGTACCCGTTATCAACGAATTGACACCGATCATCCAACAAGTCGACGGCAAGAACTGCTTCGCGCCTTTGGCCTTGAAAGCGGGTAAGGACGCGCTGGTCCGTGCTGCGAAACAGTTCGGTATGGCGGCGATGCCTTTGATCGGCGTGCATCATTTCTCGGCCCTTTGGAAAGAGACCGAGATGTTCGCCGAAGAAGGTTTGGCGGCGATGGCGTTTACCGCTTATATGCCGACCGTGGCACCTGCCGGCGGCAGCAAACCGTTCTACGGCACCAATCCAATGTCTTTTGCCTGGCCGCGAAAGAACGGCTTACCGATGGTGTTCGACCAAGCTTCCGCCGCGATGGCGAAGGGAGAGGTCATGCTGGCGGAGCGGGATGGACATACTTTGCCGCCTGGTGTGGGCATTACCGCAGACGGCACGCCGACGACGGATCCGAGTGAAGTGCTGAAAGGCTGCATTCTCCCGTTCGGCGGTTATAAGGGCGCTTCCATTGCCCTGATGATCGAACTCTTGGTCGGGCCGTTGATTGGGGAGGCCAGCAGTGTCGAAGCCGCGAAACGTCACGGCAGCGTCGGTGGTCCGCCACAAGGCGGCGAGCTCGTCCTCGCCTTCGATCCAGAGAAGTTCGGAAACGCCGACGGCTGGGCGGACGACGCGGAATCCTTGTTCGACAGCTTGCTCTCCATCGACGGAACCCGCCTGCCAGGTGCCCGCCGACAATCGCACCGAGAAGACTCGCTGCAATCCGGCGTCGACGTGAATGATGGGTTGATGGAGCAGTTGAACAAACTGCTCGATAGCTAGACACCGTACTTCAATCAGAAAATCGACGGGAAAGCGATATGCAATCAATCGAAGGAAAGGTCGCTTGGGTGACCGGTGCCGGTACGGGAATCGGCCGCGCGGGTGCGGTCGCGCTCGCCGAAGCCGGTGCAAAGGTCATTTTATCGGGACGGCGGGTGCCGCAATTGGAAGATGTCGCGGGGCGCATCGCCGACGCCGGCGGTGTTGTCGAGGTCGAGCCGTTGGATATTGCCGATGTCGAGGCGGTTGGTGCTGTGGCAGCCGGCATTGTCGAGCGGCATGGACGGATGGATATCCTCGTGAACAGCGCCGGATTGAATATGCCAAATCGGCGCTGGCGGGATATCACGGATGAGTCCTGGAGTACGATTATCGACGTGAATTTGAACGGTGCCTTCAACGTGTCCCATGCGGCAGTGAAGGTTATGCGTGCGCAGCGGGACGGACTCATCATCAACGTGTCGTCCATGGCGAGTCAACGGGTTGGCGGCGTGTCAGGCATCGCTTATACGGCGGCGAAGACTGCGCTCAACACGATGAACGAGAGCATCAATCACGAAAATTGCCATCTTGGGATTCGTGCGTGTGCGCTTTGCCCCGGCGAGGTGGCGACGGAAATCCTGAAACTACGGCCCGAACCGCCGAGCGCGGAAGAACAGGCTCGCATGGTTCAAGAAGAAGACGTCGGCGAGACGATCCTGTTCATTGCCCAGATGCCGCCGCACGTTTGCCTAAACGAGATCCACATCACGCCGACATGGAACCGCAGCTATATCGGGGCGTCGGACCGTGTGATACCCCGCGACGACTAAGGCGATACCTCACGCAAGAATTGCCGAAGCACAGCGTTAAAGGCAGCAGGCTGCTCGACATTGGGAAAATGTCCGGCGCCATCGAGCACTTCCATACGGGCGCCGGTGATACCGTCCTTGTACATCTGCATCCGTTCGGGTGGGGTCGATGAATCTTGGGCACCGGCCAGGATCATTGTCGGGACATCGATTTCCGAGAGGCGGCTGTCGTAGTTCATCTCGAGAATGGCCTCGTAGGCTCGCGCCTGACCGTAGAGCGTCGTGTCGTGCAGGATCTCTCTCAGAAGCGCGAATGTATTGGGATGGTCGGCTTCGGCGATGTCGCCAAGAAGCCGTTCCAGCATCGCTTCGCATTCATCCGCCAGGGTCTTCGTCGGAGTCGCATCAGAGGCACGCATGGCTTTGATGCCCGCCCGCGCGGTCTTCGTGCGTTCCTGCGGCAATGCGCCTTGTGACGCCATGAATGTGAGGCTGGAAAGTCGGTTTGCGTGGTTGAAGGCCATCGCGAATCCCGCCATCGCCCCAAGCGAACTACCGACGAAATGCGTTCGCTCGACATGGAGATGGTCGAGAAGTGCCGCCACATCGTCCGCCAAATCCTCCACCGAGAATGGCCCGCCATTCACATCGGTGTTGCCGTGCCCGCGCAGATCTAGGCGCAATACACGATAGTCCTCGGTAAATTCGGAGACTTGCGGGTTGAAGCTCCGGGCGTTGAGTGAGAGCGCATGGGCGAAGGTGATGACGGGTGCGTCGTCCGGCCCGTCGAATGCGTAGTGAATAGAAACGCCGTTGATGTCTTGGGTGACAAATTGAAAAGACATGAAACATTGGACCCTTGATGCGGTTTCGATGAATATAGGCCGCCATAAGGTTTTCTCACGCGAGACGAGATTTCTGATCATCATTAACAGGGGATAGAATAAGAATGTCAGAACCGTTTATTACGACTGTTGTTGGGTCCATGCCGAAGCCGGTGTGGCTGATGGAACAATTGCCGCTGAATGCCGAAGGCAAGCAGGTTCACGGCAAAGGAGCCGATTGGCTTTATCAGGGCGATATGTTGGAAACGGCGCAAGACGATGCGACCCGGCTAACTATACATGATCAGATCAATGCCGGCATTGAAGTGCTGAGCGACGGCGAACAACGGCGCAGCTCTTACCTAACGTACATCACGTCGCGCCTGGGCGGATTTGACTATGAAACGGTGACGAAGAAATGGACCCGCAACAAGCGCCGTTTGGCCGAGGTGGGACGTTGCGTGGGGCCGGTCAGCCGGCCCGGTTTCATGCTCAAGAGAGACGCGGAGTTCATGCTCGCAGAAACGGATAGGCCTGTGAAAATTACTTTGCCGGGGCCTATGACGGTTGTGGATTCGACGGCGGACGAGCACTACGGCGATGAGGAAACGATGGCGATGGAAGTAGCCGCGGTCTTGAACGAAGAGGCGAAGGAATTGGACGCCCTTGGCATTGCGGTTATCCAGTTCGATGAACCTGTCTTCAGCCGCTATCCGGACAAGGTCAAGGATTGGGGCATTAAGGCCTTGGACCGTTGCCTGGAAGGTGTGACGTCGGCAAAAACCGCCGCGCATGTTTGCTACAGCTATCCGATGCCGGGCGTGCCACGTCCCATCGTCGATAGCTATCCTGTTATTCTAGAGGCGTTGGAGGACTCCAAGATCGATCAATTGGCGTTGGAATTCGAAGCATCGCGTCTCGATCCGAAACTATTGGAGCTTTGCCCATCCAAAACCGTAATGTTCGGTTGCATCGATAACGGCATCGATGAGATCGAAACACCGGAATATGTCGCAGGTAAACTCTTGGCTGCGGCTAAGCATCTGCCCGCTGACCAAATTCAGGCGGCACCGGATTGTGGCTTAGTACCGCTGTCTCTCGATATCGCGCGTCGTAAGTTAAAAGCGATGGTCGACGGCGCGAAACTCGCGCGGGAACGCCTGAGCTAACCGGGGCGCCGTTGGTAACCGGCGGTCAAGGTCGTATTCGGCCAGATGAGCTCGGAACGCCGTTACCACGCCCGCCAGGGCATCCCACCCCGACATATGTCCGATCCGGTCCAGGTCGCGGACGGCAGTTTTCAGCTCGGATTGGCGCGCATGAAGCAGTGCGTTAATGGCGTTGTGTAACGCAGCGCTTCCGAGCCCGGCGGCGGCGGCCTCGAGATGGGCGTGCGAGATACGGTTGCCTGCGGCAAGGCTGATTGGCTGTGCGATATTCCACATACGGTTTGCCGAAGCAGCCTCGCCAATTGCGTGAAGCGCGATCATTGCACCGCCGATAAAATCGTCGCCGGAGGGCGTCAGACCGGGACCGAGGCCGATAAGGCGGTTCATCCATTTTGTATCGTTCGTATGGCCTCGCAACCATCGGCAAAGATCGACGATTGCTGGCTCCGCGTAATCGGTCACGGGATTCGAAGCAAGGGATGACCAATCCGAAAGAACCAAACGGGCAAGCCCGTCACGCGGAACGTCGTCTTCGTTAAAGTGAGAAAGTGCCGTCAGACCGGCGTTGAGCGTTGTGGCGGACCAACCGCAGTCGACCGTTGTTGGCCGCCAAATTTCAGTCTGATTGATCGTAAGTTCGAGCCGTTGGCCGATCCGGATTTTATCTCCCGTTGCCCAAACTCTATCGCCGAGCCGAAGGCCGCATTGGTGCCAATCGACGGATTTCGGCACGTCGGTGGCGATGTTGAGCGGGCCCGAGTTCAAGCCAGAGTGTCCAACGCAAAATAGCGCATCGTCGAGGTTGAAATAAAAACTGTTCTGAAAGAGAGCGAATAGCTGTCCGGTCCGGCCCCGCAGCCGCACACCCGTTGCCCGGCAGCCAAGTTGGCGAATGGCTATTTGGTTTGGGTGTGCCATCGATGGTGCCATTCGCGAGACGCTAGGAACCCGCCTTGAGACACGCCAGAGCGCAGGCTGCGGCGTCCGCATTTGTCGGCGCAATGATGACACCCGCGGCTTCTAGCGCGGCGATCTGTGTCGCACGGTTCTGAGGGTCCCGGGAGGTGCCGGTGACGGACGCAATAATCAACGGCCGGTTGGCACCCGCGTCGTTAACGCATTGCGCGATATGTCCGGCCGGGTCGCTATGCGCCCCGTGACCCAAGACCAGATCAAGCAGCACGAGTCCGGCATTGGGTTCTTTCAAGGTCTCTCTCAGAACGTCATCGCGAACGGAGGGGTCGATCATGGGATGTGGTCGGCCCCGTGTGAACTCATCGCTGCCGAGGTCGATGATGGTGTGCATCTGTGCGGCATCGGCGGCGAGCGGCGCGACGCCGGGCAGTGGTGCGTTTGAGGCAACTTTTTCGCCAGCGGTATGAAGGATGAGTTGCGCTTCGGAAGCCAGTGTCCCGCCGCTGAAAAGGCCCCGAATAAGTGTCTGGCCGGCCGGTAATGGTCGGGCGTTCTTTTGCGTATCCCAGTCGAAGATCGTTGCCTTCGGAACTGCAATTGCGGCGGCGCCTTTTAGGGTGTCGACCTGTTCTGCATTGTCCGGTAGTTCGATAGCGCCGCCGCCAATTAGGCACACGGTGAATGTCTTCGAACTCTCCCGAATGCGGGAGACGACCTTTGATACCACTTGCGGGTCCGGTGGCTTCGAAATGATCACGATATGGCGCGTGGACACATCGCGTTCGAGGGCATCGATTGCCGTGAGTGTCGTTCTGGCACCAACCTCGGCACTAAGGTCGCGGCCCCCGACGCCAATGGCATGCGATATGCCGCCGCCGGCGCGGTCGATGAGGCTGGTTACTTCCTGAATGCCCGTGCCCGACGCACCGATGACGCCGACATCACCGCTTCGCACCACATTCGCAAAAGCCAGTGGGACACCCCCGATAATTGCGGTGCCGCAATCGGGCCCCAAAAGGAGCAGGCCGCGGTCTTGTGCTTCAGCTTTTAGCGAAACTTCCTCTTCGATCGGCACGTTGTCGCTGAAGATCATAACATTGAGGCCATGTTTAAGCGCTTTGCGGGCCTCGGCCGCGGCGAAGTCCCCAGGGACCGAGATGATTGCAAAATTTCGGTCCGGTTTGGCGGCGACAGCGGCCCGGAGCGATCTCGGCCACCAAACTGTTCCGTCGTCTGCGCTGTGTTTGGGGGCGTCGAGAAGCTCCGCTGCAGCTGCGATCGCAGCGTCGGTGGCGGCCGTATCGGCGCCGCGAACGCCAAGTACAAGATCGCCGCCGACCGCAGCCTCGCCGTCATCCGTAAGAAGACCGGCGTCCCGCATGATTTGCTTGTTGGAAGGCGTGCCCATCATCAGAGCGGCATCTTCGATGTTCGGCAGCTCAGCGACGGTTCGGGAGATGCGCATAAGTGCAACGGAATCCAAAAAGAACCCACGCCGAACCAAGTTCACGGTCATGCTCATGAGACGCCCAATCGTCTTGCGAGGGCGCGCAGGGCTTGTTCGAAACAGGCCATTGGTGCTTTGACCACGCCGGCGCCGACTTGTCCGACACCCGGTTCGCGATGGGCGATGCCGGTATTGATTGTCGGTACAATGCCGGTTTCGACGACGCGCCGAATATCGATACCCGTCGGCACGCCCTGGTAGTCGAGAGAGGGGATCGTCCATTCGGGATTCTCGGTCATCGTAATCTCGGACATCGCGTGAGTTGTCAGCGCTGCCTCCGAAGCGGCCCCGGCGCCGACAAAACCGGCAACGGCGGGCGCGGCCGCCATTGCGAATCCCCCCAGTCCGATGGTTTCGACGATGGTCGAGTCTCCCATATCCGGATTGGCGTCATCCGCCGTAAACCCGGGGAAATAGAGACCTTCCGGCATCTCCACAGGCGCGGTAAACCATTCGTCGCCAGTGCCGCTGACCCGGATTCCGAAGTCCGTGCCGTTGCGGCTCATGGCGGTCACCACGCTGCATCCTTCGATATCGCGAACAGGGTCCATAATCGCTTTGCCCAAAACCATCGCGATATTCAGGAAGAACTGATCGTTGCCACCCATAAACGCCAGTGCCTTGGCGAGCTCGTCTTTATCGGCGATGGTTTTCGCCAATGCCGGAGCAAGGGCGCGCAGGAAAAGACTAGAGCAACCGACGTTCCGTTGATGCATTTCGTCGCCCATTGTCAGACCGCGCGCGACGATGTCTTTGAGCGGCAACCCGTCCAACTGCCGCAATGCG
>PAZH01000040.1 GCA_002716125.1 Rhodospirillaceae bacterium
CCGCATGCATCCCGGCACAGGCCGCGGCAAGCCCGCCGATAAAGGCGGATTGCTCGCCGACCGCGCGTACCGGCGCTTCCGAAAGATCGTCGACTTGCCCAGTGAGGCAGCGCGCGATGGCGCTGGCGCAGAATAAGGTGAGGTCCGTCGCCGGCTTGTCCGCATCGGGACCGGTCTGGCCATAAGGCGAGAGGGCGACAATGGCCGCGTCCGGATAGCGCCGCCTCATGGCCGCCACCCCCCAACCATTCTCAGTCAAGGCCGCCGGTCCGCCTTCGAGGACAACAATATCCATACTTTTCGGCAATGCCGTCAGCGACGGTTTTCCATTATTGAGATGTTCGGCGAGCGGTGTGTCCCTTGCGGGCTCAAAGCAGTTTGCATCGGCACCGACATCCGCAAACAAGCGGCCGCAAACCGCCGCGCCCAATCCGGGGCCGACCTGCAAAACCTTCAGTCCTTGCAACACGCTCATGCCCGATCCTCTTCCGCTTTGGGAGAAGTTGGTCCGCGAAGCCATCAGGTCCAGTTCCGTCGCTCAGAGCGAACGTAAGAACTCGAGGAGCTCAGCGCGCGCCGCCGCCGATAACGACCGGAATTTATCTCGGGCCGCCGCCCCTTCTCCGCCGTGCCACAAAATGGCTTCCGTCAAGCTGCGGGCCCGCCCGTCATGCAGGTAGTAGGTGTTGCCGTTCACCACTTCGGTCAAGCCAATCCCCCAGAGCGGCGCGGTGCGCCATTCGCGTCCCGTGGCCTCTCCTTCCGCCAGATCGTCCGAGAGGCCTTCCCCCATATCGTGTAGCAGCATATCGGAATAAGGTCGGATCTTCCGACCCCGCAAGGCCGCCAGCGGATGATCGGCGCCGGTCCGCATTTCTGCGCGATGGCAGGCGGCACACCCAATCCTGCGGAAGAGCTGTGCGCCCGCTTCGCGCGCCTCGCGAGCTGCGGGTGCGTCCAACCCTTGCAGATAGAACGTCAGATGCCGTGCGACTTTGGCGGAGACTTCCAGGCCGCCGTGTCGTTCGCTGCCGCCATGCGGTGCTTGTCGGCAGCCGGTCTGGGCGAAGGTACAATCCCCCCATAAAGCCGGATAGAGCGGATTGCCAATGCCGATATCGTTCAACAGAGCGACCGCGTTCTGATCGGCAATCGTCGCCTGCTCTGCCTTCCATCCGAACCGTCCAAGTCGGGTGTCGCCGTGCGCTTCGCTTCGAACCCGGTTTGCACGCCCTGAAATGCCATCGCCATCTTGGTCTTCGGGATCCGCATACGCCAAGATTTCCGCCGCATCGACCGCCTCCAAGAGACCCAGCCCGAAGACCGGCGGCGCCAATCGCGGGCTCAACCGACCTTTAACCGATATCGGACCGTACGCAAGATCGACGACGCGGTATTCCGGCTGTCGGAGCCGAACGACCTCGCCGTCCGACAAAACAACTTTCTGCTCGCGATAGGTCACCGCAATCCGCCCTTCGGCCTTTACGCCGGCGACGGCTTTATCTTGGATTTGCGCGCCATAGACGGGGTCCCGCGCGGGCAATTTGAGGATCAAACCGTTGTCCGGATGCCCGCGACCATCGCCGACATGGCAATCCGCACAGGCTCGCGCGTTATAGAGCGGACCCAGACCGTCCGACGCCGTCGTCTCACTCGGCGCGGGACGCCAGCTCTTGCGGAAGAGCGAATTCCCGAGATGCACTGTCGCGCGGTCATGGTCGGAGAGGCCGGCGAGCGGTTGCGAAAAGGCGTCCGGGCCAGCCGCCACCGCGCCCTGAATGCCCACCACGACAAGCGCGGCCAGAACGGCAACGATGCTACGTGTGATCCGCGGCGATCGCCTCACTAACATTGGCGAACCCATCCTGTTTCAACAATGCCGCCAACTCACGCTTGATCCGCCCAACCAACGCCGGGCCCTGGAAGACCAGCGCGGTGTAAAGCTGCACCAGCGATGCACCGGCCCGAATCTTGGCATAAGCGTCGGCGCCGGAAGCCACGCCGCCACAGCCAACCAACGGGACTTTCCCGTCGGTCAGCCGATAAAACTCAGCTAGGCATGCCGTCGACTTCTCCATCAACGGTCGGCCAGAAAGACCGCCCGCTTGCGATTTTTCGGCGCTTCGCAAATCTGTCGGGCGGTCAACCGTTGTATTGCCGATGACCAACCCGTCGATTTCGGACGCCATCACCACGTCCGCAATATCCTGCATCTCTGCGAACTCGAGATCGGGTGCGACCTTCACCAAGAGCGGTGGCACTCTACCGCCATCAGGTATCGCGCGTGCGCGGGCTTCCATGGATGCGCCGAGCAATTGCGACAGGCTTTCCCGCGCCTGCAAAGCGCGGAGCCCTTCGGTATTCGGCGAAGAAATATTGACGACAATGTAATCGGAAAGCGGCGTTACCCGCTCGATCCCGACGGCGTAGTCGTTTTCCGCCCGCTCCGTCTCTTTGTTCTTGCCAACATTCGCTCCCACGATCCCGGGCCGTCCGTGCCGGGCTTCCAGCCGCAATGCATAAGCCTCAAGCCCGCCGCTATTGAAACCAAATCGATTGATCGCCGCTTCATCCTCGGTGAGGCGAAAGAGGCGCGGCTTAGGATTGCCGGGCTGCGGGCGCGGCGTCACGGTCCCTGCCTCGACGAAACCGAAACCGGTACGCAACATGGCGTCCGGTACTTCCGCGTCCTTATCGAAGCCTGCGGCCAGTCCAATCGGATTGGGGAAGTCGAGCCCCCAGAGCGATTGCGCCAATATCGGATCGTCCGGCGTGCTGTCGCCACCAACAAGCCCGGCTCTGAGCGCGCGAATTGCGAGACCATGCGCGGTCTCGGCGTCGAATAAATGCAAAACAGGGCGGGCGAGGGCGTACGGGAACATGCGTACCGAGCTATGTAGTCGCTTCGACACGTATTGTCATGTGTCTCGCGCCGGGTTCATGCTTCGACAGGCACAAGCTTCGACAGATTCAGCATGAGGTATTGGATTAACAAGAACCATCCTCATCCTGAGCTTTTCGAAGGTCGCGGATAGGTGGAGATTGTTTTTTTTTCGGAAAACGAGCCCATGCACAGTAATAGAATACCGCTGAATGTGGCGAAATCGGTCGATAGCGATGTTCTGTCGCCCGGCAAGCCCATTCACAATGTCGAAAAAGGGATGAAACCCTATCCCAAATTAGACAAATTGTCACCAATCAAAGAATTTGGCGATATCCGGTGCCGGCGATTTGATCTCGACCATTTTCGAATCTTCCAAAGCTTCAACCGTGTGCGGCACGTCCGGCGGATGCAGACAGGTATCGCCGGGCTCTAAGACAAACGTTTCGTCGCCGATGGTCGTCTTGAGTCTGCCGCTGATCACATAGACCAGAGACTCGTGCGAATGCACGTGAAGCGGCGCCCCTGTGCCTTTCTCATACTGGATTTCCAGGAACGTCATGTGTTCTCCCATGATCAAGGGCTTTGCCTGAAGATTGCCGAAAGTCGGCTGTCCCTCGATCGATTTGACGTCAATTGTGCGGGCCTCGGCCCCGCGCGAGATATACGGACTAGCCTTGTCGGTCATGAAAAGTCCCTGAAAAACGAGAACGGAATGCGTCACCCTTATCCTAACCTTCCCGCCTCAATGGAGGAAAGGACTCCAAGAAGGTGGCGACCTCATTCCCACGCCGATAGGCGTGACAAATCCGCACGACTTTCCACTTCACCTTGATTCCCGAACCGAAATTAGTGTCATTTAAACAATGGACTTTGAATGGATTGCCATTGCCCTGGGCGACGTCGTTTGGATCGCGGTTGCGTTCGTCTTGGGGCTGTTGTCGCGCGCCGCCGGTCTACCGCCATTGGTAGGCTTTCTTGCCGCCGGGTTTTTGATGAACGCGCAGGGCATCGAAGGCGGCGAGATGCTGGAGAAGCTGTCCGACCTCGGCATTACGCTCCTCTTGTTTATCGTCGGCCTAAAGCTAAACCTTGGCACACTGGGTCGACCGCAGGTCTGGGGTGTAGCCAGCCTTCACATGTGCATCGTCGTTGCGCTGTTCGGCAGTGCGATCTTCGGATTGGCACTATTGGGTATTCCCTTCGTCGCCGGACTCGGGCTTGAGCAATCTTTCCTAATCGCATTTGCGATGAGCTTTTCGAGCACGGTCTTCGCCGTGAAGGTCCTGGAAGAACGCGGTGAGATGGTGTCTCTCCACGGTCGGATCGCCATCGGCATCTTGATCGTGCAGGATTTAGCCGCTGTTATCTTTCTGGCCATCTCGACCGGCAAGCTGCCGAGCCCGTGGGCAGTTTCCATCTTGCTGCTTATTCCGCTACGTCCGGTCCTGCTTAAAATTCTGGAGCGCGTCGGACACGGCGAGTTGTTGGTGCTCTACGGGTTCTTACTGGCGCTCGGCGGCGCGGAAGCGTTCGAGCTCGTCGGCATGAAGGGTGACCTGGGCGCGCTTATCCTCGGCATTATGATTGCCAATCATGCGAAAGCGGATGAGCTGTCAAAGAACATGCTCGGTTTCAAGGACCTCTTCCTCTTGGGATTCTTCCTCTCCATCGGCCTCTCCGGTCCGCTCAGTACCGCGACGGTCGTCGCTGCCGTCATCATTACACCGCTAATCCTGCTCAAGTCCGCCTTCTTTTTCGCCTTGTTCGCCGCCTTCAAGCTGCGGGCGCGTACGTCGTTCTTTGCATCGCTCAATTTGACGAATTTCAGCGAGTTCGGGCTCATCGTCGCGGCGATCGGTGTTGCAAACGGCTGGCTCGGCAGCGAATGGCTGATCGTGCTGGCAATCGCCATGTCGCTCTCTTTCGCCGTGGGGGCCGCTCTGAACGCCGTAACGAATTGGCTCTATACCCAGCGCCGCGGCGTCTGGTCTCGTTTGCAGCGAGCCGAAAGGATGCCGGACGACCAGCCCTTCGATATACAAGGTGCGAAGATCGCGATTATCGGCATGGGCGGGATCGGCACGGGAACCTACGACCGCCTGCGTGAGATCCATGGGGACGCCGTCGTCGGTGTGGATATCGACCCCCGTACCGTCCGGAACCAACGCGCGACGGGCCGGGACGTCCTGGTCGGTGACCCGAGTGACGCCGATTTCTGGGACCGCGTCCAAGCCACCCACTCAATCGAATTGGTGATGCTCGCCCTACCGAACATGAACACGGATCTTGCCGTTTTGGCGCAACTGAAATCAGCCGGCTTCAGCGGCAAAGTGGCTGCGACGGTAAAATTTCAAGACGAGGCCGAAGTCCTTATGGCGGCCGGTGCCACGACAGTCTTCAACATCTATACCGAGGCCGGCGCCGGGTTCGCAGACCACATCCTGGAACGGTGAATTCACAGGCGATCCGCTAAGGCATCCCTCGTTTCGGCGAAGGCGGGAAAGACAATACGCTCGGACCTGTCTTCTCATTGCCCGGCACCTAAGTTCTTCTCCAGCGCCACCACGCCGGAGCACGCGATATGTCCCGTCTCACGCTCAGTCTGTCCTGTGTCGATTACGACCGCACGCGCGCGATCTTCGAAGAGAAAGTGCGGGTGACCGGCTGCGACATCGTACCGACAGCGATGTCGCCGGAGGAGGCATTTCACCGGGCTTTTAAGTTCCAGGAATTCGATATCTCCGAACTCTCGATGTCGAGTTACATGAACCAGGTGGCCAAGGACGGGAGTCCGTATGTCGGCATCCCGGCCTTTCTCTCGCGCATGTTCCGTCACTCCTCGATTTATATCCGCACGGACAAGGGTATCGATAAGCCGGAAGATCTGAAGGGTAAGGTCGTTGGCGTCCCGGAATACCAGATGACGGCGGCACTTTGGGTCCGTGGCATGTTGGCGGACGAGTATGGTGTACAACCCGCCGATATGAGCTGGCGGGATGGCGGCCTTGAGGAAGGCGGCAAGATTCCAAACGTCAATCTCAAGCTGCCGGAAGGCGTACACCTCGAAACCATCCCGACGGACCGAACTTTGTCGGAGATGCTGGATACAGGAGAGATCGACGCCCTGATGAGTGCCCGAGCGCCCTCCTGTTTCGGCCGAAACGCGAACGTAACACGACTGTTTCAAGACTATCGGGCAGCAGAGGAAGCCTATTACAAGAAAACCGGCCTTTTCCCGATCATGCATATCGTCGGCATCCGCAAGAGCCTGGTCGAACAGCACCCGTGGTTGCCGGTGAACGTCTTGAACGCCTTCATTGAGGCAAAGCAGATTTGCTACACGAACCTCGCCAAGGTTGGACACTTGTTCACGACATTGCCTTGGCCCGTCGACGAATTCGAAGCGGCGAAGAAACTGATGGGCGAAGACTATTGGCCCTACGGCGTCCATCAAAATGCCGCCGTGATTGAGGCCATGTGCCGTTATTCCTTCGACCAGGGCCTGACGGCACGAAAATTGACGGCGGAAGATCTATTTGCTCCATCGACGTTCGAACTGGCGAAGGTTTAACAACAGTATCGGCGCCGGGACTTGGCGATTGGACCCGAATCGGCTTATAGGCTGATGCGCGGATAGACAGAAGATGAGAGGACCCGGCCATGGCCATGCGAGGCGCTTTTCCAGACGAACGGACAATGGCGGATGTGACCGCGAAAATGCTGGTCGAAGTCGGTGCTGTGAATTTCAACGCCAAAGACCCATTCATCCTGACCTCCGGTTGGGCGAGCCCCGTCTATCTCGATTGCCGACGGCTGATCTCATTTCCCCGCGTTCGGGAAACGCTGATGGAATTCGGCGTCTCGAAAATCCTAAAAAACGCAGGGTTTGAACAGTTTGATGCCGTCGCCGGCGGCGAGACCGCAGGCATCCCTTTCGCCGCCTGGATCGCGGAACGGATGATGCTGCCGATGCAATATGTGCGCAAAAAGCCGAAAGGGTTTGGGCGCAACGCGCAAATCGAAGGTGTCATTGAGGAAGACCAACGCATCCTGCTGGTCGAGGATATGACGACCGACGGACGATCCAAGGTCAATTTCTGCAACGCCTTACGTGACGCCGGCGCCAGCGTCGACCATATCTTCGTCATCTTCTACTACGATATTTTCCCGGACGGCCCCGAGATTTTGAAGGACGCTCAAGTCACCATGCATCACCTCGCAACTTGGTGGGATGTCTTGAGGGTTGCGAAAGACGAGGGGCTCTTCGACAGCGAAACGCTTGCCGAGGTTGAAAAGTACTTCAACGACCCGAAAGCCTGGTCGGAGGCCAACGGCGGCGTAGCCGAAGGCACGGGGTAACCGGAGCCATGAATTTGCGCTTGTCATCTCTGCCTTCGCGGGAAAACCACTGAGGGTCATTGAATGCCTGCGGACCGGCCTCTTTGGACACCGAAGCCCGGCGGCTTAGTCGGCAAACCTATCCGGCGCTTCGAAGACTCACGGTTGCTGCGCGGCGAGGGGCAATATATCGCGGACCTTCACATCGACGGCATAACCCATATGGCGGTTGTGCGCGCCATCTATCCACACGCGCGAATCCTCGGCATCGACACAGGCAATGCGGCCGGTTTACCGGGCGTGCTGGGCGTCTGGACCGGCGCGGATACGGCGGCGGATGGGCTCGGCGGGCTACCATGGGAACGGCGGCCCTTTAACGTGCCGACCGATTTGCCAAAGGGCGACCCGGCCATCGGCCAACCGCAGCCCGTTTTAGCAAGATATCTCGTGCAATACCTGGGTCAACCGGTCGCCGTGGTCGTGGCAGAAACACGCGAACAAGCGTTCGATGGCGCCGAAGCGGTCATCGTCGACTATGAACCCCTCGCCCCTCTCATGGATGTGCGCGAAGCTGTACAACCGGATGCGCATCAGCTGTGGACCCAGTCGCCGGGCAATTGCTGTTTCGAATTTCAGGTAGGAGACGCCGCAGCGACAGAGGCAGCGATCAGCACAGCACCAACTGTCGTTCGCTTGTCCAGCGACAATGGACGCCTCGTCCAAAACCCCTTGGAAACCAGGGGTTATATTGGTTTGTGGGATGCCGTCGAGGAACGTTACACGCTTCACGCCGCGGCCGGTAAACCGCAGACCGTCGGGCGCGACCTGGCACATTTCGTCTTTGGACTGCCCGAAGACCGGGTGCGCGCGGTGGTGAAGGACGTCGGCGGCGGGGTCGGCGCCAAGAACCCGCTATATCCGGAACAGGCGCTGGTGTTGTGGACCGCCAAGAAACTCGGCCGCCCGGTCCGCTGGCAGGCCAGCCGCAGCGAAACCTTCCTCGCCGACTATCAGGGCCGAGGTCAGGCTGCGGACGCAGAGATGGCTTTCGATGCCGACGGGAAGGTTTTGGCCTTCCGGGTTCGCGTGCTCGCCGACCTCGGTGCTTTTCTCGGCCCCCGCGGTTCTACGGCGCCCAATATGTGGCGTACCATGGGCGCCAGCGTCTACGACTTTCCGGCCGTGGATTACGAAGTACGTGCGATCCACACCCACAATATGCCGACATGTCCTTATCGAGGTGCAGGCGCGCCCGAGGCGATTTTTATCATTGAGCGTCTGTTCGATATGGCCGCGGCCGCGTTAGGCCTAGCGCCCGGGGCGATTCGTCGGCGTAATTTGGTCCCGGCCGCGGCCATGCCATTCAAAACGGCCATCGGGACGACTTTGGACAGCGGCGATTTTGCCCAAATCATGGATTCCGCCGAAGAAATGGCTGATCTCGGCGGTTTCGATGCCCGCAAGGCCGACAGCGAAGCCCGCGGCCGGCGGCGCGGCCTTGGCTACGGCAATCTACTCGAGGCCTGCGGGGCCGGGATCGCGGACCGCGCGGTCGTGTCCTGCCTGCCGGACGGCCAGGTCCATATGCGCCTTGGCAGCATGTCTAACGGGCAGTCGCATGAAACCGTTTATGCTCAGATTCTCAGTGATTGTCTCGATATCGATATAAATAAAATCAGCTTGATCCAAGGCGATTCGAACGAGACGCCTTGGGGGATGGGAACAGGCGCTTCGCGCTCGATGACGGTCTGCGGGAGCGCTTTGGTCCTGGCCGCGGACGAAGTCATCGAGGCAGGTCGAAAACTCGCCAGTCAGATGCTGGAAGCCGCGGAAACCGACATTCATTACGAAAACGCATCGTATTCAGTGGTGGGTACGGACCGCTCGGTGAGCCTCGGCGAGGTCGCCGCGCAGGCGATTGCGGATGGAGCATCGGCAGAACGCGGCCTTGAAGTGGAACATCGCTACGATCCAACCGCTGCGACCTATCCCAATGGCTGCCACATCGCTGAGGTTGAGGTCGACCCGGAGACCGGCGTTGTGACCTTGGAGAACTACGTCATGGCGCAGGATGTCGGCCGGGTCCTGAATCCTATGGTCGTCGAGGGTCAATTGACCGGCGGCGTCGCGCAAGGGATCGGCCAAGCATTGTTAGAATGGAATGTGAAAGACCCGGATTCGGGGCAATTGCTGTCCGGCTCCTTCATGGATTGCGCCCTGCCGCGCGCCGACGACCTGCCGGCGTTTTCGACGGAGATCCTGGAAGTTCCCTGCGCCAACACACCGACCGGTGTGAAATCCGTCGGTGAAGCGGGGCCGACCGGGGCGCCCGCCGCGGTCGTCAATGCCATCGTCGACGCGTTGCGGCCCTTGGGCGTGCAGCATATCGAAATGCCGGCAACCCCCCATGCGGTATGGCAGGCGATACAGGCGACGAAGCGATAACCAGCCAAATCGTCATTCCCGCGAAGGCGGGAATCCAGCGACTCGCACGATCGTTCTCGATCCCCGCCTTTGCGGGAATGACGCCGAACCTATTTCCCAAAGAGCCCCTTCAGCCAATTGCCGAGTGCGGCAAAGAAGAGCGAGAATCCGGAAATCGCTTGTGGCTCTGCAGGCGGCGGCGTAGAGGGAGCCGTCGGCGCCACCGGGCTTTCTTCCGTGGCCGGTTCCGCCGCCTTATCTTGCGCAATCTCTTCTTCCAACGCTTTGGCGAATTGACCGATCAATTGGGACGCCACCGATTGGATCATCCCGACACCGCGCCCGTACTGTGCGACGGAGCCGGACAGCGTTAAATCCGTCTCGATCAACACCTTCGAGCCGGTCTCACTTGGCTCCAAGCGGAAGGTCACGGTCGCATCGGCGCCGCCGCGGCCTTTTGGATCCTTTCCCTGTGCTTTCACGTTCGCGGTCTGGCCCGCTTCGTCGATATGCTCGAAGCGCGCTTCACCCTCGAAAGTCAGGGCGACCGGACCGAGACGCACCGATACCGTACCCTTGAAGCTCCTATCGTCAATGACTTCGGTCAGCGTCGCACCCGGCATGCAGGGGGCGATGCGTTCCACGTCCATCAACACGGTCCAGGCTTCTGACGGCGGCAGGGACACTTCGAATGAATTGTCGAATTTCATGCAACTAGCTCCATGCCCAAACCGGTTGTTCCAAATGCTCGACCCGCGTGTCCCGCCCGAAAATGCCCACTTCGCGGAATTGATAGATGACGGCGGCGGTCGGCGCGTGCACTTGTGTGTTCACGATGTTGAGGCGGATCAGCGGCCGGTCGCTCTCGGGGATGGAGGCGAATTCCGGCGTCTCCGGATGCGCCAATTCGCGAAACGGCACCTTATAGATTATCGCGACCTCTCTCGGATTGGCCTCGGGTTTGATCTCTTCTCCCGCCCAAAACACGAACGGCGTAATGCGGTAGCCGGAGCGCGTCGGATAGTCGTCCAGCATACCCACGAGATGATCCGACGTCAAAGAGACGTTAATCTCCTCGCGCATCTCGCGAAGCGCGGCCTCAAGCGCCGTCTCCCCTTCGTCTACACGGCCGCCCGGCAGCGCAAATTGGCCCGAATGCGCATTGAGACGCGGACTGCGTTTCGTCAACAAGAACGCCGCTTCGTCACCATCGCCAACCACAACAATGGAGACGGCCGCATGCCGCAGGCCGTCTTCCGACCCGCGGCGGTCCTTGAAACCGTCGATATTTTCCAGCAGTGCCCGGCGCAGCGCATTGTCAAAGGGATATGTCATGTCGGCGAAGAAGATAGCGTGATTCGCGGCAATCGGTAGCGAAAAGCGGCTCGCCATCGGAGGTCCTCGACCAATTTTAGTGTTTAATCGAGTGAACATGGGGAGTCCTGGTATGGAAATGGGCAAGATCGGCGCGTGGGTCTCGACCAATGCGTTGAACAAGGAACAACTCGCGGAACTGGCGCGCGGCGTTGAAGACCTCGGCTACGACACACTCTGGTACCCAGAGTCGACGACCTACGAATCGCTCGCAATGGGCAGCTTCCTGCTGGCGAACAGCTCGACCCTGAAGGTCGCGAGCGGTATCGCAAATATTTATGCCCGCGATCCTTTCACCGCGATGTCGGGCCACAATTCGCTGAATACGCTTTATGACGACCGCTTCTGCTTGGGGCTTGGCGTCTCACATATCCCACTCGTCACGGGTCGGCGCGGCCATGCGTTCGGCAAACCGGTCGCAACCATGCGCGCCTATCTGGAAGCGATGGCGGCGGCGGAAGTCGATTTGAAAGCGCCGACCCGGAACATTGTCCTGGCCGCACTCGGCCCGCGCATGCTGGAACTCTCCCGCGATATGACCGAAGGATCGCTTCCCTATTGTGTGACGCCCGAACACACCGCCATGGCGAAGGAGATCATGGGTCCCGACAAATGGCTTTGCGTCGAGCAGAAAATCGTCTTCACCGAGGACGAGAGCGTCGCCCGCGGCGTCGCGGCAAAAAACATGGCGCGCTATCTCGCCATGCCGAATTATGTCGATAACTGGCTCCGTATCGGCTTTAGCGAACGCGAACTCGAAGGCGGCGGCAATGAGCGGTTTCTCGATGCAATGGTGCTTTGGGGCAGCGAAGATACGATCCGCTGGGGCCTACAGGCGCATATCGACGCGGGGGCGACGCAATTGGTTATCCAACCGCTCGATCCGCACGGTAAACCGACCCCCGACTGGAACGCGCTGAAGAGCTTCCGGCCCGAGACGTGGGGTTAACACGCATCCGGGCCCCATGGTTCGACAGGCTCACCATGAGGCCCTCATCCTGAGCCTGTCGAAGGATGATAAAGAGAAGGAACCCGCCATGAACGACATGGACCGTATGCTGATCGAGCACGAATGCCGCAAGCTGATGCTAAACTATTGCCAACACGTCGATCATCTGGCGCCCGATGCCTTTGCGAACCTGTTTACCGAAGATGCTTTCTATAACCCGGCGGCACATCCGGAGATGAACGGACGGGCGGAGATCCTCGAATGGATTAAGGCCTATCCCAAGAACCGGCGCGCGCGTCATTGTTCGGTCAATCAAATCGTCGAAGTGATCGATGCAGATAACGCGACCGGCACCTCTTACGCGATGGTTTTTCGTCAGGAAAATCCGGTCGAAGGCACACCGTCGCCGAACGTGGCACCGCGGGCCGTCGTCGAGTATCGTGACAAATTCCGCCGCACCACAGAGGGCTGGCGCATCGCGGAACGGCAATATCAATACGACTTTCTACAAGCGGAGTGAGACCATGGGAATTATGCAACTCGCCGAACAGGCGCTCAGCGAGATCGAATCCATCAGCGCCGAAGACGCAGTGGCGCGCAAGGACAGCGGTGAGCTGGTTTTTGTCGACGTGCGCGATATCCGCGAGGTCGAGAAGAGCGATACGATCACCGGTTCGCACCATGCGCCGCGCGGCATGATCGAGTTCTGGTTCGACCCGGAGAGCCCCTATTACCGCGATATCTACGGCGAGAAGGACAAGACCTACGTCCTGTTCTGCAACGGCAACCCGCGCTCGGCCCTTTCCGCCAAAGCGCTGAAGGACATGGGAATCGCGAATGTCGCGCAGCTCGAAGGCGGCATGCCGGCCTGGCGCGACGCCGGTGGCCCGACCGAAGAAAAATCACGGAAATAACGCGCCCATGCGTGTCTTCATCGTCCACGCCCATCACGAGCCGAAAAGCTTCAACGGCGCCCTGACCGAGGCGGCGCGGGACGCGCTTCTCGCGAACGGGCATGAAGTCCGCATCTCCGATCTCTATGCGATGGATTTCGACCCGATCTCCGACCGGCGAAACTTCAAAGGCGTCGGCGACGCGGACTATCTGAAACAGCAGGCCGAGGAAAGTTTCGCGACCCAGGAAGGCGGTTTCGCCGACGATATCGAGGCGGAGCTGGAAAAGCTGGACTGGTGCGACGTGCTGATCTTTCAATTCCCGCTCTGGTGGTTCGGCCTACCGGCGATCCTCAAGGGCTGGGTGGACCGCATCTTCGCCATGGATCGGATCTATGGCGGCGGGTATTGGTTCGACGAGGGGTACTTCAAGGGCAAACGCGCCATGCTGTCGCTCACAACCGGCGGCGGACCGGGCCCGTTCTCCGAGGGCGGGATCACCGGCGATATCCATACCCACTTAAATTCGATCAATTACGGTATCTTCCGCTTCGTCGGTTTCGACGTTCTCCCGCCCTTCATCGCCTGGGCCCCGGCGCGCATCGGCGAGGCGCGCCGGAAAGACAATATCGAGCAATATGTTGAGCGCGTCCTCGCCATCCCCGAAACGGAACCGATCGCCTATCTCCCCTTGAGCGATTACGACCCGAAAACCCTTCGGCTAAAGACGGACGAATAGATCGTTCTGCCCCTACCGCATGTAGTCGTCCATGCCGGCGCGTTCGAGTTGGCGGAGCAGCATCGGCCATTCCTTGCCCGCTTCGAGGAAGCCGCCCTCGCTGTACATGTTGAGGCCCATGTCGATGGACTTCTGCTGCGTGGCTTCTGAGATCTGCTGAAGCTCCGCCCCGCCGGTCATGGCGTCGATCTGATGGCGGCAGGCGGTCTCGATCCGATAGATATAGACAAAAGCCTCGCCCACCGTCTTGCCGACCGACAGAAGCCCGTGGTTTCGCAGGATCAGGATCGATTTGCCTTCGATGTCCTTCACGATCCGGGGCTGTTCACCGGCGTCGACCGCGGGGCCTTCGAAATCGTGATAGCCGACAAATCCCATGATGGTCAGTGCCTTTTGGCTGACCGGTAGCAGACCGTGCTTCTGCATCGATACGGCCGTGCCGTAGCGGCTGTGGGTATGCAGCACGCAATGGCGCTCGTCGCCCGACATGTGAATGGCGCCGTGAATGACGAAACCGGCCGGGTTCATCGGGTAATCGCTCTCGCCCAAGAGGTTCCCTTCGCCGTCGACCTTAATGAGGGAGGAGGCCGTAATCTCTTCGAAGAACATACCGAAGGGGTTCAGCAGGAAATGATCCTTCGTCCCTGGCACACGCAGCGAGAGATGCGTGTTGTTGAGATCGGTCCAGCCGTAGAGGTGACACAACCGATAGGCCGCCGCCAACTCGCAGCGCGCTTGCCATTCCTCCGGACTGATATCGGACGGACGACCGTCCTGCGGAAACTCGATAATCGCAGCTTCGGACATTTCTCAACTCCTTTCCAAACGCGGTTACGAGAAAAATTAGATCGAATCGGCGAATCCTGAATAGAGCGAAGTTTCGCCTAGTTCTGCGACGCCGCCGCCCTAATTGAAGAACAGCAATAATTGACCGCGACGGAGGAGCCGTGCCGATGGCCGACTATCAGAAACCGATCCCGCAAGCCTCGCCCGAGACAGAGCATTTCTGGGCCGGGTGCAAAGAAGGCAAACTGCTGCTGCAGCGCTGTAAGGACACCGGCAAGGCGTATTTCCCGCCGCGCCCGTTCAGCCCCTATACGGGCTCGCGCGACGTCGAAGTGTTCGAGGCGTCCGGCAAGGCGAAGCTCTTCAGCTATGTCATCAATCACCGCCCGCCGAAGGGCTTCGAGGACGAAGCGCCTTACGCGATCGCCGTCGTCGAGCTTGAAGAGGGCCCGCGCATGATGACCAACATCACCGAGTGCGAGCAGACGCCGGAAGCGCTGGAGCTCGATATGGCGCTCGAGGTCGTCTTTGAAGACATCTCGGACGAAATTTCGCTGCCGAAATTCCGGCCGGCTAAGGGTTGAGGGGAGATCAGACAATGAAACCAGGTTCAATTGCCGTTGTCGGCGCGTGCGAGACCACGGAGCTCGGCAAAATCCCTCATATGTCCAACATTCAGCTGCACGCGGACGCGGCGCTTAATGCTATGGCAGAAACCGGCCTGAAGCCGAGTGACATCGACGGTGTCGCGTGCTGCCGGGAAGAACCGACAGAAATGGCGCACTATCTCGGCATTACGCCGAAATGGGTCGACGGTACCGCCGTCGGCGGCACGTCCTTTCTGATCCATCTGCGTCACGCCTGCGCCGCGATCAACGAAGGTCTCTGCGAGACGGTCTTGATCACCCATGGTGAGTCCGGCCGTTCCAACGTCGTGAAGACCCGCCCGCCGGTCCACCCAGGCAGCCTGAACGGTCAATTCGAGGCTCCCTACGGTGTCGCCGGACCGCCCACGATGTTCACTTTACCCGTACTCCGCTATTGCAAGGAGTACGGTGTGCCGATCGAAAAGATCGCCAATGTGGCGGCGATCCAAAGGGAATGGGCCGGTAAGAACCCGCGCGCCATGTTCCAGGATCCAATTACCGTCGACGACGTGATGAACGCCCGGATGATCGCCTGGCCCTTCACCTTGCTGATGTGCTGCCTCGTCACCGACGGCGGCGGCGCCTTGATCGTCACCAAATCGGAACGTGCCAAGGATTTCCCGACCAACCCGGTCTACATCCTCGGCACCGGCGAGAGTGTGGAGACCCGCATGGTGAGCCAGCTCGAGAGCTACACCAGCTCCCGCGCATTCCGCGTCTCCTCCACAAAGGCTTTCGAGGAGTCGGGCATCAAACATTCCGATGTCGATCACCTGATGATCTACGACGCCTTCGCGCATCTCCCGGTCTGGGGTCTTGAGGATCTTGGGTTCTGTGAGCGAGGCGAAGGTCCGGACTTCATCTGGGAGCGGAACACCGCGCCCGGCGGCAAGCTGCCGATGAACACGTCGGGCGGCGGACTCTCCTATACGCATACGGGCATGTACGGCATGTTCGCGCTGCAGGAGAGCATCCGTCAAATGCGCGGCACAGCACCGGCGCAAGTCGAAGGTGCGCAGATCGGTGTCTGCCAAGGTGTCGGCGGCATGTTCGCCGCCGCCGGTACAATCGTCTTCACAAACCAAGAAGTTTAAGGGGGGCACCCCTTCCCTTTCCCTCCCCCATCTCGGGGGAGGGAACGCATCCTAAAACGTGTCCAGGCTCCTTCCGACTTGATGAGGGAAGTCAGGATGGGGGTGAGATGTGCCGAACCATCCTTCGAGACGGCGCTTAAGCGCCTCCTCAGGATGAGAAGCAGACTGAAACTTTAAAATGAACCTCATCCTGAGGCGCCCGTACGCGCGGGCGTCTCGAAGGATGAAGAGCGGCTTGCGTTTTGAATATCCCTCATCCTGAGGAGCCCGCGTTCACGCGGGCGTCTCGAAGGATGAGTCCGTTTTATTGAACGGAGCTGTCCGGGCGCATTACGTAAGCGTCCGGGTCGCGCTCGGCGAGTTTGCTCGGATCGGAACCGGGCCGTTCGGTCGGGCGCGCCAATTGCAGGATAAGGACTTCCGCCCCTTCCGCACCGGCGCTCAAGGTCGGCGGAGTCTCTCCCGCTTCCACATGGATTAGCGAATGGCGCGGCAAGGGGCCGTCTGGGCCTTCCAGCGCACCTTCGCAAACGAGATAGTATTGTCCCCCTGCATTCGACGGAATGCCGCCCGATTGCGCATTCGGGCCCAAGCGGATGCCCACCGCATCGACGCCGTCGTCTTGGGGCGCCATCAGGTTTTCCCGTACCGCCTCACCGGCTGCCAGCCGCGGCCGCGACGTATCGAAATGTCCGGCAATATTGCGGCCGGCCCGGCCCGGCATGTTGTGCTTGTTGCCCGGCATCGCGAAAAAACCGCCGCTCGCGATGGGCCGCAGCGTGAAGAAGGAGAACCCCTCGTTCTCCCCATAGATCGGACCATAAGGCGTGTACGCATCCGCGTATTGGAACGTGACGGAACGCGCGTCCTTCTTTCCCATCGTACAGTCGCCGGCGACGACGATCTGGAACTGATCGATATCGTGGAAGTGCGGGCTGATCCGAGCCCCCGGGTAATTGCGCTCGACAAGAAACGCCTGCGGGCCGGTATCGATCGTACCGGGGCTGCCGATGTACTCCCGGCGATACCCCATACCCTTTGCTTGCGGCACTTCTTTCCGACCAACATTCTCACTTGAGACGATCTGCATGTCTGAACGCTCCTCCGGCTCAATTCCCCATCAGCGGCAGTTTAACGACTTCACGATGGCGAAGCGACATGGTGACCGCATCCGTCCATTCCATGTATTTCACCGCCGTCGCAAAATCCGTATGGGTGATCTCCTCTTTGCCGCGGATGGCATTGATGAACTCTTCCTCGACCCGCCAAACGCCCTGCTTCGATTTCGGTATCTTCACGTCTTTCAGGCGCTTGTCTCCGCGCTTCCCGGCCGCCAGTGTCGTCTGACCGCCCGGCGCTTGATAAAGGCGAAGCGTTCCTTCAGAGCCGAAGATGTGAATGTCGATAGGATACGCCGCGAGGCCAGCGACCGTGGTCACATTGAGGCGCATCTGTCCGCCCAGTTCCAACTCGCCTGTAATATCGACGTGATCCGGGATGGTCGAAGCCTGCCGCCGTCCGCTCTCGTCCCGGCGATGATTGACAACGCTCTGACCGACCGCGTTCACCGTCTTCATCGGACCGACCCAACGCATCATGCCTTCGTACCAAATACCCATCGACATAATGTTATTCCCGGACAGCGTCCGGTCGTGGCGCCAATGAAACGGCGCATTCGGATTCGGGAAGTCGCTCCCGGCCGCGATGCGGGCGTCGAGAGCGATCAGCTCGCCGATAAAGCCGCCGCTGATCATGGCAATAATCGTCTGATCGAACGGCAAGGTCATCGGCGAGGGTACGATCTGCGCCGTCAGCCGCGGATGCCGCCGCGAGGCCGCAAGCATGCGATGTCCTTCGGCTGAATTCATCGCCATACGTGCTTCGCACATGACGTGCTTCCCGGCTTCCAAAGACGCGACGGTCAATATCTCATGCATATAAGGCCAAGTACCGATGCAGATCGCATCGATGCTGTCGTCGTCCAGAATTTCCTGCCAATCCGCGCAGACTTTCTCGATCCCGAACTCGCGGGCGATCTTGCGCCCCGACGCGACGCTGCGGTTCGCCACTGCCGCCAACTCTACACCTGCCTGCGCTTTTAAGCCGGGTATGTGACGTGAGCGCGTATTGCCGCCAGCGCCGATAAAGCCGACGCGAATTGTATCCTTAGCCATTGATTATTTCCTCCCGGACGAATTGCCGTATGGGTCTGTTTCTTAATGAGATTGATCTTTAAAAGCGAATTGCCACGCGAAATCGCGTGGCAATCCCATATTCATAACCGAAAAACGGTGAATAGCTCAAATCAAGCCGTTCGGCAGATCGTCCGCTGATCAGCAACCGCCGACGCACTTGCCGCCACTATCGAATTCCATGGTCCGGCCACTGAGCGGCAGATGAACCGGCGCCTTCGTCGCTTTCATGAATTTTTCGGTTTTGGTACCGGCTTTCAACTTACCGCCTTCGGTCGCCACCTCATTCGCATGCGAGACGATAACGCTTTCCGGCTGCGCCAGTTTATTCATGACAAACGCCGCCTGCATCGGCCCCGTGGTGAACACATCGCCGATGTTGATCACGGCGAGTTTCGCACCGTAATGTCCCCGCACCACACTGTCTTGCTCCGCCGTAATTCCCGTATCGCCCGAGAGATAGATAACAAGACCATTCGTGAACTCAAGGACATAGCCCGTCGGCGGGCCTGCATACCCTGCCAAACCGGCCGCTTTCAGCATTTTACCAAGGTCGCCGCCGATGAAAGCCGGGTTCACGCCGTTGGAGTGGACCGCCGGTACGGTCGTAATCATGACCCCGCCGAACTTCCACGAAGAGCCGAAACGCGCCAGCTGCGATTTGTTGAACTCACCGCCGTTCGCTTTCAGCTTATTGCCGAAGAAGCGGCGCATCTCGCTGCCCGTCACGATCGTCGCCTTTTTGGCAAGCGCGATATTGACGGTATTGATATTCGGCACGGCCTTCACCGAGATATCCGGCTTGCCGCAGGTCCCGGCACCCGGCTTCGGCTGATGACGATCGCCCACATGGTCGCCGTGCATATGGCTAACCAACAAGACGTCGATCTTGCCGAGACGCGGGTCATCCGCACCGGCAACCGTCCGGCCGGCGTCATAGAGAATCCGTGTTCCGTTCGGGTCTTCGAAGATCATCGCCCGATCGAACTTACAGAACTCGCCGTCCTTGAGCCCCAAGGGTGTTACTTTGACGTTCGCGGCCGTGCTGGGCTGTGCCGCCATCACCAGGCCGGCAGCTAAGCCGACCAATGCGAATTTAAGTGTCTTCATTTGATACCTCCCGTCGCGAAACCGCTGCACTAGACCGACTGGTCAACAATTGAGGGAAGTCTGGAGTTATAGCCGCCTGCCCGTCAATCGATTTCTGATGACTTTCCAGTCTTACGGCGGAAATCCAGAGTCGGATCACGTTTTAGATCATCAAATGTATCAGGATGGCGCCGCCACCGCAGAGAGCCAAGGTCCGAAGCACATCCCAATGCAGGCGAAACATCACGATCCCGGCGACAATTGTCAGCCCAATGGCCGTCAGATTCGCCGATTCGGCCGCCATCGTCGGCAGGCTCATTCCGGCCACTTCCATCGACCCAACTTCTGCAAAGGCCACGCGTAAGCCGAACCAAACAGCGAGGTTCATGATCACACCGACGACCGCAGCCGTAATGCCGGAGAGCGCGGCCGATAAGTGCACGTTGTCGCGCAAGCGCTCGATATAAGGCGCGCCGAGGAAGATCCATAGAAAACAGGGCGCGAATGTCACCCAGACGGTGACGACCGAGCCGATGACACCCGCCAGAATCGGATCGATGCCGACAGCGTGCCGATAGGCGCCGAGAAAGCCGACGAACTGCGTCACCATGATCAGCGGCCCCGGTGTGGTTTCCGCAAGCCCGAGACCGTCGAGCATTTCAGCGCCCGTCAGCCACCCATAGGTCTCGACGGCTTGCTGGGCCATATAGGCGAGAACCGCATAAGCACCGCCGAAGGTGACGACCGCCAACTTGCTGAAAAAGGCAGCCTCTTGGGCGAAAACGTTGTCACCGCCCAAGACAACGAACAAGGCCGCGACCGGGCCGCCCCAAAGCACGCCGAACACGGCGATTAGTAAGACCGACCGCGCCGCGGACGGCTTCGTGTGCGAAAGCTCGCCACGTGCGGCCATGGCATCGACGACGCTTTCCGCAACGGCCCCGTCGGCCGACTGTCCCTTCATCACCACGAACAGGTCCGGACGCGTCATCCCGCCGATCAATCCAATCAAAGCCGCGCCGGCAATAATGATCGGAAACGGAACGGCAAAAAGGAAAATGGCGACAAATCCGGCAACCGCGATGAGATACATCGGCGCGGTCTTGAGCGCTCTCTTTCCGATTCTCAGCACGGCTTCGACGACAACGATCAGTACGGCTGCCTTAACACCAACAAAGGCCGCCGCGACCAAAGGAATTTGGGCATACAGCGCATAAGCGATGCTTAGTGCCAAAATAACGAAGGCCCCCGGCAAGACGAAAAGAAGACCGGCGACCAGCCCACCAACGGTGCGATTCAACAGCCAGCCAATATAAGTGGCCAACTGCTGCGCCTCGGGACCCGGCAAGAGCATGCAGTAATTCAAGGCATGCAGAAAACGGGATTCGTCGATCCAACGGCGCTCCTCGACCAGAACCCTATGCATCAACGCGATCTGCCCGGCCGGGCCGCCAAAGCTCAGCAGTCCGATCTTAAGCCAGACGCCGAAGGCTTCGCGGAAGCTTGGCGCCGCCTCCGTGTTCCGATTGTCCGACATCTTGCCCTCCAGACTGGTCATTGGCTTACCGCCGGCGGCCAATTGTGCGTTTCGTCCGATGCGTGGCGCAGCCAAGAATATAGCGCATCGTACAGGACCATACCCTGCATCAAGGCGGCATGATCATCCTCGTTGGCCGCTGAAATACCGAGAGACACTGCGACGAGTCCAGCCGCTTCTGGCGCCAAATCCAATCGTCCCGTGTCAGCACTGCGCACAATTTCAGTCAACCGACGCAGAGCATCGTCCTGGATATCGAAACGGTCAATGAATGCATCGAAGCTGCACTGGTCGGCGTGGTGGCTAAATTCGACATCTGGGACATCGAATGCAACAGCATCGAGTTCGACCGCACTCTCAGCGACCCAATCGGCATCTGCATAGAGAATCTCCGCCTCTGGGTCGACGAAACGGCGAATTAACCACGGGCACGCCAATCGGTCGATTTTGGGCCGCTCACGCGTTATCCATCGACTTGCGGCCTCGTAGGTTTTAGGGAGGCCGTCCGATTTAAGGATCGTTGTGCCGCCCGCGTTCATATAAGCCTCAATACCGCCTTCCAGCTTTCGCGCGTTAATTCCATGTGCGCGAAGCTGCGACACAGCGCTTTGGCTGACCTGATGCCCATGTACGCAACAGACAACCACCTCGCGCCCCATCGGAATTCGTGCTGCATATTCATCAACGGCCTGATGATCGTGCCACTTCGCACCGGGAATAAGACGGCTCGCCTCGTCAAAGGCCGCGCGGCGGCGGGTATCGAAGATGAGCGGCGCGTGCGGTGTCCCGATTAGGGCCATCAATTCTTGCGGGGAAATGGACGGGGAAGCCAAAGACATTTCTAATTCTCCTATCGGAATTTGATGTCAGGTAAATGACGGAGAACCGGGCTTCTCGGAAGCGAATAATTTTGCTACAGGTATTAAAATAATTAATGGCTTGCGATGACATACTTACCGTCAACTCAATCCTTGCGAACCTTCGAAACCGCCGCACGCGTGCTGAATTTCGCCCGCACCGCGGCAGAATTGAACCTGACGCAAGGTGCGGTCAGTCATCAAATCCGCTAATTGGAAAAATTTGTCGGCGCCCCGCTCTTCGAACGGCAAGCGCGAGGTCTTTCGCTCACAGATGCAGGGGCGGAATATTTACCTTTCGTCCGCGAAGCGCTCGAGCGGCTGCGCGCCGGATCGGAGGCTCTTTCTCGATCCCGCCGCGACAATGTCCTAACGGTTACGATGTCGCCGAACTTCGCCAATAAATGGCTTGTGCCGCGCCTCGGCGATTTTGCGGAATCCCATCCTGATATCGACCTTCGTATCAGCGCGGCACGGCGCCATGTCGACTTCGCGGTCGATGGGATCGATCTCGGTATCCGTCATGGTACTGGGGACTGGCCGCACTTACACGTCACCCGGCTTTGCCCCGAATTGTTCTATCCGGTCTGCAGCCCCGCCTACGCGGCCGAGTTCGCACTCGACAATGTAAAAGCTCTTACACAGGTCCGGTTGCTACACGACCAGGACCAGGCCCGTTGGCGAGAGTGGCTTGCCGCGTTCGAGGTGGACCCAACGCTCTCTGAGCAAGGACCAATCTTCTCGGACACGAGTCTTGCGATCGACGCTGCAGTCGCGGGTCAAGGTGTCGCCTTGGCGCGGAGCGCCTTGGCCGCGCTCGACCTCAAGGCCGGTCGGCTGGTCCGTCCGGTCGACAATGCAATACCGGCACCCATCGCCTATTGGATCGTTTGTCCGCGCGCCACTGCGGACGCACCGAATATCCAAGCCCTCCGGCATTAGTTGCTCGCGCAGGCGGAAGCCGATCAAGCCGCCGCGTTGATGCCCGCGATATAACCCCATGTGAGACATGGGCCGAGGGTGGTACCCGCGCCGACACCCTTCGAGCCGAAACAATTCGCCATCACGTTTCCGGCGGCATATAGCCCTTCGATGACGGATCCGTCGGCGCGCAGCACCTGTGCCTTCTCGTTCGTTCGCGGACCGCCTTTCGTACCGAGGAAGCTCGCCTTGAACGGCATCGCGTAGAAAGGCGGCTTCTGAATCGATCCGAGTGTCGGGTTCGGCTTATTGTCGGGATCGCCGCCCCGATTGCGGTCCCAAGCATAACTGCCGCGACCAAAGTCTTCGTCGACACCTGCCTCGGCGAAAGCGCTGAATCGCTCGGCCGTTTCCTCAAGTACAGCCGGATCGACATCGATCTGCACCGCCAAATCCGCCAAGGTGTCCGCTTCGAAATGATTGCCGTCGAAATTCTTGCTTGGCAGGGCGTGCGGATACTTGGACGCGAACTGCGCGTCGTAGATGCGCCAGGCCGGCAAATGCAATGGCGTACCCGTTTCGGGATCGCGCTCCGCGAATGCCAGACCAACATTCATCTGCTTTTCATTCACAAACCGTTTGCCATGCCGGTTGACGATCATCGAATGCGGCAGGAAGTAATCGAGCGCGGGCTGACCTTGGAGCCGCCCCTCGTACATCACGGGCGTTGTACCCATAACAAGCGCCTGGTCCATTCGATCGAGTTGCGCGCCGATTTCTTCCGCCATGCGCTGCCCGTCGCCAGTGTTCGTTGACGGGCTCGCCGTCCATTCGACCGGTCCCGGAAAATACGTCGCCATCATTTCCGGGTTCCACTCGAAACCGCCGCTCGCAAGGATGGTGCCTTTTGGCGCGGATACGGAGATCGTCTCGCCGTTTCGATCCACTTCGATCCCAGTGACTTTCCCGTTTTTGGTCACTAGACGGACCGCGGGCGACTCCGTCCATATCTCGATCCCCGCGTCTAAGCATCCTTTCAGCAAACCAATGCTCAGCGCATTTCCGCGAGTCCGAATTTTGCGGAGCGAGCGCCAAAACAAGCGGGGCGCATACCGGAGCGCCCATTTCTTCGGATTCGCGAAAAAGAACGTCCCGACGACTTCGTCATAGGTCAGCCAGACGTTCGAAGTCACCTTTCGCACCCGGTCACTCCAGTCGCCAAGAATCCCAAGCGGCAGCGGGTCGGCCGTCACGTTCCGCCCCCTTTCAAGGCCGCCGGTCTCTTCCGCGTACGGGTCCGGCTCATTATTCGGCGTGAAACGGAGCGGACTGCGGCTTTCGAGAAAGGAAAGCATCTCCGGTACATAATCGACGAAGGCCGCCCAAAGCGGTTCTTCGACATTATGCCAGCCGTCCGGCGAGACCGCGCGGATATAATCCATGACCGCTTCCCGGGAATCGTCGATGCCGAGCTGCTCGGCCTTGTGGTTTCGCGGCGCCCAAATACAGCCGCCCGACATCGCCGTGGTGCCCCCCACGACGTCTGCCTTTTCGATGACGAGAACTTTGGCGCCGTTTGCATTCGCCGCCAGCGCCGCGCTCAATCCCGCCGCACCGGTTCCGACGACGACAACGTCAAATTCGTTCGACATAGAAAATTTCCTTAACCGGTCACCAATCCGCGCTCGTGACCGAACCGCTCGGTTAGCACTTCGTCCAGCTCTTTGTCGCTGGAAGCGACCCAAGCGCCGGGCCGCGTCCGATAGGCTGTATGTTTCCTCGGCGCCTCAGGCTCGACCCCCTCTTGCGAAAGCGCGCGGGCGCCGGCGATCAAACTGCGGCGGAACTTGACGATGGCGGAATCCGTCGCCGTTAGCGCTTCCCGCGTCCGATCCGCGATTAGCCCTTGGCTTTGCTGAATCATGATATCCTGCTCGGCCGTCCCTTGGACTCCGGTATAGGTCGTACTCTTCTGTGTGCCACGATCGATCTGATAGTCGTTCGATCGATTGCGGACGGGCATGTAGTCCGGGCCGATTTTGGCGATAATGCCGTGCCCTTCGACGAACTTTTCGAGTTCGGCCTCATGAAGGTCGCGTTCTGGATTCCATGCATAGCAATACATCCAGCACGAGTGATCGTCGATCGGCACCAAGGTAAAGCCGTAATAGGTCTCACCCGGCACCGTCGCCGGTCCCGTACCGTGGGACGGCAGCATGAACTGCGTCATACGCCAGTAGAGCTCACCCTCTTCGTCCGTCGCGCGGGCGCCGCCGACCACGAACCCGACATCGTGATCGAGGATATCGAATTTCGGACGCCCGTCCCGACGCATCCATTCGAGGTGGCGATTCGGGGAATTGGCATCCCGATTTTCAGTCGTCTGGATATGGGGTGCCGGCATATGCAGAAACGAAAAATGCGATGTGTCGAGATCGCCTTCCATCGCCTGCGCCCAATTGCACTCCAGCATCTGCTTCATGACGTAGCATTTGCGCTCCGGCATCAAGCCGAATTCCATTTGGGGGACTTCCGGCATATTTTCGGCCTTGGGCCCCATATAGGCCCAGACGATCTGGCCGAACTCTTTGGTCGGGTAGGTCTTGATACGGACCGTCTCATGATGGCGCACACCCGGCGGCACGTTGGGTAGATCCACTGCCTTGCCGTCCACGTCGAACTTCCAACCATGGTAGACGCACCGCAAACCGCATTCCTCATTTCGCCCGAAGAACATATCCGCGCCCCGGTGCGGGCAAACTCGGTCCATCAGACCGACGCGACCTTCGGTGTCACGGAACGCCACCAAGTTCTCTCCCATGACAGTCACGCGCAGTGGCGCGCCGTCCGGCTCGGGCAGTTCCTCGGAGAGCGCGACCGGCTGCCAGAAGCGGCGGAAATATTCGCCCATAGGCGTTTCCGCATCCGTTTGCGTCAGGATGTCATTCTCTTCCGCTGTCAGCATCTTCTTCCGCTCCGCTTTATTGTCTCGCGCAAATCCGCTGGAAACTAAAACTCTTCGAGCAACCGCCCCTTGCCGTAGAATTTGTCGTCGATTCCCGCCGCACGCAATGCGTGCCAGATCAAAGCGATGTTAATGGCGATCATCGGTTTGCCAAGCTGCTGCTCCAAAGTCGGGAATAGATCGACCGTACTCAGGTTGGTGCCGACCTGCACGATCGCGTCGACATCGTCTCCGTCGAGTTCGTTGACGACCACATCCAGGACCTGCGAACGCGGTGTATTCGCAATCCCGTGCGCACTGTCGCATTTCAGGCCGTGGAGGCGCTTAATCTCGTAGCCACTCTCGCCGAAGAACTGACGCACCTGTTCGTCGGCGACCGGTTGATAGGGCGTCAGCACGGCGATGTTCTTAATGTCGAAGGCTTTCAATGCGGCGTCAGCCGCATTCGCACCCGTTGTTAGCCCCATATCGGGACCGATGATCTCGCGAATTCGCTGCTGAAAGGCATCGTTACCGGCCTTGCCGCCCCAAAAAGTCTCCGCCGACATCCCCATCATCGCATAGGTAATTTCCGCCGTGACCAAGTCCCGCATCGACAAGGGTATGGTGTCCTGAATAGCCTCAACGAATTTCAGGAACGTCTCGTTATCGGACAGATCGCGGACCTCAATATAGAAACGCCCGAAATGCCATGTGACGCCTTCTGGAATGATTCGCTGGCAATCGTACTCGACCGCGATGTTCGTCGACGGGATCGCAATACCGATCCGCGCCCGTTCTCCAATCCAACGTTCTTCCTGCATCCTAGCTCCCTTCCCGAACGAAGCTGGATCGCTTCCAGCCGGGGTGTATTCTCTATCGCTAGAGGGAGCATGCCAATGGACAAGACCATTCGCATGAATTGCTTCGTCATTCGAACAGCTGTCATTCCCGCGCCAGCGGAAAGCCAGTATGACTATTTCGGCCCCCGCTTTCGCGGGACTAGCAAGCATTAGGTGCCCGCATAATGTCTGACCCGTCTCTATCGCTCGACGAACTTCGGCAACTCGCACGTAACATTCTGATCGCGCACAACACGAGCGATACCAACGCCACACAGGTGGCGGAAGCGATCACGCGGGCGGAAGCGGACGGCCAAAAAGGACATGGCGCTTCCCGAATTCCCTCATACGCCGCCCAATCCCGGACCGGCAAAGTCGACGGACATGCGGAGC
The DNA here is from genome assembly GCA_002716125.1 of Rhodospirillaceae bacterium. GTDB lineage: Bacteria > Pseudomonadota > Alphaproteobacteria > UBA8366 > UBA8366 > UBA6544. Next base: position 26,904 of record PAZH01000040.1, read on the forward strand.
CGGCCGTTGAGCGAATTTCAGACGCCGCCCTCCGTATCGATGCCCGCAGCGGCTTCGCCTACCCGGCTCTCAACGCCGCCATCGAAGCCCTTGGCGATTTGGCGCCCCGATCCGGCATTGCCGCCGCGGCGATCGCCAACTCGCACCATTCAGGCGTCGCCGGGCATCAGGTGGAAGCGTTGGCAACCAAAGGACTGGTCGGGCTGAGCTTCGGCAACAGCCCGGCCGCCATTGCACCCTGGGGCGGCAAGACAGGCGTCTTCGGCACAAGCCCGCTCGCATTTGCGGCTCCGCGCCAAGGCAAGCCGCCGCTTGTTATCGACATGAGCCTTTCGAAGGTTGCCCGCGGTAAGGTCAATGTCGCGGCGCAAAAAGGGGAAGCCATCCCGGAAGGCTGGGCGGTCGACAAGGACGGCAAGCCGACGACAGATCCACAGGCAGCTCTCGATGGTACAATGCTCCCGATGGGCGACGCGAAGGGCGCGCAGCTTGTCCTGATGGTCGAAATTCTTGCTGCGGCCCTCTCTGCCTCTCAGTTTGGCTACGAGGCGAGTTCCTTCTTCACGGGCGACGGCGTGCCGCCGCATATCGGACAATTTCTCATCGCGATCGATCCCGGTCCCTTTTCGGCAAATGGCTTTGGCGGACGGCTCGACGACCTGTTGGCGACCATTTTGGATCAACCGGGTACGCGATTGCCAGGCGAGCGCCGGATCGGTTTGCGGGAAGCGGCCGAACGTGACGGTGTCACGCTGCCGGCGGGCCTCGCAAAGGAACTACGGGAAATGCCGGGTGGTTCGACCTAAGTTAATTACAAAGAGAACTTATTAGGGAGGCGACCATGAAATCGACCGTTTACGCGGGGGCCGCAAACTGGGCGGCGGCGGATAGCCGAGACCACCGCTTTGGCCTTTTCCGACTGAAGTCCGGCAGCGAGGATTGGGAGAACATTACGAATGGCGGCCTTCCGGAGAAGTGTGAAATTCGTGCGATCGTGGTCGACCCCAAAAACACGGACCGTGTCTATGTAGGTACACAAGTCGGCCCCTATGTGAGCGAGGACGGCGGTGATAATTGGACCGCCCTCACCCTGCCCAGCGACAACGCCGTCACGTGGTCGATCCTACTGCATCCGAACGATCCAAACGTTCTCTACGCAGGCACGCAGGACCAGGGTGTCTTTCGCACATCAAACGGCGGCAAGAGTTGGGATGAACTCAACGTGCCGGAGCCCGCGGGCCTCTGCCGCATGGGCTTCCCAAGCCGCACCGTCCGGATGTGCCTCGACCCAAGCAATCCAGATGAAGTTTATGCTGGTGTCGAGGTCGGCGGCCTCGTCCGCAGTCTCGACGCCGGTGAGACTTGGGAGGACATTGGCGGCGGGCTTTTAGACTTGGCGCAGCAAGAACATCTCAAGAGTCAGATCGGCAGCGACACCAAGACTGAAGGTATGATGGATACCCACGCGACGACCATCAGCGCATCTCGCCCCGGTACGCTCATTCACGCGACCCGAATGGGCCTGTTCCGCAGCGACGACAAGGGCGAGACGTGGGCGGAGATGGGGATTGGCAAGCATTCCCCGCTTACCTACGCACGCGACGTCCAAGTCTCCGTCCACGATCCGGACACGATTTACGCGGCACTTAGTGTCGCCGCGGTCAGTGATGCAGGCTCAGTCTATAAGAGTACGGATTTCGGGGAGAGCTGGAGCCGCTTCGATAGTGATGTCTCTGTCGACAGCACGATGATGCATATTGGCCAGAGTGCGGCGAGCCCGGACTGTGTCTTCGCCGGCGCCCGGCGCGGCCAAGTCTTCGGCACCGAAGACGGCGGAAACAGCTGGACTCAGATGGAACTCCCCGGCGGGGTGCAGGGCGTCTACGCCGTCGCCTGCGCTTAAAGCTACCGGGGCCAGGTCCGAAGGCCGATCAGACCACCGTCGACCGGCAGGTTCACGGCGGTTACCCAACGCGCCTCGTCCGACAATAGATAGACGGCGGCATGGCCGATGTCCCAGCCGGTGCCTTTCGTTTGCATCGGAACCATATCGACCCGGCGCTGCAACGCCTCTTCGCCGAGATGGGCAACCATGGGCGTCTCCACCGTACCGACGATGATGCAATTGCAGCGAATATTCTGGGTGACGTAGTTGGCTGCCGTCGAATGGGTCAAACCATGCAAAGCGGCTTTTGCCGTGGCATAGGCGGCGGATCCGGTATCGGCAATCATGCCGGCCCAACCGACGATCGAGGAAATATTGATGATCGAGCCGCCCCCGGCTAGCAGCATGGCGGGGATCGCTGCCTTCGTCCCCTGCATTGCCGTCTTCAAATTGATCTGCACGACGCGATCCCAGTCGTCCTCGGCGATCTCCACCACTGTCCCCGGGTGACCGCCACCGACATTGTTTACGAGGCCCGTCACTTTGCCGTAGCGTTCTTCCGCGGCGGCAACCATGGCCTGCGCGTCTTCTTCCTTCGACACATCCCCCGTGAAGACCATCGCATCGCCGCCTTCCGCGGTTATTTCCTCACGTAGTGCCTCGGCTCGGTCCGCCGTACGATTCACCAGTACGACCTTGGCCCCTTCTCGTGCCGACAGCACTGCCATCGCGTGGCCAGTGCCAACACCTTCGCCGCGCGACGCCGCACCCGCGATGATGACGACCTTGCCGTCCAAGCGTCCGGTCATACCCCTCTCCTATCGATTTTCCCGCAATCGCACCTGAATGCGTTAGATATACATATCCCGGAGATTGTAGTTCTTCACCACGTTCAGCCGGGTTTCCTCGTTCCAGCGGTTCGCCTCAACCTCGCCCGCCAATGGTGCGTAATGGTAAGACGCTTCATCGGGAAACCGTTGGCGACGCGCGTCGATGCCGATGGGAATCATGCGGCTCCGTTCGCGAATATGATCATCGTCAAAGGTGACAACACGCCCGTCGAGATGCTCCACGGTCATGTCCTGCACCCGGTGGCGTGGGAAGAACCCGGCGTTCAAGGTGACGCGCCGTTCCTTCGAGGTATTGGCGAATGAACCGTGTACGACCTGTCGATTTAGCATGAACGTATCGCCCGCTTCGCAAAGCAGCGGTATCGCACCTTCAATGCGGTCGGAACCCGCTTCTTTCATCATCTGGCGAATATCGACCTTCCCGAGTTTGTGGCTCCCCGGCAGAATCCAAACGCAATTTGCGGCCGTACTCGGATATAGCTGCGTCATGAAATTGAAGCCATGTGCGCCATGGTCCCAATCTTCCGAATCCCAATGAGTCGTCCCGTCTTGATGCCAAGCGACCGAGGGCCCAAGACCGGGTTCCTTAATAAAGGTAACTTCGTTGTAGGGGACGAAATCCGCGCCCAATACAGCTTCGGCAACGGCCAACAGACCGGGGTGCCCATAGAGGCAGAGCGTCGAATCCATTAATTGGAGATTGCCGTGCAGGTTCTGCACCGTCCACTTCGGCGCGTCCTTCGCCGGAATCGCTTCATGCATCGCTGCGGGGTGCCGGCCTTTGTTCTTATCCGTGCCGCCCAATGGATCACTGAGCGGTCGGGCATATCGGTAGGGCGGCCGCGTAAATTCTTGTCCCATCGCGGGGCGACCCTGGGCGTCGACATCGCTTTTCGGATCGATGGGCGCGCCGGAGAGCATGTGTTCGACATCCGAACGGAGCTCTTTTAGTTCCTCGTCCGATACGACACCCTCGAAAACATAAAATCCATGCTCCGAATAGGCGTCCAAGATCGATTGATCCAACCTGCCGTTCGCATCGCGCCTAATCGGTCCGCGATTGCCGATTTCATAGGCGCGCCGGGTCCCTTCGGCAATGTAGTCGGCCATCGCGCGCGCGTGTTCATCGGCGGATACGGTGACGTGTGGATTTATGTCGTTCATGCCCAGCCTCGGCAAACTATCTTGAGATCTTAGATAATTTTGGCGAATGCCGCCCGATTGGCAAGGTACAGGGGCAGAAATACGAAATATTTCGGCTCGGTTCATGATTCCGGTCACGTCTCGGCAAGAATTCGCATATAGTGTCGCCGCTTTCGGGATTCCGATCCCGATTTATCAACCTGATCGGGGTGAATTTTTCGCCGATGCCCGCCGACTCTTCAAACAACGATGCCGCCGAAGCAGCGATACTGCTAGATGCAATCGGCAGTATGGAGGAAGCATTCGTCGCATATGACGCCAAAGGCCGGCTTATCGTCTGCAATCAAGCTTTTCGCGACATGTACAATTACACTGAAGCGCAAACACAACCGGGCGTGCATTTCAGTGAACTCGGCGAGATCGACGTGCAGCAAGGGAACGTCGCAATCGGCGACGATATCGGTGCCGACTATTTGGAACGTAAAAGAGCCTACAGGGAGAACCTTAAAGGGTCGTTTACCGTTCGTCTGAAGGAGGGCCGCTGGATTCGAACCAACGACCGGCGCATGAAAAACGGCGGCTTCGTCTCGGTGCAAGTCGACATCACAGAGATCAAGGCATACGAAGCCCAAATGGAAGATGCGCGCCGCCAAGCGGAGACTGCGAGCCAAGCGAAGACAGAATTCCTGGCGACGATGAGCCATGAATTGCGCACGCCATTGACATCGATCCACGGGTCGCTGGGTTTGATTGCAGGGGGCGCCGTCGGAGAACTGAGCCCGCATGCACAGGAATTGGCGGAGAACGCACTGCGCAACAGCGAGCGGCTCGGTATCTTGGTCAACGATATTCTGGACATGGATCGGATCGAGTCGGGGACGTTGAATTATTCGTTCATGCACCATGACCTTGCGCAGATTCTACGCCAATCCGTCCGTTCCACTTCGAGCTATGCCGAAAGGTTCAATGTCCGTTACGTTTGGACGGACATCCTCGATGAAGCTCCGGCAGTCTTGGACGAAAGGCGCATCGCGCAAGTGATGGTGAACCTGTTGTCGAACGCGGCCAAGTTCTCTCAATCAGGCGGCCAAGTCGATCTCGCCCTCACGCTACAGGACGAGCGCTACCGCATTTCCGTACGCGACTACGGCCAAGGCATCCTGCCGGAGATGAAGGAAAAAGTCTTCGAAACCTTCACGCAAGGTGACAACTCCGATACACGTACGCCCGGCGGCGCTGGGCTCAGTCTGAGTATTTCCAAATCGATTGTGGAGCGGCACGGTGGCAAGCTCGATTTCGAGTCGACCTATGGCGAGGGAGCACTCTTCTTCTTCGAACTGCCGGTGGACGGCTAAGCTGCGTTCTCGACATTTCGTTTGATATTTTCCAAAGATTCGGCGGCTTCCGTATCGATCGCCTGGACAATCTTTTCTGTCACCGGTTTTGGGCGCGCCGGATTGATAAGCGTACGCGTGAACTTCGTTCGACCTTCGATAGACTCGACGTCGTAGCGTACGATGATCGTACCAGTGAACGGTGTATGCGTTTCGCCGATCCACAAGCGCGCTTCTTGAAATTCCGTCACGGTCCAATTCAACTCCGCTTCGCCGGACTTGGTGTGCCATAGTTCTCGAAACGTATCGCCAAGCTTCAGCGGGCGATCTTCACTTTCGATATGATGAGATGCATAAATCCATTCCGGCCAGGAATTCGGATTTGAAACGTAGTCGAGAACAACACCGGGTGCCGCATCGATGAAAATTTCGTGGCTCCGTTCGAATTCGTACGTTTCGGTCATCGTTTCGATCGCTCGCTAATTTTATCTGCAGGCGCGTACTTTGGCCGTATTGGGCAAAAGCGGCAACAAACTATGTTCCCTATTGGCACTGTTTGAATTAATCCGGCACAACCAACCCAAACGAGCGAAAACCAGTAAGAATGAGAGACGGCAAACGATGAGCGAACGGGAATACGATGTCGTAATTGTGGGGGCGGGATTCGCCGGAATGTATTTGCTGCACCGGGTGCGCAAGCTTGGCATGCGTGCACGGGTGCTCGAAGCGGGTTCAGACGTCGGCGGGACATGGTATTGGAATCGCTATCCGGGTGCCCGCTGCGACGTCGAAAGCATGCAGTACTCCTATCAGTTCGACGACGACCTGCAACAGGAATGGTCTTGGTCGGAGCGTTACTCGCCGCAACCGGAAATCTTAAAATACGCGCAGCACGTCTCTGAACGCTACGACCTAAGGCGCGATATCGATTTCAACACCCGCGTTACGTCCGCCGCCTACGACGAAGACAGCGCGCGCTGGACACTGACATCCGAGGACGGCGAAAAAACGGTAGGACACTACTTCGTTATGGCCACGGGATGTCTCTCCGCACCTAACTGGCCGAAGATCGACGGCTTAGACAGTTTTGGCGGGCCGACCTATCACACAGCGCTGTGGCCGCACGAGAAGGTCGATTTTACCGGACAACGGGTCGGCGTCATCGGAACCGGTTCCTCCGCGATTCAATCGATCCCCCATATCGCCCGTGAAGCCAAGCATCTTACGGTCTTTCAACGTACCGCCAATTACGCCATTCCGGCCCATAACGCACCACTCGATCCCGAGCGCGAGAGGGAAATTAAGGCGCATTATTCGGAAATGCGGGCCCGCGCGAAAACGACACCGGGCGGCCTGGATGTCGTGTACAACCAAGACTCGGTCCACGACGCATCTTCGAAAGAACAGTTCGCCGCCTTCGAGCACAATTGGCAGCGTGGCGGTCTCGGTTTCATGAGCGCTTTCGGCGATTTGATGATGGAGCAAAGCGCCAATGACATTGCCGCCAATTTCGTACGCGACAAGATCCGCGCCACCGTCAACGATCCGGCGACGGCGGAGACGCTGTGCCCGAAGAATATCATCGGCGCGAAAAGGCTCTGCGTCGATATCGACTACTTCCAAACCTACAACCGGGAAAATGTCGAACTGATCGATGTCAGCGAGAAACCCATCGAAGCAATTACACCGAGCGGTATACGGGCGCACGGTATTGAGCATCAAATCGATGCCTTGGTCATCGCGACTGGCTTTGACGCTATGACAGGCGCACTGACACGGGTCGATATCCGGGGCCGGGGTACGGTGCCCCTCGCCGAACGTTGGAAGGACGGCCCGTCCTCCTATCTCGGTCTGGCAATGCACGATTTCCCGAACCTCTTCACCGTCACAGGTCCCGGTAGCCCGAGCGTCTTCTCGAATATGCTGCCGACGATCGAACAGCACGTGGACTGGATTGCAGATTGCCTCGGCCATGCCCAGAAAAACGGCTACAAGACCATTGAGGCCGACGCCGAGGCGGAGCGCGTATGGTGGGCACATTGCCAGGATCTCGGCAAGATCGGCCTCAAGACGGTCACGGACAGCTGGTACGTCGGCGCGAACGTCGCCGGGAAAGCGCGGGTATTTCTGCCCTATTTCGGCGGCATTCCGGCTTACTTTAAGAAGTGCGAAGAAGTTGTCGAAAACGGTTACGAAGGATTCTCTTTCGGATAGGAGCGAACATGGACCATCTGGACCGCGTCAAAGAAGAGTTTACACGCCAGGCCGATACGTTTGCGGTTCATGCCGTCAAAGCGGACGAGAAAGTCGAATCGCGGTTTCAAGGTGCCATCGGCGACGCCGGCAAAGGCGTCCTGTTGGATGTCGCCTGCGGACCCGGCGTCGTGACCGCGGCCCTGGCAAAGAACGCCGCGCGGATCACCGCCTTCGATGCGACGCCCGCCATGTTGGAGAAAGCCCGTGCGCGCTGCGAAGAGGCCGGACTAGTGAATGTCGAGTTTCGGGAAGGCGACGCGCAAGCGATGCCGTTTGCCGATGCGACGTTCGACGGTATTGTCACCCGCCTTGCGATCCATCACTTCGCCGAACCGGCGAAAGTCATGTCCGAGATGTATCGAGTGCTCAAACCCGGCGGACGTGCCGTCATCGTCGATGTCATCGTCTCCGACAATGCAGAAGAAGCTGCCTTGCAGAACGCGATCGAAATCATTCGCGATCCTTCGCACATCCGCATGCTGCCCGAAGCCGAACTTTTCGGCGGAATCAAAGACGCAGGTTTTACAATTCAAGACATCTCAGGGTGGGACAAGGACCGGGAGTTCGAGGAGTGGTGCGGAATCGCGAACGACCCGCAGCGTATCGGACCGCTGCGCACCATCGCCCGCACTCTCGCGAAAGACGGCCGGCACGCCGGGTTCGGACTTTCCGTGAACGACCAAGACGAATTGGTTTTCTTTCACCGTTGGCGCTTGATCGTTGCCGATAAACCGGCGGCTTAAGTGAAATGCTCGTCGAAGAAATCGAAAAGAACTACAACAAGCTCGGTATCGAGATTATCGAGACGATCTATACCGACGATTACCTATCTATCGGCGGTACCGCCTCGACGGAAGATCTGGCGGTGCTCGCCGGCGTTACACAGCAAAGCCGGGTGTTGGAAATCGGCAGCGGTGTCGGGGGACCCTCTCTGCACCTCGCCGCGACATACGGCTGTTCCGTTGTCGGCCTCGATCTCGTCGAAACAAATGTCGCGGAAGCCAACGAACGCGCGAAGGCGCGGCAACTCGATCATCTGGTCTCTTTTCGACAGGGCGATGCGCTTGATTTGCCTTTCGCTGGCGGCGCCTTCGATGTGATTTGGGGGCAGGACGCGTGGTGCCACGTCCCCGACAAGGCGAAACTCATTGCAGAAATCGGCACTGTTCTTGCGCCGGGCGGAACCGTTGCGTTTACGGATTGGATCGAAACCGGCCCGATCGAAGGAAAAGCCCGCGAAGACATGCTCGCCGCCATGGCCGCCCCCAATATCGCCACCTTAGACGATTACAAACGATATCTAGAGAGCAACGGCTGCACCGTCGTGCATCAAGAAAACGTGAGCGATTTATTCGTCTCTCAGTATCGCGCGATCATGTCTCGCCTCGCCGAAATGCGAGAAACGCTTTCGAAACGGTTTAGCCCTCGAATTTTCGAGATCGTGGTTGAGCGAAACAACTGTATTCTTGAGGCTTTTCAATGCGGTGCGCTTGGTGGCGGCCGCGTCGTCGCGCGAAAACGCTAGACCGGTCAACTGGCGAATTTCGGCACGCCGGACTCCCAAAAATACCCGGATTCGTTTACATTCGTTAACGATATCATCGAAAGGTTACTGTCAGACTCTTCTCGTACGCTCCCACGCAATTCGTTATGACGGGAGTGGTATATTGCAGTTTGATACGTTCGACCTGCAGAGGGGAAGTTTTCGTGCCGCAGAGGTCGCGCCGGGCGGGCGCCTTCTGAAGACGAGCCAGGCACGGAAATACGCAACGTCTTTGTCACGAGCGGCAAGACCGCCGCGATTGTGGCCGCCCGTAACGTGGAGTCACCTTTAAATGGCGAAGATCAAGCGAATGGAAGTGATCCGGGGTGTTTACTGGGTCGAAGTTCCCGAAGCGGACCTCTACATGCTTTGCGGGTGCCCGGAAGATGCCGTCAAACATCTGATGCAGCGGCGCCTCATCGTGCCGACGGAGAGAGACGGCGCGCGCTTCGAGACAGGCCCCAATGCGATATTGTTGTCGGACGTCGCGCTTCAGAACGGCAAGTTCTGCAATCTGGCTGAATTCCCTGTCCTTCAAATGCTCTACCGCCAAGGGATGATCATCCCGGGACACCCGAACAATAAAGGCGAGAAGCCGCTGCTTTTGGGATCGCGCGAACAGGTGAAGTCGCAGATGGAGTATATCTATCGCGGCAATTACGGCCTGATCTCGAAGGATGAAATGCTCGAGGCCGGCGTGAAGCCCGAATGGGCGGACGAGTTGATGCGGATGAAATTGAAGTTCGCGTTCGGTAAAATTCTGGAGACGGAAGAGCTTCTCGACCATCTCTTCGTCGAAGAAGCCGAAGTCGAGATCAAGAACGGCGTCACCATCAAACGGACCCGGACAAATGTTTTCCAAGTGTCCTATCAAGGCGAAGTCGTCACAATCGACCTAACGGTCATCCGCGGCCGCAACGATCGGTCCGCCTACCCGCTCGGATTCAAAAGCATCAACCGCGATTATTTCTCGGTGATCCATTCTGGACAAGGCGACGGCTGGGACGTCAACCGCCCTTGCATGGCGAGTGTGATCGTCTTTCAAGGTAAGATTTACCTGATCGATGCCGGCCCGAATATCTCCTATACGCTGACCGCACTCGGTATCGGTGTGAACGAGATCGAAGGCATTTTCCATACCCATTGCCACGACGATCATTTCGCCGGCATGACAAGCCTGATGCGGACCGACCATCGCATTAAGTATTTCGCGACACCTTTGGTGCGGGCCTCCGTCTTTAAGAAATTGTCAGCCCTTCTATCGACCGACGAAGACGTCATCCCGAGTTATTTTGACGTCGTCAATCTCAATTTCGACGAATGGAATGATATCGACGGGCTGGAAGTCCGCCCGATCATGTCGCCGCACCCGGTCGAAACCAGTTCCTTCTTCTTCCGGACCTTCTGGGAAGGCAAGCATCTAACCTATGCACATTTGGCGGATATTGCCTCTATCGATGTACTCAAGGGAATGATAACGGACGACGACACCGCGCCTGGAATTTCGCAAGCCACGTTCGACAACACCTGCAAGGAATACCTCACCGAGGCGGACCTCAAGAAAGTCGATATCGGCGGCGGTATGATCCACGGCGAAGCCCTCGATTTTGAGAGCGATATGTCCGGCAAGATCGTTTTGGCGCACCGCGCGGACCCGTTGACCAACAAGCAAAAAGAAATCGGCTCCAGCGCCATGTTCGGCGTGGTCGATGCGCTGGTGCCGGACGAGACAGACAACCTGCGCCGGTTCTCCTTTGAGTTCTTGCGCGACTATTTCCCCAATATGGAACCGCGCTATCTGCGAACGCTGTTGAACCATCCGATCGTCGAGTTTACGCCAGGTTCGATCATCCTTCGAAAGGGCCGCTCGATAGAGGACGTTTACTTGGTTATCACCGGCACGGTCGAAAAGATACGTTCCGAAGACGACGTTTATAACGTTATTCCCGCCGGCGGAATGATCGGCGAATATTCGGGCCTTCATGGCAAGCCTTCGGCGTCCACATATCGCACGGTCAGCTATGTTCGCGCGCTGAAACTGACGCAAGATTCGTATCTCGGCTTCATCCGTCAAAATGGCTTGGAAGACGAAATTAAGCGTTTGCTCGAATATCGCGAAGCTTTGGAGCAGACTTGGCTCTTTGGCGAGACAATTTCGCCGCCGGTACAGAACAAGATCGCGAAATCGATGAAAATGCGCGAATACGATCAGGCCGGCATCCTCTTGGAAGATGTACCCGCAGACTCGATTTTCATCGTGAATTCCGGCGAGATCGAACGCGTCTTCGACGGCGAGGTTATCGAAACACTCGGCCGAAAGTCGGTATTTGGCGAGGAGCAGGTCCTTTTGGGCCGCCCGACGGAATTCGAATTCCGCACCGCCGGACCTTGCCGGATTTACGAAGTCCCGGGTGACGCGCTGGTCGGTATTCCGATCGTCATGTGGAAGCTTCTGGAAACATTCGAGCTACGCTCGGCTGCGCATTCCGGACCGTTTATCAAAGCGGCGCTTCCCGCGCAGTGGGACCCAGACGCCGCAGCGCGCCACGCCAGTCCGCCCGCCGACCGGGCAACCGCTTCCCTCTAAGCGTTACCGCGTTTTAGTCCGTATAAGGGTGGTCCCGGAACAATTCCGGCCGGAAATCCATGCCATGACCGGGCCGATCGGGCGGAATCATCATTCCTTCTTTCGGATTATTCGGCTCGACCCAGAGATGGTCGTACCAGCCCATATATTCCAACCATGACGGATTCTCGATCGACGCGGTCATATGAACGCTGAGTTCGGGGAACATGTGCCAGGCCATCGTAAGGCCGGCCTTGTGCGCATGCTCGGCTATGATGCGAAGTTCGGTATAACCGCCACGCATAATATCCGGCTGCAGAATGGGAATCTTCCGGCTTTCGAAGAACGGCTTGAAATCATGATGCGTGAAATTGTTTTCGCCCCCGACGACCGGCGTTTCAATGGCGTCCGCGATTGCATGGTACCCGTCAAAGTCATCCGCCATGACCGGCTCTTCCAACCATGACAGGTTATAGGGGTCGATCCGCTTTCCGACGGCAATCGCCTCCTCAACCGTCCAGCCCTGATTGACGTCGACCATGATCTCGATGTCGTCGCCGAGCGCTTCGCGCATATCGCGTACGTTGATGACATCTTCGTCATGCGTGAAGAGATGCGCGACTTGCATCTTGATCGCCTTGAAACCTTCGCCGACGAAGCGCTCGGCTTTTTCGATCATCCCGTCATGCCCGAGCCCTCGAAAACAGCCAGAGCCATAGACCGGCAGAGGATCCGCGCGACCGCCCCAAACCTGCCATAGCGGCTTGCCTTGCTGTCGGCCAAGCGCATCCCAAAGTGCGATGTCCAACGCGGACATCGCCATGACTGTGATACCCATGCGTCCTTGAATAAAGGTCGCCTGCCACATTTTCCGCCACAACGCCTCGACGTCATCCGCGACTTCACCGATAAGCAGCGGCTTTAACATCTCATGGATGCACATCTCCAGCGTCCGCATTCCACCCGCCAGCGGATGCAAGTGGCCGGTTCCGACCACACCGGCATCGGTTTCCACTTCGACCACGAGCAGATCGATGTTGGGCAAGGTTAGAAACCCTGTCTTCGGCGGGTCGCTGAAGGGCACAGACAAGAGATGCGTGCGGATTTCCGTGATTTTCATAGCGCCCTCCCAGAGCGATTCTTATATGATCGTGACGCGTTCAGACTGGGTCGACAAACACATCCGGCACCAGGCTTCCCAATTGCGTGAAATTATATAGTTTATCTAGCGAAACGCGTGGAAGGAAAAGTATGTCTGCAAAACAACAACGAGAGACAACGGTGGATGCCGTCATTGTCGGCGCAGGGTTCTCCGGTCTCTATCTCTTGCATCGTTTCCGCAAACTCGGTCTAACGACCCGCGTCTTAGAACGCGGCGGCGGAGTCGGCGGCACCTGGTACTGGAACCGCTATCCCGGCGCGCGGTGTGATGTCGAAAGCATGCAGTATTCCTATTCCTTCGACGAAGAGCTCCAACAAGAATGGCATTGGCCGGAAAAGTTCTCGGCGCAGCCCGACATCTTGGCCTACGCAAATCACGTGGCCGACCGTTTTGATCTTCGTAAAGACATCGACTTCGATGTCGAAGTGAAAGCCGCACATTTCAATGAAGCAACGCGCCGCTGGCGGATCGAAACTGACAAGGGCGAGAAGATAACGGCGCAGTTCTTCGTGATGGCGACCGGATGTATTTCAACCGCCCAAACGCCAAACATCGAAGGTTTAGACAACTACCAAGGCAATACCTATCACACCGGCAGCTGGCCGCATGAGAAAGTCGATTTCACGGGGCAGCGGATCGCCGTCATCGGCACAGGATCGTCCGGCATACAAGCAATCCCCGTATTGGCGGAGGAAGCCGCCCATGTGACGGTCTTTCAGCGGACGCCAAATTATTCGATCCCGTCCCAAAATGAACCGATGACATCGGACTACGAAGCGTCCTGGAAGGAGAAATACCCCGCATTGCGCGAAGAGATGCGCTATACCGGGCACGGCAGCATGAAGGACCTCAACGATAAACCGGCGATGTCGGTCGACGAAGAGGAACGTCAAGACACGTACGAGAAACGTTGGGAGATCGGCGGCGCCGGGTTCCTGGCATCCTTTAACGATCTTCTGTTTAGCCAAGAGTCCAACGATACGGCTTCGGAATTCGTGCGTAACCAAATCCGGCGAATTGTAAAGGACCCGGAGACCGCTGAGCTTCTGGCGCCAAAGACCTATCCCATCGGCACAAAGCGGATTTGCATCGATAGCGGCTACTTCCAGACCTACAACCGAGAAAACGTTGATCTGGTGGACATTAGCGAAAAGCCGATCGAACGTATCACGCGGGAAGGGCTTGTCGCCAACGGACGTGAATTCGAATTCGACAGTATTGTGTTCGCAACGGGTTTCGACGCCATGACCGGCACCCTCTTCAACGTCGATATCCGCGGACGTAACGACTTGGCCCTTAAAGAGAAATGGTATGCGGGACCGCGGACCTATCTCGGCCTTATGTCGGAAGCCTTTCCCAACCTATTCATGATCACCGGCCCCGGAAGTCCATCGGTGAAAAGCAACATGCTCGTGTCAATCGAGCAGCATGTCGATTTCGTTACGGAAAGCATAATTCATATGCGGGAGCACGGCCTGGAATTGATGGAACCCGATGTCGCGGCCGAAGACGATTGGGTCGATCATGTCCAGGAAGCAGCGAACAAGACGCTCTTTCCCCGCGCGAACTCCTGGTATATGGGCGCCAATATTCCCGGCAAGCCTCGCCTCTTCATGCCTTATATCGGCGGGGTCGGCACGTATCGCCGCATCTGCGAAGAAGTGGTCGCAGATAATTACAAGGGCTTCCGCTTCGAGGCGGAGGCGGCCGCCGCAGCAGCCGAATGACGAGCGACTACAAATTTTTGCATTACGACGTTTCTGAAGGCATCGCGTCGATCAAGCTCGACCGCCCCCCGGTCAATGCCATTCATGAGGCGATGACAGACGAATATTTCGACGCGTTGGACCACGCCGACAGGGACGACGCCGTAAAGGTCATTGTTCTGTCCGGTGAAGGGAAAGGCCTTTCCGCCGGTGCCGATCTTAAATATCTCGCAGGTTTCGGTACGGACGAAATGGCACGGTTCCTTGAGAAATTTTACGTCGAACAGGTCGAACGGGTGCGCGGCCTTTCGAAACCGATCATCGCCGCGGTGCATGGATACGCGCGGGAAGGTGCATGCACGATGGCCTTCACATGCGACATGGTCGTCGCCTCGGACGATTCCAGCTTCGGGTATCCCGGCGTGCCCAACCTGGCAGCACCACCTGGTATGCATGTCTGGCACCTACAGAAACTCATCGGGCGAATGCGTGCGGCCGAATTGATTCTAACCGGGGACCCGATCGACGCCGCAGAGGCCGGACGTTTAGGCTTGGTCACGAAAGTCGTCCCGCGGGCGGAATTAGAGAGCGAAGCCAGAAAGCTCGCAAAACGATTGGCCGCGATGTCACCTCTCGCGCTGAAAGTGACGCGAGACCTGATTTACGAAATGGAAAATATGGACTTCAAAGACGTTCCGCGTCGTGCCCTCAAGGCCACGTCGGGCGCTTTTGACTCCGAAGACAGTAAAGAAGCCAGACGCGCCTTCAACGAGAAACGAGCACCCGTTTGGAAAGGTCGCTGACGAAAATTTCACTTGTGCCCATAGGACAGATCGCGGTACCCACCTACCTTAAAATCAAACAGATCATCACCGAATATTCATTATGTCTGAAATTGACATTCAAGATGCCTTAGAGCGGCTGAAACGCGAGTTCATCGATACCAGCGCGGAGAAGCTCGACAAGATCGATGCGATCATCGACCGTCTTTATCGAGGCGAAGAAGATGATCGCGGCGCTGATTTTGTCGAGTTTCAGCGGGACATCCATTCGCTCAAGGGTTCTGCCGGAACATACGGGTTCGATTCGGTGAGCCTGATTGCGCATCGGCTGGAAGATTACATCGAAACGACACGACGTTTGAGCAGCGAGAACCTTCTTGATGTGCAGGTATTCGTCGATCGAATTCGCGAGATATTTGAAGGCGGCGATGAAGTTCCGAATGACCGCCTGATACCAATCCTAGATAGCCTGCCATCCAGCGAAATCGCTCAGACAACGGAATCCGAACAGGAAGCCGAAAGTAAAGTGGCGCTGTTGGTAATGTCTAAGGGTGTGCAGCGAAAATTGGTGAGTGCCGACCTCACCGGTAACGGGTTCGAGTTGGCCTATGCGGACCACCCGCTCGATGCCTTTCGGTTGGCGGTCTCCCTGAAACCCAACCTGGTCGTCACGTCCCTTGAGTTCGACAACCTCAACGGTCTTGAATTGACACGCGCCCTACGCGGCGTCGATGCGACATCGACCACGCCCATCGTTCTATTGACCAGCCACTCGATAGACCAGATGGGGAAGCGCTCCCCGAGCACACAAGAGCGATTCACAAAGACGCCGGATTCGCCACAAAATTAACGGAAGCCATCGAGACTTTCGGCATTTGAGGTGAGGTCTCCTTCGTCTTATCGTCGCCATATGCACATTAAGAGGCGGCGATGAAAATCTTATTGGCAAATCCGAATATTACCGAGGCAGTTACCGACGTTATGGCGGCGGAAGCACGACGCAGCGCTTCGCCGGATGTCGAGATCACGGCGGCGACGGCACAGTTTGGCGCTCAGTTCATCGAAACCCGTGTCGAAGCGGCAATCGCATCTCATGCTTTGCTGGATATTTTGGCGGCGGAGGCAGACGGCTACGATGCAGCGATCGTAAGCGCCTTTGGCGATCCCGGTCTCGCTGCCGCGAAAGAAATGCTGGATATCCCAGTTGTCGGCCTCTCCGAGGCCGCTTTACACACGGCATATACGTTGGGACGACGCATCGTGATCATCTGCCTGACACCACGTCACCGCGACTGGTACGGCGAAAGCGCGGAGGCCGCGGGTCTCCGTGACCGTATCGTGAATTTGCGGGTCTTACCTGTCGCCGTGCGGAATATTTCGACTGTGGTCGAGGATTTGGCGGATCCGCTTTTCGAAGAATGCAAACGCGCCGTGGAGGAAGACCGAGCGGAGGTCGTTATCCTCGGCGGCGGACCGACCGCGGGACTGGCTCGGAAGATATCCGATCAAGTGCCTGTGCCGTTGCTTGACGGTGTTTCTTGTGCGGTTCAAATGGCAGAATCTCTTGCGCGCTTGCCAATCGAGCCACCGCGCCGAGGCGGATTTTCGCGTCCGGACCCGAAGCCGACGAAAGGACTCTCCCCCGCGCTCGCAACCTATTTCGAAGGTTGAGCACTCCGTATTTGACGTCGCACAAGCCGCCGCCATATTACCGTTAAGCAATCGAGAGATTTGGGATGTCCTATCAGCATATAGATGTAAAACCGATCTCAGGTGCCTTGGGCGCCGAAATTTATGGCGCCGACCTCGCAACCTTGGCCGACGACGTCTTTACCGAGATTCACGACGCGTTTCTCGAACATCAGGTGATTTTCTTTCGCGATCAAAACATCACGCCGCAGCAACAAGTTGAATTCTCGGCCCGTTTTGCCCCGATCGGCTACTATCCTTTTCTGAACGGCCTACCGGAATGTCCGGAGGTCATCGAAGTGCGCAAGGAGCCGGAGGACGAACTCAATTTCGGCGGCGTCTGGCATACGGACACGGCTTACCTCGCCGAACCGCCCATGGGCTCCGTGTTATACGCCAAAGAAATTCCAGAGACGGGCGGCGACACCATGTTCGCAAATTTATACCTGGCCTATGAGACACTTTCCGATGCCATGAAAGCCATACTCGACGGACGCCGCGGTGTGAATTCCTCACGCAAAGGCGACGCAGCTGCCGGCCGTCAGAAGAGTGTGGACGAAAATCCGAAAGACGCGTCGGATGTGCAGACAGAATCTATTCATCCGGTCGTCCGAATTCACCCTGAGACCGGGCGCAAGGCGCTCTATGTCAACCGGGGGCACACCGTTTGTTTCGAAGGGACCTCGCCAGAGGAAAGCGCCCCTATTCTCGAGTTTCTTTTCGAACACCAAATCCGCCCGGAGTTTACCTGTCGTTTTCAATGGGCGCCGGGATCGATCGCTGTTTGGGACAATCGATGTGCGTTGCACTACCCATTGAACGACTATCACGGTCAACGCCGCGTAATGCATCGCGTGACGATGCAGGGCACGGTACCGGTCTAACGGCAAGAGATAGGCGGTTAGCCGGGCCGTTCTTTGAAACGCGCCAATATCCAGACCGGCACGATTCCCGCGGCGGCGATGATACCCAAAGAGGCGAAGGCGTCTTGGTATCCCATCGTGCTTGCCTGCGCATAGACGATTTCGCCAAAATAATGGAGTGCACCGGCACTGCGATCGGCTGCGGAGACCCCCGCCTCCGATAGAAGCCGCTGGGTCGTGTCCAACATTTCCGTGCTGGCCGAACTGCCTTTCGACTGCATGGCGGAGAACGCATCGCCATGGAATGGAATCCGGGTCTCCATGAATGCGACAACGCAATTCATGCCGAAGGCCGCTCCCAGTTGCCGGATCAGATTGATCGTACCGCTCGCTTGATTGACCATTTCGCCCGGCACCGCTTTCAAGGCCGTCGCATTCACCACCGGCGTCGTGCAGGCCAACCCGAAGCGGATAAAGAAGGTCCAAAAGACGAAAGTCCAAAACGGCGTATTCACGTCGACGCCGTTGAGAAGTGTGAAAGCAACCATATAGGACAGCAATCCGGTGCCGATCACGATATGGGCCGGAACCGAATCCGCGATACGCCCCGCCAACGGGAAAAACAATAAGAGCGACAAGCCGCCCGGCATCAAAAGATATCCCGCCCGTAACGGCGTGTAGCCCTGAATTTCTTGGACGAACACCGGTATGAGAAACGTCGAGGTCAGGAAGATACAGCCGCTAAAGAAGGCCACCACAGCCGCGGAAGAAAATCGCGCAAACCGGAAGACCCGCATATTCATCAACGGGACCTCCGCGTAGTGCTCCCAGACAACGAAGGCGGTACCGGATGTCAGTCCGATGGCAAATAGTATCAGGATATAGTCCGACCCCCACCCTTCACGCTGACCACTGGACAACGCCAACATCAAGCTGAAGAGCGAGAGACACATGAGAACAAAACCGACGAAGTCGAACTTCGGAATTTTCCGATCTACTTTCTTGGACGGCATGAACAGAAAACTCAGCAATACGGCAAGCGCCGACGTCGGCAACGTCAGGAAGAAGACGTAGCGCCAATTAAATAGTTCGATGGCAATACCGCCGAGCGTCGGACCAACGGCGGGCGCCAGGACAATACCCATAGAATACAGGCCCATTGCCGTGCTTCGGCGATTGGGCGGGAAGACCTTGAAGGTGATCGCCATTGTCAGCGGTTGGATGACGCCCGCCGCCATCCCTTGCATCAATCGCCCGAAGTTGAGCGCTTCCTCCGTCTCCGAAATACCGCTCATCATCGAGCCAACGATGAAGATCGTCATCATGATCGCGCTTGTCAGACGTTCACCAAAGATAGAGATGAACCAGGCGGCCGAAACCATTCCCGCCGTCATCGCCGCCAAGTACCCCGACGACAATAGCTGCGCTTTATCGCGGCCGATCCCGAAGGCACCCATGATGTCCGGGAAGGCGACATTAACGGTCGTCATCGAAAGCACGACCGTCATGGCACCCACCATACAAGTGACCGTCGCCAACCATCGATATGCGGGACCGTACCTCCGAAAGAGGTCGTCTATTGTTTCTGTACCCAAAGCCTAAGCAGTGCGGTTATGAATCCTCGGTGCCGGCATTAGAGACGTACGTCATGCAACGGACGTCCCCAATCCTTCGACAGTGCCTCTACTCTTTCGACATCTTCTTCCAGCATCAGACGATCGGCCACGAGTTGTTTTGCCGCAGCCACGACCGCCTTTGTATAGCCACCGTTGTCGCCATAACGCTCAACGATCGAGCGCCGTGGGTCGGCGGTCGATCTGCGGACGCTGTCGGTCTCGGGCAACGGCACGTAACTGCCTGTAAACTCGTGCATATAGCCCTCGCCCTGGCCGCGATCGCGGAGGTTCCATCCTGTATATGTCCCGAGCGGCGCTTGGACCATCGGCGCGCGGACGCCTGCGATATCGTTGCCGTCCGCGTCGACCGCCGGCACCAAGACCGTATAACTGCCATTCCCAATCTCCGGCGGTTGTTTGGTGAGAAAACCTCTATCCGCATCGGGACCGAAATCATAAGCCGGCAAACCATTTGGCCCGCTCGGACGATTGACACCTGGCAGTGCCGGAAACTGCTTGTGCCATTCTTCGGCCGTCACAAGCGTGCCGTCCGACCGCTTCGGAATTCGGCTGTCCGGCGGCGGCGTGCCGTCCGTCGCCCACGCGTCCATCGCATCCAGCATACCGCGGAAAAACATGGACGTTTTCACGATATTGTTGTTCTGCTGGCACACCCCGCGGGATGGCGTCATTTGGTTCGGATCCGCGAAGTGCTGCGAACTCGACCATAGAAAGACCCGAACGGTGTCCGGCTGATCGAGATCGTTGCCTTCCGTGTCCGTATGCACGAGTGAACCGTGGCGTTGCCAGTACTCGGTACCTGTCTGTGTATGCAACACGAGCGGATCGCTCTCCGGGCGTTTCAGGATCGCATCTCTTTTACCGGTAATGTGATCGGTGGATTCCGCGTAGGAAAAGGGGAAACGGTCAGCGATATTCTCATGGTCCTCATACTGCTGTCCGGCTGCACTCACCCCGCACGCAAAGCGATGATTGAGCCACATTAGACCACCGCCGGAGACATGCGGCAGCACGCCGTCAAAGACACGCTTGCCCTCGATATCCGCATTGAAGCCCTGATGGATCATGTCGCGAATACAGCGCCCCGTTTGCGAGCGCCCCCAGGCATAAGCCTTCTCCATGCCGCCACCCAAGGGGTTCGGCGTACCGGCCGCGTCTTTTTCTCCGTTCTTGAGAAAACTCACAAAATCGCGGACTGCGGCGTGACCCAAATTCATCACCAGCGGGTCCCGGCCTGTATAGACGATCTCATAGATCCAGCCGGTCTCGAAACCTTCGGGCAACAGGATGTGACAATCGGACGGCACGATCGCCGTTTCCGCCCCCTGGTTGTCCAGCCCGACCCCGCCTTCAATCCGCGCGAACGACCAACGGTCGGGTGAAATTTCTTCGCGCTCGTCCTCTGGATAGCGCCGGCGCGTTAGTCGCGCTGTCGCAGTATCGAGCGAAACCGTCGGATGGCAGCGCGTCGATGCGCGCCCGCTGAGCGGCATGCAGGCCTGGCCCGGTGCGGCGACGATAAACTCGCTGCGAACAAGCCCGGAAATCGGCGTGTCGTCGTCAGTGGCTACCGGCAAATTCATTGTCATGCGTCCGTCGCCGGGCCAAAGATCGCCCTGCCAAGCGCAATTCGCCACGACATACCCGCGTCGCATAAGATAACCATTGCCTGCATGCGCCGCTGCAATCGGATCGTTCGATGCGGGTGCGTCGTTAAAAAATTGGATCGCGCGCATATTTCCGCGATTGCCGTAGTCGAAAAAGATACGACCGTTCGCCTTGCTCATTTCCACAGGCTTTATGATCGAGAAGTCGGCAGAGTACTCGACCAATCCGTCGGCGTTCTGAGGGGCCTTGTCCAAATCGACAATATGAACATCGCCCGGTGCATGCGGATCGATTGTAAAACGTGCGACGCCATCGAGACGTTCGAAAGCACCGATCTCTCCAAAAGCGATCCCGTCGGCAAACGGCCGGCGGCGCGAAACGTCCAAGGTTACGCTCGTTGACATTGATTTCTCCCCTAGGCACCTCGGTCCGGAATTCCTGAAGTTAGGCTTTAAATTCCTATACCCGGCGTCATATCATCGTTTGTGCCGCATTTCTTAGCGGGATAATACCATTCTAGAGACCGTACGTTTCGGCTCAAGTCTAAGGAGCGTGAGATGGGAGCGCGGCGGGCGAAATTTGCCTCCAATCTGATAAATGCGCAGCAAGTCGAACGCGTTGCCGAGTCCTATGCTTGTCAATTTGAAAGCGAAGACCTGAAGCTTTGGTGGCGGCGTAACTTTCGCCGTTATCTCAGCAACCAGGAAACGCTGATATCGGAAATTACCGATTTTCAACATCTTGCCGAATTGTATTCGCGCGGCACTTTATCGCCCCCCGTCAGCGCATGGGCGGTCCGGGATATCCGGGACGGCCGCGCCGTCCATCTTTTCGATGCGGAGGGTGTCGATGCTGGCCGCCTCAATGCCGGGCCAATCGCTACACTCATATCCTGGATGCGCGCTCAAAAGCCCGCAGACCGCCATCGGCAACGGCTAAATCGTATCTCTGTACCGGAGGCTCTCAAACTCGCACGAACCTGGCAGCTAACGGAAAACCGGCGCAATGAACGCCAGATTGTGGAACGCCCGGATGATACGCATTGCGTTTGGTCGTTCGACGACGGTTATCGTATCGTGCACCTCGATACAGTGACGGCATTTTTGCGTGAATCGAAGCTTTTGCGAAATTGCCTGCACGATGTCGATCGGTTTCTCGGATCCGAAGTCTTGTCGCTCCGCGATCCGGACAATCATCCGCACGCGGCAATCGAGTTCCGAAACGACCTATTGATCCAAGTGCGGGGGTTCGCAAACAGCGCATTAAGGCAAAAGTATCATCCCTATCTCCTCGCTTATCTCACGGATCGCGGCGTGCCGGAATCCGAAATCATCGCACGGCTTGGTCTGATCGACTTCAACGGCGAAGCGCATCTCGATATCGATCATTGTGTCCAGGCTTTCTCAAACTGGGTGGTGACGCTGCAATATCCAGACGAAGTTCCGTTTATGCATCACAAAACGATTCGCGAGTTTCTCAACATCTACGCGCGGTACGGAAAGTCGGCCCGGGCGAAAACCCGAGAAGTTGTCATTTCACACTTCAAACCAAGACGCCGGTTTCTCCGGAACAGGTTGGCAAGCGAGAAACGTGTTCCGGGCGACGTTCAGGTTTTCCATCCCAAACTGCCCGGCGCTCTTTATCATCTAGCGCGCTATGACGCGGTCCCCCAGGAAACCATCGAATACGTTTATCGAAAAGCAATCCGCCAATTGCTCGACCGCGCGGCTTCGGATGCCAATGCGGTCTACGATGTCGGCGCACAAAACAAGATCTTCTCGAACGAGAGTTTCGGCGACCTACTAGCCACAACCGGCATGTTTGAAACATATCACGAGACCCGGGAACGGATTCGCGATGCGAAACTCGCGGCAATCCGCGCTTCGACGAAAAAGCTTGTTCGAGAGCGGCGCCGCCGCGACTTGAACGACGTTCGCCGCGACCGGATCACGCGCGTATTGAATGAAGTTTATCCGCGTCTGAAGGGGCAGCTCTTGAGCGACGAGCTCGTGTTATAGAATCTAGGCGGCTGCCTTGTTCTCGATAATTTGCTTAGCGAGCGCGGAAATCTTTTTCGAGAAGTCACCGTACGTAAAGGGTTTCGCGACATAAAGCGTCACACCGGCTTCTTTGGCGGCCGCAACGGCCTCTCCGGTTACCTTCACCGTTAACATCATGAACGGCGTTTCCGATCCCCATTGCCGCATCTTTTGAAGCAGCTGAAGACCGTCCATCCGAGGCATCAGCCAATCGCTGATAACAAGATCGTAATCGAGCTCGCTACGGCTAAGACGTTGCCAAGCCATTTCGCCGTTTTCCGCCAGATGGACACGTACAATTCCGATGTCTCGCAGGATTTCCTGCAACAAATCGCGAATCTCCTCTTCGTCGTCGACAACGAGGATGCGCAATTTCTCCATTTCTGCGAGAAGTTCGGGATCGGACATGCGCCAAAATACTGATTGGACCCGAGACGAGTCAACGCCAAGCCCGGTTCAATCCGCCTTTTGTTGCCGGGCTTCCAGCCGAATGTTGTAGTAGTTGCCGCTGAAGATAAGGATGGCGCCCAAGAAGACCGCCAGTTCCAAAGACTCATCGTAAAGCAAGAATCCGACGATCGCGATGAGGGGCAAGCGCAGGAATTGCAACGGAATAACGACCGTTGCGTCGGCATGGCGAAACGCATGGGCCTCGCAATAATGCGCCGAGAGTCCCATCAAACCGATTATTACCAGATAGAGCCACTCGATACCTTGCGGTGTCACCCACACGAATAATGCCGGGATCAGTCCCATTGGCAGCTGAATGAGGCACATAAAGAACAATACCGCGAGCGGTGAATCCGTTGAGACCAGTTTCTTGGTACAGGTAATCGCCGTGCCAAAGCACATGGCGCTGCCCAAAACGACGAAGGCACCGAGCTGAATGATCTCAATGCCCGGCTGCAAGATGACCAAAATACCCAAGAACCCGCCGCCGATCGCGATAAAGCGACCTTTGGTCATACGCTCACCCAAAAAAATGACCGCGAGCAAAGCGACCCATATCGGAATCGTGAATTCGATGGCAAAGACTTCGGCGAGCGGTAATAGCGAAAGACCGTAAATCCAGGTCGATTGACCGCCGAAATGCACGATATTACGGCCCACTTGAAGCTTTGGCTGATATGTCCGAATGAGGTGCCAGCCAAAACGCCAGGCGATACACGTCACAACGATGAGTCCGACGAGGCTCCGCATCGCCAACATCTCGAACGTGTGAATCTCCGCCGCGTGAAGCTCGCGGACCGCGATAGCCATGAAAGTGAACGACAGCAATGTGCCGGTCATCCAAGCAGCGGCTTTGAAGATGGAGGGCTCGGTGGCACTACCGTGAGACATCCGGTCTTTTAGACAAGCACCGGCGATGTGTCACGCATCGCCTTCGGCGTGCGATTGGCAAATGGGCACGATAGACTAACCTCCATCACGTGCATCGATCCGTCGAAGGGAACCGCATTGTCCGCCCTGCTCTTCTATTCCGAACAAGACCCAGCCGAACTCTGGTCGGCGGAATTACAAAGCGCTTTGCCGTCGGACATTCGCGTTCGAATCTATCCCGATTTGGGCGATCCCACGGACGTCGAGTATGTCCTCTGTTGGCAACCAAAAGCAGGTCTTTTGGCAAGTTTCCCGAACTTGAAGCTGATCTTGTCGCTTGCTGCCGGATTCGATCATGTGCTCCAGGATCCGGATCGGCCGGTACATGTGCCCATCGTGCGTATTATCGACGACACCTTGTCCACCATGATGTCGGAATACGCGGTCTACGCCGTGCTGGGTTTCCATCGGTTTATGCCGCAATTCCAATCAGACCAGAGCAACAAGATTTGGAAAAAACGATGGCCGAACTTCACGCCCGACACGCATATCGGCGTTCTAGGGATAGGTGCCATAGGCTCGGACGTTGCGTATAAGCTGCGCGGACTCGGCTTTCAGGTTCACGGTTGGAGCCGCAATCCGAAACAACTCGAAGGCATTTCATGCCACGCGGGCAAAGACGGTCTTTTCGAAATGCTACCGCAATGCCAACAGATCGTCGTGGTTTTACCGCTCACCTCGGAGACCCGCGGAATCGTCAACAAAGAGACATTGGCGGCCTTACCTGAAGGAGCCTTCATTACGAATATTGGCCGTGGCGGGCATGTCGTCGACGAAGACCTTCTCGCAGCGCTGGACTCGGGCCATATCGGCGGCGCCTTTCTCGATGTTTTCAACCAAGAGCCTTTACCGGCCGATCATTCTTATTGGGACCACCCCAAGGTCATCATGACACCCCATGTCGCGGGCGAGATCGTGCCGCGCTCCTGCGCCCGGTCTATCGCGGCCAACATCGAACGCTATCGCCGCGGCGAACCGCTTGACGGAATCGCCGACATCGAACGAGGGTACTAAGCCATGCCGGACGACAACGTCTTCTTCGACCTTATCGATCGAATTGTGTGCCTGGATGTGGGGGGCCGCGGCGTTGCGGGGCTTTTCGAACCGGCACGCGCCCTCGTTGACGGGCCGCTATCACTGGCGGCTGCAAATCATCTTGCCGATGTAAAGAGCGGCGACGCGGTTTTCATCATTACGGGCTCGCTCACCCGTGCGAGCGTGTCGCCGGATATTGCCGAGAACGACGGTCCGATCGGGGCGGCGGTACTCGCACGGGCTCTCAGCCTCGGATGCAATGCCATTCCCGTCATCATTGTGGATGCTTCGATTCGCGACCGTGTCGCCAAGATGGTCGCTTTCGCGGGTTTGAACGTCGTTTCGTACGAACAAGCAAAAACCGCGACCGCCTTGCCGCGCTTCACCGGTGTCGCGGTGTTGGAGAACGGTGCGATTGAAGAGGCCGCCGCCCGACAGGCCGCCATGCGCCTCCTGGACACCTATGCGCCGAAGACCGTCATCGCCTGTGAACGGGCCGGTATGTCCGCGGACGGAACGTATCGGAATGCGTTGGGCCAGGATTACAGCGAAGGGCGCGAAAAGCTCGATTATGTCGTCGAACTCGCATCGGAACGCGGTTTGCCAACCATTGGTATCGGCGACGGCGGTAATGAGATCGGGATGGGCGCTGTTAAGGAAGCTGTCGCAGCCCACATTCCGCACGGCGATGTCCTCTGCGCCGAAATGGCGACCGACGTGCTCGTCCCCGCCGGTGTCTCGAACTGGGGCTGTTACGCTGTCGCGGCGGCGCTCGCCATCCTAAAGAACAATCCGAAACTCGCGCACACGTCAGCGGCTGAACGGCGGTTGCTGGATTTCTCGCCGTCCGCCGGCCTCGTCGACGGGATGTCCGGCATGTTGGATGCGACGGGCGACGGCATGCATCCAGATGTGCATGCAAGCGTCGTCGCGCTCTTATCACAAACCGTTCAGCGCGCGCTCTCTTAAGGTTTACTGGCGCTTTCGATATAGGCTTTTAGAATATCGCTCACCTAATCGACGCCGATTGCTGGCGTCATGACCAATATGAGGAAACAAATGGGTGAAAAACTCGACGCGGGAGATATCTTTCCCGATCTAGAGGTGAATGTCGTCGGCGGCGGCACCTTCAACCTCAAAGACAATCTGGACGCTAGGTACAACATCGTTCTCCTTTACAGAGGACACTGGTGACCTTACTGCCGCCGGCAGTTGGCCGGCTATGAAGCGTTAAAGGACGAGCTTGCGGCAACAGATGCGAAAGTGGTGCTCGCAGGCAGCGTCGACGGCGAAGACAAATACCCAGAGCTTGGTGCGGACCTCACTTTCCCCGTCGCGGTCAACATGACGCGCGAGCAGGGCGATTCCGTGGGATCGTGGTGGGAAGACCGCCGCAGCATCATCCAACCGTCCGAATTCATTATCCGTAAGGACGACAGCGTCGCTTCTTCAACCTACAGCTCCGGGCCGATCGGCCGTATGGAGCCGGAAGATGCGGTGAAGCTGATCAAACTCTACGCGTCGCGCGAATAGTCGCACCGCCCGCCGCTTGGCAGCGGACGGGAATCGCACTAAATACCGGGGGCTCGTCTAACGCCGAGCCCCCGTTTGTTTTTGCTGCACGAGCCAGGAGGCCGCATGGCCATCGACATCCCCGGACCGACTTCGCATTCCTATTTCTCGCAACGCCTACGTCTTCACTACGTCGACTGGGGCAATGCGGACGCGCCGCCACTTCTTCTCGTTCATGGTGGTCGAGACCATTGCCGGAATTGGGATTGGGTCGCGGAAGCCTTGCGCGAAGACTGGCATATCATTGCGCCGGACCTGCGCGGTCACGGTGATTCGCAGTGGATGATCGGGGGCAGCTATGGTCTCTCCGACTATGTTTACGACATCGCCCAATTGCTGCATCAAACCAAACATCAACCCATTACGATAATTGGCCACTCGCTCGGCGGGGCAATCAGCCTGCAATACACCGCCCTCTATCCAGAGACCGTACGCAAACTCGTGGCCATCGAAGGGCTCGGTTGGCCACCGGACCAAGTGAAGGAACGCGAAAACAAACAGCCTGAAGAGCGGATCACCGAATGGGTCGACTTTACGCGCGGCATATCCGGCCGCGTGGCGCGACGCTACCCTTCGATCGAAGAGGCCTTCCAGCGTATGCAAGAGGCGAACCCGCACCTCACACCGGATCAAGCTCGTCATCTGACGGTCCACGGCGTCAACCAAAACGAAGACGGCACGTATAGCTGGAAGTACGACAACTACACGCGCATTCGCGCACCCTTCGGCTTTCCAGAGTCTGAGCGTCAAAAACTCTGGCAGCGCATCACCTGTCCAACATTACTGGTGCGCGGCACGGAAAGTTGGGCCAGCGATCCGGAAGTCGACGGACGAGCCCAGCATTTTCAAAATGCACAGTTCGCAAATTTCGAAGGTGCCGGACACTGGGTCCACCACGATAAACTCAACGAGTTTATGGCGACCGTTAAGGAATTCCTGGCCGATTAAGGCCGAGTTTATTCGACTTCGAAGTAGTGCACACTAAAGAGTGCTGCCGCATCGCTCCAAACTTGTTTTGGCGCAAAACCCGCATTGCGCGCCAAGTCTTGGAACTCTTCGATCTCGTATTTGTGTGAGTTCTCGGTATGGATCCTCTCGCCTGCGGCAAACTCGAACATGCGATTGCCAAGCTTCACCACTTGATCACGCGAACTGATCAGGAACATCTCGATGCGACCATCTTCGACATTGTAGGGTGCATCGTGCGTAAAGGCCGAGAGATCGAAATCACCGCCGAGCTCGTTGTTGATACGCGTCAGTAGATTGAGATTGAAATCGGCGGTGACACCGGCACTGTCATTATAGGCATCATAAAGAACCGCTTCGTCTTTTTTCCGGTCGGCGCCAATCAACAGTCCGCCACCCTTACCGACATGCGCCGCGATCCGCTTTAAAAATGCGGCGGCGGCTTGCGTCTCGAAATTGCCGATGGTCGAACCCGGAAAGAATGCGACACGGCGCTCGCCCGGAATACCTTCTGGAATATCGAAATCCTGCGAAAAATCCGTACAGAGCGCATGGACCTGGAGCGCCGGATAGTCATGCGCCAAATTTTCCGCCGCCGCGCGAAGATGCTCGCGGGAGATATCAACCGCGATGTAGGACGCCGGTTCTTCAAGCGCGTCCAGCAAGACGCGGACTTTCTCGATCGAGCCGCAACCATATTCCAGGACCTGCACACCCGGCCCGATCACGGCTGCCATCTCCCCCGCTTTCTCGCGCATCAGAGCCGTTTCCGTGCGCGTTGGATAATACTCCGGCAATTCGCAAATCTGGTCGAAGAGTTTGGAGCCGTGCGCGTCGTAGAAGTACTTACACGGCAAGGATTTGGGAGAGGCGGATAGCCCTGCGATCACGTCACCGAGAAAATCGTCTTCGGCGGGCGAAAGGTCGCTGAAGGAAGCAAGTTTAGGTTCTGGCATGACCGGGATGCAATTTGAGGTGCCCGGCACCATAGCGACCCCTGCAGCTCGACGTCAAATCGCGCAGGTACGGAAACCGCCTATCGTATCGCGACGGTCGGGTGTGAAGAAATTTCGATAGGTATTGCTCACCATCCGGCTCCGGGTCGCCCAAGCGCCACCCCTTAGAACCTTTCGCGTGCCAAACCACGGTTTCGAATAATCCTCGTACGGATCGACGCTGAAACCGGGGAAAGGCAAAAAGTCGCTCGAGGTCCATTCCCACACATTGCCGATCATCTGACGACACCCGACGGCGCTGTCACCTGCCGGATAGGCCCCAACATCGACAACTCCCAGATGCCGTCCGTCGAGATTTGCCGGGCATCCATCTATGGAATCCCCCCAAGCATACCGGCGTTTCGGCATATCGCTTTTAAGTTGCCCGGTTGGGCGATAAGCCGCCGCCGCTTCCCATTCGGCTTCGCTCGGCAAACGACGACCGGCCCATCGGCACCAAGCTTCAGCCTCGAACCAGCTCACGTGACTAACCGGATGATTTGGCGGCAGCGGAATTTCCGTGTCGAAAGTACGCACCCACCAGTTGCCGTCATCGCCGCGTCGCCAATAGATGGGATGCACCGCCTTAACTTCTTCACGCCAGCGCCAGCCCGCGTCGCTCCAGTAACGCTTGTCGGAATAGCCGCCCGCTTCGACGAAGTCGCGGAACGCCGCGTTCGTCACCGGGGTTCTTGCAATCTGAAACGGCGCAATTTCGACCACATGCCCGAACTTCTCGTTATCGAAGATGAACGGTCCGCCCGCGCGCGAACCAAGCTCGATCTGACCGCCCGCTACATCGGCATCCCCCGGTAAGGCGCCAACATCGGGCGCAACTTGGTCCTTGGCTGCGCGAAACTCAGGCGCCGGATATGAGAGCGTTTGGCGCGTGTAGGTGAAGGCCTCGTCGTGCATATCCTCATGGAAGGTCGTCAGCTGGTAGAGATAGGATTCCTCTTCATTCGCTTCGCCGTCTTTCAGGCGGTCGATCATCGCGTCTTCGACCGCGCGCATATACTGAAACGTCCCGTGCAAATCCGGCAGGTCGAGATCCCATCGTGTATCGTGATGAACTTTCATCGAGTCGTAGAGTTTATCGGTCTGGGGCATAATCGGATCCGCTTTGTCGATACGCCGAAGAACGAAATGTTCGTGAAACCAGGCCAAATGCCCGATCTCCCAGAGCAATGGATTGACGATGTCGATCCGAGGCCCCATCAATTGATCATCGTCCAGACCGTGAACCAACTCAATCGTGCGCCCCCTGGCATCCTGGAGATTGGAAACCAAAGTTTCTTTCGTCAGTCTTTCACTCATCTCGCAGCAATCAATCGGTCGTTCATGAAAATCACCATCGTCACCCCCGCCAAGAAAGGCGACCGGTCCGGAAACCGTGCGACGGCCAATCGATGGTCCGCTATTCTCAAGAAGCTCGGTCATCGGCCGCGCACACTCACGGAATACGACGGCGCGCCGAGCGATGCAATGCTGGCAATTCACGCCTGGCGGAGCGCGTCCTCCATTCGCCGATTCCGGGAAGATCACCCGCATATTCCGTTGATTCTCTGTCTTGCCGGGACCGACATCAATAGCTTCCAGACCACCCACCCCGAGGAGACGCATGGTTCCATGGCACTGGCCGATCACTTGGTCTGTCTCCACAATCGCGTCGCACGCGCGATTCCACGTCGATTTCACAGGAAGCTCCACGTCATTCGACAATCGGCCCCGCCGATCCGGCGCAAGCACCCGCTAAAACGCAAGTTCGAGATTATGGTTGCCGGCCATCTTCGCGATGAAAAAGACCCGATGCGCGCGGCTAAAGCGGCTCGAAGATTGCCTGATACATCGCTGATTCAAGTCGTCCATATGGGTAAAGCGATCGACAATGCATATCGCGACGTAGCCGTCGAAGAAATGAGCCAGAACGCGCGATACCATTGGGTTGGCGAGGTTCCCAGGTGGCAAGTCCGACAGAAAATGGCCCGCGCCCGCGCCATGGTCATTTCATCTTGCCAAGAGGGTGGCGCCAATGTGGTCTCCGAAGCGATCATGGCCGGCCTTCCTGTTATCGCCTCCAAAATAGACGGCAATGTCGGACTGCTCGGCGCAGACTATCAAGGCTACTACCCCACCGAAGACACGCTTGCGCTCGCCAAATTGCTGATGCGCCTGGAAACGGACAAAGGGTTCTTTAAGGCTCTTTCAGCTCAAGTTCGCGCCCTAAGACCCGAATTTACGGAAAAGCGTGAACTCGCCGCGTGGAAATCTCTCTTGGCTGGCCTTAACCAAGGAGCGTGATCGGCTCCAAATGGTTGCTCTGCGGCAGAATTCGGCCGACGACCGTCGCTGTTGAATAGCCGGCTTCACGCAGCGCATCGACACAACCTTCGGCCTCAGCTTCCGGCACAGTCGCCAAAAGACCGCCCGCGGTCTGCGGGTCGAAGATTAGCGGCAGCAGCTCCGACTCTCGTCCGCCGTTGGAATCCGCCCGGATGGCCCGCCGCAACCGGACGTTCTGTGGCTGCAAGGATGAGAAAATACCATTCCGCACGCAGTCCAATGCGCCATCCAAGAGCGGCAACGCATTGAGATCCAGTTCGACATCGACTTCCGAGGGGCGGGCCATTTCAACCAGGTGTCCAAGCAGACCGAAACCCGTCACGTCCGTGCAAGCGGTAGCACCACGTGCAAACAGAACTTCGGATCCTATGCGGTTCGACTGCACCATCGATGCCAACGCATCATCGATCCATCGGCCCTTGGCGTCGCCTCGCATATCGGCCGCGAACAAGGTGCCGGTGCCGAGCGGCTTCGTGAGGATCAAGCGGTCGCCCGCCTGCATGCCGCCTTTGCGAAGAATTTTATCCCGGTCGGCAAGACCGTTGATCGAGAAGCCAAGCGCCAGCTCCGAGGCTTCGCTCGTATGGCCGCCGACAAGCGACGCGCCGGCATCCGCCAATACATCCATCGCGCCCGACATCATATGGAACAGTGCTTCTTCGACCTTCGCTTCCGGTCCGAACGGCACGGATGCAACGGCAAGCGCGGATTGCGGCTCCGCCCCCATCGCAAATACGTCACCGAGCGCATGATTGGCCGCCACCTGGCCGAAAATATATGGGTCGTCGACAAACGCGCGGAAGAAATCGACCGTGTGTACCATAACCTTGCCGGGCGGCACTTCGACGACCGCCGCGTCATCCGGTTCATTCAGTCCAATCAGAACGTCCGGTCGTTTGACCGGCTCCAACATCTGCAAGGCACGGCCGAGAACATCCGTCCCAACTTTGGCGCCGCAACCGCCGCAGCGCATTGCAATGGCGGAAATCTCCTTCATCGCCTCGGCATCTGCGAGTCCAGCGGCGATTTCGACCTCGTTGTCCTCTTCCATTTTCGGCAGGTCTTGGTATTTCCGCATCCAACGAAGGTCGATCCAATTCTTGAGCTGCCACACCCATTCGCCTTCGACGGCCCAACCGTTTCGCGAGCCAACCGCGTATTTGTCGCCCGTGGAGACCAAACTTAGGAAATCGCTTTGCGGACGGAACGACTTGAGCGGACGTCCTGTCAATGCGCGTCGCAAGTTCTCCGCCAGCGGCGGGCCCTGCCGCACCGCAAATACGCCGGCTTTAGGCCGCGGATGACTGGCGACGCCGGCGATATCGCCAGCTGCAAAGATACCGGGATGCGATTCCGTCTCGAGCGTATCGTGCACGGCGATGAAACCGCGATCGTCGAGCCCCAATTTGGTCTCCTGGCGCAGCCAAGGCGCAGCACCAGCGGGTGTCACCCAGAGGATCTCATCGAGCGCGATACGCGCGCCGTTTTCACAGGTCACCGCGCCGTCTTCGACCCCGACGACTTTATGGTTGGTGTGAACCTGAACACCACGCTCTTTCAGGACACGATTGAACTTTCGGCGGACGGACGGGTTGTGGGAGACGAGGACATCGTTCGCGTCCGTGATCAGATGAAATTTGATGTGATCCGATGCGCGGCCGGCCTCTTTGAAATCCCGGCGTAACCGGTGCTCGATGGCGAGTAGAACTTCAACTCCACCGGCACCCGCACCCACGCCGCCAATGTGAATCTCGTCCGAACGTTCCCGCACACGATCAAACAGCCCCTGCCAGCGATCCACAAAATTGTTAATGGGTTTAACCGGCGTTACATGCGCTTTCGCGCCCGGCGTTTCCATATGCGGCGTTGAGCCGATATTGACCGACAATACGTCGAATGCAACGGGCGGTCGGTTTCGGCAAACCACCTTCTTGTTGACGTGGTCGATGCCGACAGCTTCGTCGTGATAAATGCGCGCACCCGCAAACTGCGCGAGCGGCCGAAGGTCTATGTGCGTTTCATCGAATTCGTAGTGCCCGGCGATATATCCGGGCAGCATGCCGGAGTACGGTGTGTCCACATCCCGCGTTATCAACGTGATTCGAACACCCGGCATAGGCTTCATACCGAACATCTTCAGCACGGCGACATGTGAATGGCCGCCGCCAATAAGGACGAGATCTTTTACGATTGGCGTATCGGATTTCATGATCCCATACCTAGCAAAGTCCTTCTCTCTCGACCATCAAAAGAAAATTACGTGTGTGTCACACCAACCAGATTGGTTTT
This sequence comes from Rhodospirillaceae bacterium, assembly GCA_002716125.1. Classification (GTDB taxonomy): domain Bacteria; phylum Pseudomonadota; class Alphaproteobacteria; order UBA8366; family UBA8366; genus UBA6544. The sequence continues at coordinate 60,548 of PAZH01000040.1, forward strand.
TCCGTTCACAAATTTAAGGCGGATCGTGGCAAAAACATCTATTTGCCTTAGAGTTCTTCGTTGATGGAACCGAAAGGGTCACAAGTCATGCCTATCGATTTGGGTCGAATTGCAGAAGAATTCCCGGGTGCAAAGGATCAAATCTATCTGAACTGCGCCGCACGCGGCCTGACACCGAAATGCGCACGCTCCGCGGTGGACGCGCTCTTGGACGCTGGCACCTTCGGCTCAGGCGACAAGGACGAAATGTTCGAGACGGTCGAGCGCGTACGCGGTGGGTTCGCGCAGATGATCAATGCACAAACGGATGAAATCGCGATTACCAAGAACGTGTCGGAAGGTTTGAATGCCATTGTCGCTGCCTTGGATTTAAAAGCCGGCGACAATGTCGTCTTATGCCCTGATTTAGAGCATCCGAATAACGTCTATCCTTGGCTGCATCTGCGGGAGCGGCTGGGTGTGGAAATACGCACGGTCCCAGGCAACAACGGACATATGCCGATAGAAGACATGATTGCGGCAATGGATGAGAAAACCCGTTGCGTCACGGTTGCGTCGGTCAGCTTCTCACCGGGATTTCGGACAGATATCGCACCGCTTGGCGCTGCTTGCCGAGACCGTGGCGCATTTTTCCTGGTCGATGGAGTGCAATCCGTCGGCATTATCGAGACCGATATCGAAGCACTAAAGATAGACGGCCTCGCAGTCTCGACCCAAAAGGGCCTTCTTGGGCTTTACGGTATGGGCCTGCTCTATTGTCGACGCGAATGGGCGGACCGGATCACCCCTGTGTATTTGGCGCGCTTCGGTGTCGACCTCGGGAGCGGCGTTCATGAAGCGGCACTTGAATCCGACAACTACCGTTTAATGCCGGGCGCCAGGCGGTTCGATCTCGGCAATCACAATTACGTCGGCGCCTATGCCGCCGCGGAATCAATTGATCTACTCAACGATATCGGCACAAAGAACATCGAGGCCCATGTTGGCGCACTCACCCGGCAATTGGCCGACGGACTGCTCGCGCTCGATTTACCTGTGGTCGGCGGCCCGGCGGGCGCTCATCTAACAAGTTTATTGTGTGTCGGGCGTCTTGGCGGTGGCGGTCATGATTCGACGGACGACGAAGAGATGTCTTCGCTTTCGCAGCATCTAAGTGCCAACAAGGTACAACATTCCATTCGCAAAGGCCTCATTCGCCTGTCCCTACATCTGTACAATACGGAAGAAGACGTCGCCGACGTAATCGCACTTGCCCGGACATGGCGGGACACCAAAGCGGCCGCGTAACGCGGGCGGTTAGAGCGTCGAATACCAATCGGCAATCGCTCGGCCGATCTCCTCTGGCGAATCTTCTTGGATGAAGTGATGGCCTTTGACGGTGACAGTCGTTTGATTGGGCCAAGCGCGGCAAAACTCCCGCTGTTTGCCGACAAGGATGGCACCTGGATCGGCATCAACAAAAAGCTTCGGCACGTCGCCCTTTGCGAGCCAGTCCGCGTAATCGCCAACGATCTTGACGACATCGGCCGGCTCTCCGTCGATCGGAATTTCCCGCGGCCACGTCAAGGTCGGGCGACGACTCTCACCCGGCTCCAAAAATGGACGTCTGTATTCCGCCATCTCCGCTTCGTCCAATGTCCGCAGGATCGCATGGGGCAATAGCTTTTCGACGAAGAAATTCTTCTCCAGAACCATTTCTTCGCCACCTTCGGACCGCAAACCTTTGAAAGCATTACGGCTTTGATCCGGCCAGTCGTCCCACGGGAGCGGTCGGACAATCGCCTCCATATAGGCAATCCCTTTTACAACCTGCGGATGACGGTGAGCCCAATGAAATCCTAATGCCGATCCCCAATCGTGGATGACCAACGTGACCTTTTCTCGAACACCGATTTGCTCAAACAGGGCATCCAGATACGCGCGGTGCTGGACGAACCGGTATTCGCCGGGGCCACTATTCGGCAGGCGGTCGGAATCCCCCATCCCGATCAGGTCGGGTGCGATCAGGCGTCCCTTACCCTCCAGATGCGGCAGGATGTTCCGCCAGAGATAGGAGGAAACCGGATTGCCGTGCAGAAAGACAATCGGATCGCCTTCGCCTTCATCGACATAAGCCATTTCGAGGCCGTTTACGCCCGCCCGTTTTTTCGGGTACCGCATCTCTGCCGTCATGGTTCGGTCCTAATTGAAATAGTCCGGAAAGGCCTTTTCTAAGCTTTCTCGAACCCGGTCGCGGATAGACTGGTCACCCGAGGGCTTCTCGAAAGTGCGCCCCGTCACCTGTTCAAAGAGCTTCACGTATTTTCCGCTAAACGCCATCAACGTATCCACAGGGATTTCTGGGACATCCTCTTTGTACGGATCGCAGCGTTCGCTGATCCACAGGCGAAGAAATTCCTTATCCAAGCTTTCCGGATTCTCACCGGCACGCATCTTCGCTTCGTAGCTGTCCGCCATCCAATAGCGACTGGAGTCCGGCGTGTGGATTTCGTCGGCAATCGTGATCCGACCATTTTCGTCCACACCGAATTCGTACTTCGTGTCGACCAGTACGAGGCCGTTCGCGGTTGCGATTTCGTGCCCTCGCGCAAAGAGGGCCAAGCTCTTTTCCGCAAGCTCGTCCCAGACTTTCTGCGACAAAAGCCCTTGCTTAACAATCTCAGTTGCAGTGATGGGCGCGTCGTGTCCACCGACTTCGGCCTTCGTCGTGGGTGTTAAAATCGTACCCGGCAGCTTCTGGTTCTTTACCAATCCGTCCGGGAACGTGTGCCCATACATATGACGCTCGCCCCGTTCATACATCGGCCAGATGCTTGTTTCGGTCGAACCCGTCAAATAGTCACGGACGACCATCTCCACCGGTAGCATATCGAGACGCCTGGCAACGGCGACGTTCGGGTCCGGATAATTAATCACATGATTGGGACAAATATCGCGCGTCTCCTCGAACCAAAAACGCGCCGTCTCGTTCAGCACTTGCCCCTTATACGGCACCGCGGCCAAGACGATATCAAAAGCCGATTGCCGATCGGTTGCCACCATAACGCGGCGGCCGTCCGGCAGATCATAGGAGTCCCGAACTTTACCTCTTTGGAAATTCGGCAACTCCGGGAACTCGGCGTCGGTCAAACAGTTTGCCAGTGCGGCGCTGGGATCTTCAGTCGTGTTCGGCATATTTCCTAATCTACTTGCGCGGCTCTTATTCCGCGGCGTCGGCGCGGCCGTATCGAGATTTGACCTCTGCGATCACGTCAGCGACAGGTTCGACATCGCCGCTCTTCATATCGATATCGAAGAGGTTCGCCCGGTGTTGTGTCGCGCTTCGGTCGCCGACGGCTTCCTCCGGCACAATCACCCGGAAGTTATGGCAAAACGCATCGACGACACCGGCGCGAATGCAACCGCTCGTGGAGACGCCGATGATCACCAAAGTGTCAATCTCATCATAGCGGAGCCAAGACTCCAGCGGTGTCTCGAAAAAGCATGACGGCTTGTTCTTAAAGACGATGACGTCCTTACCTTCACGCGGTGCGTAGGCTTCCGGCCACTCGTCCGCCCGCGGGTCTTCGCTGTAGATGAATTCACCGGCATTGCCGAGCTTCAGATTCCAAATGCCGCGTTGTATCGGATGTCGGCGGTCGTCCCGCCGGCTGTAATAGATCGGCAAATCTAGCGTGCGAAACGTTTCGGTAATCTCCGTAATTGCCGCAATCAGTTCCGGCATTTCTCCGCCGCATTGAGGGTACGCGGGATCGACGAACATCCGGGTCGTATCGATATTCAACAACGCTGCGCGGTTCCCGAATCCGATTTTCCGCCCAAAAGCGCCCTTGCGATAGGCTTCGATCTCCTCGTCGGGGATAAAGCCTTTCCATTTTTCAAGCTTGTCCATATTGCCTCCTTTAAGGGCCGTCGCAGGAGATAAAGTGTATCTGCGTTCCCATCGGGCTAGATTACGTAGTACCCCCCGTCGCTTTCGAAGACAACACTGGGATATAGCCGAAAATGGAAACCAACGCCGCCATCTTTAAAAGTAAGGATTTCGTTTTGGAAAACGGCGCAACTCTGCCGATTTTGGAAGTGGCGTACGTAACATATGGGGACAAGGCGAATGCTGAACGGAACACGGTCTTGCTGCTCCACGGATACACATCGAACCCACATGCCGCTGGCGGCGGCGACTCGAATCCGGGTTGGTGGGAGAATTTGATCGGCCCCGGGCGCGCCATCGATACCGAGCGTTACTTCGTCGTGACACCGAATATGCTCGGCTCGGCTTACGGGACGACGGGCCCGCGAAGTATCAATCCGGATACCGGCAAGCCCTATGGTCCCGCTTTCCCCGAAATTACAACCCGCGACATGATAGAGGCGCACCGTCGCCTCCTTGCCGAACTCGGCGCGAAAGAGCTCGCCGCGGTTGTCGGCTATTCTTATGGCGGATACCTGACCTTCCAATGGGGGGTAACTTATCCCGAACGGATGCGTTCGCTCGTCGCGGTCGCAACGGGAATTACCGGTCGGGGTGACGAAAGCACTGTGCACGAACTGGAACGGCATTTCGAAGCAGCTGCCGGCTGGAATGGGGGTGATTTCTATAGCGGCGGCGACGGGGTCGAAGAGGCGTTGATCGACTTCCGTACAAACGTGCTCCGGAACTACGGGGTAGATGCGGAATTGCGCGATCGCGGTTTGGCGACTGATGCCGTCGACGCGGAACTGCACGCGCAAGCCGCCAAATGGGCCACAGGCTTCGATGCCAACGCCCTCATCGTGCTACGCCGTTGCGCGACAAAGTTCGATGCGAAACCGCAAGCGGCCAATATTGCGGCACCATTGCTCTATGTTCTAGCGACGACCGACAATCTGTTCGGCCCGGAACTCGGCGAGCAGACCATCGCGCATATTCGTGCGGAGGCCGGCGTTGAAGCGACATATTTTGAATTAGACTCGCCTTACGGTCATCGGGCTCCATCGGTTGATTGGGACAAATGGGGCGGTGCCATGAGCGCATTTCTCGACGAATACGCGATTATCGCGTCTTAAACCCGGAAGGTTATTGTTATGAAAAAAGGGATGGTCTGTGCACCCCAACCGGAAGCAGTCGAAGCAGGCGCCGTTGCGCTAAAAAAAGGCGGTAATGCCGTTGACGCCGCCATCACCTGTGCGTTGGTCCAGACCGTTGTCGATCCGATGATGTGCGGTCTTGCTGGATTTGGCTCGATGCAGCTTTTTCTGCCGAAGAAGAACCATCATGGCTACATAGATTTTCATACGACGGCCCCCGCCGCTGCGACACCCGACATGTGGCTCGACGAGATTGAATCGCAGTCCCGCGACGGGTTCGGGTTCATCTTAAAGAACAAAGCCAACGAAGTCGGATATGAATCCATCATGACGCCCGGCAGCTTGAAGGCATATTACGAGGCGGTTGACGAATACGGCACGATGGATTGGAAAGACATCGTCCAACCCGCAATCGACCACGCGGCGGAAGGCTTCACGGTTCGGCCGCATTTCGACGAATTCTGGAGCGCGTCGAATATCATGGGACGCATGGCCATGGTCGATAAGTTGCGCCACACCGATGCCGCGCGGGATATCTACTTCAACGAAGCCGGAGAGACCTATCCCATCGGCTCGGTCGTCAAAAACCCGGACATGAAACGCACACTGGAGCGCATTCGAGACGGCGGGGCCGAAATATTCTATTCGGGCGAGATCGGCGAGGAAATCGCACACGATATGCAGGCGAACGGCGGACTGATGACGCTGGACGACCTAAAGAATTACAAAACGGTCAGGAGTGAGCCCGTTTGGGGGGAGTATCGAGGCCACAAGGTCGCCTCAAATCAGCCGCCGGGCGGCGGCGTGATGATCCAGGAGATGCTCCAAATCTTGGAACATTTCGACCTCGGTGCCATGGGGCACAATTCTCCCGACTATATCGCAACAGTCGCCGAAGCCATGAAATGGGCAACGATCGATAAGGATGGCAAGATGGGCGATCCCGCTTTTGAAGACGTGCCCATTACGGAGTTTACCGACCGTGCTTACGCGGCTGAACTTGCCGCAAAAATAAAGTCCGGTGAGAAAGCCAACGTCGTCCGTTTTGCTCAGCCTGAGGAATCGAAAGACACGACCCATGTCACCGTCGTCGATGCAGACGGAAACGCCGTTTCTATGACCCATTCGCTGGGTATGCCATCCGGCGTCGTCACGCGCGGTCTTGGGATTATGTACAACGGCTGTATGGGCGCATTCGATCCGCGCCCGGGCCTTCCGGGCTCCATTCTGCCGGGTAAACGACGCTTTACCGCAATGTGCCCGACAATCGTCTTTAAGGGAGATGATCCTTATATCGTTGTCGGCGCGCCGGGCGGCACATTCATCACTATGGGTGTATTGCAGGCGATCCTAAACGTCATGGATTTCGATATGACGATGCTCGAAGCTGTTTCCGCACCTCGGATAACGGCGAACAGCAACACGATCGACGTCAGCAATCGCATTCCGAGATTTGTGACGGACGAATTGGCGGCGCGCGGCTATCCGATTTCGCGCAGCCCCTTCAGCTACGTCTTCTCAGGCGTGCACGCAATCCGTATTGTCGATGGTAAGTGGGACGGTGGCGCCGACCCTGGTCGGGATGGAATGGCTCTCGCCGTGTAACCGGTCGAAATTAACCGCCTAGAAGTTGGCTCAGGTTGACACCAAACCATGTAAACATGGCAAACAGCAGGCCGCCGAGTGCGACCAAGGCAAAAATTATCATAAACAGCTTACCCATTGCCGTCCGTTTGGCCCAGATCGCCTTCTTGCGCGCTTGCTCATACTGCTTGCGCTGAACGCGCTGCTTGACCATTTGCTCACGGCGCGCCACACGCTGGTTCATAATGCGCTGGCGTTCTTCCTCTTGAGGCGACATTTGGCGGTCAGAACCGCTTGCATCCGTCATCGCTCTCTTTCCTCTTCTCCACCACAATAAAGGCGGCAATGATAACAGCTATTTAAAGCAATCTTTTCTTGATTACCTTACCAAAAGCCTTATTCCCGCCTTCGCGACTGCAATTCTTCGTCCAACATTACGCGAAGTTGAGGTTATTATTTTAAAACCGCCCGAGTCGCTGGACTATCCCCCTTTTTAATCTCTCTAATTTTCAAATATAGACTTAATATTGACCCGATATTATTTGAATTTATACACCATGACTTTGAATAATGTTAAAGGCCAACATTCGCACGTGCCCGCATCTTGGACGCAGCTACGGTTCCGTCATTAATAACGTGTAAGCCGTCTATTTCGCCGGTTTAGGGCGCCACTTCGCGACCATCGCGGTCACGCTTTCCCTTTCAGCCGGCGTCATTTTGGCGGCAACTTCATCTCGCGTCTTAGCAGCACCGCTCGCACCGCCTTTCGCCGCCAGTGTCAGCCAAAGTAACGCCTTTAGATTACTTTTCTCGACACCTTCGCCGCGTAAGTAGCGGGTTCCAATGTTGCGTTGCGCTTTCGGATAACCCTGCTCGGCAGCCGTCAGAAACCACCGCGCTGCTCTAGAGCTATCCTTTGAGACGCCGCGCCCATCGCGATACATCTTTCCGAGATTGTACTGCGCCTTATCGAAGCCGCTTTTCGCCGCCATACTGATCCAAATGAAGGACATCTCGTCGTCTTGCGAGATGTTCCCAAGACCTGCACCGTAAATTTTGCCCAACGAATATTGTGAGCGGATCAACCCTTGTCCGGCTGCCTCACCGAGCCAAGAGACGGCTAAATCGTAATTCTGCTCCACGCCGTCGCCCGTCAGGTATGCGAGGCCAAGATTGTGTTTCGCATGCGGATTTCCGGACTCCGCCGCTTTCTCCCACCAATCCATCGCCTTGTTGCGGTCTTGCGCAACGCCACGGCCTTCGTCGTACATGACACCGATATTAAATTGCGCCCTGGCGTCGCCTTTTTCGGCGAGAGGCGTCCAATTCGACAACGCGGAACCGAAGTCTCCCTGTTGATAGGCCTCCCATCCGGCTTCAAAGGCTGTTGAAGCCATCGCCGACCCAGTTGCGGCAATGCTTCCGACTGAGATCATGGCTGCTACGGCAAACCCTGCATACCGCAACTTCCGTTGGTTCATGGACCTAGTCATTGTGGCAACTCCTCACAGGCAGTTTCAGCCGCCCCGTAGTTTTCTTGGTCTTGCTTGCGCTCTCCGCCATGGCTCTACGACCCTCTCGCCGAGAACTTATCCACACGAAGACGGAGCATTTCGATCAGCCCGTCAACGCCGTGCCCCTTAATAACGGACTGAAACTCCGAGCGCTGCGTGGCCGCCATGCTCACGCCTTCGACTAACACGTCCAAAATTTTCAATCCGCCAGACCCATTGCGAACCCGCCAACCTGCTTTTAGCGGCGGTCCGCTCGGACGCGCAATCTCCGTCACAACAAGCGCATCCTTCTTCCCGTATGAATGCGCTTTGACGATTTTAAACGCCTCACCCGTGTAGCCACCGAGCCGTTTTGCATAAGTTTGGGTTACGAATTGTCCGAAAAGGCGTTGGTACTCTTTTTGCTGCTCGCCACTGGCAGAGCGCCAGGACTTACCCAAAACAAAACGTTCGATCCGCGGAAGGTCGAAATTCTCCGCGAGCAAGCCGCGAACTTGTGCCTCGCGCTGTTCCAGCGTCAGTTCCTTCGCTCTGAGGACATTCAACGCTTGGGTCGCGAGCGTATCGAGAAATTTCGATGCTTCGTCTGGTGACGTGCCTTTCGCTTGCGCCGTTGAGACATTAACTGCAGCGCAAACCAGCACCACCGCAAGAAATCTGCCGACCTTCATTTCGCCTTCCTGTACTCGGCTTCCCGTTTCCATGGCAACGACACACCGATCACCGCACGAGAACCCGATTTCGAATGCTACCATCATACGCTGTTGCGAAAGTCCAAACAATCGCCTCGACGACACCGGAAATTCGACGCAAGCGCGCATTATTCTAAATCGATAAGAAGCTCCGTCGCGTCATTGTCGTCAGGAATTGAGGGATATGAATTCGGAAAACATCGCATACGAGAATATTGATCGCGTGCTGTCGCTGGAACTACAAGGGGCCGCTCTCCCTTATGGCGTGAAAGCCCGTTTATATGAAGCCGTTCGACAGGTTCACGAGAAACCGCCGGTTCAAGCAGCCGCCGAGTTGCTGAATCGCCCGCCGAGCACAATCGGAATCGTAACGGGTGCTCAAGTCCCCGAGAAAATGCCGTTGGGCGAGAATGATGGACCGTTGGGAGCCGTCGTGCTTGCGAAAGCGCTCACCAGCATTGGCCATAAGGTGGCTTTTTACACGGATACGGCCGCGGCGGCGCCCATCGAAGAATACTCGAGTGGCTGTCCATTGACGCCA
>PAZH01000041.1 GCA_002716125.1 Rhodospirillaceae bacterium
GTGCAAACCTGCGGCGGACCCGCGAAAGGAGACCATTATGATCACCACCCACGCCTACGAAGACCACGGCCACGCACAATACGATTGGCTGGATACGCGCCATCACTTCAGTTTCGCACGCTACTATGATCCGAAAAAGATGGGCTTCGGTGCGCTCCGCGTCATCAACGACGATCGCATCAAGGCGGGTGCCGGCTTTGAACCCCACCCCCACCGCGACATGGAGATCATCACCTATGTACGCCAAGGCGCGATTACCCACCAAGACAATCAGGGCAATCAAGGCCGGACGGTCGCCGGCGATGTACAGGTGATGAGTGCGGGAACCGGCATCTATCACTCGGAATACAATCTCGAGGATGAAGAGACGCGCATTTTCCAAATCTGGATCGAACCGAACCTGCGCGGCGTCCAACCGCGATGGAACACCCATACTTTCCCGGACGAGCCCATCACAGATGCCCTCCCGCTCCTCGTCGCCGGAGATGGCAGCGCTCCGCTCGCGATCCATCAAGACGCCCGCATCTATGGTGGCAAACTCCGGGCCGGAACGACTCTGACGCACCCGGTGAACGGCCCGACCTATTTCGTCATTTCGCAAGGCGAGATATTGGTGAATGGCGAGACGCTAAAAGAAGGCGACGGCGCGGAGATCGTGGATATCGCCGCGGTTGAGATTCAAGCGCAAACAGACGCCGAGATGCTCGCGATCGAGGTGCCACGACACTAATCGTTGCTGACGTGATCTCACTTCCCCCATTCCCATGCAGCGAATCTTCATTACAATCTTCGCCAAAATTCGGGCGGCATAAAAACCGGCGGACCGGTGGCCGCTTCCTGCGATGTGGAGGAGAACTTTATGGCCAAGGATAAGCTCAATCTCGAATTCACCGCTTCTCAAGCGGAGACCGTCGATGCCTTCAACCGGGCAATGGACGACTACATGCTGTTTTCGGGCGAGCCTGTCGGGCGATTGTTGGAGACAGCGGAAGTCGATCCAGATTTCGTCATGGGGTATTGCTTGACGGGTTGCTTGCGGCTGTTCGGCGGTGTCGGGGCGACGCATCCCCGGGTGAGTTTAGAGTTGCGGGCGGCGAAGGCCCGGCGAAGCCGAGCCAATCCGCGCGAGCAAGCACATATCGATGCGTTCGAGACGGCGGCGTCCGGTGAAATGAGCCGGGCCGGCCGCATGTGGGACGATATCCTCTCCGAATATCCCCACGACATGATGGCCGCGAAATGCGCACACGAGGCCTATTTTCTCGTCGGCGAGGCACGGAACCTTCGTAAATCGGTGATGAACATTTTGCCGGAGTGGGACGAGAGCGTGCCCTATTACAGCTATCTCCTCGGCATGGGCGCTTTTGGTCTCGAGGAAGCGGGCGATTACGAGGAGGCCGAAAAGATGGGCCGCCGCGCCGTCGAGTTGGAGCCGCGCGACGGTTGGGCCGTGCACGCGGTGGCCCACACGCTCGAGATGCAGGGGCGCTGCAGCGAGAACGTTGAATGGCTGGAGAGTACCGTGGACGATTGGCGCGGGGCCGTCTGGTTGAGCGGCCATCTCTGGTGGCACCTTTGCCTGCCGCTGCTCGAAGATGAACAATTCGACCGGGTGTTCGATATCTTCGACGCCCGCATCGCCAATTGCGACGAGGACATGGTCACTCGCTTGATGGACGGCACCTCCCTCCTCTGGCGGCTGGAGACGTTAGGCCTCGACGTCGGCGATCGCTGGGAAGGATTGGCGGACAAATGGCAACGCCACGCGGACGAGCACGCTCTCGCTTTCACCGACGCGCATTATGCAATGACGATGGCGGCTGCCGACAAACAGCGTTCCGTTCGCCGCTTCCTGCAAAGCCAACACGCCTTCGTCGAAGTTGATGACAGCACCAACGGACAAATAATCGAACGGGTCGGGCTTGGCCTTTGCGAAGGGATGATCGCTTATCGCGAAGAAGACTACGCGAGGGCAGCGGACAAGATCGCGCCGATCGCCGGCGAAGTGTGGCGGATCGGCGGTAGTAACGCGCAACGCGATGTGTTCCGACTCACGCTCACGGATGCATTACTGAAAGCCGGGCGCTATCAAGAAGCGCACGACATTCTGGCGCCGCTCGCCGCCGATACGCCGACACCGTCGCGCAAAGCTGAGCTTGAGACGGCATTGGAAGGTTTGCGCCAGAGCGCAGCGTAGCCCTTCGAGACGGCGCTGGTGCGCCTCCTAAGGGTGAGGAATCTTTTACAAGGGTCCTCATCCTGAGCCCGTCAAAGGATGAGCCCGTCGAAGGATAGCGGTGCCTCTTACAGCTTGCCCGTAATCGTATAGTCGAGAATTTTTACGACCTGCTCAGGCGTCTCGGCCACGGCTTGCGCGGCGCCGTCGACTTCCTTCAGCGCATGCGTTAGGCCTTCGTCGTGCAATGTGATGATCGGCTTGCCGAGAGCGGCCGCGAAACCCGCGTCGAAAGCGGCATTCCATTGCCGGTACTTGTCGCCGAAGCGCACAACGACAACGTCGGAGCGTTCGATCATGGTCCGCGTGCGAATTGCGTTGACCTTAGCGCCCTTGTGATCCTTCCAGAACGGATTGTCTTCCTGACCCAAGATATTCACGCCGCAATCGTCCGACGATTCGTGATCGGTGACCGGCGAGACGAAGTCGATCGGCAGCCCCGCCCCTTTCGAGCCGTCGCTGATGCGTTCGCGCCAATCCGTATGAATTTCGCCAGAGAGATAGACCGTCCAGTTTTGCTGCGCCATGCCGCTGCTCCTAAAATGCAGGTTATTGCCGGTCTTGCCCTTTGCCTCCGGCTACGGGACGTTATTTTGTTCATAATTGCCGAGGATTAAAGGGGACAAAGGAAAGAAAATGAGCGGATTGTTGGACGGAAATCTGGCCGTGGTCACAGGGGGTGCATCCGGTATCGGAGAGGCCATTGCAAAAGGCTATGCGAAAGAAGGCGCCCACATCGTTATCCTCGATAACAATCTCGAAGGCGCGGCCGCGGTCGTGAAGGAGATCCTCGACGAGGGCGGCGAAGCGTGGAGCTTCAAGCTCGATGTCACGAACCGCAACCAGTGCCGCGAGTTGGCGGGCCAGGTCGCCGAGAAAATCGGCCAAACCTCGATCCTCGTGAACAATGCTGGCATCAACCGCCGGAACGCTTTCACTGCGGACGCGGACGACGTGACGCAGGACTGGGACGATATCATCGGCATCAATTTGAGCGGGGTCTTCAACGTCACCCATGCCTTCGTCGATCAGCTCCGCGCGACAAAAGGGCGGATCGTCAACATCGGCTCGATCCAATCCTTTCTCCATGTTCGCACGCCGAATTCACCGGCCTATACGACCTCCAAACATGGCGTGCTCGGCTTCACGAAAGCACTGGCCGCGGAACTCGGCAAAGATGGTGTCCGGGTCAACGCGATCGGTCCCGGCTTGATCGAAACGCCGCTGAACGAAAACGCGCGCGCCAACAATCCGGAGCTCATTCAGACCTTCATGGATCACACGCCGCTCGGCCGCACCGGCAAGCCGGAGGATATCGTGGGCCCCGCCATATTCCTGGCTTCCGACATGTCGGCCTATGTGTCGGGCGGCATCATCATGGCAGACGGCGGTTACCGGACGGTTTAGGCTCACTTCAACCTTCGCACGGCGCTCATTTGCATGAGAGAGACCCTCATCCTGAGCCTGTCGAAGGATTAATCGATTTCGAGATCGAACGTGTCCACCACATCGGGGTGGGTAACGCGGGCCAGCAGGGTCAGCATGGCAAGCTGCGCGTCCAAGCTCTCGCCGCTGTCGATGGCGAGACGGAGCCGGTTCTCGACCTCGTCCGCAGCGGCAACGTCATTAACGTCCGCGTAGTCATCACGGCCCAACATGCAATAAGCCACCATTGGGGCCGCCTTCTCACAGCTGGTATCGATGTCCGCGATCTTCCCGCCATCGTTTTCGCGCAACAGCTTGATCACAGCGATCTTCACGGAATCGGGCACCAAGGCCGGGTGAATACCGGCGTCGCGCAACGCGTCGCTCAAGCGATGCACCTCCTTCGGCCGACCCCGAATGCCAAAAACGCTGAGAATATCCATAGCGCTAACATGGGATATTCAGATACGGAATGCTACCGCTACTTCGCACCCTCATAATACGCTGCCTTCGGCTTGTAGCCCGACCAGGCAAACCAGAAGGCGATATGGCCGGGCAGGCGTTCGAGTTTTTGCCCATCCGGGCCGACGAGCGCGTCTTCCGTAATCCGCCATTCACCGGCGTCCGTTCGCAGGCGGTCGATCCGGGGGGTATCGAAATCGAAGGATGCACCGTCTGACTTATAGCCCCGAACGGTCCGGGATTTCGAATCGCCGACAAGCACAACCGCCATATCACCGACCTTGTCGTTGATCACCTTCCCACCGTCGAAGGCCTTCAAGGGCCACGCCTTCTCTGCACTACCCGCCCGCAACGCAAAGACGTAGTCCTTCTGGTTCAACCGTTTATCGTCGGTCACAGCCGGAAACATCAAATTCGGACTCGTAAAGTACTCGCCGTACGCCGCACCCGGTTGATACGGACGTTCGTACCCCGTATCCGTCGACAAAACTTTCGTGTTCGGATGTTGTTTCTTCCACGCGCCCCAAGAGACCGTGGCAACGGGCAGGACCTTCAATTCGATGCCGCTGCCTGTCAGTTTGCCGACAACGGGCCGCCCAATGAATTGGTTCCAGAGCGATTTGGTCTCATGATCGTACATCAGCTTATTGGACCGGTAGAGCAGCCCGGAGGAGCCGAACTTAAACGGCTTCTTACGTCCCTCCACGGTCGAATCAAATAGGATGCCCGAAGCGCAAAGGGTGCAATACGCCAGGGTGACGTATTTCCCGCCAACCTTGTCGTTGAACATTTCATGCCAATCCATGAAACGCAGCGGATAGGCGCGCACGTCGCCGTTGATCGCAACACCGAAGACCAATTCCTCGTCCGTCATAAAACTCGCTTCGCTGGCTGCGATATGTTTCGGAAAATCGAGCGAAGGGATGCCGGTCAGCGCTTTAACGCCGCCCCAGACAACTTCCTCCAGACGAATTTCATGGTCGATGCCGCGCCATAAGAGCTGGCGATAGTTCGGATCGATTCCCGCCAGCACGCCGGCCTTAAACACGTCGAATTCGTGAAAGGGTTTGATCTCGGGATGTTGCTGCTGCCACTCCATCCATTTATGCCAATCGGCACCGAAGTTCTCACCGGCAAGATCTGTGAGAGCCTTTGCGAGCTCCGCCTCTCCGCCCCGGCCGTATCGAGCTTTGACGATGAGCGCGGCGACCATGTCTTTTTTTGCCACGGGAGACAATTCGGCGCAGCACCTCGGAATAGAGAACCTGATCCGGCGTCATCATCGCGCGGGCGAGGAACTCTTCATCCGTAATATTTTGCGGGGTGGTCGGCTGAGCAAACACCGGTGTGGCGAAAAAGAACAAATGGGGGCCGCCAGCATACTCAATCTTTTGAGGCGCATCCGAAACTCCTTTAATTTGCCGTAGAGGATGAGCCTTAAGCGAAGGCTAATGTAAACACACGGCTCTTAAAGTTGTCGTGATCCTGCCGCCTTATTCCGCCGCATCCGCCTGCCGCGCCGCTTGCATCAGCATTGGACCGCCTTCCGTCAGTGCGTGCATGCCAAGAACGCTGACGCATTGGAAGACCTCCATGATCTCCTCTTTGGTCGCACCGTGCTCAAGCGCATTGCGGATGTGAATGCGCGATCCCTCCTTGTGAAGGTGCGTCGTCGCCGTATCGATCGCGATATAAATAAATTCTTTGATTTTCGGCTCGAGGGTACCCGTCTTCCATGGCACGGATGAAAACTCGACATAGGCTTCGAAGAAATCAGGACTGAGCTTCAGCATGTCGTCCCAGAACGGACTCCAATATCCGCGGTTCTTGATGAATTCCTCTTTGAGACCGTTCTCGTAATCGCCATATTCGATGTTGTCGATTTCGTCGCCACGCCCCATGTCGCGCAACTCTTCCATCAAGATCGGTACGCCAAGCGTGCACGTGTGAATACCGAGCACACTGGTCAGTTCCAGGACTTCCATGATCTCGTCCCGCGTCGCGCCGAGCGCCAATGCGTTCTTCATATGCAAGTCCAGGCCCCGCAGATAGAGATGTGTCGTCGACGCATCAATCGCGATGTAAATGAATTCGCGAACCTTCGGATCCAAATGGCCGTTTTTTGCGGGGACCGACGAGAAATTGGTATACGCGGAGAAAAAATCCGCATCGAGCTCAAGCACGTCCTGCCAAAAATCGCCCCAGTACCCCCTGTTCTTAATAAACTCGTCCTTCAATGCTTGTTGCTTGGGCGAGAGATCGGTCATTTTTGTTCCTCCGTACGGCGTTGCTAACGCGACACACCAGAATACCTATTCAGTAAGGTACAACGGGCTGATTGTCAGCCAAGGGAACGTGAGTAACACCCATGCCGGAAGCGGAAAGCGGCGGGATATTCGAGCGCAAAACGATCGACATCGCCGGTGTCAAATTGGAGATTCATGAGGCGGGTGCGGGTCCGACGCTGCTCTATCTACATGCTGGGGGCGGTTTCCGCCCCTCACATCCGGCCATGCCCTTGCTGGCGAAAAACTATAGAGTTATCGCCCCGTCGCATCCGGGTTTCGGTCGCTCGAGCCTGCCGAACTGGATGAACAGCGTCGACGATTACGCGCATGTCTATCTCGAACTGCTGCAGCGGCTCAATTTATCGGACGTGCTGCTGATTGGCGCCTCGATCGGCGGATGGACGGCCGCCGAGCTCGCTACAAAGAGCACGGCGCGCCTATCCCGCCTTGTCTTGATCGGCGCGCCCGGCATCAAGGTCGGCCCGCGTGATAAACTGGATATCCCGGACGTCTTCGCCATGGCGCCGGCGGAGTTCGAGAATCGGCTTTTCCATAACCCGGAAAAATATCATCCAGATTTCTCAAACATGAGCGACGAAGAACTCTCGATCGTCGCCCGGAACAGGCAAACCTTGGCGTTGATCGCTTGGGAACCTTATCTGCACAATCCCAAACTGAAACACCGTCTTCAGATGATCGACATTCCGACCATGATGATCCGCGGAACGCATGACGGCTTGATTTCCAACGAATACGCACAGGCTTACGCCAACCTCATCCCGGGCTGCGTCTATGCCGAGATTCCCGAGGCGGGACACGCACCCGATATCGAACAAGCCACCGGTATTGTCGAAACACTCACGCAGTGGATGGAGAATTAAGATGCGCATCTGGCACTTCAGTGAGACCGCCTATCCGCATTTGCCGCCTGAGGACGAGTACGAGTCCGTCCGTGTTTCGATGCCAAATCGATACTACGACCCGCAGATCGGACACGAACTTTATCAAGAACGCATCGACGAGTGGTGTCTCGCGGACGAACTCGGCATCGACATCATGATCAACGAGCATCATCAGACGCCGACCTGCGTCGATCCGGCCGCGCCAATCATGACCGGAATCTTGGCCCGCCTGACGAAGAATGCGCGTCTTCTCATCCTTGGCAATCCGATTGCCAACCGCCGCCAACCGGTCCGCGTAGCCGAAGAGATGGCGATGGTCGACGTCATGTCGAAAGGCCGGCTGGAATGCGGGTTCGTGCGCAGCGTCCCCTATGAAATCGCACCGGCAAACAGCAATCCGGTCCGAATGGTCGAGCGGATGTGGGAAGCCCACGACCTGATCGTGAAGGCCTGGACCAGCCACGACGGTCCTTTCACATTTGAAGGCGAGTTCTTCCATCATCGCATGGTGAACATCTGGCCCCGCCCCTATCAGCAACCGCATCCGCCAATTTGGGTGACGTCGCTCAGCACCGGAAACTCCGCCGAGATCGCGCGTCGCGGATATACGCTTGGTACCTTCCTGACCGGATACGAAAAAACGCCCGCCATATTCGAGGCGTATCGAAACGCCTATCGAGAAGCCGGTCACGGCGATGATGTCCCCCAGGAGAAGCTCGGCTATAGCGGCCTCATTTTTGTCGGTGAAACGGAGGAAGAAGGCCGTGCGGGCGGACAACACCTCCTTTGGTATCTCAGCCACAACAAACTTCCGATGCATTTCCGCAATCCGCCCGGCTACGCCAGCATCGACGCCAATGTCATGGCCCTCAAGGGTGGGCAGATCGGCGTCCGGCGAGAAGGTTGGGTCCCCGATCTCGACGATCAAATGGAGAAGGGTGTCGTCTTCTGCGGCACACCGGACCAAGTCTACGATCAGTTAAAGAAGTTCTACGATCACGTCGGCGGGTTCGGAAATCTTCTCTCGATGGGCCAAGCGGGACACCTCTCGCACGCCGACACGTGCAAGAGCCTCAAGCTGCTTGCCAACGAAGTCTATCCGCGCCTCAAAGAGCTCAGTAAATCGAAATCGATCGCCGCAGCCTAATCCAGCACGGTGATCTCAGGTACTTTCGCGCGAACCACATTGCGAATCAACGCGGCCAATTCCGAAAATTCGCCATTTCGGCTCGACCATTTGCGCCAGACAATACCGATCGTCCGGCTTGGCTGCGCGCCCGCAATCGGCCTCGTAATCACCTGTTCGTCGGCCTGCATTTCCTGGCGAACATACAGCGCCGGCAAAAAGGATAGTCCCATACCCATCGCGACCATCTGGCGGAGAGTGTCGAGGCTCGTGCCTTCATATTCATGCGACAGAGTCGCGCCGTATTGATTGCAGAGATTCCGCACCTGCTCATGCAACCGGTGGCCCGGCTCAAGCGCCAAGACCGTTTCGCCGTTGAGATCCGTCCGTTCGACGACCGGCTTGTCCTTCACCTTGTGATCCGATGGGGCTGCAAGTAGGAGCGGCTCTCGAAAGACCGGCTCGCAGGCCAGATCGGCTTCCTGAACAGGGAGCGGAAAAAGCAGCAAGTCCAACTTACCTTCTTCCAGAGAATTCAATAGCTCCTGCGGGAACGCTTCGCGAATATAGAGTTTTAACTCGGGGTAGGTTTCGTGAATTTCCGGCAGAATCTGCGGCAACAGATAAGGCCTGAGACTGTGTAAGATGCCGAGCCGCAGGGTATCTGTGAACAGGTATTTTCCGTGCTTTGCGATCTCGACGATACTATCGACATCCTTCAAGACAAGGCGTGCAAGGGAGACGATCCTATCGCCAACCGGCGTCATGACGACACCGCTTCTGCTCCTTTCAACAAGTTGCACGGATAACCGTTCCTCTAGTTCGCGGAGTTGCGCGCTCAAAGTCGGTTGCGTGACATGGCATTGCTCCGCCGCGCGGCGGAAATGCAATGTGTCAGCGACCGCAACGAGATACCTAAATTGCTTTAACGTCGGCATTTTCAGCCCTTTCGTTCGGCGTCGTCCTTTTCCAGAACGCAGCGAAGATACATCCCTCTAAATGACAAATAAGAAAACCTGAAGCTTATCTCAATATTGATAGTTATTTTCTATTAATAGATTTTATCTTTCTTATTGGTAATTTTGTTCGACCTTTCCGATCTGAAGCCCAAGCGGCACGTTTGATGTTCTCCCGGAGAGCACGCCAATCGGCCGCAATGGGTGGACAGTCAGACGGAACTCAGTTTATGGCGACTACATTTTTGGCGCGTCTCTCGAAGTTAACGCACCACGAGGCGGCGGGCGGCGTTCTTCTAATGATGGCCGCAGCGTTCGCGCTCTTGCTCGATAACTCCCCGCTCGCCTGGCTCTACGACCGCCTACTTTCCACGCCTGTGGTGGTACAAATCGGCGCCCTCGCCATCGATAAGCCCCTGCTCTTGTGGATCAACGACGGTTTGATGGCGGTCTTCTTCTTTCTTGTCGGCCTTGAAATCAAACGCGAGCTGTTGGAAGGCGAACTCTCTTCTTGGCGGAAAGCCTCGCTACCCGCCTTGGCGGCAATCGGCGGCATGATGGTCCCGGCATTGTTCTACGCGTTCTTAAACTGGGACGATCCCATCGCGTTGCGCGGCTGGGCCATACCGGCCGCGACCGACATTGCGTTCGCTTTGGGCATTCTGGCGCTCCTGGGAAGCCGCGTGCCGATGTCCTTAAAGATCTTCCTACTCGCACTGGCAATCATCGATGATCTCGGCGCGATTGTAATCATCGCTGCGTTCTATACGGCGGATATCTCGCTTATTTCGCTTTCGATCGGTCTCATTGGTGCGGCCATTCTCCTCGTCATGAATTTGACCGGCGTCACGCGGACCAGCTTCTACCTGATCGTCGGTATCATTATGTGGGTTTGCGTTTTAAAGTCCGGCGTGCACGCCACATTGGCCGGCGTAATCATCGCGCTCACCATCCCGCTTCGCGCGAAGGACGCGACCGGACTCTCACCGCTGCACAAGCTCGAGAAGTCGTTGCACCCATACGTCATGTTTGGTGTCGTACCGATTTTCGCATTCGCCAATGCCGGTGTATCCCTTATCGGATTGTCTCTGAGCGATCTCCTCGCACCGATCCCCCTCGGAATTGCACTCGGCCTGTTTATCGGTAAACAAATCGGTGTCTTCGGGTTCGCGTGGCTCGGTGTCAAACTCCGCCTCTGCCACCTGCCGCAGGATATGAATTGGGCGCAGGTTTACGGTGCATCCATGCTCGCCGGAATCGGATTTACGATGAGCCTCTTCATCGGAACACTTGCGTTTGCCGACCCTGAGCATGCAAGCGCAGTACGGATTGGCGTTCTCACCGGTTCCACGCTCTCCGCGGTCTTCGGATACCTTGTCCTTCGTTGGGCAACGCGATCGACGCCGCAGTCGGAAGTCGGTTTATCCTCCGGCAGGGCCGGTTAGTCAGTCATGGAACAAATTATCGCTCTCGCGCTGGAAAACCTGCGCTCGCCCATGGTCCTGTTCTTCATCCTTGGGGTTGGTGCCGCAATTCTTCGTTCGAATTTAGAAATCCCACAAGCGATTGCACGCGGTCTGGCAATTTTCTTGATGCTGGCCATCGGTTTCAAAGGCGGTGCCGCCGTTGCGCTTCACGGACCAGACCTGCGTCTTGTCTTTACGCTGTTATCGGCCGCCGCGCTTAGCCTACTGTTTCCGCTGTTTGCAAATGCCTTACTTAGAAGGTTTGCCGCCGTCCCGAGCATCGACGCGGCGGCGATTGCAGCACACTATGGGTCAATCAGTGTTGTGACTTTAGCCGTCGCAATACAGGCCCTGACGGAACTCGGATTAGATTACGAAGGTTATATCGTCGCCGCGGCGGCGGTTATGGAATTCCCCGCCATCGTATCTGGGCTTTGGCTCGCCTACAGATATGCGAAAGCGGGTTCGTCAGATACATCCAACACACTGCGGCATGTTGCATTAAACAGCTCGATCGTCGTCCTCGTCGGTTCTTTCACAATTGGATGGGTTTCCGGCGAGAAAGGACTGGCAGAGATCAGCCCGTTCATCGTGGACCCGTTCAAAGGCGTACTCTGCCTTTTCCTGCTGGATATGGGATTGGTCGCCGGGCGAGGATTGAGCGAGCGGGGTCGGATTATCGGCCCGAAAACCATCATACTTGCTATCGTTCTCCCGCTTTGTTCTGCGGCGATCGCCGCGGTTCTCACCCGCCTTCTTGGCCTTTCCATCGGCGGAAGCGCCCTCTTCATCACGCTCGCCGCAAGCGCCTCCTATATAGCGGTTCCGGCCGCGATGCGATTGGCGCTACCGGACGCTCGGCCCTCGCTTTATCTTACGATGACGCTCGGCATTACATTCCCATTCAATCTGATGCTCGGAATTCCCCTCTACATCGCCCTCGCCCAGCGAATTCACTAAGGGATCAAACGATGGAAACTCACACGAAAAAACGAATCGAAGTGATTGCGGAGACTCCGATCGAGCGCCGCCTCGTCGACTTGCTGAGCGAACTCGACGTACAGGGTTATACGATCTTCCCCGCCATCGGCGGACGCGGTCGCGATGGCGTTTGGCGACGCGAAGGGCTGGTGGGACACGCGGAGCAAATGTTCATGTTGGTCTGCATCGTCGACCCCGGCAGGGCATCCAAAATCGTCGAAGCCATCTATGAGCTGATTTCGGACCGGATTGGCATTGTCTCCACCGCGGACGTCGAGGTCATCCGAAGCGATATCTTTTGACGAAGCAATAAAAAGCGCGGATTTGAAAGGATTTTTCGATTTATTGTTTTGTATAACAGGAACCCAATTTCTTATACTGCGCCGACAATCCGTAAAGCTTCAATTCAGAATGGGTCCAGTATCGTGGAGACTCCCAAATCCGGCACTAATCTCGGATCGCAATCGACCGATCCCGCCGCCAGCCCAAAGGTGGCGGTGGTAATGGGCAGTCAATCCGACTGGTCTACAATGAGCGAGACGGTTGCCATACTCGATCAACTCCAAGTGCCCTCGAAAACAAGAATCGTCTCCGCACACCGAACGCCCGACCGGCTTTATGATTTCGCCAAGAACGCACAATCCGAAGGCATCCAAGTGATCATCGCCGGCGCCGGAGGTGCGGCGCATTTACCGGGCATGGTCGCCGCCATGACCGAATTGCCGGTTCTCGCCGTGCCTGTAAAATCTTCAAGCCTAAACGGCCTCGACAGCCTTCTTTCAATCGTGCAGATGCCCGGTGGTGTGCCGGTCGGGACGCTGGCCATTGGCCCGGCTGGTGCGAAGAACGCGGCGCTGCTCGCCTGCCAAATCCTCGCGATCAACGATGACGAATTGAGAGACAGAGTCGTGGCGTGGCGCGCACAACAAACAGAGACCGTTGCGGACATGCCGGTGGAATTGACCGCAGGATGAGCGATAAGACGACGCAGGGAAACGTTTGCCTCACACCCGGAGCGGTCGTCGGCATTGTCGGCGGCGGACAACTCGGGCGTATGATGGCGATTGCCGCCAGCCGTCTCGGTTTCTTCACGGCCGTTCTGTCCCCGGACGTCAATGCACCTGCAGTTCAGGTATCGCATCGACACATCCAGGGCGAGTACGATAATCGTCGCGCACTTTCCGAACTAACGGAGCGTGCGGATGTGGTGACCTATGAACTTGAGCAAATTCCGCTCGAAGGTATGCAGTGGGTCGCGGAAAACGCTTACCTGGCGCCGAACATTCATGCGCTGGACGTCTCTCAAGATCGCGTGAAAGAGAAAGCGTTTCTCAATTCAAACGGTGTCCCGACTACGGCGTGGAAAGAATGCCGAAACGTCGCTGACGTCGAAACGGCTTTATCCGAGTTCGCCTGCGACAGCATCCTAAAAGTCGCATTCGGCGGTTACGACGGAAAGGGCCAGGCAAAAATCCTCAGAGACGCCGGCGCATCCGATATAGCGGAAATCTGGGACCGACTTTCGCATGGCCAAGAGATGGTCACGATCCTGGAAGCCACGGTTGATTTCGATTGTGAGATCTCCGTCGTCGTGGCCCGGGATAAAGCCGGCAATGTCGTGCCATACGATCCGGTCCGGAACCATCACGAGAACCATATCCTTGCAACGACAATCGTGCCGGCGGGTATTGATCCCGCTATCGGGGAGAAGGCCCAAACCCTCGCGAAGACTGTCGCAAGCGCCCTTGAATATGTCGGCGTGATGTGCCTCGAGATGTTTGTCACAACGGATGGCGAGCTCTTGGCGAACGAGATCGCCCCGAGACCGCACAACTCCGGTCATTGGACACTCGACGCCTGTTTTACGGATCAATTCGAACAGCATATCCGCGCCATCTGTGGTCTACCGCTCGGCAGCGGTCAACGGTTCGCTGATGCGACGATGCAGAATATTCTGGGTACGGAGCGCGAGAAAGTCGGACTGCATTTCCCAAACCACAATGCGCGGGTTCATTTATACGGTAAAGAAGAATGGCGCCCGGGACGTAAGATGGGACACGTTACGATCCTCGATAGGCTTCTCTGCGACCCGGCGGCCTAAGTCCCCTAGAGATTGAGACGTCGTCAGACCGAAACGTCCACAAGACACCCCCCTGAACGGGTTGGCGAGGAAGATTTCCTGCTCGACGATTCGCTCTACCTGATCGGGTTCTCGCCGCTTGATATTCGCGTCGCTATCGACCGCGTTGACTGCGGTTACAACACGTGGCGGCGTCGTAAGACGCGTCACGCCGCTTACACTTGCGATTGCGTCGAAATCCATTTCGGTTCCCTCATATTAAGGCTCGACCAAACCGGAATATCTCTCCGGTCCCTTAACCAAATGAGGGTTTAGCCCCAGATCCGCCAATAGTTAACGAAACCGAGAATGATTGAGTTTTTCAATCATTCTCTGGGCGACTTACCGCAATCTTTAGCTCTTCGCTAAGCCTTCGATGACTGTGTCGATCAAATACTGGACATCGTCCCATGTGTTTACCGTCGAGAGACACAGCAAGCCATAAGGCGCAATGTAGATGCCGGCGTTCAACAGATGATGATGAAGTGCCAGCATCCGATCCGCTTCCTCGGGCTTCGGATAAACGGATTGGTAGCTGTTCATCGGTCTATCGGTCAGATGAAGGCGCATCAACGACCCCTGACCCGAGACCTGCGCGGTGACCCCGGCGCGCTTGAACGCCTCATTGAATTCGTTACGGCCGCGCTCACCCATCTCGTTGAGCCTGTCAAAAGCATCCCGTGTCATCTCCTTCATCGTCGCCATACCGGCGACCATCGTCACGGGATTAGCATTGAAGGTCCCGCCATGCGGCAGACCGCCACCTTCTTCGAAGACCGCCATGACGTCGCTCCGCCCCGCAACGGCACCGACGGGGAAACCGCCGCCGATAATTTTACCGAGTGCTGTTAAATCGGGCGTTACGCCGTGCACGCCTTGGGCGCCTTCGTATCCTAACCGAAATGCGATCACTTCATCGAAAATGAGCATGACATCGTTTGCTTGGCAAAAATCCACCAGCATCTCGAAATAAGCCTTCGTCGGCGAAATCATTCCGACCCGGCTCGATACTGGGTCATACACGACCGCCGCAAGGTCGCCGGCATTGCGCTTCAAGAGCTGCTCCGCCGCGACTTCGTCGTGATATGGCACGACGACGACTTCATCGAGCACGCCCTGCGGTGTCCCTTTCGAGTACGCTTTCGCAACCGGCTCGTTCTGCCCCCAATCTTCCGGACCTGTACTGAGACTGACTTCCGCGAAGTCGTAGCTGCCGTGATATGCGCCCTCGCATTTCGCGATCTTCGGCCGGCCTGTAAAAGCGCGCGCCGCCTTGATCGCATTCATCACCGCTTCGCTGCCGGAATTGCAAAAGCGGATCTTGTCGAAACCCGGAACGCGTCCGCAAATCAATTCCGCATGCTCGATTTCTTGGACTGTGCCGAAGGAATAAGCCGTGCCCAAAGAAAGCTGCTTCGTCACGGCTTCGGTCACCGCCGGGCAAGCGTGGCCGTGGATCAGCGACGTATAGTTATTGATGAAGTCGAGATAAGCATTTCCGTCGACATCAAAGACCTTACTGCCCGCACCATGGGTGAGATAAATTGGATGCGGTTTCAGCTCGATCGTCGAACGACTGTTACCGCCAGGCAGGACCGCTTTCGCACGTTCGAAGTTCTTTGCCGATTGTGAGTTCAGGTCGGGGTACATGATTGTTGTTCCTTAGGCCTTTTGCGCGCCGCATTCGCGGCTATGTTCATTTCAACATTATGGCTCACGCGGGAAAAGCACAGGGAGAAAATCGCCATGACCGAAGGATTTATGACGAAGCGCGAAGGCGCCTTCTTACACGTCACGATCGACCGCGCAGACGAAGGCAATCGCGTTACCGACCCGATGCTCGACGGTTTGGCGGCCATCGTCGACGACGCATCTTCCGACCCCGATCTCAAGGGGATCGTGTTGCGGGGAGCGGGGGCCGATTTTTGTCATGGCCGTGTCCAAGGTACGCCGCCGCCCGAAGGCAAGCCGAACAACGCGTTCGAAATCCACGAGCGCGTAATGTCCCGGATTCTAGGCGTTTACGCCGCGTTCCGCCGTTGCCCGGCGCCGATTATCGCCGTCGTACAGGGCAAGGCACTCGGCTTCGGTTGCGCGCTCGTCGGCGGCGCCGATATCGCCATCGCCGGCCGCGGTGCTACGTTTGCGCTGACAGAGATGCCACACGGCACTGCCCCGACTTTGGCGCTATCCGCGCTTTCTCACGTCGCGCCGAAGACCTTGATGGACATGGTTCTGACGGTTGAAGAGCATGACGCGGAACATGCGCTTGCCTCGGGAATTGTCAGCCGCCTCGTCGACGATAGCGAATTGGAAAGTACCGCGGCACGTATTTTAGAGACGCTCGGCGGATTCGATAAGACCAACATCTCGACCTGTAAGCGCTTTATCCAGCGCGGGTTGACCCTCGATCCGGACACTATGTCCGATCTTGCCGGATACACGTTGGCGACAGTGCGATCGCGCGGCTAAGAAACCGGGTCGTTTACGCGGACGGGGCCCTGCCCAAAGGACTCACCGGATGACGAAAGGTACGACGCCTCCTCGTCCGTACTAACGCGTCCGAGCACGTGATTGCGGTGTGGAAATCGACCGAATTGCGCGACGATATTCCGATGCCGAGTCCAGCCGGTAATGCTTCTTTCGACATAGGGGTGCCACTCGCTCGGCACTTCCGCAACAATCTGATGCAAGAGGCGGATACCGCGATCTTGTTCCTCGACGGATTCAGAGTGATGGAACGGATGATACAGCCAAATGCGCGGCACGGGATGCAGTTCGCGATCCAAACCATTCTCAATAGCCGCACAAACGATTTCGAAAGCTCGCGGGTCGCCCAAGTAAGCTTCGGGCGTATTGCGGTAGAGATTTCGCGTGAACTGATCGAGTAGCAGGATCAAAGCGAGGTTGCCATCCGCGCTCTGCTGCCAATCTTCGTATTTTCCCTCACAGGCATCCGTGACGTGATCTCCGAAACGCCGGCCGATTTCGCTATCCACGGCGGGGCCGCCTCGATACCACCAATCACGACGCGCCGCCGCAAATGCCGGGCTCTCCATACTCTTGCCCAACCAAAAGGCGTTAATTTCGGCAACCTTATCCACACTCATGGTTTGTCAGCACCATTTTCTCGTTTACGTTAGGCGAAACAATACGAGGAGAGTCTCATATGTCCACGGTCTTAATAACAGGTTGCGACTACGGGATCGGCTTCGAGTTCGCACGGCAATACGCAGCCAATGGCTGGACAGTCCATACGACATGTTTGCAATCGGATAGTCGAGAGAAGATAGACTCACTCGGAGCGAACGCCGTTTTCCACCAACTTGATGTCTCCGATGAAGGCGCCGTGAAAGCCCTTGCGAAGGAGTTAAGCGGCACCTCTATCGACCTCCTTATCAACAACGCGGCAACCTTCGCGCCTGACGGACCGGGCCCTCTGATGTTGCCTGACATGGACGAGTTTACCCGGGTCATGCGGGTCAATGCCGTTGCGCCGGTCTATGTCGCTGAGTGTTTCGTCGAACACGTTGCCGCGAGCGAAATGAAGACGATGATATTCATCGGCACACGGTCCGGTTCTATCGGCGATAACGGCTCCGGTGGGCACTACGCCTATCGCTGCAGCAAAGCCGCACTGAATATGGCCGTGAAAAGCATATCCATCGAGTTCGCCGACCGCGGCATCTTGGCCGCCGTCCTGCATCCTGGCTCCGTCGCGACCGAAACCCGAACTGGGGGGAGCGGCATTCCGGTCTCCGAGAGCGTCACCGGCATGCGTGGTGTTATTGAGGGAATCACGCCGGACATGACAGGGACCTTTCAACGATACGATGGCGGCACGATCGAATGGTAACGCCCGCACCGTTATACATTCCTCGCTTCCTCCAAAAACTCTCCTAGCTCAGCGCTAAATAGACCGATTGATCCATCGAGCTCTTCGGCCGACCAGAGGATCCCGATCGACTTCCCGCCGGACATCGCAGACGATTGCGTAAGACCAGCAACGCTATCCAGGACTGACCGCGAATCTTCGCTGACCGTCGATGTAGTCCGTGCGATCTCTTGGGTGGCTGCGCTTTGCTGTTCCACGGCCGCTGCGATACCCGTCGACACTTCGTTGATCTGTTTGATCGTTGAACTGACACGATCAACAGCCGAGACCGCGCCGTGGACCGCCGATTGAATACTCGAAACCTGCATAGCGATTTCGTCGGTCGCTTTAGCTGTCTGACTTGCGAGGCTCTTCACTTCCGTCGCGACGACAGCAAATCCTTTACCTGCATCGCCGGCTCGAGCCGCTTCAATCGTTGCGTTGAGCGCCAGTAGGTTCGTTTGCTCCGCGATTTCGCTGATGAGGTTCACGATCTCACCAATCTTACCGCTTGCAGTCGACAAGCTCCGGATCTGCGTTGTCGCATCATCCGTCTCCTCGACGGCATTTGATGCCATTGCCGTTGAATCGGTGACCTGACCCGCAATTGCCGTGATCGAACTTGAGAGCTGCTCTGCCGCCGCCGCCGCATTACTGATGTTTTCGTGCGTCCGTTCCGACGCTTGCGCAACCTCGAAAGATTTACTGCCGGTCGCCGAATTTGCCTCGTTCCCGTCAAGCGACGTGGTTTTAATGTCATTCGCAGAACCAGAGACATACCCGATCATACCTTCGGCGCGGCCTTCGAAGTTCTTCAAGATGTCTTCGATTTTTCGTGCGCGCTCGAGGCGCTATTGTTGTTGCTGTTCTTCTTCTGCCTGCAATTGGTCGGCTTTTATCATGTTCTCCTTAAAGACCAGGACAGCGCGCGCCATTTCGCCAAGTTCGTCGCCTCGATCCGTGCCCTGAACGGTGATCCCTTTGTCACCATTCGCCAGCTTACCCATGTCATGCGTCAAGGTATCAATCGGCCGGGTAATGCTCCGAGAAACGGTGACCACCGTCCCTAGGACCAACACCAGCACAACGAGCGAGACGACAAGCAGTAAGGTAAACGTCTCCTGCGCCTCTGCGGATTTTGCAGACGTCAATGAAATAAGGTCGGATGCGACCTTGTTCTCAACCTCCTTCATGAGATTGATTTTTGCGTTAATCTGCTCGAACCAATGTGATGTCTTCACACCGCCTGCATCCTGTTTCCCGATACTGACGATGGCGACTTCGCGCATCCGGTCGACTTCCTCAACCGGACTGCCAACGACTGTACGTTTATAGAAATCGTACTGCTCTTGGTTCGCATGGATGGAGAATTCCTTCAGAAAGGCATCCTGCATTGCGATTTGCGTTACGAACCTTTTGCCGAGCGCTACGGTGAACTTTCCAGCCCCGAATCCGCCCGCGCCCATCGCGCGTTCAACGCCCGCTCGTTCTTTTACATGGAGAAAGTCGACATAGGCCGCAATTTGAAAGGTAACTTCGTTGTCTGTACTCAATCTGCCCAGCAATGCGATGGTATCCAGCGCTTTGCCGATCGTCCCGGAATAGTATTTCGCCATCTGCGGAACGCTCATTTTTAGATCGGTGATCTGTTGTCGCTTCGACTCCAGCTCAGCAAGCGCTGCTGTGACATCCGTTAATCTGGTCGCCAGTTCGCCTTCTGACGGCCCGGCGTCAAATTCCTTCAATCGATCATCGAGAATTTTCCGCGCCGTATCTATTTCAAGGCGTTGCGTGGGTAGCTCGACGGCAAATGTTTTTCCGCCACTCGCAATGAAACCGGCAGAACGACCGCGTTCCTTTTGTAGCTGATGGACGACGCCACTGAGATCGACACCCATCGTCGCCAGTGCAGAAAGGACCTCAAGCTGGTTCAGCTGATTGCGTTCTTCAATTATGAGGTAAGACGAAAGACCGAGCATTGCGACAACCGGTAATACAACGGTCATTGTCACCCGAGGTCCCACGCGCAATCTCGATAAAATCCCACTACTCATAACATTCCCCTCCTGTAACTATTCGAACGAACGCATTGATCGAAAAATCGTTAAGTGTCTATTTTTTAGACACATGCAGAAGGAGATTCTGCGCGAACTCTTAATTTTCTATTAAAAGTCGAATTGGCATATAAAATAAATCAATCATAATGTGTGGGCATATGCACAAAAAATAATCACAAAAAAGACCCCCGCTAAACACGGGGGCCCTAACCGATCACATCAAATCAATCAGCGTAATATGCCGATCGTCGATCAGTACATGTGCTGGCCGCCATTAATCGACAACGTCGAGCCGGTAATGAAATCGGACGCATCCGCGGTTAAGAACAAAACGCCGCGTGCGATGTCTTCCGCTCTGCCCAGACGACCCGCCGGAATTCGCTGAATGATCTTTTCCAGGACATCCGCCGGAACGGCACGGACCATTTCTGTATCGACGTAACCGGGCGCGATGGCATTGACGGTTATGCCTTTTGCCGCGCCTTCTTGCGCCAACGCTTTCGTAAACCCGTGGATACCCGATTTAGCCGCGGCATAGTTAACCTGACCATATTGCCCCGCCTGACCGTTGATGGAGCCGATATTAACGATCCGGCCAAAGCTTCGCTCGCGCATCCCGTCAATTACGGAGCGGGAACAGTTAAAGCAACCGCTCAAATTGGTATCGATTACCGCTTGCCATTGCGCACGGTCCATCCGGTGCATCGTCCCGTCGCGGGTGATGCCGGCGTTATTTACCAAAATCTCGACCGGTCCGTATGTTTCTTCGATTTCGCGAATTGCCGCTTCGGTCGCATCCGTATCCGAAACATCGAACTTCATGGCCGGTATGGATGTCCGCTCCTGAAAGTCAGCAGCCGCGTGCTCGTTTCCGGCATAATTCGCAACGACGAACCGGCCGGCGTTTTTGAGACCTGTACTAATCGCTTCGCCGATCCCGCGCGTCCCGCCGGTGACCAACGCTACCCTAACCTGAACTTCCGACATGGGTTTCTCTCCTGTGTAACCCCGTCCACCTATTAGGGACGCATACCTGAAATTATGTCACAAGTTAATAGCCAGTTCGACGATCTGGCGCGACAGATGGCCACATGTCTTGGAAGAAGACGCGGGATCGGTATTGTCTGACGAAGAATGATCAGCCAAAAGACAGAAACGTTTTAAGGGGCAGATTTTATGACCGGCGACCTGCAGAACTTGCTCACTTGGCATAACGGCGAGAAAACCTACTCGCCGTTTTCCGAAGAGGAAATGTCGCGTCGACAGTCCAAGATGCGGCGTCATATGGAAGAGGCCGATCTGGACGCCTGTTTGTTCACATCCTACCACAATATTTGTTATTTCTCCGGCTTCATGTACTGCGCGTTCGGTCGACGGTTCGCGATGGTGTTGACCTCAGAGAATGCCGCAACAATTTCGCCGGCGATCGATGGTGGGCAACCCTGGCGGCGTAGTTTCGCCGATAACCTGACCTACACAGATTGGCAACGCGACAACTACTTTCTCGCGCTCAAGGATCAACTCGGATCGGTGAAGCGATTGGGGATCGAGTTCGATCACGTCAATCTCGATTTACGACGCCTGTTGGAAGAAGCCTTTCCGCACACAGAGTTTTTGGACGTATCGGATTCCGCCATGCGGCAGCGAACAATCAAGTCCGTGGAAGAACATGCGCTCATCCGCGAAGGCGCGCGGATCTGCCGTATCGGCGGCAAGGCCTGTATGGAAGCGACGGCTGCTGGCGTCGGTGAACATGAAGT
The DNA here is from genome assembly GCA_002716125.1 of Rhodospirillaceae bacterium. Classification (GTDB taxonomy): domain Bacteria; phylum Pseudomonadota; class Alphaproteobacteria; order UBA8366; family UBA8366; genus UBA6544. The sequence goes on from PAZH01000041.1 coordinate 21,653, forward strand.
CGCCCTCGCCTCCACGAACGCAATGGTCCGCGAGATCGCCTCCAGCTTCCCCTTCGTCGAATTGATGGATACATGGACTTGGTTCCAGTCCGGCATCAATACCGACGGCGCCCACAATCCGGTTACAAATAAGAAAATCGAGAGCGGCGACATTCTCTCGTTGAATTGTTTCCCGATGATCTTCGGCTATTACACCGCGCTGGAACGAACTCTTTTCTGCGAGCATGCTTCAGACGAGCACTTGGCGCTTTGGGAGAAGAACTGCGCTGTCCACGAAAAGGGAACGGCCCTGATCAAGCCGGGTGTGCGGTGCTGCGATATTGCAAGCGAACTAAACGAAATGTATCGGGAATGGGACCTCCTGCAATATCGGTCTTTCGGGTACGGCCACTCGTTCGGCGTTCTCTCTCACTATTACGGCCGCGAAGCATCGGTTGAACTCAGGGAAGACATCGAAACCGTATTGGAACCGGGTATGGTTGTCTCTATGGAACCGATGATCATGTTGCCGGAAGGCAACCCGGGTGCAGGCGGATATCGCGAGCATGACATCCTAATCGTGACGGAAACCGGCGCAGAAAACATCACGCAGTTTCCCTTCGGACCGGAGCACATGATCGTTCGCTAAATCAAGTCCCGCGACAAAGCGAGCGGTATTTGCGTCCGCGCGGAGAATATGTTTCGCTGTATTAAGGGCTCGCGGTGCCGTCTGGTTCCGCAAATTTATAAGAACGATCGAATTGATCGGGGGGTAATTTGTGTCAGACGCATCCAGCGATAGTGCTGGCTCTGTAAGTTCGGACGACATACTTGTTCGTTTTGCGGAAGTGCAAAAGAGCTACGACGGTGTTTCGCTCGTCGTAAAGAATCTCAATCTCGATATCGCCAATGGCGAGTTTCTGACAATGCTTGGCCCGTCCGGCTCCGGCAAGACGACATGTCTGATGATGCTGGCCGGCTTCGAGACGGCAACCCACGGTCAGATATATCTCGATGGTATGCCGATCAACAACGTGCCGCCGCACAAGCGCGACATTGGCATGGTATTCCAGAACTATGCCCTCTTCCCGCATATGACGGTCGCGGAAAATCTCGCCTTCCCGCTAAAGATCCGCAAAATGGGCCAAGCCGAAGTCCAGGATCGGGTGCAACGTGCGCTCGATATGGTCCAACTCTCGGAATTCGGTGGGCGGCGACCGGCACAGCTTTCCGGCGGACAGCAACAACGTGTGGCAGTGGCGCGCGCGCTCGTATTTGACCCAAAACTCGTTCTGATGGACGAGCCGCTCGGCGCGCTCGACAAACAACTGCGCGAGCAGATGCAGTACGAGATTAAGCATATTCACGAAAATCTCGGCATTACCGTTGTCTACGTGACGCACGATCAATCAGAAGCGCTGACCATGTCGAACCGGATCGCGGTATTCAACGACGGGGTTATTCAGCAGCTGGCGCCACCGGCCGATCTATACGAACGACCGGACAACTCTTTCGTCGCCCAATTCATCGGCGAGAACAACAAACTCGTCGGCACTGTGGTCGAGCAGAATGGCGATGCCTGTGCGGTCGAACTCGAATCCGGTGAAACCGTTGCCGCGCTCGCGGTGAATACGGAAGGTCCCGGCAAGCCGACCATGCTGTCGCTGCGGCCGGAACGCGTAGCATTGAATCCCGCGGACGGCGAGTGCGACACGAAAGTCTTCGGCAAAGTCGAAGAACTCATCTATCTCGGCGACCACATACGTACTCGGATTTCCGTATGCGGATGCGACGACTTTATCGTCAAGGTGCCAAACGCTTCCAAACCGTCGGGGTTGAATCCCGGCCTCGAAATTCCGCTCGGTTGGTACAAAGAAGATTGCCGGGCTTTGGATATGCCAGCAGACGGTTAGAGATTCATCACAACAACCAAGATTTCGAAAGTTAAACCCAGGGAGATGAACATGAAATTTAGACAAACCTTAACCGCCGCCGTCGTCGCGACCGCGGCAACCGCGTTTGCCGCAACGGCATCTGCGGAGACCGAACTGGTCGTCGTCTCTTGGGGCGGCGCTTATTCGGCAAGCCAGCAAAAAGCCTACCACGATCCTTACATGAAGGCGAACCCCGGCATTAAGATTGTCAACGACGATTCCGCACCGGAAGCTGTTGCGAAGCTGCGGGCTATGAACGAAGTCGGCAAAGTGACGTGGGATTTGGTGGACGCAGTCGCCTCCGATGCCATCCGTCTCTGCGACGAAGGTTTGGCGCTGCCGATTAACGCAGATAAGGATCTCGCACCGGCGCCCGACGGCACACCAGCATCGAAAGATTTTGGCAGCCTACTCGTCTCCGAATGCTTTATCCCGCAGATCGTATACTCAACGACTTTCGGCTATCGCACCGACAAAGTTAAGTCGACGCCGACCAGCGTCTGCGACGTGTTTGATTTGAAAAAATATCCGGGTAAGCGTTCGCTCGAGAAGAAGCCGATCAATAACTTCGAGTGGGCCCTGCTCTGCGACGGTGTCGAGCCTCATAAGATTTACGACGTGATGGGTGCCCCGGGCGGCGTCGAACGCGCTCTGAAGAAGCTTGGAACCATCAAGGATCAAGTGATCTGGTGGACCAAGGGCGCCCAAACGCCTCAGCTCCTGGCGGACGGCGAAGTCGTAATGGGGTCGACCTATAACGGCCGCCTCTTCTCCGTCATCGAAGAAGAAAAGCAGCCGGTCGGCATGCTCTGGGATTGGCAAGTCTTCGATCTCGACGGCTGGATCATCCCAAAGGGCACGAAAAACCTCGACGCCGTTAAGAAATTTGTGCGTTACGCAACCGATACGCAACGGCTTGCAGATCAAGCCAAATTCATTTCTTACGGTCCGGCGCGCAACTCTTCGGCGCCGATGGTCGGGAAACATGCGACGCTCGGCATTGACATGAAGCCGCATATGCCGACCGATCCGAACAACGCCAAGAATACGCTGCTCTTCAACTACGAGTTCTGGGCCGATCACCAGGACGATTTCACGGAGCGGTTCGAAGCTTGGCTCGTCAAGTAGGTAAGACCTGAAGATACGGGGTGGCCATCGGTCACCCCGTAACGCTTCAAGCTGAATTTTTATGGCAGACGCAACGCAAAAAGAAGGCGAAGTCCTTGTTACGGCAGACGGAACCCCGCTGCGGGTCAGTCTGGCGCGGGCGCTGCGTCGACAAAAAATCAGAGCCCTTCTGTTAGTCTGCCCACTGTTTCTCTTCATTATGATCACGTTCTTCGTACCGATCGTGGATATGCTATTCCGATCGGTCGAAAACTCGATCGTAAGCGAAATTCTGCCACGTAGCACAACGTTGCTGGCGGATTGGGATGCGACCGGAAACGAGCTGCCCTCCGAAGCCGTCTTCGCGGCGATGGTGGAAGACATAAAAGAGGGTCGGAAAAACCGGACCATCACTCGTGTCGGGCAACGACTGAATTATGAAGCTCCCGGCATGTCGAGCCTCTTCCGATCTTCCGGACGGAAGGCGAAACGCATCAAGAGCGGCCCCTACAAACCGGCGCTTATCAAAGCGCACAAGAAGTGGGGCGACGTCGAGACCTGGAAGCTCATCAAACAATTCTCTCCGGCCTATACGGACGGCTACTTTCTTGCCGCCGTCGACGCCAAACGTCAGGTAGACGGAACGCTAACGCGAGTCGACGAAGATGCGCGTATTTATATCGAATTGTTCTGGCGAACGCTGAAGCTGAGCTTAATCATCACGGTGATGACACTCATCCTCGGTTTTCCGATCGCTTACCTAATGGCGATCTTGCCGACGAGGACGTCAAACCTACTGCTTATTTTTGTCCTTCTGCCGTTTTGGACCTCCCTTCTGGTGCGAACAACGGCCTGGATCGCACTTCTTCAGCAACAAGGTGTAATCAACGAATTTCTTGTCTTTAGCGGGCTGGTCGACACCGACAACAGGCCGCAAATGATTCACAACCAGTTCGGCAGCATCGTTGCGATGACCCATATCCTGCTGCCCTTCATGGTCTTGCCGCTGTTCAGCGTGATGAAGACAATCCCGAAAAGCTATGTTCGCGCGGCCGTTTCGCTCGGCGCGCATCCTTGGCTCGCATTCTGGAAAATCTATTTTCCCAACACCGTTCCCGGGATCGGTGCGGGCGCCATACTCGTCTTCATTCTCGCCATCGGCTACTACATCACGCCTGAACTCGTTGGCGGTACGGAAGGCACATTCATTTCGAACCGGATTGCCTATCATATCTCCGGTTCTTTGAATTGGGGGCTCGCTGCCTCGCTTGGCGTGATTCTCCTCGGGGTCGTGATCGCGCTTTGCCTGCTCTACGACAAGATCGTCGGCATCGATAATATGAAGTTGGGTTGAGATGGCGAACCTTCCTCCATATCTCTCCGCACCTGAACGCGCCTGGCATTACGGTTTCCGGATTCTTTGCGGCTGTATTTTCTTTTTCCTGATTTTCCCGCTCGTGGTCGTCGTACCGCTTTCATTTAACGCTGTGCCCTTCTTCACCTTCACGAAGGAAATGCTGGCACTCGATCCCGCCGGCTATTCGCTGAAATGGTACGAGGACTTTTTCTCGAATTTGAACTGGCAGGGCGCGGTCCGGAACAGTTTGATCATCGCTTTCTTTGCGACACTCTTGTCGACGACACTCGGCACTTTGGCGGCGCTCGGCTTGTCGCGCCCGAACATGCCAGCAAAAACACTGGTCATGAGCCTGTTGATCTCGCCGATGATCGTGCCGCTCATCATTTCCGCGGCCGGCATGTTCTTCTTCTACTCACGCATCGGCCTTCAGGGCACGCATCTCGGCGTGATCTTGGCCCATGCGGCGTTGGGTACGCCCTTCGTCGTCATTACCGTGACAGCAACGCTGGTTGGTTTCGAAAACAGCTTGATCAGGGCCTCCGCCAGTCTCGGTGCCTCCCCAACCACAACCTTTTTCAAGGTGATCGTGCCGTTGATCCTGCCCGGTGTCATCTCGGGTGCGCTATTCGCGTTTATCACATCATTCGATGAGGTTGTCGTCGTCCTGTTTGTCGGCAGTTTCAAGCAGCGAACAATCCCATGGCAAATGTTCTCCGGAATCCGCGAGCACATCAGCCCGACGATTTTAGCCGTCGCAACGATACTTGTTGTTGTTTCCGTCGGCCTTCTGGTTGCGGTAGAGTTATTGCGCCGGCGTGGCGAACGATTGCGCGGCATACAGGAAACATAACGTCGGCTCGACAAATGCTGACTTGGTGAGGCGGACATGAGCGGCATTCTCTGCAGCGTCCTATCGGTCATTATGATCGCCGTTGGCGGCGTCGCCCTCTATGTCGGCACCCGAGACAGTTCAGGTAGCATGACGATCAAGGTCGGCGGTGCCTTTCTGGCCGTTATCGGTGTATTAGGCCTGATTTCCTGCCTCTTGGCCGAATAGCACGTACAGCGCGACAGAAAAATGCCATGACTGCCGCCAGCCAAAAATTTGAAGCCCACGCGCTGACCTCCTCCATCGGCGCTGAAATTCGTGGCGTCGACCTTCGCCAGGACCTAAGCGACACCGCGTATACGTTTATCCATCAGGCTTGGCTTGATCATAAGGTTCTTCTGTTTCGCAACCAAACCCTCAGCGATCCGCAGATGGTGGCGTTTAGCCGCCGGTTTGGCGAATTGGACCTTGCGCCGATCCCAGGCCATGGCCGCACGTTTGTCGAAGGCATACCTGAGATGTTTGTGATTTCGAATGTCGAGGAAGACGGACACAAGATCGGGTCCCTCGGCGATGGCGAATGTCTCTGGCATACGGATATGGCGTATGCGGAACTTCCACCGAAAGCGAGCTGCCTCTATTCTCTCGAAGTCCTTTCGGGAGAAGGAGATACGGGTTTCCTGAATATGTACGAAGCTTATGAGAGCTTGCCGAAGCAATTGAAAGATCGAATCCGCGGCCTGACGATTAAGCACGATACGCAGTACACGCTCGACGGACTGGATCGCAACGAAGGCAAACCGCTATGGGAAGCGAAGGCCGACGGCAGCTTCGATGTCGTGACGCTGCCCGGCACGTCGCATCCCATTGTTCGGATGCACCCTGAAACGTTGCGGCCAGCGCTCTACCTCGGTCGTCGGCAAAACACCTATATCAACGGTCTTCCGCTGAACGATTCCGAAGCCTTGTTGGATGCACTCTGGGCGCACACGGATACGATGGGACAATCGACATTCCACCATCGCTGGCGTGTCGGCGATCTGCTGATTTGGGACAATAGATGCGTCATGCACCGCCGGGATGCATTTCCCCCAACCTCTCGGCGCATCATGCATCGGACACAGATTCGAAGCGACCTAGCGCCGGCTGCGGCTTAGTATACCTACCAGCCCATTCCTTTGAGCCACTTAACCGCCCGCTCTAAAACGTACGGACGTTTATCGTGCGACCCGCCGATCATATAACCGCGGGCGCCGCACCGGGAGAATATCTGCCGAAAGGCAATGACTTGCCCAGTCAATGAACTCTCGAAACCTTTTCGCGTGTAATAATACGGTTCATCAGCGCAGTTCCGAATGCTGAATAAGTTCGGCGACAAATAGGAGCCATACGTGCTCCAAGCGTGGTTTGCACCTTCGACCACTTCCCATACAACCGGTTGTCCTGCGCTTTTCATCCGCTCGAATAACTTCACACATGGCCCCGGTAAAGTGTTGTCATCCTTCTCTCCCATCAGCGCAAAGAGTGGAGATACGAGCATTGGATCGCGAAACTGTAACTCGCAGCTGGGTGCCATCGCTATTGTCGCATCGAAGGGTTGTTTCGTCGTTCGAACAAACTGACGCCATCCTTCCGTCGCTGCATGTAGAGCGGTAACACCTCCTTTACTTTGACCTTGCAAGGCAATTTTATCGGGACGCACGCGTGAATTTCTGCGAAGAGCTTCCGCAACGAAAAGGGCATCCAACGCCATCTGCGTGGACGAGACGAGCTTTTGATTTACCGCCGTTGCTTGAACATCCCGCGGCGTGAAAGTGTCGAGTGTGGCGACCGCGATACCCGCTTTCGTCAAAGGCTCGATGCTGACCGTCAGGAAAGCGTCTTTTGGTCCGGCCGAACTGTTTACAACAATGACAACACCAAACGGCCCTGTTCCCGGCGGCCAATGAATTTCAGGGCGAAGATAGATCGTTCGGCCCCGATCTTCGCGTGCCACTTCCATAATTTCTGCATTGGACACGCCAATCGACAGAAGCAGAAAAGTCAGGGACAGGGAAATCGCCAAGAATGATTTGAGAAGCTTATCCGCCACTGGTTGCTCTGCGGTATTTTTTAACAAACATAGGCTTCGGTGGGCCCGCCGCGCACAGTCGTTCGGATGAACCGACGCGCTTCATCGCGTGGATAGTCGAGACGACCCGAATGCATGATGCCTCCCCGGTTGTCCCACATGATCGTATCGCCAACCGTCCATTCATGTTCCCAGTGGAACTCCGGCTTATCGATCCAATCAAACAATAGCTCGAGGAGCTCTTCGCTTTCTTCTCCGGAGACGCCTTGAATGCGATGTGCCAATAGTGGATTCGCGTAGATTGCGGGCTTTCGACTTACCGGATGCACGTTAATGGCCGGATGAACCGCATAGGCCAACTTCTGCGTTTCTTCGTCCATGACATCTGCCGCAGCCGCGGCGCTCTTGTTCCGCATCGGCACCCCGCCATAGGGAAACTCGACCATTTTCCCGATCACGCGAGACTTCAATTCATCTGGCATCGCGGTAAAGGCACTGGCGACATTGGTGAAGCACGTATTGCCGCCGCTCGACGTGACTTCCAACGAATGCAGGAGCGTCGCCTTTGCGGGATTCGGGTCGTAGGATAGATCGGAGTGCCAGCCATCTCGCAGGTTCTCGATCGCGCCGCGTCGAGCCCCGGCCTCGTCAAAACTGCCGTCCGGCTTGCGGTTGGTCATATTCACGACTTCAGGCGCGTCCGGATGACGGTAGGACTTCTGCACATGCGGCTGCAACTCGCCAAATTGACGCGAGAATGCCACCAGTTCCCGCACCATCATGGGCTGCTCTCGAAACAACAGGACGCCATAGTCGAGAAACGCTTGTTCGACCGCGGCCAGGTCGGCATCGGGCATCACTGCCTTCACATCGATCCCGATGACCTCGGCGCCACCGGCGTCACTCATCGGACGAAATTCGACGCTCACGATTACCCCCTCACGAAGCCAATTGGGTCCGGAAGAAATCCACGGTCATTTTATAAGATGTTTCGGCCGCATACGCGTCGTAGCTTGCGCGGTCTTCACAGAAAAACCCGTGCCCGACATTCGGGAAACACGTCATCCGATACTCGCGCTTGCCCTCGGCCATAGCGGTGGCGATCCGGCCAAGTTCATCGGGCTGTATCGACTGATCTTCCGATCCATACCAAAGCAGGATCGGCGCCTGCATCTCCGGAATGCGATCCAAAAGTACTTTCCGGCCGACGAAATCTTCCACCGGGCCGATACCGCCGCCATAAAACGAAGCGGCACCTTTGAAACGCGACGCAAGTTGAGCGTTCGCCAAAAAAGTATAGCGACCGCCCATGCAGAACCCCGTCACACCGGCCCGGCTGGGATCCGCTTCCGTCCGCCCGGACAACCAATCGAGGCACTGCTCCGTTTGATTCATCACGGTATCATCGTCCAGCGCCTTGAGTTTCCCGATCGCCCCATCGAGATCGTCATAAGCGTAAATCTCACCGTCGTAGATATCGGGAGTGATCGTTGCGAAACCGTCGTCCGCCAAACGCTGCGTTAATTTTTGAAAGTGATCGTTAACGCCAAAAGCTTCGATATACACCACCACACAAGGATGGGGTCCGGGACCTTCCGGCTTACCGTAGTAACCCCGAAGTCCACCACCGACATCAACCCATTCGCAACTACCCGCCATCGTCCTATCCTTTCGCGCAGAGGTGAATAACCACTACGGAAAAGGATATGCCCGGCGCAACGCGGGGCAAGCACGATGATCGTAATTAAGCGTCCGCGGATTTCGACCTGAAGCCGAGCGCAGCGAGGTTCTGGATCGACACCAAATGACTGATGATGGCGGACAGCCAATTCTTTCGACGGTACTCCAAAATCACATCGTCCGGCAGCGCATTGAATTTCGCCTCATCGACGATACGGAAGCCACGGAGATTAAACTGCTCACCGGAATCATTGCTGATCGTCACCGTGCCGGGACGGAAGAGTTCCCGTTGCTCCAACTCATCGACGAACTCGCGTGTCGCGAGACTTTGCCGATGGAACGCCGCACAAAATTCCAACATTTTCTTCACGACTTCGGAGGCTTCTTCGCCATCGTAAATCGCTTGGGTTCCTTCTTCCCCTGTCCCTTCGACGATGAGACCTTCCGCCTCGTCGACGCAAAGGACAAGCTGCTCCTCTTCTTGACCGGTGCTGAAGATGAACGGGTATCGCCGGACGTAGGCCGGAACATAGACGCCGCCATCCCACATACCATCTTCACTCACAAAGAGATTTTGCCCCTGCCGCAGGCCCAGAATGGCAATAGAACTCGCCGGCGCGGTCTCCGTGAAAACGATCGGATAGGACGTCGCGATGCGCGTGAATTCCTGCATATTTACCGGCACCATGTTCGTGTTGGATGCGAATCCAAAGCGCTTCTCTAAACTAATGGATTTGTCCCCATGGCGCTCGATCGAGAGCGGCACCGGCTGCGAATAGAATAACGGCCAACGCGGCCCCTCGGCTCCTGGTGTCGCCTCAGCACTTGTGTCCTCAGCGTTCTCAGCTGGCGCAGACTTGTCTTCACTCACTTTATCATCCTCTTTCTTGCTCTTTTTTCGACTTTGTCGCGCCATATCCCTCAGGCCTCCCCCGAAAATAAATCTGCGGTGCAAGCCCCTCCGCAGTCATACGACGATAACATTACTCGAGCTCAATCGCTATGTTCCAGCATTAATGCGCCAAGCCAACGCGAACCTGACGAACCGCTTCATTTAATGTCCAAGTGTAAGTGCATCGCGACGTCGCGGGTCTGAAGCGCCCGCAAACGCACCGTCAATCGACATGATCGATTGCGTACTCCCCATCGGCCAGGACGGCTTGATTACGTGTCCGCGTTTCTTAAGGATCGCGCGGGTATCCGCGCTGAAACCCGGCTCAAGCCGCAAATAGTTCGGACGCCACTGATGATGAAATCGCGGTGCCGCCGTCGCGCCGCCGATGTTCATATTATGATCGATTACGTTCGAGACGACCTGTAGAACTGTCGTAATAATTCGGCTTCCACCCGGGCTTCCGGTGGCCAAGAACGGGCGCCCGTCCTTGAAAACGATTGTCGGCGTCATCGAGCTCAGCGGCCTCTTCCCCGGCTCGATTGCATTCGCTTCACCGCCGATGAGCCCGAAACTATTCGCCACGCCCGGTTTCGCGGAGAAATCGTCCATTTCGTTATTCCACAGAACGCCGGTCCCTTCCGCGACAATTCCACTGCCGTAGGCAAGATTAATCGTATAAGTGTTCGAGACGACGTTTCCGTCCTTATCCATAACGGAGAAATGTGTCGTATTCCGACCTTCGTGCAATTTCGGATCGCCCGGACCGATCTGACTCGCCGTCCGTGCTTTATCGAGATCGATTCGCCGTCGGATGCTCATCGCATAGGACTTCGAAGTCAATCCGGCGACCGGCACCTTCCAGAACGCGGGATCTCCGAGGTACCAACTCCTGTCGGCATAGGCGAACTTCATTGCCTCGGTCATAACATGAATCGACGCCGCGCTGTTATGCCCCATGCCCGCGATATCGAAGCCTTCCAATACATTGAGCATCTGAATGAGATGCACGCCACCCGAACTCGGCGGCGGCATCGAAACGATCTCGTAGCCGCGATAGTTACCGCGCACCGGGTTCCGCATGACGGGTCGATAAGATGCAAGGTCGTCCCGTGTGATAAGCCCGCCATGCTTCTCCATATCCCGCGCGAGTTTCTCCGCAATCTCTCCGGTATAGAATGCAGACGGGCCCTCCTCCGCGATCAACTCCAGCGTCGCCGCAAGATCGGGTTGGCGCCACCGCTCGCCGACGTCAAAAAGAGTTCCATCCCGTTTAAAAAAAACATTCCGGCTGGCCGGCCATTTCACGAGCTTATCGCGCCGGCGCGGCGTCAGGCTTTCCCGCAAACCCGGGCTGACTTCGATCCCCTCACGTGCCAACTGCTGCGCCGGTCGGATGAGCTCGGCGAGGGACATTGTTCCAAATCGCTCTAATGCCATCGCTAGTCCGGCGACCGTCCCCGGCACACCTGCCGAAAAATGCGTCCCGACAGCCTTGCGGCGATCGTATTCGCCATTTTCATCAAGGAACATATTCCGAGTAGCGCCGGCTGGCGCCGTTTCGCGGTAATCAATGGCGTGGGTTTGCCCCGTTTTGGCCTCGTGAACGATCATGAAGCCGCCGCCGCCGAGATTTCCGGCCCGCGGAAGCGTTACCGCCAAAGCAAAACCGACCGCAACGGCCGCGTCGATCGCATTGCCACCCTTTCGAAGAACCTCGACACCAATGCGCGTTGCGACCGCTTCTTGCGCGGAAACCATGCCGTTTTTCGCAAGAACCGGCTGAAAGATCGATTTCTGCCGCTCCTCCGCCGGCGCGACGCCGACCATCGACAAGACGCTCACGGCACAGAGAACCGCCACCACGGCCCGCCGGATTAGGGCACAAATTTTCGACTGTCGTTTCATTGCGGCGTTCCGTACCAAGACGGGTTCCGCAAATCAAACGAAAGAAACCACCTATGATCGCGACACGTTGGCGCTGCGCGGCGGGATTCCGGTCTCGGCATGGAAGACGTCCGCCAACTTGGCGACACCTTCTCGTATTTCCTCAATGCTCGGATTGGCAAAGCAAATACGCAGATGATTACGTGCGGCCTCGCCGTCGACCGACCATTGAGGGCCCGGATTATATGCGATGCCCGCTTCTAGCGCTTTGTCCGCAAGTTTCAGCGTATCGACTTCCGGCGGAAATTTGATCCAAAGATATATCCCGCCACCTGGCACCCCGAATTCGGCAGAGGTGCCAAAGTTCTCTTCCAACGCTTCAACCAATGCATCGCTCTTAGCCTTGAGACGGACCTTTAAGTCGTCGACATGTTGTTCGTAGTTGTTCTTTAGGAAGTCGGCGACGACCATTTGCCCCAGCGCGCCGGTTCCACCGCCCTTGCAAGCAATCATCTGCGCAAGAACAGCCCACGGCGCCACGGCATAACCGAGACGAAGCGCCGGTGCCAAATATTTCGAGAAGGAACCCACATGGATCACATGATCAGAACCTTCCATCGCCAGCATCGAGGCCGGCCATTCTCCGTCCCAAAGCAAATCGGCATAACACTCGTCTTCGATCACCGGAACGCCGCGATCTCGTGTAATCTTCAATAGCGCAGCGCGTCTTTCGACGCTCAAGACCGATGATGTCGGATTCTGCACTGTCGGAATCGTGTACACGAATTTCGGCACCACGCCTTTGGCGGACAGCGCGTCGAGTTGCGCTTCCAAAGCCGCAACATCAATACCGCCGTCGTCGAGCTTCGCGCCGAGAACGTTCACGCCTCGCGCGCGCAACCGGTTCATGGCGCCTTGGTAAGTAAACTCCTCCATGATCACCGTATCACCCGATTCGAGGAGGATATCATTAATGAGATCGAGTGCCTGCCCCGAGCCCGACGTCACGAGAATGTCTTCGGTCGTGGCTGACATCCCGCGATACTTGGCAAGTCTTTCGGCGAGAAACTCACGCATTTCAATATCGCCGAGCGGTCCGCAATCCTGATTGTAAGTCGCGATGGTCTGTCCCCGCCGGCGCAATACGCGGGCCGTTGCTTCGATTAACCCTTCGACAGGTATACTCTCCGGGTCATTGTGCCCCCCAATAAAGTTGTATTTGGGGAAACCGGTCCATTTCGGTTGCGGTACAGGCAATCCCTTAGCAAACCGGGATTCGAAGTCAAATGCGGCACTCATAAGAACTCTCTCTTTCGCAGGCGCGTTTTCATTGTTGATCAACATAGGGCGCGGCGACGCGATAGCAGCAGAAATTTTCCAATATCCGGGACCGAAGCACTCTCCCTAAACGTGCTCAAGCATGACATAATAGACAAAACTCGAAAATCGGCAGAACTCAGAGCCACAACGTGACTGACACGCGGGCACCCGCCCACCCTGTCGACAGCGAAGTCGACGCCAACTACAGGATAGACGTTTCTAAAGTCGACACGGCCGTCCTCTATCGGATCACCAAAATGGCGTTCCGGCATAAGGCACGCATGGCCATCGGCATTTGCGCCACTGTGATCGCCGCGACATTCCAACTATTTATCCCCCAGTATCTCGGCCAAGCCGTCGATCAGGCGCGCGGAATTCTCGCTGAAGTTTCCGCGGAAGGCCGGGCCCGAGGCATTGCTGAAGACGCTCTTCTTTCCACCGCGCTGCTTCTGTTAGGCGCCGCGGTTGGCCGCGGTCTCTTTACCATGATGCAGAATTACCAGGGCGAAGCTGTAGGGCAGCTGATCGGCTATCGGCTTCGTCTCGACTACTACCGCAAACTTCAGCAACTCAGTTTTTCATGGCATGACCGGGTACACTCCGGCGACCTCATGACGCGCGGTATTTTAGATATCGAAGGCCTGCGGCATTGGGTCGACACCGGCTTCCTCAGAATGATTCTCCTCACGTGCCTTATTGGCGGCGGTGCAGTGATCTTGATCCGAAACGATCTCGAACTTGGACTTATGGCACTTAGCTTCGTGCCGATTGTCGCCCTCCGAAGTTCTTTCGCGCGCCTTAAGCTTCGGGACGCCTGGATGGCACTGCAAGATCAGATGTCGCATCTCACCAAGGTCATGGAAGAAAACCTTGGGGGCATTCGGGTGGTACGCGCTTTCGCGGCACAAGCGTACGAGATGGCGCGGTTTGACGAGAGTTCCGGAAAAGCCCTCGCAATCGCGGCCCGCCGCGTTCGCCTGTTCGTCCACTCGACAACACAGATGAGCTTCGTTTACTTCCTCGCCATGGCCGCCACGCTTTGGGTTGGCGGGGAGAAGGTTCTGACCGGGACCATCACACTCGGCCAACTCACCGAAACCCTGACTTTCATGTTGATACTGCGGATGCCAGTGCGCCAGATCGGCTGGATGATCAATTCGATCGCCCGCGCCTCGACATGCGGCGGCCGACTTTTCAACGTCCTCGACCTGCAACCGTCCGTCGCCGACGCACCAAACGCAAAGCCGCTCCAAACGAACGAGGGTATCGTTCGCTTTGAAGGTGTCGATTTCCGCTACCCCACCTGGGCGAAGGACGAGCGTACCTTGAACGACATCACGTTTGAGGCCCGTCCCGGCAAAATGATCGGCATCGTGGGACCACCCGGTGCTGGAAAGACGACGATCGCCCAGCTCCTGGGTCGATATTACGACGTCAGCGGCGGTCGTATTACCATCGATGGACAGGACATTCGTGAGATCACGCTCGCATCGTTAAGAGACGCCGTCAGCATCGTTCAGCAAGAACCTTTCCTGTTTACCGCCAGCTTGAATCATAATGTCGCCTACGGCGCGCCTTGGGCGGTCCGCCCCGATATCGAACATTCCGCGCAAACCGCCCAATTGCATAACTATATTCGCGGCCTGCCGGACTCCTATAACACTTTGGTCGGCGAACGCGGCGTTTCCCTATCGGGCGGACAGCGCCAACGCCTTTCCATCGCGCGCGCTATTTTGCCGGACGCGAAGGTACTCGTGTTTGACGACTCAACCGCGGCCGTCGATGCCGCAACGGAACGGCAGATCCGCGAAGCGCTTGCGGAGTTCGTTGCCGAACGCGCCGTTATCATCGTTGCCCATCGGCTGACATCGCTCATGCATGCCGGCGAAATTTTATTCGTCGAGAACGGTCAAATCGTGGAACGCGGCAGCCACGAAGACCTTATGAAATCCGATACACGTTACCGTCAGCTTTACGAGCTTCAATCGCGCGCCTCTTCGGAGGACGCAGCATGAGCGTTCAATCCACCGATAGCGCACATCAGCAGCGCGCGACGCCTTTGGCTGTCGTGGGCTCGCAGACCAGCACGGACGAAATTATCTTCGGCCGGGCTTTCGATAAATGGGTCATCACGCGATTCCTGCGGCTTTTAGCACCCTATAAACTACGCATTGCCGTCGGTGTTTTCGCCGTCTTGATCTACACCCTGACGCAGCTTTCGATCCCCCTTATCGTGCGTGCGACCATCGATAACTCTTTGGTCGAGGGCGTCAGCGATCGGGAGATGCTGCATAATTTCGTCGCCGTCTTTTTCGCGGTTGTCGTGGTCAACTATATCGCCAACCATTTCATGGAGACCATTGTCGGCCGTACGGCGCAGGATCTCTTATTTGGTCTGCGTCGCGCCATGTATGCGCATCTCCAGCACGTCTCGCTCTCATTTATGGATAAGACCGAGGTCGGCCGTCTAATGTCGCGCTTGCAAGGTGACGTCTATGCCCTGCAAGAGTTTTTGGAATCCTCTATCTTTGCCGTCGGCGATATTGTCTTACTCGTCGGTATCGTCGTCGTATTGCTCTGGCTCGATCCAACACTCGGCGCGCTAACGCTATCGGTTGTGCCGATATTGTTCGTCATGCGGATCATTTGGCTGCCGCTCGCCCGGAAGGCGTTCCTTGCGGCTCGTGAAGCCAGCAGCGCCACGAACGGCGCGCTGGCGGAGAACGTACACGGTATTCGCGCCATTCAAGAGTTGGTCCGTGAAGACGTCAACTTCGAACTCTTCGAGAAGAAGGCCAAGACGAACCTGTTGGCCCATCTCCGCGCTTCTAAATTCAGCAATGTCATTATCCCAATGGTCGACACATTGACCGGCGGCGCCATGGCAATCGTCATTGTGGTCGGGGGCGCTATGGTCTTAGACCAGTCCTTAGACATCGGTGTGATGGTTGCTTTCCTTTTCTACGTCCAGCGTTTCTTCGATCCGATCCGGTCGCTCACATTGCAGTACAGCACAATGCAGCGTGCCATGGCGTCGGGACAGCGGATATTCGAGGTGACCGATGTCGACGTCGAAGTGAAAGATCGAGACGACGCGGAAGATCCCGAGGAAATCGACGGCTCGATCGAATTTCGAGATGTCACCTTCGGATACGAGGCGGGCAACCCGATCCTGAAGAATATTTCCTTTAACGTCAGCCCGGGCGAAACCGTCGCATTGGTCGGCCCAACCGGATCCGGAAAGACCAGCACAACATCGCTCGTCCATCGCTTTTACGATGCCTTGGAAGGAGACGTGCTCGTCGGGGGGCGAAATGTGCGCGATGTAACTCAAGCTTCCCTCGGGCGCCATATCGCGATGGTCCTACAGGAGCCGTTCCTCTTTTCCGCCAGCATCGAGGAAAACATCCGCTACGCGAAGACGGACGCGACCTTTGACGACGTGGTCGCAGCAGCGAAGGCTGTCGGTGCCCATGAGTTCATCATGCGCCTCGAAGCCGGATACCAAACGCAACTCGACCAACGCGGAATTAATCTCTCTTTCGGGCAGCGTCAGCTGATCAGTTTTGCGCGTGCCCTTGTCGCCGATGCGAAGATTTTGGTGCTCGACGAGGCAACCGCTAGCGTCGATAGTTACACCGAGCTCGAGATTCAACGCGCGCTCGCGCGCTTGCTGAAGGGACGAACGGCCCTCGTCATCGCCCACCGTCCTGCAACGATACGCGGTGCGGACCGAATAATCGTTTTGCGGGACGGCCGCATTATCGAGCAAGACAATCATGACGGCCTGATGGCGAATGACGGCCTATATGCGCGCCTATACCGTATGAATTACGCGAGCTTCGACGATATTCCGGAAGAGGAAATTCAACGCGCTATCGAAAGCAACACAGCCAACACCTAGTTGGTGCAAAGATCGTATCGTTCACCTGCAATCTGGACGCAGAGCTCCACATCGCGCGGCAGTAAGTGCCGTTTGTCGACCAATACCTCCGCCGCTCTCTTAACCTCTGCAAGGTATGTGTCCCGACTCTCGTAACGCTCGGCAATGGACAGACGCGGATCGTTCGCCGCTTCCCGTTCCGCTGCCGATTTGGCAAATGGAAGTGTCGAGCCGACATACTCAAGCAATTGTCCAACACCGCCCGTATCCGGATGGCGCGGATTGAAGCCGGTGTGGGTGCCGACCGGTACCGTCACATCCGGCATCCGAATACCGGCCGTCTCGTTACCGTCCGCGTCAACCGCAGAGACAAAATCCGGATAGGCGCCCTTTCCGATCTTCGCCGGCATCTCGCCAATGCCCTTCGGCGCGCGTTCACCCAGGTCGAGCTCGCGCATCGTCGTCATCACTTCCCCGGCCGGGAGATGCAATCCGGGGATGGACTTCAGCGATTCCAAAGCTTCGGCGCGGCTGGCTCGATTCCCTCGGTCCGCCCGCGGATAGTCGCTTTCCGGCGGCAACGTATCTTCCGCGACCCATGCGCGAAGATTGGTCAGTGCGGCTCGGTAGATTGGGCGATAGTCGACAAAATTAAACCAATTCGCGCCGGTCTTCCCTGCGCTGTCCTGATTGGCTAACGCCGGCTCGCCCGGTCCGTGCTGACTAGACGCAAAAAGATAGCGGCGCACGTTGTCCGGCAATTCAATATCGCCACCGGTCTCTAAATCCGTGTGTGGCAATCCTGCATCCCCCCGCCAATACTCCGCAGCCGTATCCGTGTAGAAAATCTTCGGCAAATTTCCGGATTCACTATGCCGATCGAGTAGACCCGCCGTTTGACCTGTAATCGGATCGGTTTGCGGTAGATCCGCGAACGGAAACAAGTGTCCGAAAGACGGCGTGGGTTGCACCGAAGGTTGCGCATAGCGGTGGTTGAACTCGCCCCGCCGCCCGCCGGCGATATGCGCTAAGACGCCGTCAAACGCAGCCCGGCCCGCTTCGTCCGTGTTCATTCCGAAATGCAAATACGTCCGCAAGAAACGGCCGCACTGCGACTGCCCTTCACCTATGACATGCTTTACGGCGCCGCCCAAAGGCGAATCCTTTTCATATCGAAGGAAGGATGCCAGATCACGCGTTGCCAGCATGCTAGCGCCGACCACCAGGCAATCACGCGGCGTATAAAGGATATCGTAAATACGTCCTGCTTCGAATCCCCCTTCGAGCCAGACATGCGTTTCGTCGGCGACCGGTTGTCTGTCGACGTCCTTCGCAAATCGCCACTTGTCGCGCGCGATGAGTTGCGGATCTTCATATGGTTTGTCCCGGACGAGCATCCGCGCATCAGGATCGTCGATATCCGCCGGAGGAATAGGTTTGTGATGGCCCAAATCTCCGACATGTTGATCGGTCAGCGGAAAACAAGCGCGATGATGATTTGGTTGGATACGAAGCTGCATTTGGCTGGCAGCGCTCAAAGCATCCTTACGCACGTGAGGCGGTCGAAGGCCAATGCGATAACGTTCCGCCGTTTCCGGAACATCCCATTGCCAGCCGGCCCAAGCGACCGTCCAGCCTTGTTCGAAAAGGAAGCCATCACCGACCAAGACAGCCGACGACGTTACCGGCGCGACAGGGGTTAAATTGAACCGGGCGACAGATCGGCCGCCGCGGTTCGGTACCTGCATCAACAACGTATCGTTCGCCCGTTCGGGATTGATGGGCCGCATGATCGTCGTGTCGCCGGAAAAATGAACCAGACCGTCCGCACCGCGCTCCGCGTGAGTGAGATCCGTCACGCCTGCGTTCGCCGCATTCTCGGGGTCGACCGCATAATGCACAATGGCATCGATCCGCTCATATGGACCCACATCGCCGAACGCGCGGCCATTCTCGTATGGAGTCCGTTCCAAAATCTCCAACCTGACGACCGGCATCTTATTTCTCCTGCTCTGATCGGTTCATCTAACGAATTAGAAGAACCGTCACGAATTCAATGAGTTTGGGACGATTGCGTCGAATATTTGCTCACAGACCGAGACCGCTTTTATTCGAACGACGCAAAATGTAGGATCGCTGCCAATGGGAGAAAACAGCGACAATTGGGTCGGAAAGGCGGTTCCACGCCTGGAAGACGAGGCTTTACTGAGCGGGAATGCGCGTTTCATCGACGATCTTTATCCGGTACCGGGCATTCGACACGCCGCGATCCTGCGTTCGCCCTACCCGCATGCGATTATCCGCAAGATCGATGCTTCGGCGGCGCTTGAGATGCCGGGTGTTGTCGGTGTCGTTACCGGCCGGGAGATAGCGGAGATCAGCGACCCACTGGTGAGCGCGGTCCGTGCCCCTATCGAGTACTATCCGATCGCGGTCGAAAAGGTCCGGCATGCAGGAGAGCCTGTCGCTATCATCGCTGCGGAAGACCGGTATATCGCGGAAGATGCGATGGAGTTGGTCGAGGTCGACTATGACCCGCTCCCCGCGGTCTCCGACCCACTTGCCGCGCTCGAAGAAACCGCACCCAAGCTACACGAGGCCGTCGGCGGTAACCTTGTCCACAACAGACAATTCGCATACGGCAATCCAGAACGCGCCTTCGAAGTGGCGGCGCATACCGTCAAACTCAATTGGCGTTATCCCCGCCAAGCCTCCACACCAATCGAAACCTATGGCGCAATTGCGCATTTCGAACAGTCGCCCGACCGGTACACGATCTGGTCCAATTTCCAAGGCCCGTTCATTCTCCAGCCATTGATGGCGCGCGCCTTACGGACCGGCGGCAATCAATTGAGGTTGCTCTCCGCGCCGCATAGCGGCGGAAGTTTCGGCATCAAGCAAGGGCTGTATCCCTACTTGGTGCTTCTCGCCGCCGCGAGCCGATTGCTGGAGTGCCCGCTCAAATGGATCGAAGACCGCCTCGAACACCTCGCCGCCTCGTCTAGCGCGTCCGACCGCGCCGATGAGATTGAGGCCGCATTCGATGAAAGCGGCGTGTTGACGGGGATACGGTACAACAATCTCGTCAATGTCGGAGCCTATGTTAGAGCGCCGGAACCGGCTTCGGTTTATCGCATGCACGCCGCATCCAACGGTTGCTATCAAGTCCAGAATATCGCCGTTGAAAACCGTTTGGTCACAACCAATAAATCGCCGATCGGTCTCAATCGCGGCTATGGCGGACCGCAATTTTACTTCGGCCTCGAACGGGCGATGGATACAGCCGCTCGACAACTCAACATGGATCCCGCGGAAATACGCCGGCGAAATTTCATCCCGGCAGATGCCTTCCCGTACGAGGCACCGGCAGGCGCCATATATGACGCAGGCGACTATACGAAGGGCCTGGACCTTCTTCTGGAGATGTCCGGCTACAGCGACCTCGTCGCCAAGCGGGCGGAAGCGAAGGCGGCCGGGCGCTTGTTTGGAATTGGCTTTGGAGCCGGTATCGAGCCGTCGGGCTCGAACATGGCCTATGTAACGCTGGCGCAGACCCCGGAAGAAAGGGAGCGTGCGGGCGGACGGTCCGGCGGCACCGCTGTCGCGAACGTCAATATCGATCCTTCTGGCGGCGTCAACGTCCAACTCGACAGCACACCGGCTGGACAAGGTCACAACACGGTTGCCGCACAAATCGTTGCGGATGCGCTCGGCATGCGGCCAGACCAGATCCGCGTCAACAGCGCCTTAGATACCGGTGCGGGCGGATGGTCTCTCGCATCCGGCAACTACGCGAACCGTTTTGCATCCATCGTCGTTGGTGCCATTACCAAAAGCGCGGATCGTATTGCCACAAAACTGCGGACCGTTGCCGCAGATCTTCTGGAGGTCGCGGTCGACGATGTGGAATTAGCGGATGGGCGGGCTCGGGTCGTCGGCGTGCCGGACAGCGGTATGAGCATCGGCCGGGTGGCTGCAGCCACACACTGGCACCCAACCGGTTTACCCGACGGGCTCGCACCCGGCCTTTATGAAACCGCGCTCCTCAATCCGGATGTCTTGGACGCGCCCGACGGGACGGACCGGGTCGCTTCCGCTGTCACATTCGGTTATATCTGCGATCTGGCCGCAGTCGAGATCGATCCGCATACGGGAAGAGTACGTGTCGAACGGTATGCATCGGTTCACGATGTCGGACGCATTCTCAATCCCATTGTCGTCGAAGGACAGATACGCGGCGGGTTTGCACATGGATTCGGCGCCGCCATGTTCGAAGAGCTATCCTACGATCCGGACGGTAATTTCCTCTCCGGCACCTTCGCAGACTATCTCTGCCCGACTTCCGGCGATCTCCCGCCTTTGACGTTCGATCATTACCGAACCGACACACCGCAGAACCTCTTGGGCTCGAAAGGGATGGGAGACGGGTCCTCGATGCTGACGCCGGTGGTTATGGCAAACGCCGTCGCCGATGCATTAGAACGCGACGATATCGTATTGCCGTTAACGCTGGATCGGGTTTGGCGCCTCGCCAACGAGCGGAGCGACAGCCGATGAAACCCGCGCCTTTCGAATACTGCCGGCCCGATACGTTGGATGAAGCACTCGAATTGTTAACGGAATTCGGTGACGACGCCCTGGTCATGTCGGGCGGTCTCTCGCTCGGTGCGTTGTTGAATATGCGGATGGTTCGCCCAGAGGCGGTGATCGACATCAATCGGATTGCACAATTATCGCAGATCGAAGTCGCGGGTGACGAAATCCGGATAGGTGCATTGGCCCGGCAAGCGGATGTTCTCGCTTCGCCCGACTGCCAAGCGGCCGTCCCGCTCCTCATCGAAGGATTGAAGAATGTCGGCCATTACCAAACACGTAGCCGGGGGACGGTCGGCGGTTCCGTTGCGCATGCGGACCCAAGTGCGGAAACCCCACTTTGTCTAACGACGCTCGGCGGCGAGATTGAATTGACTTCGGCGCGCGGCGTCCGACGGGCAAAGCCGGAAGACTTCTTCGCCGGGGCGCTGATGACCGAACGCGAAGGCGATGAGATGGTGAGTGCATTGATCCTGCCGGTTTTAGCACCCGGTACGGGCATTGGATTTGAAGAGATTAATGAACGCCACGGTGACTTCGCGATTGTCGCCGCAGCGGCGTGGGCCACCCGTGATGGAGGCGGTTTCCGTTATAGCCTGGGCCTCGGCGGTGCCGAAGACCGGCCTTTTGCCGTACAAGGAAACACATCGAACGACACGTCGGCGATCCGTGAAGCTGTCGCAGAAATCGTTCACGACATTGAGCCACTCGACGACCAAAGAGCTTCCGCCTCGTATCGCCGTCACCTCGCATCCTATCTCGGCGGACGCGTCCTTCAGCAAGCCATCGAGGCGACGGCGTGATCCGGTTGCCGGCGGGCGAACGCATGCGTGTAACGTGTACCGTCAACGGCGCCGCTAAGTCGGGACACGCCGAAGGGCGGACCCTGCTTAGCGATTTCTTGCGTCATGAATTGCACTTATACGGAACACATGTGGGTTGCGAACACGGGGTCTGCGGTGCCTGTACCGTCATCCTCGACGGTCGGTTGGCACGCTCATGCTCAACGCTCGCCGTTCAAGCCGACGGTGCCGAGATCACTACAATCGAAGGTCTGGCGAAGGATCAAGGCCTCGACGTTCTAAGAGAAGCGTTTTCCCGGCACGGCGCGCTTCAATGCGGATTTTGCACACCCGGTGTTCTCGCATCTACGGCGCATTACCTTGAGTCCAATCCCGATCCCAACGAAGAAGATATCCGTGAGATGCTTTCGGGCCATCTATGCCGCTGCACTGGGTATGAAGGCATGGTCCGGGCCATCCTCGAGTTTGCCGCGATAAAGCGGAACGAGGCACCGGAATGACCATTGCCCGTATCTTGACCGCTTCGATGCTTCGCGAGCCGGATGCGCTCGCCATCGTCGATGGTGACACCCGCTTCACCTATCGCGAATGGCATCAAGAGATCGAAAAACTGACCGGCGGTCTCGCCGCGCTTGGATTGGAACCCGGCGCACACTTGGTCGCGGCGTTATCCAACCGACTTGAAATGGCAAGCCTCTATTGGGCATGCCAGATGATGGGGGTCATCTTCACACCCTTTAATTGGCGGGCATCCGGCCCGGAAATCGCCTACGTCATCAAAGATGCCGAAGCTGTTGTGGTTGTCTATGAAGCCCGATCCGCGGAAGCGGTTCTCGCCGCCGTCGAAGAAACCGGCTTCTCGAATGGCCGGCTCGTTCGTGTCGATGGCGAGGGTGACGGGATTTCCTTTTCGGATCTGCGACGTGACACCCCCTATCGAGGGCCGGCGCCGGATAATGACGGGAACATCTGTCTGATGCTCTACACGTCAGGCACGACTGGCCGCCCCAAAGGCGTGCCGCGCTCCCACACCGCAGAACGGAACGCCTCGCTCGGCTGTGTCGCCCAGTTGCATTACACCTACGGCGATGTGTGCCTTGGCGTTATGCCCCTCTTCCATACGATGGGCATTCGCAGCCTTATGATGTCCGCTATTCTTAACGGTACGTTCGTATGCATGCCGGCTTACAATACAGAGACCGCTCTGACATTGATCGGCCAAGAGAAGATCACGTCGCTGTTTCTGGTACCAACGATGTTCCACGACATCGTGCATCGAACCGACCTCGCAGCCTTCGATTTGGGCTCCGTCAGCAATATTGCTTATGCCGGGATGTCGATGACGACGGCATTGGTGGAAAGCTGCGCAAAGACATTTCCGCAGGCGGCCTTCAGCAACTTTTACGGCTCTTCCGAAATCTACACTTTCGCCGTCCGAAACGACCTGGCGGAGAACCCCGGCTCGGCCGGACGAGCCGGGATCGGACAAACGCTCCGCGTAGTTCGCGCAGATTCGGATGAACGTGTCGGCCCCGATGAAATCGTCCCGGTGGGTGAGACTGGCGAGATCATTGCGAGCATGAATGCGCTCGACGCCTTCTCCGGCTATTGGAAACGCCCGGATGCCGACGAGAAAGCCATCCGCGACGGATGGTATTTCACCGGCGACCTCGGCAAGTTCGACGAGAATGGCGAAATTTATGTTCTCGGCCGCGTCGACGATATGATCATCTCCGGCGGGGAAAACATATACGCCGAGGAAGTCGAGGACGTGTTGGCAAAATCGCCCGACGTGCTCGGTGTTGCCGTTATTGGCATCGAGGACGACCGCTGGGGGGAACGTGTCACGGCGTTCATCGAGCCGGCGACAGAGAACGCAGCGCCCGCAACGCTCGATGCCCATTGCCTCGACAGCGGCCTCGCCCGCTTCAAGCGACCGCGCGCCTATGCTTTTGTGAAGGCGATCCCGCGTTCCGCGTCCGGCAAACTTTTGCGCCGCCACTTAAGGACCGGCGACTTCGAACTACTTACCGATTACGAAAATACAATCTGAGGATTCTTTAAGATGGAACGAGATTATGCGGAACGGCGCGGCGATATCCTGCGCGACTTGGATGGACTACGGGTCGAAGTCGATCCAGAGAAAAAGATCGGTTATCTGATTCTAGACCGGCCACCGCTGAATATCGTCTCGTACAAAGGGCGCGCACAAATTCGCGCCATCATCGAAGCCTTTGACGAAGACGACGACGTCGGAGTTATTATTATCCGCGGCGCCAACGACGTATTTTCCTCCGGCGGCGACGTGAAAAAGTTCCCCGAAATCCCCAAGACAAAAATGTCCGACCTCGCCGACAATATTGTCGCCCCGGAACGATGCTCAAAGCCAGTCATCGCCGCCATTGAGAAATACGCGTTCGGCGTCGGCTTCGAGTTATGCCTCGCCTGCGACTTCCGTTTCGCGACCGAAGATGCGCTTGTCGGCCTACCGGAGTCGGCGATCGGGCAAATGCCGGGCTCCGGCGGCAGCGCACGCGTCGTCCGGCTCATCGGCATGACTCGTGCGAAAGACATGGTCATGTTGGGAAAACGTGTCCCCGCCCCCGAAGCAAAAGAGATCGGCCTCCTGACCGACGTGGCGCCGAACAACGAGGCTCTCACCGAGATGATCATCGACTATGCAGGCAAGCTGAATGCCTTAGCGCCCTTGTCGATGCGTTCTTTGAAGCGTGTCCTTAACGCCGCTTTGGACAGTCCGTTGAGCGTCGCGCTTGATGTCGAAGGCCATTCCTACGAAAAACTTCGCTGGACCGAAGATTACATGGAAGGCATCAATGCCTTCAGCGAACGTCGCAAGCCGGACTATAAAGGGAAGTAAATACCCACTCCGGCAGGGGGAGAGTAACGATGGTCGAAAGCGCAGCCTCGACCCGCCATATTTCAATGAAGGGCGGCGGCTACTATTCGAAAGCCACCATCGGCGCAAAAGACGTGATCGACGGCGGAACGCCGATGATCATGGAGGCGTTGTCGACGATGGACATTCCCGACATCGCAACAACGTTCACCATGGCGGATTCCGGATGCGCGGACGGCGGCACATCCGTCACGATGGTGGGGACGGTTTTGAAGGAAGTACGCCGCCGAGCGCCGAACCGACCCATCCAGATGGTCTATACCGACCTGCCGCGAAACGACTTCAGTCAGGTCTTCCGCAACATTCACGGCGAGACCGATGTCGATACCTATATCGACGATATAGACAATCTCTATGTCTTCTCCTCCGCGACATCGTTCCACAAGCCGATGTTTCCGCCTGGAACCTTGAACCTCGGTTTCTCGGCGACGGCATCTCACTATATCAGCGAGAAACCCTGCACGATCGCCAACCACGTCCATATGGTTGGCGCCCAGGGCAGCGAATTGGACGCCTATGTCGAGCAGGGCCGGGTCGATTGGGAAAGCATGCTGTTGAACCGGGCAAACGATTTGGCAGTCGGCGGCAAGCTCGCGCTATTCAATTTCGGGATCGACGAAGAAGGACGTTACCTCGGCTCGACCGGCGGCATCAGCATGTTCGATACGTTCAACGAGCTTTGGGCGGCGCTACGGGACGACGGCACGATCACGGCAGAAGAGTACTTGAACACAAATTTTCCACAGTCCTATCGGACGGTCGAACAATTCACCGCGCCCTTCGTCGAAGAAGACAACCCGGTATATAAAGCCGGGCTGCGGATGGAACATGTGGAGACCCGTGTCGTCGAATGCCCCTATGAAGTGGATTTCCGAAGCCATGGCGACGCCGACAAGTTCGCCCGCGAATATATACCGACGCTGCGATCTTGGGCAGAGACGACCTTCGCAGCCGGCCTTTCCGCCGAGCGTTCACCAGAAGAGTGCCAGCAAATCCTCGACCGCTATTTCGACAGTTACGAACAGCGGGTCCGGGAGAATCCCGCCGGTCATGCGATGGATTACGTCCATTGCTACCTCATCGTCGAAAAAGTGTGAGCGCCGACGCGACATCGAAAGAAATCGCGCTCCGGCCGCCGTCCGAAGTGATGCGCTTGGATCGGCTCGGTTCAACCTTTCCGACCCGCTTGAGCTTTATGCGTATTCTTCTGCGGCAAATGGCGGCAGAAGATTGGCGCCTCAGACGCACACATTTCGATATCGACGGCAATGGGTTCGGGCGCGCGGTCTATACGGTGTCATCCCCTCAGCACACTTACAGCCTTATCGCTTTCTCGCAATTTCTCGACCCCGCCGAACGAACAGACAGGGTGATTGCGGAAGCTTGGGATGCGACGTTCGTTCTGTTCGACGGCGTGCCCAACGAAACAGATATCGAACGTTTGGCAAAAGAAACCCCACAACAAGAGGCCGGAAGATATCAGACAAGCGACCTCGTCCTTAGCCGCGCCAATAAGAGCGTGAGGCTCTTTGAGCACGTCGTCGATAGCCTTGCTTCCGGTCGTCAGCCCAATCGGCAACTGATCGTCGAAATCGGCTACCTCATGCGCACGACCGCCGTCTACGCAAACGGCAAGTTCGGTTTAGCGGATCGATCGGTTTACGCGGACCGTGTCGCTCTCTCGCCGCCATTCCAAGCCGAAATGCTGACGGTCTACCTTATTCGCTGTTTTACCTTTGATTTGGTCGAGCATGTGGCGCGTTGCACCAACCCGGACGGCTTTGTGCCGCTGAATAACAGGTACAAACGATATCTCGGCATCGGCAATGCAACCGGCCTCGGAATGGCACCTTTTCTTGTCAGCCACCCCACGCTCATCCATCACTGGTTCCACGCACGAGAGACTGCGCTTGCCGATATTCGCAGGGTGCCTCGGGCAACCGTGGAGGATATCGCACACTTCCGCAGCTTACTCGCTAAAGCGGCGGCACATGTTGCGGAATGGAATGTCGAAGATGAAACCCAAACCGCCCGTATCGAAGTCTTAAGACAGGAAGTTGAAGAGATCGCAAAATGGGCGGTCTCGCCGGAGACCGAATACCCCTGGGATGGAACATTCCAAAGAGCAAACACAGAGTTCTCACTGGAGGGTCAGGAATTGCTCGTTTCCATCCTGCTCGAACTCTACCCGGACAACGTCGACAAACTTGCCCACCAGCTTTCGTCCGGCCCGGAACCTCTGCTCAACGCAAGTATGACGGTCGGAGAACTCCGCCGAATATTGGCCGATCACTATATGTGGACCAGACATTTCGACTTCGGCGATGACAAGGTAAACCGGTACGTCTGGTATTATTCCGACGAGAAGCTGGAACCAAGACGCGGCGAACAAAGAGCCGAAATTGGCGCCGCCCAGTCAATGTCGGTCGCCGTCGCATGCGACATACAGGCGTTGCGCAAGAAGCTGTCGCATGAAGAAGCAAATGCGCCGTTGGCGGCGTTCCTATTGGAACACCCCGAGTGCCGCGATACCGTCCGCCGGGTACAGAACGCTGAAGCCCATCCGTATTGCGAGCTAAGGGAGAACCTTATCGGCACGAACTGCCGCCCGATCGATATCCTGCGCGCAAAGCTCGCCTATTTCGGCGCCAGTCGATTTGATCCAAAGAGCGACCTCTGGACCCGGATAACGATGTACCAAGGCGCCCCCCTGCCGACGGAGCTATCTGAGGACAAGGATTGGTCCTTTCCGGTTCTCGAAGCCTAGTGCGATGCATATTTCGGCCGCCGAACTTGAAACGACTGTCATGAAAGCGGCAATTGGCGCCGGCGTTGCGTCCGGTATTGCCATTGAAATCGGCAAAGCAGCCGTAGCGCTTTCCGATCACGGTATCGATGCGTCGACGGTGATTGCCATCGCATTGAAAAATCTCGATCGAAAAGATGCGAATGGGTTTGCGATCGACGACGCGCGCAACGGCATTTTCCTTCCTAAAGCCGGGTATCTATCTGCCATTTTGGCTGGCCCTTCGATATGCGACTTGCTCGCGTCCGGGCAGAATAAAATCATCGCCCGGGATTTGGATGTACCGATCCTGGCCGTCTCTCTTCTCGCCGCCCGCCGCCTTGGCGTAAATGCACGACACAGTGCCGAGGATCTGCCAACGGCCACTTGTGCGAACGGAAGGTTCACGATTGCCGAGAACCAGGTATCCGCCTGGCGGCACCCCGGCGATATAGAATTTTCGCTCGAGTCTCCGGAAGGCTCTATCGATCAAGTACGTACCGCCCGCGCCAACGAAGTGGATGGGGAAAATTGGCTTCAGATCACCATGTTTGCCGATCGGTGTTTGGTATCCGGTTCCGAAGAGTCCCGGCTACAAGACGCTGGTGCCGGTCTCATCGACGAAGATTGATTGGCGTCGAACCGGTAGAATGGCAGAATAATTCTTCGCCGAAATCGACGAAGGAGATCGCGCTATGAAAATCGAAGATATCCTGTCCTGTACGCCGAAAGTCTTGAGCCAGGACCAGCGCGAGTATTATTTCGAAAACGGTTGCCTCTTATTGGAAAACTTCATCACCGGCGACCGTCTGAAGAAACTACAGGACGTCACACAGGACTTCATCGAGAAGTCGCGCGCATGCAGCGCCTCCAACGATATGTTCGACCTAGAACCGGGTCATACAAGCGAGCACCCGCGCGTCCGCCGCTTGAACATGCCTTACCGTCAACATCCGGCTTATTGGGAATTTACCAGCGATAGCCCGATCACCGATGTTGCCGAAGACCTGTTGGGCCCGGATGTGAAGGTCCATCACTCCAAACTTAATTTCAAATGGTCGGATGGCGGTGAGGAAGTGAAGTGGCATCAAGACATCCCCTTCTATCCGCATACAAATTACGGCGTGCTCGCGATCGGCCTTTATCTCCAAGACGTCGACGATGAGATGGGACCGATGGGGATCGTTCGCGGCAGCCACAAACGGGAGATTTTCGACCACTACAACGACAACGACGAATGGATCGGTGCGATCGACGAAAAACACTACGGCCGGATTGCACTCGATCAGGTCGACTGGCTGAAGGGCCCCGCAGGGTCAGTCACCGTGCACCATTGCCGCGCGGTGCATGGCTCAGTACCGAACAACTCCCCCCGGCCGCGTCCGCTCTTGATCAACGCATATTCCGCTGCGGACGCCCTTACCGTAACCGCCCATCCCTACCCCGGCGAAAGGGCCGATGAAATCGTTCGAGGCAAACCGGCACGCTGGATCGGCTATGACCCCGAGCCTTGTTTGATTCCGCCCGACTTCTCAAAAGGCTACTCGTCGATATTCGCAGCCCAACAAGAGGAAGACATCGCAAACGCGCCTTGAATTCGACCGCATACATTGCGGGTCTTCAATAATGTTAGCGGCTTCGGTCTGGAAAATCGCAGTCCGTGATCTTTGGCGGAAGCGACTTTAATCCCATAACATCACCGTGTAATATACTACGCAGATATCAGAGACGGCCTTCCCGGCCGGAGGTTTGCGACCATGAAAACCTATTGCGGCGTCCGCACGATCGACGGCTTAAAAGTAACGGTCGACGGGGACCCGCTCGATGAGCGCTATGACGTGAAGCAATTCACATCATGGGGTTTCGAGTGGACCTACGAAGGCGCGGAACCGCAGCAGCTTGCATTGGCCATACTGGCCGATCATCTCGGCGACGGCGCCAAAGCCGTCGAACTCAGCGAGAAATTTATGCAAGATGTCGTCGCCAACATGGACAATGATTGGACGCTGACAAGCGACGAAATTGACAAAGCCCTAAACGCAAGCTGACAAAGCAGGCGCGAAAAGGAAGACGGAGGACGAAACCATGATGAGTGAGAAACAAATTAATTTCCGTAAGGAATATCGCTCAAGAATCGCCGGCTGGTACAACGGCTATCTCCACGTCGCCGTCATCTATGCGATCGGTTTCACCGCTATGTACATCTATGTGCAGAACATCGGAAATGTCGTCTGGTGGGAATGGCTGACCATTCCGGTTGTTATCCTCGTCTGCAACATGTTCGAGTGGTACCTCCATACACACATCATGCACCGCCCCATCACGGTTAAGGGGTTACGGCCGATTTATGTACGTCACACGCTGAACCATCATCAGTTCTTCTCGGATTCGGACATGCGCTTTCGTGACCAGAAAGACTGGCGCGTCACGTTCTTCCCGCCCTACGCGCTCGTCGTTTTTATTCTGATGTCGGCACCGGGTGCCTTGATCCTCGGCTATTTAATTTCGCCCAATGTCGGCTGGCTGCTGATTTCGACCACGACCGGCATGTATCTGACCTATGAGTTCATGCACTACTGCTGTCATGTCGATGAGAACTGGTTCGTGCGGTATTGCCCCTTCGTGAACACATTGCGCCGACATCATACGGCGCACCATAACTCGCGCCTGATGATGGAAGTGAACATGAACCTCACGTTCCCGATTTCAGATTGGCTGTTCGGCACGTCTGACCTCAATCGCGGGCTGCTGGGACATCTTTTCAACGGATACAGCACGAAGCATCTGAAGACCGATCTCCGGGGCACGCCGAAGACCCCGGTCGAAGCGGCATCAGACCCGATTAGCCAGTACTAGGCGATGCCGGCTTACCTGAAATTCATCATATCGGTGATGGTGGCGATGGTCGCCTGGGCTGCCTATACCTTCGGCGTTAAGGGGGGCATGGTCATTCCCGTGCTCGCCACGATGATGATCATCGCTGTCTGGCTTTTCCCTGAAACACGGCGCCTGCCGGGAGACGATAAGTAACCAGGGCCATCGCGACGTATCTCGTTCGCCATTGGTACGGCGAGCAATCGCTCGCCGTATCTTTTTGGATCAACTTGGTCCTCGTACGGCTGCTGCTCTATGGCTGCGACTACCTGCTATTATACAGTGCCATCATTCGCACAGATGCCGGAATCTATATCCTGGCGGCCCAGTTCTTAACCGCTCACATCCTCCTTTATGTCTGGCAAATCGTTGGTCTGCTCCGCGCCTGCGACCGATATCAAAAAGACTACGGCAGCGCCTCTGTATTTTGGGCCGTTTGTTTCGGAATTGTCGTCAGCTTCGTATTTACGGCATCGACCCAATTCTCATTGGTACAAGTTGCCTTCAAGAAGCCGGCCGGAATCGCGCAATCGAAACCCGCCGCGCCGGCGTATCAATTGCGTCACGAAGACACCTTTATCGTGATAGAGGGCGAATTCACGCATGGCCTCACCCGCGAGTTGGAAAGCCGCTACCTCGCTGCGAAAAACGTCACAGGCGTCATCCTGGAAAGTCATGGCGGCAACACCTTTGTCGGCCGAGGTGTCGCACACATTATCCGAAAACACGGTCTCGACACGCATGTTGTCCGTGACTGCTTCTCCGCTTGCGTGACCGCGTATATTGCAGGGCGGACCCGAACACTCGGCCCCGCCGGACGCCTCGGATTTCATCAATACAGAATTGCCTCGGCCAGGGAGATCCCCTTCGCGGATATAAAGCGGGAACAAGAGATCGACCGCGCTGCATTCGCGGCACAAGGTATCGATAACGCTTTTCTTGAGCGGATTTTCGATACCCCCCGAACGGAGATCTGGATTCCCAGCGCGAAAGAGCTACTGGCTGCGGGAGCCATACATCGGATCGGAGCACCATGAAACTGGGATACCGTCGCGCGTATGCGGTCACCTTAATCTTAAACGCCGCCCGTGCCAGAGGATCAGTGTACTAGCGACGAGATGCATCCCGATTAAAACAACGAGAGACCAGCCATAACTGCCGGTCCAATCGAACAGAGCCCCGCTGAGTGCCGTCGCCGCACTGCCGCTGATAAACATTACGGCGGCGGTCATGCTATACGCTGTTGCATATCCATTAGCGCCGTAACTGTCGACGAGAAGCATTGGCGGCAACATCGTAATGCACCCAACGACGAAACCGGCCAATGCGGACGCTGCGTAAAAGAGTGTCGGCCCCTCACCGACAATCAGGAGCCCGAGAGCGAATGCCTGAAGGAGATAGCAACCCGCTGCCAAATCGGCGAGTGGATACCGGCCGCTCAACATTCCCAAGACGATCCGACCGCCAACCGCACTCAAGGCTGCAACGCTGACCGCGGCGGAAGCGCCAGCAAGCCCGAGCCCCCCTTGCAGCAAGGGAATTTGATGCATTAGGAGCCCGACCTGCGCACCGAGCGACAACGCGGACGCCAACGTGATAAGCCAAAATTTAAGATCGCTCAGAAAACTTCCATAACTCCGTCTGACCGTTCGCGCGGCTGACGTCTCAGCCGGGAATTCCCGCTGCGCCTCATCCGTTCGGGGGTTGCGCACCAAAATTCCGGCAATCGGAAAAATACACAGGATTAAGATCAAGCCGACGGACGCAATCGAGATTCCGAACCCGTAAGATTCGGTTAAATACGCCAATAACGGCGGTAAGACCGCCCCGCCAGCACTCGCGCCCGTCAAGCCGATGCCCAACGCCAAGCCGAGGCGTTTCTTAAACCAAGGCACCAGGGAAGCGCTGATGGCCATCGCCGCCAGACCGGGATAACCGCTCCCCATAACGATGAAGACGGCGAATAGCTGCCATTGCATCGTCAACGCACCGGCGTCGATCGCACCGATACCAACGCATCCGCCGCCCATCGCCAACGCGCCGTAGGCGATTGCCGGTCGGGTACCCCAGCGGTCCATGACCCCGCCCATGAGCAGGCTCGCCACGACATTGCCGAGCCAAAACCCGGCGACGGCAGACGACAAGACGGAGACCGACCAGGCGGTCGATTTTCCCAACGCAACGATATAAAAGCCGTGGCCGTAAAATCCGGTGCCCCAGGCGAAGAACGCCATCACAAAACACCCGCCCGCGATCCACCAGCCACGATAGATGCCCTTAGGGCCTATAAACCCGTCTCGACCTGTCATTTCGGATGTGTGCGACAACCCGGTTTCCCAAAACAAGAAAGGCGACCGAACGGCCGCCTTTCCTGTGTTTAATCTGGCCTGAGCTTCGTCAGAATCCTCTAAAGAGGATCGTCGGTAGCCACAGGGCCATTTTCGGAATGTACAGGACAAACGCCAGCACGACGCCGTGCAGGAGAATGAACGGTACGACACCTTTGTACATGTGCATCAGCGTGATCTCCGGCGGGCTGATGCCACGCAGGTAGAAAATCGCCGGTGCCATGGGCGGCGTCAGATAGCTGGTTTGGATCATGATCAGGAAGCAGATCGAGAACCAAATCTTGATGTCGCCCCGGGACAAGATTTCGCCCGTTGTCATGTCGGTGAACTGCTGCAGCACAATGATCGGCATCGCGATCGGCACCACAATCAACATCAGCGAAATGAGATCGAGCATGAAGCCCGCAATAAAGGCGATGAAGAGCAGCATCGCGAGCGTTTGCCAACTTGTCAGCTCCCAGGCGGCCAACAGCGCTTGCACGCCGGCCATACCACCCGTCGCCGAGAAGACGCCGGCAAACATCGTGCCGCACATCAGGATCATCAGGATCATCGCCGTGATAACAACCGTCTTGTAAAGCGCTTCCTTCAAGACTTCCATGGTCAGGTTCTTATAGCAGGCGCAGAGAATAATCGATCCGATCGCACCGCAACCCGCGGCTTCCGTCGGGGTTGCGAGACCGCCGAGGATCGAGCCCAAGACAACGACAATCAAACCCATCGGCGGCAAGAGCGCCGTCGCGGTCATCGCCAGCTTCTCGCCCAATGTCCGA
>PAZH01000042.1 GCA_002716125.1 Rhodospirillaceae bacterium
ACGGCCCACTGCCTGGTCGGCTCAAAATGCAAATTTTTCGAAGAAAGACTGGAATGGTGGAGCCAAGGGGAATCGAACCCCTGACCTCTACAATGCCATTGTAGCGCTCTCCCAACTGAGCTACAGCCCCGTAGAGCCCGGACGGATTTTGCCGCCGGGGGCCTCTATATCCTCGACGCGTGCCCGAAATTCAAGTGCAAACTGGCGCGCGCCGCAATTTTACACCCGTGACGCGGTCGCCTTCAGATCACGTGTTGCTTAAGCGGTGGAATGCCGTTGAAGCAGACCGCCGCGTAGGACCAGGTATAGGCGCCCGCACTTTGAATTTCGATCCGGTCGCCGACCTGCAGGTCCTTCGGCAACGGATAGGGCGTATGCTCGTAGAGCACGTCGAGTTCTTCGCAGGTCGGCCCCGCGAGGATGCTCGGCACCGTCTCGCCGCCGTCGCGCGGCGTGGTGATACGGTATTTGATGGCCTCGCCGATCGTCTCCGGCAAGCCGCCGAACTTCCCGATATCGAGATAGACCCAGCGGGCGGCCTTCCCGTTATGACGCTCCGCGATCAGGACGACTTCCGCTTGAATGACGCCCGCGTCGCCGACCAAACCCCGGCCCGGCTCCAGGATCATCTGCGGCATTTGATTGCCGAAATGCTTGTGCATCGCCGTCATGATGGCGTCGCCGTAGCGAGCCGTCGTCGGCACGTCGTTGAGATAGCGGGCCGGCAGGCCACCGCCGAGGTTGATCAGTTCCAACGACACGCCTTTGCGGTCGAGAGTGCGGAAGAGCGCGGCCGCCTCGGCAATCGCGGCATCCCATTGCTCAGGGTCCGTCTGCTGCGAGCCGACATGGAAGGAAATACCATGGGGCTGAAGACCACAGTTCTTGGCGCGGGCGAGCAGATCTTCGGCGATTTCGACCTGGAAGCCGAATTTTTTTGAGAGCGGCCAGTCGGCGCCTTCGCCTTTCGTCACCAGGCGGCAGAAAACGCGGCTGCCCGGCGCGGCCCGGCCTAGTTTCTCCATCTCGGCTGCGCTGTCGAAGGCAAAGAGGTCGATCCCTGCCGCATGCGCTTTCGCGATGTCGGATT
This sequence comes from Rhodospirillaceae bacterium, assembly GCA_002716125.1. Classification (GTDB taxonomy): domain Bacteria; phylum Pseudomonadota; class Alphaproteobacteria; order UBA8366; family UBA8366; genus UBA6544. Next base: position 1,091 of record PAZH01000042.1, read on the forward strand.
CTTTCTTGATCGTGTGACCATAGGACATCCGGTCGGCGCTGATGCCGAGCCGGACGCAAGCTTCCATCTCCGGAATGCTCGCAACGTCGAAGCAGGACCCTTCGTCGGCAAGGGCGGTGACGATCTCATCCGCTGGATTGGCTTTTACAGCATAGTAGACGTCGATATCGGGCAGGGCGTTCTTGACCTCGCGGTAGCGTTCGACCACCAAGTCGAGATCAAGCACGAGAAACGGTGTCTCTCGTGCCGGTTCGGATAGAAACTGCAAAATCTTTTCGCTCATTTGCATTCTGCCACGATGAATCAGGTCGTACCGTGAGCGCGGACTGAATTCGTCCGTCTCTTCCGATATGGATATCTTGGCTCGGGTTGCCCCGGGCCGGTTTAATTGTCGTCGAGTTTCGACTCGCCCGTATCGATCACAACGCCGACGTCGTCATCGTCGTCGCCGACCAGGTCACTCGTGTCCTCGGGAATCGACTCATCCGTTTCATCGAGGACTTCATCCTCGACATCTTCGACTTCGACCTCCGAATTCTCGTTGACCGCCGCAGCGGCGGCAGCGGCTGGAATCGCTTTTGGCGCTTCGGCCGTCGCCCGACTTCTGCGCGCCCGAGTTGGTTGCTCCACCTGGAATACGGTGTCGCATTTCGGACAGGTCGGCGGGTCTTTCTGCAGGTCGTAATACTTTGCACCACAATTTTGACAGGTGCGCTTTTTGCCCCACTCCGGTTTGGCCACGTGCGTCCTCCTTACAGCGGACCGAAATTAGGGCGGCCAATTGCCACGTTCGCTCGCGTGTGTCAAAAGCAAAATTCACCGCCCGGCGGCAAGTGAATAGCTGTTAAACGCCATTGTTCGGAATTGCCGTCTCGTGGTACAGACCACCGCGCTGCAAAATTGGGTGTGAACGCGCATTAAAAAGGTTCTCGAAAGTGTTGGAAGCGACCTCCCGAAAAGCGGGAAAATTAGCGGGCGAAGCGGCTATCCCTGGCGATAAATCCGTCTCACATCGGGCCCTGATGCTGGGCGCTTTGGCCATTGGGACGACCCGCATCGAAGGCTTGCTCGAAGGTGAGGACATTTTACGCACGGCGGACGCCATGCAGGCGATGGGGGCGACGGTCGAAAGATCGGACGACGGCGTCTGGTCGGTGACGGGCGTCGGCGTCGGCGGGTTGGCGGAACCGGAAGACGTCATCGATATGGGCAATGCGGGAACCGGCGCTCGGTTGATGATGGGCGTTTTGGCAGGTCACGACATGACCGCCTTTATGACAGGCGACGTGTCGTTGCGCGCGCGCCCGATGGAGCGGGTGTCTGTGCCGCTGCGCGAGATGGGCGCCCAGATCTTGGCGCGCGACGGCGGCCGGCTGCCGCTTGCGGTCGTGGGAGCGTCGGACCCCATGCCGATCGAGTATCGCTTGCCGGTGCCGTCGGCGCAGGTGAAGTCGGCCGTATTGTTGGCCGGGCTCAGCGCGCCGGGCGAGACGAGCGTGTTCGAGCCAGAGCCGACACGGGACCATACCGAGCGGATGATGCGCCATTTTGGGGCCACCGTCCGAATGGAAACCGACACGCAGGGCGTGCGCCGGGTGACACTGGTTGGGCAGCCGGAATTAACGGCGGCGGATGTGACGGTGCCGCGCGATTTCAGCTCCGCGGCGTTTCCGATGGTCGCCGCATTGCTGGTGCCGGGCTCCGAGATCAAATTGCCGGGAATCGGACTCAATCCGCATCGCAGCGGCTTACTGACGACGCTCTTGGAAATGGGCGCTGACATCGAGCAACAGAATGTCCGCGAGGAAGGCGGAGAACCGATTGCCGATCTGGTGGTACGCACGGGACCTTTGAAGGGCGTCACGGTCCCGCCCGAACGCGCACCTTCGATGATCGACGAGTATCAGGTCTTGTCGGTCGCGGCGGCTTTTGCCGCCGGCGAGACGCGGATGTGCGGTCTGGCCGAGCTTCGGGTGAAGGAAAGCGATCGCTTAGCGGCCATCGCGGACGGCCTTACGGCAAATGGCGTTGCGGTGAAGATTGAGGGCGACGACTTGATCGTCACCGGTCGGGACGGATCGGTTGCGGGGGGCGGTCGGGTTGAGGTGCGCCATGACCATCGGACCGCCATGAGTTTTCTGGTGATGGGCGTGGCAACGGATGCACCGGTGACAGTCGACGATGCCGCACCAATGGATACGAGCTTTCCCGGCTTTACCGAATTGATGAACGGCATAGGGGCCGATATTTCGCGAGGGAACGAATGATTATTGCCATCGACGGCCCGTCGGCTTCGGGAAAAGGCACGCTTGCCAAGCGATTGGCGGCACATCTCGGGTTTGCTCATTTGGATACCGGCAAGATTTATCGGGCCGTCGGTTATCAAGTTGTCCGTCAAGGCGGCGATCCGGAAGACGAAGCGACGGCGCTCGCCGTCGCCCGGGCGCTTGATCCTGCGACCTTGTCCGACCCGGAACTGTCGGGCGACGAAGCGGCTCTCGCCGCCTCGAAAGTTGCACGGATGAACGCGGTCCGGGATGTCTTGCTGCAGTTCCAGCGAGATTTCGCCGAGAGCCCGCCCGGTGGCGCGTCGGGCGCCGTATTGGACGGCCGTGACATCGGCACCGTCGTTTGTCCGGAAGCGCCGGTCAAATTATACGTTGTGGCGAGTGCCGAGGTGCGTGCCGAACGGCGCCATAAAGAGTTGCTAGAACGCGGTGAGGCCAGTATATATGCCCGCGTTTTGCAGGATATGAAGGATCGCGACGAACGGGATACCAACCGATCGGTCGCACCGCTGAAGCCGGCGGACGATGCCTTTATCCTGGATACGTCCGGACTGAATGCCGATGAAGCCTTTGCGGCGGCCTTGGCGGAAGTCGAAAAAGCGGACGCTGACAGACTGCAGAACAAATCAACAGCGACGTGAGGTGAGGGGGAAAACCCGGGCCTGACGGCGTTGCGTTTTCACAAAAGACCGCCGGAGACAACCGGCTGGCCGGAATAGAAACACGAAACGAAGGATCTAACGGAATATGTCTGAACAACCAGCTGTCGAGAAGGAAAGCTTTGCTGCCCTTCTGGAAGAATCGATGGGATCGGAGAACGATCTCGTCGGACAAGTGATCGAAGGACGCGTCGTCTCTGTGGATAGCGACTTCGCCCTCATTGACGTTGGCCTCAAATCCGAAGGCCGCGTTCTCTTAAAAGAATTCGCCCCGCCAGGGCAAAAGGCCGAAATCGCCGTTGGTGATACGGTCGAAGTCTTCCTAGAGCGTATGGAGAATAAGAACGGCGAGGCCGTTCTGTCGCGCGAGAAAGCGCGCCGCGAGGAAGCCTGGACACAATTGGAAAAAGCTTTCGAGAAGACGGAACGCGTGAACGGCGTCATCTTCGGCCGGGTCAAGGGCGGTTTCACCGTCGACCTGCAGGGCGCGGTCGCTTTCTTGCCGGGCAGTCAAGTCGACATCCGGCCGGTCCGCGACGTTACCCCGCTGATGGGAACCCCGCAGCCGTTCCAAATTCTCAAGATGGACCGTTCGCGCGGCAATATCGTCGTCTCGCGCCGGGCCGTCCTGGAGGAAAGCCGCGCCGAACAGCGCACCGAGCTCATCGCCGGCCTGAAGGAAGGCCAGGTCCTGAACGGTGTGGTCAAGAACATCACGGACTACGGTGCATTCATCGACCTCGGCGGTGTCGACGGTTTGTTGCACGTCACGGATATCGCGTGGCGCCGCATCAATCACCCGTCGGAAGCCTTGCAGATCGGACAGGCCATCGACGTACAGGTCATCCGCTTCAACCGCGAGACCCAACGTATCAGCCTCGGCATGAAACAGCTTGAAGCGGATCCGTGGGAAGGTGTGGAAGCCAAGTATCCGGTGGATGTCCGTTTCACCGGCCGCGTGACCAACATCACCGACTACGGCGCGTTCGTCGAGTTGGAGCCAGGCGTCGAAGGCTTGGTCCATGTCTCGGAAATGAGCTGGACGAAGAAAAACGTCCATCCGGGCAAGATCGTGTCCACCAGTCAGGAAGTCGAGGTGATGGTCCTCGATACCGATCCGCAGAAGCGGCGGATCAGCCTGGGTCTCAAGCAGACCATGGACAATCCGTGGGACGCGTTCCTGGAGAAGCACCCGATCGATTCCGAGATGGAAGGCGAGGTCAAGAACATTACCGAGTTCGGGCTGTTCATCGGCTTGCCGGGCGAAATCGACGGCATGGTCCACATGTCCGATCTCGATTGGGAGAAGGCAGGTGAAGAAGCCATCGAAGCCTATAAGAAAGGCGATATGGTCAAGGTCAAAGTGCTCGATATCGATGTCGAGAAAGAGCGTATCAGCCTTGGCGTGAAGCAATTGACGGGCGATCCGTTCGAATCCGAGATGTCGAACGTTACCCGTGGTGCGGTCGTCACCTGCACGGTCTCTGAAGTCACGAGCGGCGGTATCGAAGTGACCATCGCCGAAGGCGTGAAGGGCTTCATTCGTAAATCCGATCTGTCGCGGGACCGCTCCGAGCAGCGCCCGGACCGTTTTGCGGTTGGCGAGAAAGTCGATGCGAAGGTCACCTCGATCGACAAATCGAGCCGTAAGATCAGCCTGTCGATCAAGGCGCGTGAGGTTGAGGAAGAGAAGCAAGCCATGGCCGATTACGGCAGCTCCGATGCCGGTGCGTCGCTTGGCGATATTCTCGGCGCGGCCTTGCGCTCGAAGCAAGAAGAATCCGATGACGGTGCGGCTGAAGAGACGCCTGCGGAAGCATCGGAAGAGGCTGGCGAAGACGCCCCTGAAGAAGCAAGCGAGGAAGAGAAGCCTTCGGACGCTTAGTTTCGTCAGGAATTAGATGACACGGAGAGGGAACGGTCGAAGGGCCGTTCCCTTTTCTTATGGGGATCCGACAAACGCCGGCAAAACCCTCTCATTCTATAGGGTTACTTCTTGACGGGCATCGCTCCCTCTGGCACGCTTCACGCGCTGACGGATTCGATGGATAAAATAAAGGTCCGTTAAAAGGACCTCCGCTTTCCGCAGCGCACAGGGGAAGTCGAGCCGGGGTGGCGAGAATGACAAAGTCACAATTAATCCAGCGTTTGGCGGAACTCAATCCGCACCTTTATCAACGGGATGTCGAAAGAATTGTTTCCACCGTATTTGAGGAAATAACGGCGGCGCTGGAGCGAGGAGACCGCGTGGAGCTGAGAGGCTTCGGGGCGTTTTCGGTAAAGTATCGGGATGCTCGGACCGGCCGCAATCCGCGGACGGGCGCAGCGGTAGAAGTGGATCGCAAGGCGGTTCCGTTTTTCAAGACCGGAAAACAGCTGCGCGACTTGATCAACGAAAAGGCTTCTTGATTGCCAGGAGCTAGATGAAACGTATCGGCTGGTTGCTTTACTGGTTGGTTGCCGGGGGGCTGATGGTTCTGTCCGTCATCTTCGCGACGTCTAATCTTGATCCCGTTCCACTCAAATTTTGGCCGTTTCCCGGCGAAGCCTCCGTACCTTTATTCCTTCTGGCCATTGCCGTGTTTGGCGTCGGTTTCTTTTCCGGCGCCATTATCGCTTGGATAAACGGCGGAAAGACGCGCGGCCGTGCACGCCGGGCCGAACGCCTTGCACGCGAAGAAGAGCGAGAGATCGCCGAACTGAAGCGCAAGCTGGAAGCCGCGGAATCGGCGAAGCGGGAAGCGGAAACCTCCCGAGCGCTAGTGCCGGCGGCGACCGAGTAGAAAGCCGATCATGTCGTCTATTGAACGACTCCGCGAATGGCTTCTCGCGGACACTTTGCCGGTTTGGTTGGAAAAAGGCTACGACCGGGCCAACCGGAGTTTTCACGAAAGGCTGAATTTCGACTTCTCCCCGGTCACTGAGGGCGGCAAACGGGTGCTGGTACAGGCACGCCAGATCTATACCTATTCAAGTTCCGCCAGTTCCATCGCCGGCGCTTTGGATGCGGCGCAGTCAGCCTTTGAGTTTACCGTGGCCAAATACCGTCACCCTGCCGGCGGTTGGCGTCATCGGGTAACGCGCGAAGGCGCGCCGTTGGATGATTCGCGGGACCTTTACGATCAAGCCTTTGTGGTTTTCGCTTGTGCCGTTCTCTATCGCGCCACCGGTCGTGAGGATGTGTTGGCGGCGGCGCTTGAGACGCTGCGGTACTTGGAGGCCGAGAGATCGCATCCGGCTGGCGGTTTTACGGAGAACGTACCGGGTGACGGCAGTGCCTTCGAGGGGCCGCGGCGGCAGAACCCGCATATGCATTTGTTCGAAGCGATGTTGGCGCTCCATGAAGCGACGGGCGATGACAGCCATCTCGAAACGGCAACGCATCTCTATGAGCTGACACGATCAAAATTCATTGTCGACAATACACTGCGTGAGTATTTCACCGATGCCCTGGATCCGGTTCCGGGCGCGGCTGGTGAGATCGTCGAACCGGGCCATCACATGGAATGGGTCTGGCTGCTACATCGATATGCGGTCGCCGCCGATGCGCCTGCGGCGGCGGCGCTTGCGGGCACCCTTTACGAATTTGCCTTGGCGCACGGATACGATGCCGTGTCGGGCGGGCTTCACGACGAAGTCACGGCGCGCGGCGATGTGTATCGCGACGATCGACGCCTATGGCCGCAGACCGAGGCGCTCAAAGCACATGTCGCCCGACTGCAAGATGCCGGCGACGATGCGGCACGCAGCCGGCTCGAGGCCGGGATCGAGTCCCTGTTCCGGTACCATTTGATGGGGCCGCCCGGGGGGTGGCGTGAGCACATTCATAGCGACGGTGAGAATTTCTACGGCTCATATCCCGCTTCGACTCTCTACCATTTGGCCTTCGCTGTCGGAGAACTGGAACGGATCAGCGATGTACGTTAAGAATGCGCAGCCTTGAACAAGGAGCAGGCCGTACATGAAACCATCCGACCGTATCTTCGTTGCGCTCGACCTCACAGATGAAGAGGAGGCGCGTACACTAGCCAGACGGTTAACGGGGCATGTCGGTGGTTTTAAACTCGGTCTCGAATTCTTTTCTGCCAATGGCCCGGACGCTGTACGCGCGATTGTCGATACCGGCCTCAAGGTATTTCTCGATCTGAAATTTCACGACATTCCGAATACGGTTGCGGGCGCCGTTCGTGCGGCCACGGCAACCGGCGTATCAATCCTCAATGTTCACGCGTCGGGCGGCCTCGACATGATGCGGGCAGCGGCCGAAGCAGCGGCGGTGGGCGCTGAGCGGCACGGCGTTGCGAAACCCATCGTTGCGGCGGTCACCGTTCTCACCAGCATGGATACCTCGGACTTGGATATGGTGGGGCAGCGCGGCCCGGCCGACGAACAGGTTGCGAGACTGGCGCAATTGACGAAAGACGCAGGCTTGGACGGCGTTGTCTGTTCGCCCGCGGAATCGGCAGCTGTTCGAGACGCTTGCGGTGAAGACTTTGTGCGGATCGTGCCAGGTATCCGGCCGTCCTGGGCTTCGACCGACGACCAGAAACGTATCACCACGCCCCGGCAGGCACTGGACGCCGGCGCGACCTATCTCGTTATCGGTCGTCCGATCACGCAGGCAGATGATCCCGTTGAAGCGGCGTTTCGAATTGCCGGTGAAATGGCGGAATAGAGTTCGTATTTTCGAATTATTTGTTATTTTCAAAGCCGGTTTGATGCTTTGCCAGGTGCGTGCCTGGGCAACAACGAGTGAGAGACGGACGCGATGACCGTGACCGCGAAAATTTGCGGGATCAACGATCCGGAGGCGATGCGGGCGGCCATTGCCGGCGGGGCCAGTCACGTCGGGTTGGTTTTCTATCCCCCATCGCCGCGCGCGGTGAATCCCGGCGAAGCGATGGCGCTGTCCGCCGTGGTGCCGGAGCGCGTGCAGAAAGTCGGGTTGTTCGTCGATCCCGAAGACGATCAAATCGATAAGACCCTGTTTGTCGTCAAGCTTGATATGTTGCAGTTGCACGGCGATGAGACGCCGGACCGCGTGCGCGACCTGAAGGCGCGTACCGGCAAGAAAGTTATGAAAGTGATTAAGGTATCCGAGCCGGAAGATTTGGTGCGGGCAGAAGCCTATGTTCGCATCGCCGATGCCTTGATGTTCGACGCCAAGCCACCGAAAGGCATGAAAGACGCGCTGCCGGGCGGCAATGCCGTGAGTTTTGATTGGCGTATCTTGTCCGGCCGCAATTGGCCGTTACCGTGGATGTTGGCGGGCGGTCTCACAAAGGACAATGTTGGGACGGCGGTCGAATTGTCCGGAGCGCGTATCGTCGATACGTCATCAGGTGTCGAAGATGTTCCGGGTCATAAGAACGTCGATAAGATCGCTGAATTTCTCCGCGCCGTTGCCGAAATCCGCTAAACGGGCGGCCTTCTGTGGACTTGGCGCGTTCTGTGGTTTATGACCGCGTTCTAATTTGAACGACTGCAGGAAAGCGGTGCCCGTCCCATGTCCGCACAACAGCAAACCAACACCTATCGAAGTGGCCCGGATGAAGAGGGACATTTTGGTATTTTCGGCGGCCGCTATGTCGCCGAAACCTTGATGCCGCTCATTCTCGAAGTCGAGAAAGCCTATGATGCGGCCTTGGCGGACCCCGCCTATCAGGAAGAGATGGACCGCTATCTGAAACATTATGTCGGCCGGCCGAGCCCGCTTTATCTTGCGGAACGGCTGACGGCGCATTTCGGCGGGGCGAAGATCTACTTCAAGCGGGACGAGCTCAACCATACGGGCGCGCACAAGATCAACAACACGATCGGCCAAATTCTATTGGCCCGTCGGATGGGCAAGAAACGCATCATTGCGGAGACCGGCGCCGGCCAACACGGCGTGGCGACGGCGACCGTCTGTGCCCTATTTGATCTGCCCTGTGTCGTCTACATGGGCGCGAAAGACATCGAGCGGCAGAAACCGAACGTGTTTCGCATGAAATTGCTCGGCGCCGAAATTGTGCCGGTCGAGAGTGGATCGAATTCCCTGAAAGACGCGATGAACGAAGCGCTGCGCGACTGGGTCGCCAACGTCGAGGACACCTATTACATCATTGGCACGGCGGCCGGACCGCATCCGTATCCCGCGATGGTGCGGAACTTCCAGTCGGTGATCGGCGACGAAGTCCGCGAGCAGATGCAGGAGGCCGAGGGTCGCCTGCCGGATACGCTGGTGGCATGTATTGGCGGCGGTTCGAATGCGATTGGCTTGTTCCACCCGTTCCTCGACGACCCGTCGGTTCAGATGTACGGCGTCGAAGCGGCCGGCAAGGGCCTCGATACAGACGAGCATGCGGCGTCTCTGACGGGCGGAGCACCGGGCGTCCTGCACGGTAACCGGACGTATCTGCTGATGGACGACGACGGTCAGATAGAGGAAGCGCACTCGATTTCCGCCGGCTTGGATTATCCGGGGATCGGACCCGAGCATTCTTGGCTGAAGGAGATCGATCGCGTTCAATATGTCTCGTCGACGGATATGGAAGCGTTGGATGCCTTCCAGCTTTGCTCTCGCTTGGAGGGGATCATCCCGGCGCTTGAGCCTTCGCATGCCTTGGCGCATGTCGGACGCATCGCCGCAGACCTGCCGAAAGATCATCTGATCTGCATGAATATGTGCGGGCGCGGCGACAAGGACATCTTCACGGTCGCCGAAGCGTTGGGACAAGAAATATGAGCGGCGCGCAAGCGGATGGACGGATCGAGCGGCGTTTCGCCGCCCTGAAAGAAGAGGGCCGTGGCGGTCTTGTCACTTTCGTGACGGCCGGCGATCCGAATGAGGCGGTCTCGCGTGAGATCGTCTTGGGTCTGCCGGCGGCGGGTGCGGATTTGATCGAACTCGGCATGCCCTTTTCCGATCCGATGGCCGATGGGCCGTCGGTTCAGGCCTCGTCGCTGCGGGCGTTGGCGAATGGAGCATCGTTGCGGAGTACGCTGTCTTTGGTACGGGACTTCCGGGCCACGGACGACGACACGCCGATCATACTGATGGGTTACTACAACCCGATCTACATTTACGGCGTCGATGCCTTCCTGCGCGACGCCAAGGAAGCGGGTATCGATGGCCTTATTCTGGTCGACCTGCCGCCGGAAGAAGACGCGGAATTGTGTCTGCCGGCTATCGAGGCGGGGATCCGCTGGATTCGTTTGGCGACGCCGACAACCGACGAAGTGCGCCTGCCGAAGGTACTGAACAATGCCAGTGGTTTCGTCTATTATGTCTCTATTCTCGGTATTACGGGGACTGCATCCGTGCCAGAACAAGCGACGCGAGAGGCTGTGGCCTATCTAAAATCTCACACCGATCTTCCGGTTGCGGTCGGCTTTGGCATCAAGACGCCGGAGATGGCGGCGACCATTTCGCGCAATGCGGACGCCGCGGTGGTCGGTTCCGCCATCGTCGACCGGGTCCTCGATGGGCTGGACGAAAATGGCGTGCCGGGTCCTGGAACAGCGCAAAATGTGCTCGATTTCGTCCGCGAGCTGGCCGACGGAGTGCGCGGAAAATGAGTTGGCTCACGAACTTCGTGAGGCCGAAAATTCGGGCCTTGGTCAAACGCAAGGATGTCCCGGACAATCTCTGGACGAAATGTGACAGCTGCGGCCAGATGATCTTTCACCGCGATCTGCAGGCCAACCTGCATGTCTGTCAGAATTGCGGTCATCATATGCGTATCCCCTTGGCCGAACGTTTGGCGATGCTGTTCGACGAGGGCGAGTTCACCCGCATCGATTTACCCGATGTCGTCGGTGATCCGCTCAAGTTCCGGGACGATAAACGTTATACCGACCGGCTGAAGGAAGCGCGCAATAAGACCGGCGAGACTGATGCCGCAATTGTCGCGCACGGCAAGCTGGATGGCGTCGATGTCGTCATTGCCGGCCTAAACTTTGCGTTTATGGGCGGCTCGATGGGTGTCGCTGTGGGCGAAGCTTTGGTGGCGGCCTCGGAATTGGCGGTCGAACGTAAGGCTCCCTTGATCGCGATTACCGCGTCGGGCGGTGCGCGCATGCAGGAAGGGGCCCTATCCTTGATGCAGATGCCGCGCACGGTGATCGCGGTGCAGATGGTGAAGGAAGCGGGGCTGCCCTATATCGTGTTACTGACCGATCCGACAACAGGCGGCGTTTCTGCAAGTTTCGCGATGTTAGGTGACGTCCATATCACGGAACCTGGGGCGATGATCGGTTTCGCCGGTGCCCGCGTCATCGAGCAGACCGTGCGCGAGACCCTGCCTGAGGATTTCCAGACCGCCGAGTATCTCCTCGAGCACGGCATGGTGGATATTGTCGCCAAACGGCCGGAGCTGCGCGATACGCTGGCGCGCGTCGTCCGACTATTGCGTCATCCGCGCCCGGAAGTGAACGAGAAGGCGGAACTGTTGCCGGCGCCGAGCGCCTAGGCACGGATCATCATCGTGGCGAAGAGCGACGCTATTCTGGAGCGCTTGCTGCGCCTTCATCCGAAAAAGATCGATCTTTCACTCGACCGGGTTCTGCATCTCCTGGACAGGCTTGGACGGCCGCACGAGAAACTGCCGCCGGTGGTCCATGTGGCGGGGACCAACGGTAAAGGGTCGAGCATCGCCTTCATGCGCGCGATGCTGGAAGCCGCCGGCTACCGGGCGCATGTTTATACCTCGCCGCACCTTGTACGCTTTAATGAACGGATTCGTCTGGCCGGCGAGTTGATCTCGGAAGCCGCTTTATCGGCGTTGCTCGAAGATTGCGAGACGGCGAACCGAGGCGATTCCATCACCTATTTCGAGATCACGACGGCAGCGGCTTTCAAAGCGTTCGCCGAGACGCCAGCGGACATCGTTTTGCTCGAATGCGGGCTCGGCGGCCGTTACGACGCCACCACCGTTGTTGCCCACCCGGCATTGACCGCAATCACCCCGGTCTCGATGGACCATATGCAATTCTTGGGCGACACATTGGCGGAGATTGCTGGGGAAAAGGCCGCCATACAGAAACCCGGCGTCGTCTCCGTAATCGGCGCCCAAACGGATATTCCCCTGCGTGTGATCGAAGACGAGGCTTCGGCCCGGGGGGCGTCGCTCCATCGCATGGACGTCGAATGGACCGCAAGCCGAGAGGCGGAACATCTCGTTTTTGACGGTGTTCGGCGATTTCCGTTACCCGGATTGCCGGGGCCTCATCAGATTGCGAACGCGGGACTGGCGATCGCCTGTATCGATAAGCTGGATGAATTCAAGGTTGGCGACGACGCCATCGCACAAGGTCTCCGCCACGTTGATTGGCCCGCGCGGGTGCAGCGGCTGACGTCGGGGCCGCTTATTGATGCTTTGCCGGGTGGTTGGGAATTGTGGCTCGACGGCGGCCACAACGCCGCGGCCGGCGAAACGCTGGCCGCGGTCGCGGCGGATTGGGCCGAGGCCCCGCTGCACCTCGTCTTCGGGATGCTCGACAGCAAAGAGCCTGCCGCGTTCTTGCGCCCGCTTGTCGCCCGGATAGAGGCACTGCACGCGATTGCCATTCCAGGCGAAGACGCGAGCCTGTCTGCTGACGCGGCGGCCGCCGCGGCCAAGAACCTCGGCATCGTCGCCACGCCTGCGGAAGACGTCGGTGCGGCGCTCGCGGCGATTTCCGCGAATGCGACCGCGCCCGGCCGAATCCTAATCTGCGGCTCGCTCTATCTTGCGGGGCAAGTCCTCGCCGACAACGCCTAGAGCGTATCTTCGCTCCCCAGGATCACCGTACATTGGCTCGACAGCACGCCGCCGTTGCCGTGGGCGAGGGTGAGGTTCACGTTGTCCTGTTGGCGATCGCCGCACACGCCTTGAATCTGACGCGCCGCTTCGATCAGGACGAGTAGTCCGTACATCCCCGGGTGACAGTAAGACAGCCCGCCGCCCGATGTGTTGACGGCAAGCTCGCCGCCGGGTGCGATCCGGCCGCCGGAGACGAACGCGCCGCCTTCGCCTTTCTTGCAATACCCCAAGTCTTCCAAGAACAGGATGACGTTGATCGTAAACGCGTCGTAGAGCGCCAGGACGTCGATATCCTCGGCTTTGACCCCGGCGCGCTCGAACGCCAGGGCGCCCGAAATGGCGGTCCCCGATGTGGTCAAGTCCGGCATCTGGCTGATCATTGCATGGGTGATCGCCTCACCGGTGCCGAGCAGATAGGCAGGTTTCTGCTTCAAGTCTTTCGCCCGTTCCGGCGTGGTGACGACGATCGCGCCGCCGCCGTCGGTGACGAGACAACAGTCGCGGACCGTGAACGGATGACTGACCATGCGGGCGTTCAATACGTCGTCGACCGTGAGGTCGTCCGTCATGAAGGATTTGGGGTTGAGTTGTGCCCATTTTCGCGCCGCAACGGCCACTTCCGCGATTTGCTCGCGGGTGGTGCCGAACTCATGCATGTGGCGCGAGGCGGCCAACGCGTAAGCGCTCGGCGGCATCATCGGCTTGTAAGGATCCTCGTAAGGGTTCGGCTCCCGTGCCGAGGCCGTCGCCCGGCCGACCGTGCGTTGCGTGCTGCCATAGGCGACGACGACGGTCTCGCACATGCCCGAGGCGATAGCGGCTTGCGCGTGGGTCAGGTGCGCCATGAAGGAAGAGCCGCCGATCTGCGTTGAATCGAAATATTTCGGCTGGATGCCGAGATATTCGACCAGCGACATAGCGGCCATGCGCGATTGGCTGGCGGCGACGAAGATGCCGTCGACATCGCCGAGCGTGAGCCCACAATCGTCGAGGGCGCGCATCGTGCCCTGTGCCATGAGGTCGATGGGAGACATATCGGGTGCGACGGCACCGAGATCCGATTCCGCCGTGCCGACTATGGCGGCGTTGCCGCGTACGTTACTCATCTATGCGCCCTCCGCCGGATCGAATACGGGATGGACAGGTTCGTCATCCGTGCCGGGGACCATGCGGACTTTCACCCGCATGCCGACTTTCACCTCGAGAGGGTCGATGCCTTCGACGCGGCTCATCATGCGGTAGCCTTCGTCGAGATCGATCAAGGAAACGTCGTAAGGATTGCCGCCGCGCGGGAACAGGGTGGTCGTCGCGTAGACCGTTCCCATGCCTTTGCTGACCTTCCATTCGAGGTCCGTCGCACCGGTGCCCGGCGCCGTGAGCCTCGGATAGAAGAAGGCTTTACCGTCGGGGTCGACCTGATAGGCCAACTCGCCCTTCTCGCAATGCTCGCGAAAGACTGCGAGCGGTGATTTCTCCACTGCCTCGGACATGCTGCTTTCCCTTTTCTCGTTCTGTGGCGTCATAAAATCGCCGCGTTGACCGATCTATGGCGATCTCCCACAGGCGCAAGCGGTATCCGCCGTTTCACGATAGAAGTTCTCACCCGAACCTGAGAGTTTCTCAGTTGTCGTCATTTGACCGACCGTCTAGTAGTTGTCCCAGTAACTTAAACTGGCCGGCTTGCGTCTCTGCAAACGGCTAAATTGGAGAAACGAATGTCACTAGCTGCAAAGCTGGATGAACTTCGCGCCGCCTCTGCGAAACGTATTCCGGAGGATAAGCGAGTCATCATGGGGGCTGCGACCAAGGAATTGGCCGAGTCCAACATCATGGATGGCGTGATCAAGGTGGGCGATCGCCTGCCGGCTTTCTCGCTGCCCAACTCTTTCGACGAGACGATTGAATCTTCTGAATTGCTCGCCGCCGGACCGGTTGTTTTGACCGTGTTCCGCGGCGTTTGGTGACCCTACTGTAATGCAGAGCTGTATGCTTTGCAGGCAGTCAACGACCAAATCGAAGCTTTGGGTGCAACCGTTGTCGCGTTGACCCCGCAGATTCCTCAGAAGAACCAAGAGATGATCGACAAGAACGAGCTTTCTTTCGATCTCCTGCACGACGCGGGAAACACCTATGCGGACAAGCTCGGCTTGCGCTTTACGGTGCCGTCGGCCGTCCAGGATATCTATAACCAGTTCGGTATCGATTTGCCGGGCGGCAATGGCGACAACAGCGGAACCTTGCCGATGCCGGGTCGATTCGTGATCGACCAAGGTGGTATTGTCCGCGCCGTCGACGTCCATCCGGACTACACGCGCCGGCCGGAGCCTGAAAAGACGATTGAAGATTTGAAGGCGCTCTAAAACGCGCGCTTTTGACGAGGGTAAAGGCGGTCTCTAATGAGGCCGCCTTTTCTCGTTGGCGTAACCATTGCCGACCAGCAAGCGTACGGTATCGCGGGCCAGTCGGCGCAGCGCTTCCGGATCGTTCTGCGCTTTCGCGAGAACCATATGGCCTTCCATGAGGGAGAGGATCGCCGTCGCCGTATCTTCTGCGTCGACATCGTCGGCCAACTCGCCGGCTCGAATCCCATCGCGTATCGCCTGTTCGAAATAGGCGGCGATCTTCTGGAATGTCGCTGCGACCTTCTCGCGAATGACAGAATCCCGCGTCGATAGCTCGACAGCGAAATTACCGTAGCGGCAACCGGCCACGTGACCGGTACTCTTCAAACTCTCGATCAGTCCGTCCGCGAGCCGATCGGCGTAATTCGTGAATTTCTCTAGGACCGGATCGTCCGTGTCGAAGATCGGCTCGAAGACGAATTCGAGATTGCGTTGCCAGGCTCTGTCGATCATTGCCAGCGCCAGATCGCGTTTCGATGGCCACCAATGATAAAAGCTGCCTTTGCGAGCGTCTGCAGCCTCGCATAAATCGGCGACGCTCACGGCCTCATAGCCACGCGCATACATCAGTGCATCCGCGGCCTCCAAAAGCCGTTCTCTAGAGTTCGAGCTGCGTACCATCAGAAAACCCTAATCATTCTGCAATCGAAGAGCAACGCCCGGCGTTCGATCCGAACGGTTTGCGCCGCCGCTTTGAATATCCGAACATGCAAGATATGAGCCTATATTATGTCCAAAAATTGCTTTACCAACTCAACCGTGACTCCGCCATTCGCGAAAAATTCGACGCGGATTCCGCTGGTTTGCTGAAGACTTTTGACCTCACACACGAAGAGATCGAGGCCATCAAGACGCCCGATTTAGGCCTTTTATACGTCATGGGGGTTAACGGTCAAATTCTCGTGAGCTTCGCCGCCTTGCGGGGATTTGCATGGCCGGATTACATCGCTGCATTGCAAGACGGCTTGGAACGATTCGGCCCCGTCCGAGCGGGTGTCTATGCGGAGACGGGCTATGAAGGGGTCGAAAATCACACGGCAGCGATTTTGGCGCGCAAACAAGCTGCGGCAGAGGAAGCAGGCTAGATGACTTTGGTCTTCGCCGGTGTCTGCGGCCACGGCCCCGGTTTCACGGGGCGCGCGGATCAGGCCGACCCGGGTCAACTCTCGGCAATGCACGGCGCATTCGAAGAAATGCGGCGGCGGCTCGAAGCGGTGCGGCCGGAAGTCCTGCTGGTTGTGGCCGCGGAACATTTCGCCAACTTTTTCATGGATAACATGCCGGGATTCGCGATGGGCATGGCGGACTATTACGATGGGCCTATCGAGGATCCGGACTGGCTCGGCATCGCGCCGGTGCGTGTGCCGGGGGTGAAGGAACTCTCGCGGCGTCTGATCGCTGATACGATGCAGGACATCGATTTGGCTTATGCCGAGGAATGGAAACTCGATCACGGAATTTTGGTGCCGTTGCATTTCCTGACGCCGGACTACCGCCTGCCGATCGTGCCTGCCAATATCAATTGCCAAGGCCCGCCCTTGCCGCCTTTGCACCGTTGCTGGGCATTCGGCGAGGCGCTGCGCCGTGCTGTTGACGGCGTGCCGGAGCGTGTTGCGATGATCGCGACGGGGGGCGTCTCGCATTGGCCGGCGACGCCCGACTCGGGAAAGATCAACGAAGAATGGGATCGCGCGTTCCTGGATCGCGTCTTCCGGCACGACCGGGAGGCGTTGCTTGCCTATCGCGATGCGGATGTCTATCGCGATGCCGGGCAGGGGGGCTTTGAGATGCGGACCTATACCGCGCTTTCGGCCGCAACGCAGGACGCCGAGGCAGACTTAATACTGTACGAACCGATACCGATCTTCGCGGTTGGCGTGACCGTCGCCACGATGAAGATTCAAGAGAAGACGGGGGAGACCACATGAGACCCGAGGACATCATTGCCGGCAAGAATCGCCCCTTTACCGGAGCGGAATATCTCGACTCGCTGAAGGATGGCCGCGAAATATACATTTACGGCGAGCGGGTCGACGATGTGACGACCCACCCCGCCTTTCGCAATTCCGCGCGCACCATGGCGCGCCTCTATGATGCGTTGCACGATCCGGCGAAGCGGGACGAATTGACCTGTGAGACGGATACGGGCTCCGGTGGCTATACCCATAAATTTTTTCGTGTCGCCCGTTCGGCGGAAGACTTGGTGGGCCAACGCGATGCCATCGCCGCCTGGTCGCGGATGTCGTATGGCTGGATGGGTCGCACGCCGGACTACAAAGCGTCGTTGATGAACACGCTCGGTGCCAATGCCCCGTTCTGGGGCGACTACGCCGAGAACGCCAAAACCTGGTACCGCCTCGTGCAGGAAAGCGTGTGTTTCATGAACCACGCAATCGTCAATCCGCCGGTCGACCGGCACAAGGCTGCAGATCAGGTGAAGGATGTCTTTATCACGATCGATAAGGAAACCGATGCCGGCATCTACGTCTCGGGCGCTAAAGTCGTCGCCACGTCGGCAGCCCTGACGCATTACAATTTTCTCGGCCAGAACATGTCGGCGGAGATCACCGACGACGACTTGGCCGTGATGTTCATCGCGCCAATGGACGCGCCCGGCGTGAAGCTGTTTTGCCGTGCATCGTACGAAATGCAGGCGGCGACGATGGGTACCCCGTTCGACTATCCATTGTCGTCGCGTTTCGACGAGAACGACGCGATCTTCGTGTTCGACAATGTCTTCATTCCTTGGGAAGACGTGCTGGTTCATCGGGACATCGACATGCTGATGAAGTTCTATCCATCTTCCGGGTTCTTCAACAATTTCACCTTCCAAGGGTGCACGCGTCTTGCGGTGAAGCTCGATTTCATTGCCGGTCTGCTCTACAAGGCGCTCCGCTCGACGGGGACGGACGAGTTCCGTGGTGTGCAAATGCAGATCGGCGAAGTGATCGCCTGGCGCAACATGTTCTGGGCGATTTCCGATGCAATGGCGTTGAACTGTCAGCCTTGGGTCGACGGTGCGGTTTTGCCCAACGGTCAGTCCGGGACCGCCTACCGGGTCTTCGCGACGGAGGCTTATCCTCGGGTCAAAGAAATTATCATGCAGACGGTCGCCAGCGGATTGATTTACCTTCCATCGTCGGCGCTCGACTTCAAGAACCCGGACATCGACAAGTATCTGAAGCAATACGTTCGCGGCTCGAATGGGATCGAGTACAAGGAGCGCATCAAGATCATGAAACTGTTGTGGGATGCGGTCGGCTCTGAATTCGGCGGGCGGCACGAACTCTACGAGCGAAACTATGCGGGCAGCAACGAGATGGTTCGTTTCCAAACCTTCTTCAACGCGCGCGGTTCGGGCGCGTTGGACGAAATGGTCGGTCTCGCCGAAGCCTGCATGGCGGAGTACGACGAGGATGGCTGGTGCGACGACGACTATGCCAACCCGGATGATATGAGCGCCGTCGGTTCCGCGAAGACGTAAACGCTCAAGGGGCGCGGATGGCCAAACGTTCCGCAGCGGGCTCGGAAACCCGGGTAACGGTGACTTCGAGTTCGCCCGAATTGTTGTCGTATTTACTCTTAAGATCGTTGGCGAAGGCGAATAAGTTGCCGCTGACAGGTGCGGTGAGCGTGGCTTCGCCCCGACTGCCGATCCGGAAGATCTTGTCTTCGGTCTCTCCGATCGCGCCGATCAATTCGAACCACTGGGCTTCCGGATAGCGCCGATCGTCTTCGAACCGCCGGACGAAGATTTCCTTGATTCCCGAGAGCTGTTCGGTCGACCAGCCATCGGCACCGCATTGGATCGAGGCGTCGGTCCAGGTGTCTGACGGATCGACCGCGAAAGTGTAATGCTGCCCTTCCTCGAGATGCACGCCCGACCAACTATAGAGATCGGGCGCGCGGACGGTGAAGGTTGCGGATTCGCCTATCCCGAGTGGTTTCCCGACGGCGCCAGCGTAAAACCTATCCTGCGGCTCGATTGTGCGCCGGGGGTCTTCAATTGGGTCGAAATTCTTACTGATCGCAGCGCGCGGGCGGCCGGTGTCATATTCGTCGCGGCTGTTTTCCGAAATCGGGAGACCATGATCGATCGCCTTGTCCATCATCCAATAGAGGGTGATGTCCGATAGAGCGGTATTGCCGTTGCCGCCCCCAACGTCCGAGTGCACGCCCCGAAACCATAGTTCATGAATATTTTCGTGGGCTCTGTCGCGGTTCAGCCGATAGACGACAAAGGACTGACAGCGTTCATGGATCGCCATGGCGTGGTAGCAGATATCGACATGTCCCGGCGCGTCGAGATCGTATCCGATATCGATCTTCTGAAAATTCAAAATGAAGTCCCGTGGAATGCCGAATGAACCGACCGTATCCCAGAGACCGAGAAACCGGATCTGCGGCGCGGGCGCGATCTGTCGTTCCTCTTCGTCGACGATACCGATCTCTTGGATCAGATTGGCAAAATGGACCGCAAGCGCCGCGCTGCGGCTGAAGCCGATGATGTCGATGACCGTGTCCCCGTTCGTCACTTGGCTAACCAGATGGGCATACATTTCTTCGATACGGGTTTGGCCGCCCGCGCCGAAGACACCGCCGAGTACCCTACCGATGGGGCCAAAACGAGTACCGACGCCGTCGATATAGTAGGCTTTGCCTTTATAGGCATTTCGGAATTTTAGAACGTTGGTGCTGTCGACGGGGTCTGGTTCTTTTTCGTTCCAAGTGCCGTCGAATGCGTAGAGAGCCATCTATTTATTCCTGATTAAAATTTTTAGATTTGAATGCAGATATTTGTAATTATACAACGAAAGATGGTGAAATTTGGGCGTCTTTTTAGAATTTTAAAGGCAGTCTGCAGACAGTCCTACGCAAGGGTCTTTGTCTCGCCGCTCGGACCCGCTATGGTCCCGTCTTCGATTTTGCCGAACAGACTTGGAAAATAAGAAAATGAAGAGCCATCGCCCTGGCCGTCAGTTCCTGCACACGCCTGGTCCGACCCACATTCCGGACCGCGTCCAGAACGCTATGCATGTGAAGGCCGTCGATTTCGCCAGCCCGGAATTCATGGACGTCGCCGTCGAATGCTTCGAGGGTTTGAAGCCGCTTTTTGGGCTGAAAGAGGGTGAGGTTTTCATCTATACCGCGTCGGGCCACGGTGCTTGGGAAGCGGCGTTCGTCAACCTCCTAGAGCCGGGTGACACCGTCCTGATGCCGGAGACAGGCCGGTTCTCTCGCGTTTGGGGCGAGATGGGCGAAGCGCTTGGGCTGAAGATCGAGACGGTCGAGAACGATTGGCGGACCGCGATCGACCCGGCCGATGTCGAGGAAAAGCTGCGCGCCGACACCGATCATACGATCAAGGCCGTTATGATGGTCCACACGGAGACTGCGACCGGCGTCACTTCGGACGTGCCGGCGGTTCGCCGTGTCATCGATGCGGCGGGTCATCCTGCGCTGCTGATCGTGGACGCCATCGCTTCCTGGCTGACGACCGAGTTGCCGATGGACGATTGGGGCGTCGATGTTGTCGTAGGTGCGTCGCAGAAAGGTCTGATGCTGCCGCCGGGTCTCTCCTTCACCGCCGTCGGTCCCAAGGCGCTGGAAGCGACGAAGGAATGCAAGACGTTCCGAGAGTATTGGTCGTGGAGTGCCCGCCTCGGCTTCGAGCAGTACCGCCGATTCTGCGGCACGGCGCCCGAGCATATGATCTTCGGCCTCCGCGAAGCCATCGAGATCATCGACGAGGAAGGTCTCGACAATCTCTTCGCCCGCCACGCGCGGCTGGCCGACGCGGCCCGGCTTTGTGTCGGCGAATGGGCCAAGGGCGGCGCGCTCGAGTTCAATGCGCTGCGCCCCGAGGAGCGCGCCAACGGCTTGACCGTTATCCGCGTGCGCGAGGATCTGGACGCTGAGGAGATTCGCCGCACGGCCCGTGATATGTTCGATGTCGCTTGCGGCGGCGGCTTGGCGCTGCTCGCCAACAAGGTCTTCCGCATCGGGCATATGGGCGACATCAACGACCCGATGATCCTCGGTGCCTTGGGCGGCGTTGAATCGACCCTCGGGTACTTGGGACTTCCCTACGAAAGCGGCCTCGGCGCTGCGGCGAAGCACCTCGCCGAGACGGCGCCGCGCCTCAACCGCCCTGCGGACGGCCGGACGTATAGCTGAGGCAATGACCGACACGCTCCGGAGCACGGTTAAGGAAAAACTCGCCGTTGGAGAGGTCGTCTCTTCGATGACCGTGCGGCTGGTGCCAAGTGTGGAGATCGTCCAAGTCATCAAGTCGGCGGGCTTCGATAGTTTCTATATCGACCTCGAGCACTCGCCGCTCACCATCGAGACCACGAACCAGATTGCGACGACGGCGCTCGCCGCCGGGATCGATTGTTTCGCCCGCGTGCCGGCGAATACGCCGGACTATATCTCGCGGGTGCTGGACGGTGGTTGCATGGGCGTCATCGCGCCCGGTGTGGCGTCGGCGGCGGAAGCGCAAGCCGTCGTTGATGCGGCGAAATATGCGCCCATCGGGGCGCGCGGCGTCTCGGGCGCGCTGCCGGTGACGGGGTTCCGGCCGATCCCGGACCTCTACGCCAAGGTCAACGCCGTGACGACGGTGATCGTGATGTTCGAAAGCGGTGCGGCGCTCAACGCGGCAGACGACATCGCTGCCGTCGACGGCGTCGACATCGTGATGATCGGCACCAATGATCTGTTGGCCGAATTGGGCCTGCCGGCGGGCGACTTCGACAACCCGGCGATTAAGGACGCCTATCGGCGAACCATCGACGCCTGTTCGAAGCACGGTAAGCATGTCGGTGTCGGCGGTCTTGCGTCGCGTCCCGACCTCGTTGCGGAATTCGTCGAAATGGGCGCGCGCTACGTTTCGACCGGCACCGACCTCAACTTCCTCCTCGCCGCCGCGCGCGAGAAAGCGGCGGCTGTGGCGAAGCTTGAGCTGTGAGCCGCCGCGCTGCGATCTAGATTACCCTCCAACATCGCTTTTGATTTTAGAAACGAGGAGACCGCGTATGTCCGTCGTCGAAACCGAAACACACGGCCAGATACTCGTCGTCCGGATGAACCGGCCGAAAAGCTTGAATGCGCTGAACCACGAATTGCGGACGGAGCTGTCCGAGGCGTGGAACGATTTTCAGGACAGTAAGGAGCTCGAAGTGGCGATCTTTACGGGGGCCGGACGCGGCTTCTGCGCCGGTGAAGATATGAGAGAATCGCTGCAGGACGGGGCCCCCGGCGGCCGCCGTCCGGCGCGGCCCGACCCCTTTATGGAAGGCACGTTGGACAAGCCCGTGATCGCGGCCGTGAACGGCTTTGCGATGGGCGGCGGGTTCATGCTGGTCGAGCGGACCGACCTCAGGGTCGCGGTACGGGGCGCTTTGTTCGAGATTTCGGAAGCCAAGCGTTGGTTGCTCGGCGGCTACAACCACGGGCATTTGGCGAACCTGCCTTACCCAATCGCGATGGAGATGGCGATGGGCTTCCGATTTACCGCCGAACGGTTCCACGAGCTGGGATTCGTCAACCGGCTGGTGGACGATATTGAGGACCTGCTGCCGGAAGCGCTTAAAATGGGTGAGCATTTGTTGACCTTGCCGCCGGCCTCCCGCGTCAACACGCTCCATATGATGCGTCAGATGCAACCGCGCACCACCCCGGCGCAGGAAACCTTGGCGGAGAAGCTGCATAACCACGGTGCCAAGAGCGACCGGATGGAATCCCGCGCGGCCTTCGCAGAGAAGCGGAAGCCGAACTTCATCGGTTGGGACGACCCGGAAGACCGCTACAACCTGCCGCAATTGGAGGAATAGCGCCTAGCGCTCGCCGGCCTCGTCGCGTTCGATCCCTTTGATTCGGCGCTCGGTATAGAACTTCAGGATCGGGTCGGGTGGCACGAACGCCGCTTGCGGCATGGCCTTCAGAGTGCGTAGCTCTTCACTGTCGACACCGCATAAATCCTCGGCCAAGAGTTTGCCGAGGGCAGTGCCGCGCGTCATCGGCGCCGTGTCCGTCGTCATCAGGATATAGAGGTCGTCCGCAACCGCGCCCCAGACCGTGCCTTCGTTCCGGGTGAACGCCATGATGCCGCCCCAGGTCCCTTCGAAATCGACTTCGCCGAGG
This sequence comes from Rhodospirillaceae bacterium, assembly GCA_002716125.1. Classification (GTDB taxonomy): domain Bacteria; phylum Pseudomonadota; class Alphaproteobacteria; order UBA8366; family UBA8366; genus UBA6544. The sequence goes on from PAZH01000042.1 coordinate 24,370, forward strand.
GCGGGCCAGCGCTCCGCGATGCTTTGCCGGTGCCGTCTCTCCATCTCCGCGATCAAATCGTCTTCGAAGCGTTTACTGCGGGCGTACCAAAGCGTATTGCGCATCAAGATGCGGCCATCTGCCGTCAGCCGGACGGTACTGCCGTTGGGGCTTGCCGGCAGGAGGCCGAACTCGCCGCCGCCGCCGACATGTTTCTTTTCGTCGTCGGTCAGTTGCCGGGTGAGTGTGCCAAAGGAGGCGATGGGCACAACCCGGTGTTTCTTGAAACCCATCTCCTCGGCGAAGAGGTTGGCGGCGATGATGAGTTTCGGCGCGCGGACCGAACCTTCCGGGCAGACGAGGGTAAACCCGCCGCCCGAGCGGATCTCGTTGACAGGCGTGTCTTCGTAAAGCGTGACGTTTGGCGGCAAGGTTTCGCCAAGCCCCCGCATCATTGCGGCTGGCTGGACCAGGGCACTGCCGTCGACGCGCACGCCGCGCTGATAGAATCGCGTGCCGGTGATCCCTTCCATCTCGTCTTGCGTGAGGCGCTGGTGCTCGATGCCGAGTGTCTGGAAACCGTCGGCCACGTCGTCGAGATGCGCTTCGCCCGGCCTGGAGGCGGAGACGTAGATCTGACCCCAATCGTTCCATTGGCAGCGGATCTGATGCTGTTCGACGATATCGCGCAGATAACCTTGTCCGGTCTGGAACAGCCGGTCGCTGTTCTTCGCCGCATCGAGATTCTTGATGCCGCCGTGGCTGTGATGTTTCAGCATGAAACCGGCGTTGCGTCCGGACGTGCCGTAGCCGACCCGCATGGCTTCGACGACGGCGATGCTATCGTCGGGACGGAGCTCCGCCAGCCTTCGTGCGAAGGTCAGGCCGCAGGTACCACCGCCGAGCACGGCCCAATCGGCTGTGACGTCTTGTTGGAGAATGCGGGCTGGTTTCGGGTCCGGTAAGGTCGAGTACCAGGCGTTCCGCACGCCGTCATAGGGTAGTTTCTTCGGTCGACGAGTCCCTGTCAGCTTGGCCATCGCGGCACCTCGATCTCGGGTCAGACGATATCGGCCGGCGCCACCTCGTACATCAACGGCTCGCCCCGGACGAAGCGGGGAAGATTGTCGAAGAAAAGCTCGTCCCAGCGCAAGCGCGTTCCGTCGCCGGCGAAGGAAGTGTGCGCGGTGATGCGAATCTTCGGATGGCGCCAGAGCGGGTCATCCGCGGGCAACGGTTCGGTGTGAAAGACGTCGAGCGCGGCGGCTTCGAGCTGCCCGCGATCCAGTGCCGCGATCATCGCGCTGTCATCGATCAAGGCGCCGCGTGCGATGTTGATCAGGATGGCGCCTTGCTTGACGTTGGTGAAGAAGGCCTCGCCGGCGAAACCGCGCGTGGCGTCATTCAGTGGGCACGCCAGCACGATGACATCGGCATCGGGGAGGAAGCGCTCGAGGTCGTCCATCGTGCCGGCGGCGTCGACAATCTCCGACGTTTGCGGCGATCGACGGATGACATTGACCGTGGCGCCAAACGCTTTGGCGCGGGCAGCCGTGGTGGAGCCGATCGGACCGAACCCGACGATCAGCCATGTCGTATTGGCGACTTCCCGAAACGGGGTGCGCGTCCACTCCTTCTTCGCCTGGGCAGCGCGTTGGTCGTCGATCGGATGGATCAGGCTCAAAGCCTGGGCCATCGTGTACTCGGCGATCGCGACGGATTGAGCGCTGCTGTTGCAAATGCGAATGCCTTTGTCGGACAGCTTCTTATAGGCGGGATTGTCGAGACCGGCGTTGAAGGTCTGTAAGACATCGATCCGCTTGCAGGCCAGCGCCACGTCGAAGGGCAAGCTGCCGAGCGAACCGCCCGCGAGATCGGGGCCGAGCCAGAGGTAATCGATCTCGGCATCGGCGGCGGGGACCTTTGCCCCGCCGATGTCGAAATTGCCGTCTTCGTCGAAGGCGCGGATTTCGATATCGAGCCCCATCGCATCGATGCGGTCTTTGAGACGCGTATACCCGGCGTCGTACAGGCCAACCGTGACGGTCATAACAAAAGCTCCCGGAATTTCGTTGGTTCGTTTCTGATCAGAAGAACAGCGTCAGGTTCTTGGCGAGCAAGACGCTCTGGTCGAGGAAGATTTCCCGCGCGGCGATCTTAAAGCCCGTCCCGTCCCGGCGCAGCGTGTCGTTGCGTTTGCCGACGAAGAAATCGGTCTCTGTCTCCGTCCGGTTGCGGTAGACGAGGAATCGGCAGCGTGTCGCCAATTCGTCGCCGTTATCCGTGATCTGCAGGTTTGAGAACATGTGGCTGGTGCGGGAAACGGGCTCCTCCGCCCAATGCACGCCGGTCTTGATCTGCCGGACCCGCTGTTCCAGTTCGAACTTGCCCTCGTCGAACCAGTTCAAGTCCTTGCCTTCACGGGTGTGCTCTTTGTCCCACTCGCCGTATTCCTTGTTGATCGTCACCGGCATCCAATAGCGGACATCGTCGGTCAGGAGGTCGAGCCAGGCATTGAATTGCCGGCTGTCGAGCAACTCCGCCTCGGCGTTATAGAACTGCTCCACTTGATGGCGCAGCAGGAGCTGGTCGAGAAGGGCGCGTTCCGGCGTCGTGTCCATTTTCGCAGACCCCCTATTCGGCCGCGTCGACGAGAACGGGCTTGCGGTCCGCACCTGGCGGTACGTCCATCATACGGGCCCAGCGGGCGTAATAGGCGCGTTGGTTCTGCTCGGAGACGTCTTCCGTCGCGTAGACGTCGCCGCCGAGCCATTCCGCCGGCCAGGCGCGCTGCTCGTAACCCATCCCCATGCCGTAGTGATAATCGAAGCGGAGCGCGATGGTGCCGCGCGCGCCTTCATGGGCCGAACCCCAGTTCTCCATATCGTCTTGCTCGGTCAGACCCGAGGGACCTTGATAGCGAATGACGTAATGGCGGAGCACATCCTTCACTTCGTCCGGCGCCTCCTTCGGCGCCATGAAAATGCGCCAGATTTCGGTCTCGTGAACGCCGCAGGGATGCCAGCTGCCCATGCTTTGCACGCCGTTCGAATAAGACACGTTTGGGAAGATTGTGCCGCCATGCCCGTACCAGCGAGCCTTCTCGCCGAGCTTCTCCTGACGCTTCTTAAAGGCATCGCGGAAATAATCCTCGACCACCGCCATTTCCTGATAGGTCGGCATGTACTCGTAATCGTCTTTGAAAAGCTCGCCGCGGGCGTTGTGGCCTTCTTTCGTCATGACGCAGAGCTTCCAGAGTTCGCGCTGCTTGGTCACCGTATCGTAGGTGTGACGGCCCTTGGTACCGGCGGGTGACAAGATCACCTGGTCGACGGACGCGTGCGAGGGGTTGTGGTAGTAGTCGCCGCCGAAATTCTCCGCGCCGAATTTCCAATTGCACGGCACACGCCATTTGAAAATGCCGCCAAAGGCTTCCCATTCGCCGAATGTCCCGTCCGGCAGCTCGCAGTAATCGTCGAAATAGAACCGCAGATCGCCGAGATAATCCTCGAATGCCGGTGTTTCCTCCTCCCAGCAGGCGAAGATAAAGCCGCGATAGCTGTAGACGCGAGCCTCGATCAGGCCCCATTCGGACTTATCGAGCTCGTTGTGATAGCCGCTTTCCATTTTGGGTACGCCGATCAGTTCTCCCAGGTCCGAGAAGACCCAGGCATGGAAAGGGCACATGAATTTGCGCGAATTGCCCTTGTCGTAGCGGCACACCCGCATGCCGCGATGGCGGCAATTGTTGAGAAAGACGTGCAGCTTGCCATTGCGATCGCGGTTCACGATCACGGATTCTTCCGCCATCCGACCCAAGATGTAGTCCCCGTTCTCCGGGATTTGACTTTCGTGACCGACGAATAGCCAGGAACGCGGGAAAATGCGTTCCAACTCTTCCTGATAGATATCTTCAGCCGTGAATATATCCCGGCTGATCAGACCTTTATCCATATTGACCAGGTCGCCGGTATATTGGCGCGGTGTAGCGTGCCGCATGGCTTTTATCCTTCCACGTCTCGACTGCGGTGGAAAAAATAGTAGAACTCCCGTGCCCGCCGGGCAACAACAGGGCCCAAGACTGCGACGATGTAACCCGGTGTTGCCTCGACGCCCAACGGGTCTAGAATAAAACAACTCACTTTCAAAAGAGCGTTTCGATATGACCAGCGACTCTCCGATTTGGCCCGCACAGCTTGACCATTTGCGCCTCGATTCAGACGACCCGGCGATGCTCGCCGACTATTACGCGACGGTTTTCGGCTATCACCAGTCCGATTTGCCGGACGGTCGGTTTCTCTTGCAGGGGCCTGGCCGGCGCCTTGTGGTCGGTGGCGGCACACCCGGCGACCGGCCTTATCACGGCTATCGGTTACAGAGCCGCCAACAACTGGAAGAAGTCCGCGCCTACCTGCAAGGGAAAGGCGTGAACACGGAACCCTCGCCCTCGGAAATCTTCGAGGACGACGCTGTCGCGGTTCGCGATCCGGATGGCTGGTTGAGCGTCTTTGGTCTGCCGCGCGGCGATTTGCCGTCGCAAAAAGCTGTGAACGTGCCATCGGCCGTGACGTTGTCCGGCCGCCTGCAGCATGTCGTTGTTGCCAGCAACAATCTTGAACAGATGATGCGGTACTACGAAGATATTTTGGGCTACGTCCCATCGGATTATGTGAATGCCGATACGGACGATCCCGAGTCCAAAAAAGTGGCGTTCTACCGGTCCGACCCGGAACACCACAGCTTCGCGGTCTTCGCCGCCTCCGATGTGCGCTCGGACCATCACGCCTATGAGGTCGACGACTGGAACGCGGTCCGCGACTGGGCCGACCACATGTCGGCACTGCACATCAAGATCTGGTGGGGTCCCGGACGTCACGGTCCCGGCAACAATTTGTTCTTCATGATCAAGGACCCGCACGAGAATCAGGTCGAGATTTCCGCCGAGCTCGAGGTCATGCCGCGCGAGATGGCGCCCCGGATCTGGCCGATGGAAGAACGCAGCCTCAATCTTTGGGGCGACGGCTGGATTCGCGATTAACCGATAAAGAAGGACAACGCAGGTGGCTGAGTTTCCGATGAAGACCGAGGTCGTCGTCATCGGTGCCGGTGTGGCCGGCATCATGACGGCTTGGCATCTCGCGAAGAAGGGCATTCCTGTCGTGGTTTGCGAAAAGGGCCGTGTCGCGGGCGAGCAATCGTCGCGGAACTGGGGCTATATCCGCAAGCAAGGCCGCGATCCGCGTGAAATCCCGGCGATTATCGAATCGCTTCGAATTTGGGAGAATATCGAGAAAGACATCGAGGAGGATATCGGCTGGCACCAGGGCGGCTCGCTTTACTTGGCCGAGACGGAAGCCGACCTAGCCTATTACGAGAACTGGCTGGGCCACGCACGGCCGTTCCAACTCGATAGCCGAATTTTGACGTCGGAAGAGGTCGATGACCATATCGGCGGCGAAGGCCGGCAATGGAAAGGGGCGCTCTACACGCCGTCGGATGGCCGGGCCGAGCCCGGCAAAGCCGTCCCCGCCATTGCGCGCGCCGTCGAACGCCTCGGCGGCACGGTGCTGACCGAATGCGCCGTTCGTACGGTCGAGCGGGCATCCGGCAAGGTGTCCGGCGTCGTCACTGAGAAAGGCGAGATTGCCTGCCAGGCCGTCGTCTGCGCGGGGGGTGCCTGGTCGAGCCTCTTTAGCGGCAATCTCGGGTTCGGTTTTCCGCAACTGAAAGTCCGGTCCTCAGTCTTGCGCACGACCCCCGCACCCTTGGTCAGCCAAAGCAATGTGAGCTCAGCCGGTGCGAGTTTCCGTCGCCGTCAGGACGGCGGCTATTCGATCGGCCGCAGCGGTTCCGGCTTCTTCGACATCGTGCCGGATGCGTTTAGATATTTCGGCACTTATATGCCCGCGCTTAAGACACAGCCGATGCGTCTGCGGCTCAACGGCCAGTTCTTCAAGGAGCTGGCGTGGCCGAAGCGATGGGGGCCGGACGATGTGACGCCGTTCGAGAAGACCCGCGTGAACGATCCGGACCCGGATATGGCGACGGTGCGGGACATTCTGGCGACGGCAAAGCGGAAGTTTCCGCAGCTGGGCGATATTGAGATTGCGGAAGCATGGTCCGGTATGATCGACGTAACCCCGGATGTCGTGCCGGTTTGGAGCGGTGTCGACGGTCTCGACGGGTATTACATTGCGACTGGCTTCTCCGGCCATGGCTTCGGCATGGGGGCCGGTACCGGGCTGATCATGTCGGAATTGGTAACAAACGGCACCGCGCCCGTCGACCTGACACCGTTCCGGCTGTCCCGTTTCAGTGACGGTTCGTCGACCGAAATCTACGCCAAGTCGACGTATAACGACTGGCCCCAACCGGAGGCGGCATAAAATGAGTTTCGATGTCACGGCCTTACCGGACGCCACCTTCGGCGGGCTCGTGACCGCACCGACGAGCGCCGCTGAAATCGTCTCTGCGGCGGAAGCCAGTCCGGCGGCCCTTCCCAGTCTCCTCGTTCGATTCGAGGGGTTCCTGCTAATCAAAGGAATGGACGGGCTCGCGGACGAGCCGGAACTCTTGCTTCGCCTGAGCCGGATATTCGGAACCGAGGTCGAGAGCTATCACGAGACACGAATGGCGCGGCAGAACGTGCATCCGGAAATTCCGGAAATCTTCATGGTCTCGAATATCCCGCCGGCCGACCGTATGCCGCCACCGCAGCCGAATCCGCCGCGCAACGCGGACGGCAGTTTGCCGACCCAATTCCCGCACCGCCGCGGCTGGCATACGGATCAAAGCTACCGCCGCCCGCCGCCGGACGCCTCGCTCTTCTTCTGCGTGGTGGCGGCGCCGAAAGGCCAGGCGCAGACGCTCTACGCGAATGGGATCGCGGCTTATGAAGGGCTGTCGCCGGCGATGAAAAACCGGGTCGATTCACTGATCGGCATTCACGCGAAACCCGGTGTCGGGCGCGGCGAAGTCGCGGTTCGCGCCGGCGAGGCGCCGATGGAACTCGGCCCCGGCGACCAGCCGCAGCGCCAACCCGTCGTCCGCATCCATCCGGAAACAGGGACGAAGTCCCTCTATCTTTGCGAAGCGGGACAAATGGATTGGATCGACGGGCCCTTCGTCGGTATGGAGCCCGGTCCTGACGGCGAAGGCGCGAAATTGCTTTATGAGTTGATGTCGCACTATACGAAGCCCGAATACGTCTATGCGCACGAATGGGATAAGGGCGACCTGGTGATCTACGACAACCGGACCTTGATCCATGCCGCCACGTGGTTCGACGCGGAGCAGCATCAACGGCTCATGTGGCGCACGACGGTCAGCGGTAATCCCGGCGCTGAATATGCAGGTGAGGCCAAAAGCTGGATCGTCGCCTAGCCCTTACAGGTAGTCCGGCAGTTTTTCCAAGAAGAAGTCGACATCCGCTTCGGTCGTGAAGACGTGGGCGGACGCGCGGATGCGGTTGTTGTCGCCCCAGACGTAAATTCCGTCCGCTTCGGCTTTTTTGACGAAGGCGCCGGTCTCCATGCAAACGAAGGCCGCGTTGCCGGCCTGCTCGCCGGGGGCGTCCGGCGTCATCACTTCGCATCCGTTCGCAGTCATCCCGGCGGCGAGGCGGCGTGCCAGGGTCTGCGCGTGGGATTGGATCACCTCGATGCCGAAACGCTCGAGATATTGGAGCGACTCGCGGAGCAAGTAGGCACCGAGATGCCCGGCATTGCCGAACTCGACGCGCCGGGCGTCCGGTTTCAATAAGTAGCGGTCCGCGTGCGCGCCCGGGCTGGCCGCTGCCCAGCCGACGCCGAACGGTAGGAAGTCCGGCCGCCTCGTTCGGTTCCAAGCGAAGACGCCTTCGTGAATCCCGAGCACGAACTTATAACAGGAACTGACGGTGAAGTCGGCGAGGTCGGCCCGCACGGGCACCACGCCGAGCGCGTGGCTCGCGTCGAGCAATAAGATGGTGGGGGTATCCGCGAGGGCCGTCGACAGCGGCTCGATATCGACCAATTGTCCGGTCATCGCGTTGACCTGACTGACGTAAACGGCCTTGGTTCGCGCGTCGCAGGCTGCTAGCAAATCGCGGGTCTCGACCCGCCAGCCGTTACCCGGCACCAATCGGATTTCGACACCGAAACGCGCCAGCCCCGACAGCGCATAGCGGCCAGACGCATAATCCCGTTCACAGACGACGGCATTGTCGCCTTCTCTCCATTCAATGCCGGAAAGTGCTTTGACAATGCCTTCGGACGCGTTGCCGATCAGCGCGATCTCATCGGCGGCGAGGGCGAAATGAGGCGCCAGAAGCGTGCGCGTTTCGTCGACGACCGCCCAATGCTGGTCGTATCCGTCCATGCCCCGTGCCTTGTCTGCAGCGAAAGCATCGAAAGCCTCGCGATGTCGAACAAGCAAAGGCGGCTCGCCGCCGGTCGCTAAATGAACCTTGCCTTCGAGGCCGATGAAATCGGTTTTCGGTGCCGGCAGCACACTCATTTTTCTGTCCTTAATCTCACGAGAATTTGGGTGGGACGATCGGATGCCCTATCGTAGCATCCGGTCCCTTGAAATCGAAACATTCGGGAGGGAAGAGATGCTCAAAGCCGTTGCCATTGTTTTGTGTGTGATCACGCTGGCGAGTGCCGCGAAGGCGGAGACCTTCCGTATCGAGTTTCTCGGTGCGAGTACGACGGCCCTTGATAACCCGCACGACATCAAGCTTGGACCGGACGGAAAACGGCTTTTTGTCTCGGATGTCGACAATGACCGGGTTGTCGTATTGGACGCGGATAGCCTGGCGCTACTCGATCACTTCGGCTCGGACCATCAGGGTGGAACCCACGATGTCGATTTCGACAAGGACGGGCGTCTTTATGTGGCCGATACGCATAACGGCCGGGTGACGATCTACGAGATGGCCGGCAACAAGGGGCGCCTCGTGGGGGAGCTGTCGGAGCGTATCCGGGGGCCCGAAGGGGTTCTGGTACACCCGAACGGCCGAATTTATGTCGGTGCCGCCTGGTCGAACAATTTGGTTGTTTACGAGAACGGAAAGATCGTCGGTGAATTGCGCGGTCTGTCTTCGCCGCACGACGTCGAGATGACGCCGGATGGCGATATCTGGCTCGCGGATGCGGGGAACGATCGGATGCTATTGCTCACACCCGGGCTGCAGATCATCAAGGAGTTGTCGGGACCAAAATATGGTTTTAACGGGCCGCGCTATCAGGACGTAATGCCGGACGGCACTTTGATCGTTGCTGACAAGTATACGCACAGTTTGAAAATCATTGCGGTCGATGGCGCGCTTTTACAAGTCATCGGCACGGGCCAGGCGGCAAAAGGACCGGGCAAGTTCACGACGCCCGAAGGAGTCGAGCTAAAAGGCGACATTTTATGGATTGCCGATTCGGGCAATGATCGTATCGTTAAATATCGTATGACCCGTCGCTAGAAGGACCCCCACACGCATGGCCGTTATCGAATATTTCTATGCGGCGCACTCGGGCTACGCCTATATCGGCTCGAAGCTTCTGTCGGAAGTGGCCGCCGCCGCGGGCGCACGGATTGACCACCGGCCCTTCGATTGGCACGCTGTCCTGGCGGCGAACGGACCGAATCCGACCAACGGGCTGACGCCGCAACGCCGAGCGTATTTCTCCGGCCGTGAGATCGAACGCTGGGCCGAAGCGCGCGGGCTTGAGATCATCACCGGCCGGATGCCGACATATCACGACAACGACTACGGTTTTGCCAACTGCATGCTGATCGCATCCAGTCTGGAGGGTGCGGATACCGATGCCCTGGCGAACCGGTTATTGGAAGCGCATTGGCGGGACGATGCGGACCTCGCCGACGCGGCGACGCTATCGCGTCTCGGCAACGAAGCGGGTGTCGATGCGGCACGATTGTTGGCTGCGGCGACTTCGGCAGAGGTCCAAGCCATCTATCGGTCGAACACCGCCGAAGCGATAGAGCGGTCGGTCTTCGGTTCGCCGACCTACTTCGTCGACGGCGATATGTTTTACGGCCAGGATCACCTGGAACTCGTGGCGCGCGCCTTGGAGAAACCGTTCTCCGGAACCTGGCCGCGCCCGGCTGCATAAAGGAAACAAAAATGGGTAAATACCGTCGCGTAAATGTGAGTTCGGGTCGTCCGTTGGAGCCGCTGGCCCACTATTCGCGGGCGTTGAGATGTGGAGATATGGTACTGCAATCGGGCACGACGGCGATCGATCCGGACGGCAATATCATTGGCGAGAACGATATCGGCGCACAGGTCGACGCCATCGTCGATATCGCGAAAGGGACAATGGGTGAAGCCGGCGGTGCGCTCGAAGATGTCGTCCGGACCCGCATCTATGTGACTGACGTAAATCAAACGGAAGACGCGATGCGGGCTTTCGGTCGGCATTTCCGCGATATTCGGCCGGCGGCGACGCTGGTCGAAATCAGCCGATTGGCGCGCCCGACGCAGTTGATCGAGATCGAGTTCGATGCGGTGGACGGCGCGAAGGATAAGGCGCGGCGGATTTCGTCCGGCCGACCCTTGGAAGAGCAATTCGGTTATTCGCGCGCCGTTCTGATGGACGACACGCTCTATGTTAGCGGGACGACCGCGCGCGATCCGGATGGCAATGTCGTGGCGCCCGGCGATCAATACACCCAGACACGGGTCTGCTTCGATATCATCGGGGCCGCCATGGAGGAAGCCGGCGTGCCGCTCGCGGATATGGTCTATACCAAGACCTTTGTGACGGATATGGCGAAATCGTCCGAACAGCGCGAGGCGAAGCTGGAGGCGCTCGGCGACGATATCCGCCCGACCGGGACCTTGTTGGGTATCCCGGCCTTGATCGGACCGGAGACGGCCATCGAGATTGAAGCCGAAGCGATTATCGGCGCCGCTTCCGCCCGCAAGAATTTCTATACGGCGAACGAACGCGAGAAAGCACGCGGTTATGCCCGTGCGGTCGCGGTCGGCGATGTGGTGCATGTCTCCGGATGTACGTCCGTCGACCCCACGGGCGTTGTCTTGTCGCCCGGCGACTGGGCCGCACAGGTCGACTTGTGCCACGAGAATGTCCAACAGGCGCTGGAGATGGCGGGCGCCAAATTGGACGATGTCGTTCGACGACGGAGTTTCACCATTGCATCGGCCGAGCAGAACCGCGCCTATGGTGAAGGCCCCGGTTGGTTCAAAGACAGCCGACCGGTCTCCATGGGTTGCCGTGTGGACTCGCTTGCGGATCCCGCGATGTTGGTTGAGGTGGACGCGGTGGCCGTGATCGGCGCTCACGCGGACATCGAATGGCTGGGACCGCAAGGATCGAGCGGAACGCCGCCGTCCTAAGACGACATATTGCGACCGCAACGCGGGCGTGACTTGGCGGCGGCGTGCCGGATCAGTATCCTTGCGCCGTCCCGCCACAATCCGCCTGGTCGACCATGTACAAGCATCCTGACTTTGCCAATCTCTTCATCGTCGACCATCCGCTGGTACAACATAAGCTGACATTGATGCGTCGGGCCGAGACGCCGACCAGCCTTTTTCGACAACTGCTGAAGGAAGTCAGCCTGTTGATGGCTTACGAACTGACGCAGCCGTTGCCGATGACGCGCGCGCCCATCGAGACGCCGGTGGGGCCGATGGACGCACCGGTCGTGGCCGGCCGCAAACCGGCCATCGTTTCGATCCTCCGGGCCGGGCTCGGCATGGCGGAAGGGCTGCGCGAATTGCTGCCGTCCGCGCGGGAAGGTCACATCGGCGTCTACCGTGATCCGGAAACAAAGCGGCCGGTCGAATATTATGTAAAACTGCCGGAACCGGCGGGACGGCTTTTCATCGTCAGCGACCCAATGTTGGCAACAGGGTACTCGGCGGCGCATGCCATCGAGGTGCTTCGCCAGCACGGTGTCTCCAACCAGAATATCCGGTTCATGGCGCTGGTTGCCGCGCCCGAAGGCATGCGGGTTGTCGAAGAAGCCCATCCGGGCGTGCATGTCTACGCGGCGGCACTCGATGAGAAACTCGACGAGAACGCCTATATCGTGCCGGGATTAGGCGACGCCGGCGACCGTCTGTTCGGCACGAAATAAGCAAAAGGAGTCGTTCGAATGTGGCCCACCGAAAAACTGATGGACGCGCTTGGCTTGGAACTTCCCATTATTCAGGCACCGATGGCGGGCGCGAACGGTTCCGCGATGGCGGCGGCCGTCTGTGAGGCGGGCGGCCTCGGCTCGTTGCCGTGTGCTATGCTGGACGGCGATAAGATTCGTGCGGAGATCGGCGTAATCCGTCAGCGGACATCGGCGCCGCTGAACGTGAACTTCTTTTGCCACACACCGCCGGAACCCGACTCCCAGCGCCAGGAAGCATGGAAAGCGCGCCTGCGCACCTATTACGAAGAGCTGGAACTCGATCCGAATGCCGAAGCGCCGTCGGTCAATAGAGCGCCGTTTGACGCGGCGACCTGCGAGATCGTGGAAGACCTCAAACCGGAAGTCATCAGCTTTCATTTCGGCCTGCCGGAGAAACCGTTGCTCGACCGTGTGAAAGCCGCAGGGTGCAAGGTGATCAGTTCGGCGACGACGAGCGCCGAGGCGGAATGGCTCGCGGAACGGGGCTGCGACGCGATCATTGCGCAAGGGTACGAGGCGGGTGGTCACAGAGGTATCTTCCTGAACGAGGACGTCTTTGCGCAGGCGGGAACGATGGCGCTCGTACCGCAGGTGGTCAACGTGGTCGATGTGCCGGTGATCGCGGCGGGCGGAATTGCCGACGGCCGCGGTATTGCGGCCGCCTTCGCGCTCGGGGCTGCCGGCGCGCAAATCGGAACGGCGTATTTGTTCACCCCTGAATCGCGGGTCAGCGAAATCCATCGGGACGCTTTGAAGAACGTTCGCGACGATCAAACGGCATTGACCAACCTATTCAGCGGCCGTCCCGCCCGAGGCATCTTGAACCGCGTGATGCGCGAAGTCGGGCCGTTGTCCAAGGAAGCGCCGCCCTTTCCCACGGCGGGGGGCGCGTTGGCACCGCTGAAGGCGGCGGCGGAAGCAAAGGGTTCCGGCGATTTTACCTCGCTGTGGTCGGGGCAAGCGGCCGCCCTCGGCCGGGAGATGTCGTCGGGCGACCTGACCCGCACCTTCGTTGAAGAGGCGCGGATGCATTTCGAAAAGCTTTCCGGAAATTAAGCAAGGGATCGGGCCATGACCGACGTCGTAGAGATTGAAGTGCAGAACGAGGTCGCGATCCTTCGCTTCAACCGGGCGGACGCCTTGAATGCGTTGACCGTTGAATTGGCCGAAGCGATTGCGGCCAATTTAATCGAGCTCGATGGTCGAGACGATGTGCTAGGGATCGTGTTGATTGGTGCGGGCGATCGCGCATTTTGCGCCGGTGTCGACCTCAAGGAGGCGCGGGCCGTCCAAGTGGCGGATATCGAGCAATGGTTCGGCACCGTCTGCAATATCTACAAACAGATCTTGCTGACGGATAAGCCGGTGATCGCGGCCTTGAACGGTGTTGCGGCGGGCGGCGGTTTTCAGATGGCCTTGGTCTCGGATCAACGCGTCGCCCATGCCGATATAAAGATGGGACAGCCAGAAATAAATGCAGGCATCCCGAGCATCATGGGCTCCTACTGGATGAGCCTGCATCTGGGCTGGTCCAAGAACCAAGAACTGTCGATGACCGGCCGGTTGATGGATGCCGGCGAGGCCCATGGGCTCGGATTGATCAATCATCTGGTCGAGAAAGATGAACTGATCCCGACCGCATGCCGGATTGTCCGCGAATTTGCCGCGAAACCGTCGGTCGCCTGGGCACGAACTAAAGCGCGGTTCCGGGAAATCGCGCTCTCCGGGTTCGATGAAGCGTTCCGCGCCGGTGTCCTCGGACAACAAGAGGCTTATGCCAAAGGCGAGCCGCAGGCGGTGATCGACGCCTTCATGGATGCCCGTGCGGCGAAAGCCGAAAGGAACTAGTTCAGACCGGACTCGCCCATCGCGAGGAACTTCTCGCGGCGGCACTGGCGAAGTTCGTCTCCGTCGAGAGCGAGCAAGACATCGAGCGTCGTGCGCATCCGCTCGCCGAGGGTGCGGATGGTCGCGCTCGGGTCCCGATGCGCGCCGCCGACGGGCTCCGGAACGACCTCGTCGATCAGATCGAGGTTTTGGAGATCCTGCGCCGTGAGGCGAAGCGCCTCCGCGGCGGCTTGCGCCTTGTCCGCACTGCGCCAAAGGATTGATGCGCATCCTTCGGGTGAAATTACCGAATAGATGCTGTGCTCCAGCATGACGGCATGGTTCGCGGTCGCTAGAGCGATGGCGCCGCCCGAGCCGCCCTCGCCGATGACGACACTGATGATGGGCACACGGATCGACAGGCACACGTCGATACACCTCGCGATCGCTTCCGCCTGGCCCCGTTCTTCTGCGCCGATACCGGGATAGGCGCCCGGCGTATCAACGAATGTGAGAACCGGCAGGTCGAAGCGGTCCGCGAGGGTCATCAGGCGCTGGGCCTTACGGTATCCCTCGGGTCGCGCCATGCCGAAATTATGATGGACGCGATCGTTGGTATCGATGCCTTTCTCGTGGCCGATCACGACGCAGCTGCGCCCTTGAAATTTTGCGAGCCCGCCGACAATGGCTTTGTCGTCGGCAAAGTTACGGTCGCCTGCGAATGGTGTGTATTCCTCCAACAAAGCGTCCGCATAATCCCGGAAGTGGGGGCGCTCGGGATGGCGCGCCACCAGCACTTTTTGCCACGGCGTGAGCGATTGATAAGTCGAACGCAGGAGCCGGTCCGCTTTGGATTGCAGTTTCGAGACCTCGTCGGCAATGTTGACGCCGCCGCTGTCCGAAAGATGCCGCAATTCCTCGATCTTATTTTCGAGTTCGGCGATCTGTTGTTCGAAATCCAGAAAGACTTTCATGCAGAATGTATGGACCTTTATTCAGGATAATCTGAATTAGCATACGCGGAGCGAATTGGCGAACGGCGTTTGCGAACACACCACATTAAATCTTCTTCTTGGAAAGCGGATGCATGTCGCCCACGAGGTTCTTGAGCCGCGCGTCCAGCAAGTGCGTGTAAATTTGTGTCGTCGAGATATCCGCGTGACCGAGCATCTGCTGGACCAGCCGGAGGTCTGCGCCATTGGCGAGCAAGTGGCTTGCGAAGGCGTGACGCAAGACGTGCGGGCTGACGTGCCGGGGATCGAGCCCCGCCTGAAGGGCCAAGTCGCCCAGCATCTGGGCAAAGCGTCGTCGCGTGACGTGCCCTTCCTTGCCACGGGACGGAAAAAGGAACCGCGATTCCGCGCCGTCCGGCATAAACGTCAAGCGAACGTCGAGATACGCGTCGATCGCGGCGCGCGCCTCACCGGTGATCGGGACGAGGCGCTCTTTGTTGCCTTTCCCGGTGACCAGCAAGATCTGTCGCTCGCCGGTCACCGCATTCAACGGCAGGCCGACCAATTCGGAAACCCGAAGACCGGTCGCATACAGCAATTCCATCATCGCGGTGAGCCGGATTCCGGCGGGTCCCTCAATCGCGCGCGCGGCCGCGAGCAGTCGGTCCACGTCCGCCTCGCTCAGGACCTTCGGGAGGCTGCGGCCCTGGCGCGGGCTGTCGACCACGGTCGTCGGATCGTCGCTTCGATAACCGTCGCCGTGCAGAAACTTGAAGAACTGACGAAGCGTCGAGAGCTTGCGCGCGCTGCTGGATGCGGCGAGACCACGGTTCGCCAATGCCGAGAGAAAGTCGCGGATGTCGTCGCTGGTGGCGGCTTCGACGCCACGCCCTCGCTGGCTCAGCCACCCGGTAAAATCGGCGATGTCGCGTTCATAGGCCTGGCAGGTGTTTTCGGAGGCGCCCCGTTCCGCCGCCATCATTTCCAAGAATATGTCGCTAAGATCGGAAATCTTCTAAAGACCTGCCGTGGCTGCGAGTTCCAAAACGAGCCGTTTTGCTTCGTTCTCCAATCCGATGGTCCGCAGCGCGACAACCGCATCGGCGACCGCATCGACGTCTGAAATATCGGGTCCGGTTTTGCCGAACCGCAAAAGGATCAACATAACGGTTTCGGCCCGTCGCCCGCCCGCCGCCGCGCGGATGATCGCGGTCCGTAATCCAGGGCGGCTGCGCTGGGTTTCTGCAAGGCTGGGGCCGTCGAGCACCTGCCACCAAGCCTCGTCGGGAACGACATAACCAATCGATTCGAGAAGCCGAAGTCCGGCGGCGGCCTTCGTGGTCCAGTCTTTCTTCTCGCTGTTTTTATGGTGCTGAATCCATGCCAGTAGGTTTGCTTCGAAATTCTCGTCTGTACCGGACGAATCGGTGAGGAGGCCGATGAGCCAAACACCCGCTATCGCGGATGCAAATTGCGGATTACGCGCACTTGCGTTGCGCAACTCCGCCAACCAGTGCCGTGCGGGGAGTGGGCGATCTAATGCGTAAAGCGCACGCGCGGCTTCCGGCGCGAACCAAGCCATCTCGCTGCTTGCAGCGAGGTTGGCCAAGGGGGTGCGGTAAACGTCGATGACATGTAAGTAGCGGTTTTCTTCCGTCGCGATCTCAAGCGCTTTCGCGAGGACCGCGGCCCGCGAAAGCGCGAGCGATTCGATTTGAGCCGATTGGAACAACAGCGCCCGCCCGCGCGGTGATCGGTCTGCGGCGGCGAGGCTAAGCGCATTGTTGAGTTCGTCGGGATCGAACTTCTCGGCCATATAAATTTCCGCCAGGCGAGTGGCGGGCATGGCGCCGAACTCGACGGCGCGCTCGGCCGCTTCGAGGCGCGTTTCAAGCCGCGCGTTTGGGCTGACTCCAATGGTTCTCAGCACGGCAGGTGTTGTCGACACGATCGCGTCGTCCGGGATCACGATTTGTGCGGTTCTCAGCGCCGCCAGATGCAACGGTTTGGGATTTGGAAGGCTGTCGATGGGCGCATCGGATGCGGTTGTCAGCCGGTCGACCAACTCAAAAAAGGCCGGGTCTTCAACGACCCGCGACTCGGCCAAGAGCTCGGCGCCGAATGTCGCACCTTGCGTATCGCCCTGCAGGGTTTGGCAGAACACTAAGAGCTGTTGCCAGTATGGCTTGGTTAGATGTTCGCCGACCGTATCCACGATTTGGCACGCGCTGCCGTAATCGTTGGCGAACAGTTTATCCTGAGCTTGGAGGCGCAAGAGCCCGGGGTCTGTCGCGCGCTTCGGCGTCAACGCCGTGAGTTTCTGCGCGTCCTTGAAGGCGCCCATATTTTGCAGCGCAGCGATCCGCGTACTGATAAGACTGGGCGCCGGAGTTGCGCTGTTTTCTGCCGAGGCGGGCGGCATCGCCGCGCCCGACAGTAAAAGGCGACGTTGTAGATCGCGTAAGACCGGTGAACGAATAGCAACGGGAAGCTGGGGCAGCAGACGTTCGATTAAAAAGCGGGGCGTTCCCAGCCACATATCTTCGCCGAAACCGCCGTTTTCGACCGAAAGACTACCGACGGAGTTTGGGTCGATTTCGGAAAGTCCTTCGACTTGGATCGATTTCCGGCTGGATGTATCAACGGAGAAATTTCCCTTGGGTGCGGACGCGGTTGAGGCGTCGTCCGACGGGGTTGCGCTTGGCGCGGCGCGGCGCGGGGTCAGCTGAAGCGGCCCGGCCGGCGTGCCCTGAGGGGCCGGTTGTTGCAGCGATGTCGGTGCAGTTGAAGGCGTGAGCCGCGTCGGCGCCTGTGCATGCACAGCGCTCGTGGCGAACGCGATCCCGACCGCGACAAGGGCGCTAGCGGGGAAAGCGCGAATCATCGAGGGTTCTCTCGACTTTGTGGGAGGGCGCCGGAATGTCCCAGGTGGTGAGAAAGGCGAGCCCGCCACCCACAACGAGGAATATCGCGAATACTACAATTATGGCCAAACGCCGCATCTGGGGCTTTCGTGTTATCGATCGAAATTAGGGACTGTGAATTTTCGTCTGAGTGAACGGACTTTACGCTAGTCCTCGACTATGGCAATTGTGCGTCAGTTTAAAGGCGTAAACGACGCTATTCAACGACTTGCCCGAGGTATCGGGCGCAATTGAAATGTCTGCTCGGAAAATTCCGGATTTGGAAAAACCTTTGGTCCTCGTCGGCATGATGGGGGCCGGTAAAAGTGCGATCGGCCGGCGCCTCGCCGCCAGTTTGGATATCGAGTTCGTCGATGCCGACGATGAGATCGAATCCGCCGCGGGGTGCAGCATCCCGGATATATTCGAGCACCACGGCGAACAAGCCTTTCGTGATGGTGAGCGCCGGGTCATCTTAAGATTGCTGAATGGGCCCCTGAAGGTTGTCGCGACCGGCGGTGGGGCATTTATGAATGAAGAGACCCGCGCAGCAATTAAAGAGCATGCCCATTCGATTTGGCTGCGGGCGGATTTCGATACCCTTTGGCGCCGGGTGAGTCGGCGCAACAACCGGCCGATGCTGCACACGGCCGATCCGCAAGCCACACTCCGCGACCTTATCGAGACGCGGTATCCGGTCTATAGTGGGGCGGATATAACTGTTGAGAGCACGGACGGCCCGCGTGAAGAGACGGTCGACCGGGTCATTCGTGCGGTGAACGGCTATCTCGGGAAACAAGACAATGGCGGATAGCGAAACGGTCACGGTCGATTTAGGCAGCCGCGCCTACGACATCGTGATCGGTGAAGGTGTGTTGGCGCGCGCGGGTGCCTTGATGGCGGATGTCCTTGGAGCGGGAAAGGCGGTGGTTGTCACCGATGAGACCGTCGCGAAACTCCATCTTGAAACCTTGGGCCGCTCGCTTGCGGACGCCGGTATCGGTTTCGATACGATTGTCTTGCCGCCCGGCGAACAAACCAAAGACTTCAAGCATTTCGAGAAGCTGTTGAACGACCTGCTCGAGCTGCGTATTGATCGATCCTCGACATTGATCGCCCTCGGTGGGGGGGTCATCGGTGATATTGTCGGCTTTGCCGCCGCTGTCGCTTTGCGCGGTATCGATTTTGTGCAGGTGCCGACGACGCTTTTGGCTCAGGTCGACAGTTCGGTTGGCGGAAAGACGGCTATCGACATGCCGCAAGGTAAGAACCTTGTCGGTGCGTTCCATCAGCCGCGTTTGGTTCTCGCGGATATGGGCGTTTTGGACACGTTGCCGCATCGCGAAGTCCTCGCGGGGTACGCCGAGATCGTTAAATACGGCTTAATCGACGATGCGCCGTTTTTCGAATGGCTCGAAGGGCACGGCGCCGCTTTGGTCGACGGCGATATGGCGGCGCGCCGGACTGCGGTTGTCAAAAGCTGCGAGGCAAAGGCGCGGATCGTTGCGGAGGACGAACGCGAATCGGGTCGCCGCGCTTTGTTGAATTTCGGCCATACATTCGGTCATGCACTCGAATCGGAAACCGGATTTGGGGATGTCCTCCTGCATGGCGAAGCGGTGGCGCTCGGCATGGATATCGCGTTCGACCTTTCCGTCGCATTGGGCCTCTGTCCTGCAACCGATGCCGACCGAGTACGCCGTCACCTCTCCACCATTGGCCTCGAATGCGACTTGAACGCGGTCGGCCAAGGAATCGTTTGGGACCCGCAGCGGCTTTTGTCGCATATGGCCAGCGATAAGAAGACGGTTGGCGGACGAAAGACCTTCATCTTGGTGCGTAAGATCGGAGAGGCTTTCGTCAGCCGCGATGTCGAAGACGAGCAGGTTATCGCCGTGTTATCGGAGGCGATCGCCGCATGACGATCGACTATTTAATACTTGCCGGCGCAATCTTTGTGCTGCTCATCCTGTCTGCTTTCTTTTCCGGTTCCGAGACCGCATTGACGCGCGCCTCGCTGCCCCGGATGCACGAACTTGCGCGGCAGGGGAACCGCCGCGCCGAATTGGTCCTCGCGCTCTACGAACAGCGCGAACGCCTGATCGGCGCCATTTTGCTCGGCAATAATCTGGTCAATATTTTGTCGACCTCCTTGGCGACGACAGCGCTTCTGTTGATCTTCGGCGATGCAGGAATCGTCTATGCGACGGTCGTCATGACGCTTCTTGTGCTGATTTTCGCCGAGGTCATGCCGAAGACGATCGCGCTTGCAAAGGCGGATCGCGCAGCATTGCTGGTCGCGCCCGTGATCCGGATCTTCGTGTTCGTTTTCGCGCCCATCACGCATGCGGTTCATATTATTATCAATACGGCGTTGCGTGCGTTCGGGATCAAGCTCGAGGAGTTGGCCGATCGGGCCGAGAGTGAGGAAGAACTGCGCGGCGCCATCGCGCTCCACACGGGACCCGAGCCTGAAACCCGTCACGAACGGCAGATGCTGCACAGCATCTTGGAGCTGGACGATGTCGAGGTCGGCGAGGTCATGACCCACCGCCGGAACGTGACGATGCTCGACGCGGACCTGCCGACCGAAGAGATTCTGCAGATCGTGTTCGACAGTCCTTACACTCGCCTCCCGCTTTATCGGTCGGA
The DNA here is from genome assembly GCA_002716125.1 of Rhodospirillaceae bacterium. Taxonomy (GTDB): domain Bacteria; phylum Pseudomonadota; class Alphaproteobacteria; order UBA8366; family UBA8366; genus UBA6544. The sequence goes on from PAZH01000042.1 coordinate 44,825, forward strand.
TGCCGACGATATCGTGGGAATTCTGCACGCGAAGGCGCTGCTGCGCGAATTCGGCGCCCGCAAAGGCGATGTTGAGGATATCGATATCGTGTCCCTCTCGGTGCAACCCTGGTTTATCCCCGAGACGACCGCCCTACTGGACCAGCTCCTGGCGTTCCGCGAGCGGCGGGAGCATTTCGCTTTGGTGGTCGACGAGTACGGTGCCTTTATGGGGATCGTAACGCTCGAGGATATCTTGGAAGAGATTGTCGGCGAGATCGACGACGAGCACGACGAGATCGTACGCGGCGTCCGCCCGCAGCCGGACGGCTCCTATCTGGTCGATGGCACGGTGACGATCCGCGACCTCAATCGAGAGTTCGAATGGTCCCTGCCGGACGACAAAGCGTCCACCATTGCCGGTCTAATTCTATTCGAATCGCGAACGATTCCGGAACCGGGACAAGTGTTTAACTTTCAAGGTTTCCGCTATGAAATCCTGCGGCGACAACGCAATCAGATCGTCTCGCTCCGATTGACGCCGCCGACGCCGGAGGCCTTGCCCGAGGAATAACCGCGGCGGTCTGCCGGCCGTCGCCTTGACCTTGAGGCGATCATTTTCTATTGCCCGGTGAAGCGCCGAGGCGCGCCAACGCCGCAACCGAAACCAAGAGGTCCGCATGCCTTTGCCCAAACCCGCCCCGCGAGAGCACCTTCATACCCGCCAAATAGAATGCCGCGGTTACCGGCGCGATGACGGCCTGTGGGATATCGAGGGCACGTTAGTCGATACAAAGACTTACGGGTTCTTTAGTCATGCGCGCGGCGACGTCGAACCGGGTCAGCCGGTGCATAACATGTCCATTCGCTTGACCATCGACGATGATTTGGTCATCCACGAGGCGGTCGGCTGCATGGACCATACGCCCTACCCGATCTGCGGCAATGCAGCCTTTACGGTCGATGAGCTGAAAGGGTTGAAGATCGGTCCAAATTGGACTCGCCGTGCGCATAAAATAATGGGTGGTCGCCGTGGTTGTACCCATCTTTTCGAATTATTGCGGCCGATTGCGACCACATGTTTTCAGACAATGTCGGGCTCCCGATTCCGGGAAGATAAGGAACACCGAACCAAACCGGCCAAGGTTGGCAAACGGCCGTTTTTCATCGATTCCTGTCATGCCTTGGCCGCGGACGGCGATATCGTCAAAACTTTCTGGCCGGAATTCTACGAAGAACGAAATTAATTCGTAAAAACAATACCTTATCGATATTTATTTTGGTGTGAATTTATAGGCTCTCGCTTGCTTCGAAGCGGTGCGCGGCTATTATTTATGCCATGAGACGTGGGACGGATAAATTCAAGCCGACGGTGTCTTTCGGCGCGACCGGATTTCGCGAATGCGACCATCCGGACTGTCGCGCGCCGGCCGAATACCGTGCGCCGAAATCGCGTGATCGTCTCGATGAATACTATTGGTTCTGCCTGGAGCACGTCCGGGAATACAACAAGTCCTGGAATTTCTGTGACGGCATGAACGAAGAGCAGATCGAAAGTGAAATTCGCGAAGATACGGTTTGGCGGCGCCCGACGTGGCCATTGGGCAGCGGCGAGAACGAGAAGCGCTGGCGCTTCGTGAGAGAGGGCGATTACGCGGACGGTTTCGGCGCCTTCCAGGGTGATTCCGGGCCGGAGAACGAGACTTACAGCTCGCATAAGCCGCCACCCGACTCGCCGGAAGCACGCGCTTTTCGAATCCTGGGTCTTGACCCTACCGCATCCTTGAGCGAATTAAAGGCTAGGTACAAAGAACTCGTCAAAACCCATCATCCAGACAGGAATGGCGGCGACAAGGTCGCCGAAGAAAGGCTGAAGGATATCAACGACGCGTATTCCACGCTGCGGAAGACCGTCACCGCGTAATTTTGCGCGGACATCATCGCAAATCGGAACGGATTTATGAGCACTGATACTGAAGAGCGCGTGAAGGCGCATCCGCTGGATGCGCCAGATACAGAAGTTTCCGTACGGGAGACTTTCGGATTGGATTCGGACATCAAGGTCCCGGCTTTCTCCGAAGGGTCGGACTACGTCCCGGATATCGACGATACCTACCTGTTTGATCATGACACGACGATGGCGATCCTCGCTGGGTTTTCGCACAACCGCCGCGTCTTGATCCAAGGGTATCACGGCACGGGTAAATCGACCCACGTCGAGCAAGTCGCCGCCCGCCTGAACTGGCCGTGCGTGCGCGTCAATCTGGACAGTCATATCAGCCGTATCGATTTAATCGGCAAGGATGCGATCGTCCTCAAGGACGGCAAGCAGGTGACGGAATTCCGCGAAGGTATTTTGCCCTGGGCACTGCAACAGCCCTGCGCGCTTTGTTTCGACGAATACGATGCGGGCCGCCCGGATGTGATGTTCGTGATCCAGCGGATTTTGGAAGTCGAAGGCAAGATGACCCTGCTCGATCAAAGCAAGGTCATTCGCTCGCACAAGTTCTTCCGTCTCTTCGCGACGGCCAACACGATCGGGCTTGGCGATACGACCGGGCTCTATCACGGCACCCAGCAGATCAACCAAGGCCAGATGGACCGTTGGAACATCGTTACCAGCCTGAACTATCTGCCGCATGACGACGAGAAGGAGATCATTGTCGCCAAGGTACCGAATTGGAATAACGACGATGGCCGCAAGACTATCGAAGCCATGGTCGCCTGCGCGGACCTGTCGCGTTCCGGTTTCATCAATGGTGATATTTCGACCGTTATGTCGCCGCGGACCGTGTTGACCTGGGCCGAGAATGCCGAAATCTTCGACGATGTCGCATTCGCCTTCCGGTGCACGTTCTTGAACAAGTGCGATGAGACGGAACGGCCGATCGTCGCGGAATACTACCAGCGTTGTTTCGGGGCCGAATTGCCCGAGACCGGCGTGCAGGTACAAATAACCTGAGGAGCCGCCCGTGAGCGACGACCTGTCGCCAGTCGAACAGTTCAAGCAGGCGACGTCTGCGACCTTGCGCTCCATCGCGGAGCGTGACGATATCGACGTCGCCTTTTCGAACGAACCTTCCGGCATCACCGGGACACGCGCTCGCGTGCCCTTTCCGAGCCGCGACCTACCGCCCGACGAGGTGTCGCAGGTGCGTGGCGAAGCGGACGGCATAGCACTCCGTCTTCGTTATCACGACGCGGCGACCCACGCGCGCAATATGCCGACAGGCGATGTGGCGCCCTTGATGTTCGAAGCGCTGGAACAGGCCCGCGTTGAAGCGATCGGCGCGCGGCGCATGGTCGGTTTGTCGGAGAATCTCGCCTCTGCCATGGAAACCCGGTACCGCCAGCAAGGGCTCCATCGGGTGAAGGAACGCACCGAAGCGACGCTGCCCGAAGCCGTTCGCCTCTTGGCGCGCGAGCAATTGACCGGCGCGCCGCCGCCGCCGTCCGGTCAAGCGGTATACGACCATTGGAAGCCGATCCTGGAAGGAAAGATCGGCCATGCGTTGGAGAAACTCGAATCGCGTATAGGGGACCAACAATCCTACGGTGAAGCGGTTCGGGACCTCTTGTCCGATCTCGATATCGATCTTGGCGCCGATTCCAATTCGGAAGAGATGGACGGCAGCGACGAGGAAGGCGACAACGCGGATTCGCAGCCCGATCAGGATGAGGAAGGCGGCGAGCTTTCCGGCGAAGGCGAGGCCATGTCCGAAGCCATGATGGGCGAGGCCGGCGAAGACGATATGGGCGATTCGGTGCCCGACGACCAACTGGGCGAGACCATGCCGATGACCGGCAGCGAGGAACCGGGCGATCCCGGCACCCCGTGGCGGCCGGAAAACGACCTCTCGAATATCCCGAAAGAACCCTTCTATAAGGCGTATACCGAACAGTTCGACGAGGTGGTGCCGGCGGAGACGCTGTGCGACGCTGAAGAGCTCGGACGCCTGCGCCAATTGTTGGACCAGCAACTCGTCAGCCTCCAAGGTTTGATCGGCAAACTGGCGAATCGGCTGCAACGGCGCTTGATGGCGCAGCAGATGCGGTCTTGGGAATTCAATCTCGAGGAAGGGCTCCTCGATACGAGCCGTCTCGATCGCGTCGTGATCAACCCGCTTCACGCGCTGTCCTTCAAAGAAGAGAAGGACATGGAGTTCCGCGATACCGTGGTTAGCCTGCTGATCGACAACTCGGGCTCCATGCGGGGCCGGCCGATCAGTATCGCTGCGATGAGCGCCGATATCTTGGCGCGGACGCTGGAACGGTGTGCCGTGAAGGTGGAAATCCTGGGCTTCACGACGCGGGCTTGGAAGGGCGGTCAGTCGCGGGAGCGCTGGATCGCCGATGGGAAAGCGACCAACCCCGGGCGCCTCAACGATCTCCGGCATATCGTCTATAAATCTGCCGATGCGCCGTGGCGGCGTGCACGCAAGAACCTGGGCCTGATGTTGCGCGAAGGGTTGCTGAAAGAGAATATCGACGGCGAGGCCTTGCTCTGGGCGCATAATCGAATTGTTACCCGCCCCGAGGAACGGCGAATCTTGATGGTGATTTCCGACGGCGCACCGGTCGACGATTCGACTCTTTCGGTCAATCCCGGGAACTATCTTGAGCGGCACTTGCGGGACGTCATCGATTATATCGAAACGCGTTCGCCGGTTGAGCTCGTCGCGATCGGTATCGGTCACGACGTGACGCGTTACTATCGGCGCGCGGTCACAATCGTCGATGTCGATCAGCTCGGCGGTACCATGATGGACCAGCTGAGCGATCTTTTTGAAGAAGAGACGATGGTCGTCAGCCGCCGAAAACGGCGCGCAAGTTAACCCGCTTCGCCATGTAAGCGTATTCTTTATGACACGACCGCCGCGTTCCGATCGTTTAGGTACAACTCTAAGCTTTCTGAGGCCGGGCCTGTCTCGCAATTTTGCTGTCTTGTTTGTGGCCTGTCTCTTCGTGTTTACGGGAGAGGCCCGGTCGCAAAGTGAATTTTCGATCCAAGAAGTTCACGAAGGCCTTCGGCTTGGCGCGGTCGCGCCCAGGCCGGATGCGAAGTTCGATATCGAACTCTTGCCGGCACGTCCCGCCATCGACCGCATCAAGAAGGCGATCGATCTTCTATACCGCCGGTCACCGTTCAGCGCACAAGCCATCAAAACGCTTCAAAGCGCGGGCGAAGTATACGTCATATACGATCCGCATTTTCCAAAGAGCCGGCTTTCCGGTCTGACCATCGCGGCCTTTTTCCCGGACTACTATCAGCACGACGGCCCGTCGAAGAAGTTCGTCACCGTGGTCGGCCGCTACGGGGCGAAATGGCCGGCCCGCGAACTGGCAGCCGTTTTGGCGCACGAGCTGGTCGGTCACGGCATGCAGCAATACAGAGGACGTATGGAGCACGTCCGGACGATTGATCTGGAATGCGAGGCCTATCTATATGAGGAACAAGCCTACCAGGATTTAGGCCTCGATAAGCGCAGCGGCGAGATGATCAAGTTTCGCCAGGCTTTGGAAGACTATTGGTGCAAGTCTTTTCGCGCCGATATCGCCTGGCGGGACAAATCGAAGATGGCGTTATGGGAACGTCTTAATCCCGATGTGCCGGGCATTCTGAAGCTATATCTCGGTTATATCGACCGTCTGCGAAAGTCCGGCGAAGCGAAACGCGCGATCGAGCTTGAAAATCGCAGGCGCGAGAAGCGCTGACTAGGTTGGCCCGAGTTCCTCGCGCAAGAAAGCCAGCGTCCGTTTCCAAGCAAGTTTTGCGTCGGCGCCGTCGTAGTTGCTGCGGGTCGGGTTCGCGAAGGCGTGGCCGGCATGATACCAGTGGCTGATCGAACGTTTGCCCGCGCGTAGCATACCGAGCTCGAACAGTGTCACCATGTCCCGGTTGATCCACATGTCATGGGTCGCGAAATGACCCATGACGGGGCCTTTCAGATGCCGCAATTCGCCTGTTGGATGATTGACCCGGCCATAATAGACGACCGTCGCATCGACGGGCTCCACGGTCGCGGCGCTGAGCGCCTATCCGCCGCCGAAGCACCATCCGAGCGTGGCGATCCGGCCGTTCGAGTCCGGGTGCGCTTTGAGCCATCGCAACCATTTCTTAGATAGTTCCAATGTCTCCGTTCGGCCGACGCGGCCCATCAAACGTTTGGCGTCGTTGCGGGTGGTTGCGACCCGGCCGTCCATCAAATCGACGGCGAGCGCAAGGAATCCCTCTTGCGCGAGCTCGCGGGCGACGGTCTTGATTTGATCGTTCAAGCCCCACCATTCATGCACCAGCATGACCGCGGCCGCCCGATAACGTCAGGGTGTGGCGCTCCAGTTCGGCGGCCGCGGCCCGGGCGAGCGTCGGGTCGGCCAATAAGGTACTGAGCGGAATGCCGGTCAGACCGGCTCCGAGCCCCTTGAGAATTTTTCGTCGTGCATACATCGGCGTTACCGTCTTGTGACGACAGCATGCGCGTCGCAAGCGTAATCCGCCAATAAAATCTGCCGTTTGGCGGTTTACGAGGCGCGCCCGTGGCAGTGTTTGTATTTCTTGCCAGACCCGCACGGGCAGGGGGCATTCCGCGGGACCTTGCCCCAGGTGCTTGGGTCATTCGGGTCAATGACCGCCGCCGCGGTCCGGGACTGAACGGGTGTTGCGACACCGTCGGTACCCGTTGCCGCCAAGGGTTCGTCTGCCATGGCGAAGGCCGGGTCCTCTCGCGACTCCTGCATCGACCGCTGTTCACGCTGGAACATCTCTTGTTCCGATTCGTCGAACGTCAGTTCGACATGACTGAGGATTTCCGTCACCGAATTTCGCACGCGGCGCAGCATCTCTTCGAACATCTCGAAGGCTTCGCGCTTATACTCGTTCAGCGGATCGCGCTGCGCATAGGCCCGCAACCCAATCCCCTGGCGTAGATGATCCAGCTGCAGCAGATGTTCTTTCCAGGAGTGATCCAGGATTTGCAGCAACAGGCTCTTCTCCGCCAAGCGCATGACCTCCGGTCCGTAATTCGCCGCTTTCTCGGCCATTCTCCGGTCCGAAAGATCGATCAGGCGTTCGAGAATCTCTTCGTCCGCGATCCCCTCTTCCTTTGCCCAATCGGCGACGGGTAAATCGAGGGAAAGCAGACGCAAACATTCTTCGTGTAAACCGTCGAGATCCCATTGCTCCGACATGGCGTCCGATGGAATGCATTGCGCCACCATGTCCTCGATGACCTCGTGGCGCATATCGACGATGGTGTCGGCGACTTCTTCCGCCCGCATCAAATCCTTGCGCTGCTCGTAGATCACCTTGCGCTGATCGTTCATCACGTCGTCGAAACGCAAGAGCTGTTTGCGAATATCGAAGTTGCGCGCTTCGACTTTCTGTTGGGCCTTCTCCAACGCCTTGTTGATCCAGGAGTGGACGATGGCCTCACCTTCTTCGAGGCCGAGCTTCTTCAGCATGCCGTCCATACGTTCGGAGCCGAAAATCCGCATCAGATCGTCGTCGAGACTGAGGAAGAACTTCGAGGCGCCCGGATCGCCCTGACGGCCCGAGCGGCCGCGCAGCTGATTGTCGATCCGCCGGGACTCGTGACGTTCCGTGCCGAGGACATATAAGCCGCCCGACTGTTTCACGATTCCCCGTTTCTCCTCGATATCGGCGGTGATTTCCGCCGTCCGGCGTTCGATCTCAGCTTCATCCGTAACGCCTTCGAGCTCTCGCCAAAGACGCATTTCGAGATTGCCGCCTAATTGGATGTCCGTGCCGCGTCCCGCCATGTTGGTCGCGATCGTTATCGCGCCCGGCATTCCGGCATCGGCGATGATATGCGCTTCCCGTTCGTGATGCCGCGCGTTCAGCACTTCGTGCTTCATCTTCCGTTTGGTCAGCAAGGCCGACAGTTCTTCCGACTTCTCGATACTGACCGTGCCGACCAGGACGGGCTGGCCCCGTTCGTGACACTCGGCGACTTGTTCGAGGATCGCGTTGTGCTTCTCGGTTTGTGTCCGGTAAATTTCGTCGTCTTCGTCCAACCGAATCATCGGCATGTTCGTCGGCATGTCGACGACTTCGAGACTATAAATCTCGGCGAATTCCGCGGCTTCCGTCATGGCGGTGCCCGTCATGCCGGCCAGTTTCGGGTAGAGGCGGAAATAGTTCTGGAAGGTGATCGAGGCGAGCGTCTG
>PAZH01000043.1 GCA_002716125.1 Rhodospirillaceae bacterium
CTAAGCAAGGGGACGAAGGCGGACTACTTTCCCCAATTCTTCAAAATTGGAACGGTTGAGATCGAGTTCTTCTTTGATGGTAATGGGCCCGACCTGGCGACAGGCGATGGCCGCATCGGAGGTGTCCGTTGCGAGACCGACCGCGCCCGAAACCCCGCCTTTCTTGGCGCGCGAAAGGTGACAGGTGACGCCCTCCACTTTCGGATCGTCAAAGGCTTCGATGACGATCTTGTCGTTGGGGCCAAGAAGTTTGAAGACGGTGGAGACGCTGCCGATTTCTTCCGCGCTCACCGTACTGACGGCGAAGAGGAGGGCGAGCGTGGTGATGAGTTTTCTCATCCGCCGCCTATCTGGGGCAGGATGTGAACTTCGCTGTCAGGCTGGATCGGCTCCAGGAGCGATTCCTGGAAGAGTTGTCCGTCGATCGCAAAAGCAGCGCCTTCTTCCAAGTGCGGTTTGATCTCAGGAAATTCTTCGGAGAAAGCCCGAATCAATTGCTTGATAGTGGCAACGTTCGGATACTCGAACTCAGTCTTGCCATGAGTGTAGCGTGCCAGCGCGGCGGTGATTGTTACGTGTGCCATGGTCTATAGGTCGGATATTCAGCGGAAATATTCAAGAGTGAAACAGGAGAGAAACCTCACCCTGAGTTTGTCGAAAGGCGGTCCGGTGTGGGACCTCATACTTCGACAGGCTCAGTATGAGGTCCATTGTGTTGGTTAGGGTAAAAGAAAACCCCTGCCCGAAGGGCAGGGGTTTCCCTTAATCGTCTTTCGAAACGTCGGGCTTATTCGGCCGCCTGTTTCGCTTCGTCGAGCCGCGCCAAGACTTTCGGCGGGGACATTGGCAGTTGGCTGAAACGGACACCCGTTGCACGGCTGACCGCGTTTGCGATGGCCGCCATTGGCGGGATGATCGGCGTCTCGCCAATACCACGGACACCATAGGGGTGACGCGGGTTCGGCTCTTCAACGATCACCGTTTCGATCATCGGCAGATCGGAGCAGACCGGAATTCGATAGTCGAGGAACCCGGTGTTCTCCATCTGACCTTTGTCGTTATAGATGTATTCTTCGTTGAGGGCCCAGCCGATGCCTTGTGCAGCGCCGCCTTGGAATTGGCCTTCAACATAAGCCGGATGGACGGCTTTGCCGGCGTCCTGCAGCACGGTGTACCGCAGAATGTCGACCTTGCCAGTCTCTGGATCCACTTCAACATCGACCACGTGGACGCCGAAGCTCGGCGCGGCACCTTGCGCATTGATTTGCGCATGGCCCGCAATCGGGCCGCCGGTCTTGTTGGCGTGTTTCGCGATATCGGCCAGGGTCATCGGCTCGAAGTCGCCGGCGTTCGGGCCGGACGGCTTAATGAGACCGGCTTCCCAGGTCACGGCGTCCTCATCGATCTCCCAGACCTTTGCCGCGCGGGCGCAAGCCTGTCTGATGATGTCTTCGGAGGCCTGGACCACGGCCATACCGCTCGAGAAGGTTGCCCGGCTGCCGCCCGTGAGGAACGTATAGCCAAGTGAGCTGGTGTCGCCGATGATCGGACGGACATCGTCATAGTCGACGCCCAGCGTCTCCGCGGCCATCAGGGCCATGGAAGCGCGCGAGCCGCCGATATCGGGTGTACCGATCATCAGGTTGAGTGTGCCATCAACATTCAGCTGCAGCGCTGCACAGGACTCACCGCCGATGTTGAACCAGAAGCCCGATGCCACACCACGGCCCTGATTAGGACCAAGCGGGGTGTTGTACTGCTCGAGACCTTTGGCTTGCGACAGCAGTTCCGGATAGCCGATTGGGCCGAATTTCGGACCGTAAGCGGCGCGGGTGCCTTCCTTCGCTTCGTTCTTCTGGCGAAGTTCGACAGGATCCATCTCCAGTTTCTGTGCCAATTCGTCGACCACGCACTCGACCGCGTATTCGGAAACCGGCGCACCGGGTGCCCGGTAGGCCGCAACCTTCGGGCGGTTGGTGACCACGTCGAAACCGACGACTTTGACGTTCTCCATATCGTAAGGCGCGAAAGCACACATGCAGCCCGGTTGGACTGGAGAGCCCGCGAAAGCGCCCGCCTGATATTTCAAGATAGCTTCGCCGGCCAAAAGCGTGCCGTCTTTCTTGGCACCCATCTTGACCCAAACATTGGCACCCGACGTCGGGCCGGTGGCCCGCATGACGTCGTCACGGTTCATGATCATCTTGACCGGCTGATGTGCCAATTTCGAGAGCATGAGAGCCAGCGGTTCGAGATAGACAACCGTCTTGCCGCCAAATCCGCCGCCGATTTCCGAAGAAGTGACACGGAGTTTGGAGACTTCCATGCCGACAAGCTTGGCGCAGTGGCCGCGGACAACGAAGTGTCCCTGGGTCGTGCACCAAAGGTCGGCAGAGCCGTCCTCGGAGTAGTTTGCGACACAGGCGTGCGGCTCGATATAGCCTTGGTGAACGGCTTTCGTCTCGAACTCGCGCTCGACAATGATGTCGGCTTGCTCGAAACCTTCCTCGACATCGCCGCAGCCAAACTCGACGCGTTTTGCCACATTCGATGCTTTGGTCGGTGCCGGATCGACGCCTTCTGTGATCATGTCGTCGTGCAGAATCGGTGCATCGTCCGCCATCGCCGGAACCGGATCGATGACGTGCGGCAGCACTTCATAGTCGACTTCAATCAACTTCAATGCACGGCGCGCAACGGCAGCACTGGTTGCCGCGACTGCGGCAACTGCGTGGCCGTCATACAAGGCTTTCTCCCGCGCGATAACATTGCGGGTCATGTCCTTGTAATTGATCATCATTTCGCCGGCCGGGGCTAATTCAGAGGGCATATCCTCGAAATCGTCCCGCGTGACGACGGCTTTGACGCCTTTCAGCGCCTTGGCCTTCGACGTATCGATCGACTTGATGATGGCGTGGGCGTGAGGGCTGCGGAGAACCTGCCCGACCAATTGGTTAGGCATATTGAAATCCGCACCAAACTTTGCGCGCCCTGTTACTTTATCGACGCCGTCCGGGCGAACCGGACGGGTGCCGACTTTCTTGAGATCGGTGACGCGAACGTCATCTGGCATATTAGCCTCCTCTCATCTCCGCAGCCGCATCTTGGACGGCGCGGACAATCTTGTCATAGCCTGTGCAGCGGCACAGGTTTCCTGCGAGCCAATACCGAATTTCGGTCTCGGTCGGATCCGGGTTCTTTTCGAGCAACGCTTTCGATGCGACCAGAAAGCCCGGCGTGCAGATACCGCATTGAAGTGCGGCATGCTCGAGGAACTTCTGCTGCAACGGATGCAGATTGTCGCCTTCAGCCATATTCTCGATGGTCTCGACCTCGCGGTCTTGCATTTCCGCACCGAGAACAAGGCAGGAGCAGACCAAGCGGCCATCGACCATGACGCTACAGGCGCCGCAGTCACCGGATGCGCAACCTTCTTTACTGCCGGTCAGGTGAAGCGTTTCGCGAAGGATATCGAGAAGTGTCTCCTCCGGCTCGCAGAGGAACTCCGTCTCGTCTCCATTGACGGTGGTGGTTACGTGTATCTTAGCCATGGATTAACCTTTCGCGCGTTCGAGGGCGGTTGCTGTCGCCCGGCGGGTCAAAACACCCGCAACTTTCTTACGGTATTCGACGGTGCCGCGCTTATCGCTGATGGGCGTCGCCGCAGCTGTCGCCGCTGCACCCGCAGCTTCGATGGCCGCTTCGTCGACCTTTGTACCGATCAGAGCGTTGGCAGCTTCTTCGCAATTAATGATCGTCGGACCAACGGCACCGAGAACGACCTTGGCGGCCGTGCAAGTCCCACTGTCGTCGAGCGTCAAGCAGACGCCGGAGCCAACGACGGCGATGTCCATCTCCGTTCGAGGAATGAAGCGAAGGTAGTCGTCGCCTGTGTTGTCAGCCTTCTTCGGGAAGAAGATGGAGACAACGAACTCGCCTTTCTCCAGGGATGTCTTGCCAGGTGCGGTCGGAACATCCTCGACGGGAACGTCGCGTGTGCCGTTCGGGCCCGCAATCCGTGCAATCGCGCCCACTGCAGCCATTGCCGGAACGCTATCGGCGGCCGGCGAGGCGTTGCAAAGGTTACCGGCCAATGTGCACCGGCCCTGAATTTGTGTGGAACCGATCAAGTCGAACGCATACATCACGCCCGGCCAGGTTTTCGAGAAAGACGGATGTTCCTTGAGTTCGGCACCGGCCACGGCCGCACCGACGCGATATCCGCCGTCTTCTTCGGTTACGGTCCGCGTTTCCGCAATCCGTTTAATGTCCACAACGAGCTCAGGCTCAATCATATCAGCGCGGAGTTGGACCAAAAGATCAGTTCCCCCCGCGAGCACCCGGGTTTCGCCGCTTGCGCCCGCTAATAGCGAGACTGCTGCGTCGACAGTTTCCGGGGATTCAAAACGCATGCCCTCCATCGGTATAGCCGTTCCTTTTGTTAGAGGTTTTTACTAGGTCGTTTAAAACGTCGCTTTACGCGGCTGAGCCGGAGAATGCCCAATTCGGACCGCCTGCTCAAGCCACCAAACGGATAATTCACCATCCCGTGCCAAACATGTTCGAAAGGCCTGGGAAGACTAGTATTTATTTAGTGCGGAATGCCGCTTAAGGCGAGCGGCACAACTTTAATAATTTTGACGCTTGGAGGTGCGCTATGACGACCGCTTCAGGTTACGGTAGTGAAGGCTACGGTTATATCGACGGTGAATACGTTTCGATGTCTGAAATGCGTCTTCCCGTTACCGATTTGGGTTTCCAGCTTGCCGATATGTGTTATGACGCCTTGCATGTTCACGAGGGGCGGTTCTTTCGCATGAACGATCACCTAGACCGCTTCGAGCACGCAATAGCCGAAAGACGATACGATACCTTGGGATTGGATCGCGACGATTTTGCGGAAATCCTTATGGCTTGCGTTGGTCGATCTGGTCTGCGGAACTCGATGGTGAATATCGTCGCAACGCGCGGTTCACCTGAAAGCGGACACAAGGATTTACGGTCCTGCAGAAACCGACTGATGGTCTGGGCGTTACCTTACTACTCGGTCGTATCCGAAGAGGAGACGAAAAACGGGTGCGATATCGTGGTGGCCGATACCATTCGCATCCCGCCTGAAGCCGTCGATCCCACAATTAAGAACTATGGCCGATTGGATTTCGTGCGTGCCTTGTTCGAAGCCTACGACAAGGAGGCTCGGTACGCCGTTTTGTTGGACGGTGAGGGGAATGTGACCGAAGGGCGTGGCTGGAACATATTTGCGCTCGACAGCGGCCATCTTATTTCGCCCGACGAGGGCGTTCTTCAGGGCATAACGCGGCGAACCGTCGTCGAACTTGCAGAAAAGCTCAATATCGAGGCGAAGCTTGAGAAACTTCTGGTAGATCGGATGCGTGGCGCAGAGGAGATATTCTTAACGTCGACAGCGGGCGGGATCGTCCCGGTGAAAAGCATCGATGGTAAATCCGTTGGCGACGGAAACGTAGGACCGGTGACGCAACGGCTCACTGACATGTATTGGGAATTACATGAAGACGATGCCTATACGACGCCCGTTGAATACAATTAGAGGCACGCTTCTGGCCGGATATCTACCTGCGACGTTCGCCAATAACCCGGCGAATTTGAGCTATGTCATTGAAATGAAATACGCTTGTAATAAAACTGCTATATGTTCCCGACCAATCATAAAATCTTCTCTGCAGGGAGACGCAAGCGTTGTTAGACGAAACAAAGGTATCTACGGATGCCTCGCCGACGACTGCCAATACGGAGATTGAGCTTAAACTCTCTGCTGATTCGAAGAGTCTAGCCCAGGTGCGTAGAACCGCCTTCTGGTCGGGTAGCAAAAGGGCGCAGACGCGCGTTCTGGATAGTGTGTACTTCGATACAATTCGCCACGACTTGCGGGCCCGTGGCTTTTCGCTCCGCCTTCGAAAAGTGGGTCGGCGATTTCGCCAAACGTTGAAGACAGCCGGAAAGGCGGGCTACTTCGAACGGGCGGAGTATGAGACCGATTTACCGGAGGGGCGGCCAAATCTAACGGAAGTGCCGGATGCCGCTGTTCGTGCTCAACTCGAAGATATTTCGCCGGATGAGCTGAAACCGATTTTTACGACGCATGTTCGACGCAGTCGGAAGCTCTATCAAGCGGAAGAGGGCACTGCCGTTGAAATCGCTTTGGATGAAGGCGAAGTTCGCGACGACGAACATGCGGCACCGCTTTCAGAAATTGAGTTGGAACTCAAAGAAGGTCCGCCAGAAACGCTCTTCAAAATGGCGCGCGAATTAAGTGGTGTTATTCCGGTGCGCCTTCAGACGCAATGAAAGCCGGAGATCGGCTATTCACTTCGAGACCAAGGCAAAGAGGCGTGGCGATCAGCCGGAAAGATAAAACTCGACGGAGACATGACGGTGGAGGCGTCGCTTGATGCGATTATCGAGTATTGCGCCTCGCACGTTTTGAATAACGATGTTTGCGCACGAGAGAGAATGCATATCGAAGGCGTGCATCAAGTTCGTGTTGGCCTGCGCCGGCTACGGTCCGGTCTGCAACTCTTAAAAAAAGTACTGCCGGCGAAGCAGTATCGATGGATTGATGGCGAAGCAAAGGTATTCGCGCAAGCCCTTGGACCTGCGAGGGAATTTGATGTTTTCCGCGAGGAAATTTTGCCGTCGGCAGCCGCGCGTATGAGCGAGGTTGGTGATTTTGCCGCACTGGATGAAGCTGCGGCGCGACTGCAGGACCAAGCATACGAGATGGTCCGTGATGCGTTGACGTCGTCGCGTTTTACAACCTTCATGATTGAGCTCATGCGTTGGCGTAAAACGCGTTCCTGGCGTAATCAGACCGTGAATGCGCGTTCAGCCTTGCTATTCTCACCAATTACAGAGCTCTCGACGCCGATCCTTGCGAAGCGTTATAAATCGGCGCTTCGGAAGGGGCGCGGGTTCGCCGATTTACCGTTGGAAAAGCGTCATGATGTCCGTATCCAGATCAAGAAACTGCATTACGCGACTAACTTCTTCTCATCGCTGTACCAGCCCAAAAGACGAAAGGTCTTTGTGAAACGACTCGGGGCGCTTCAGGACGATCTTGGGCATCTCAACGATGTCGTAACGTTAAGCGAGGTCCTGGGCCGGATTCTGGAAAGAACCGATACGCCACAAAGCTGCGTCGCAGCCGGTTGTTTGATCGGTTGGTACGAACATGAGATCGCTCGCGAGGATCAACATCTGGTTCAAGGTTGGGCCGCATTCGAAAGAGCAACGCCGTTCTGGGACTAGGTAAGTCAGTATAGATGTGCCCGTGCTGTTTGCGTGGGCTCCTTTGCTTCGTTAGATATTTGAAGATATCTGAAGAACAGAGGGTTTCTCTTGAAGATTTTTATCGTCGATGACGATTCGGATATGATCGCGGTTATGACGGCCTTACTCGAAGGTGAGGGGCATCACGTCCAATCAAGCGTGGCGGGAATGACGGCGATTTCCGAAATTTCCGCGTTTAAGCCGGACCTACTGTTAACCGACCTCGTTATGGCTCAAGTCGACGGGCTTGCGCTTTGCCGCGAACTCAGGAAACGCTCAGATTTAGACAGAATGAAAATCATCTTCGTATCCTCCAAAGTTGAAGCCTATTGGCGGGAACAAGCGAATGACGTTGGCGCGATTGGGTATATCGAAAAACCACTCGATACGGAGTCTTTCAGCGATACCGTCGCTTCCTTGGTGTCGGGTTAGCCGTTGATCGGATTACGGCATCGCTCAACCACCGCGTCACTGGAATAGGGTGCCGCGTCGTGCCCGACCTTCACGCGAACCGTCTCGCTGTACCGGCGCTGGTGGGTACTTTCGGAATTCAGACGCTCGCTGCGACAGCGATGTTCGGTGTCTCGGTTGTGGCGCCTGCCGCAGCTCCCGACATCGGTGTTGAAGCCACCCATGTCGGGACTTTTACTGCCATAGCGTACGGTTCCGGACTGGTCGCAGGATTGATTGCAGGGGCGTTGGCAGATCGATACGGCGCCATTCGTGTCAGCCAATTGACGATGATCTTTGCCTTCCTTGCGTGTTGTTTATTTGCTCTTGGGACGCCGTGGGCTGCTTTTGCCAGCGCGATCGCCCTTGGCCTTTGCTATGGCCCTGTTAATCCGGCGAGTACGCATATTCTCGCACGCGTCGTCCCAGAGCGTTCTCGTCCGCTGTATTTTTCTATTAAACAGACGGGCATGCCTGCGGGCGCCGCTTTGGCGGGCGCTACGTTGCCGACATTGGTAGATCAATTCGGCTGGCAGACGGCGATACTCGTCGCGGGGGTCGCCGCGGTGTTGATTGGAATTTGCGTACAACCGCTACGCCAACCTATCGATAGGCAACGAGATTCGGAACGTGAGATAAAGTTTGGCAGTCTATGGACGCCGCTGTCCGTTGTCTGGCACGCGTCACGATTGCGGAGCCTTGCGTTTATGGGATTTGTCTATTCCGGCAGTCAGGTCACCATTATGACCTTATACGTCGTCTATTTGACTTCCGAGCTCACGATGTCCCTGACGCTCGCAGGCGTTATTTACATGGTTCTACAGCTCTCGGCCGTGGTCGGACGATTGTTCTGGGGGGCGATCGGAGACAGATTAGTCGCATCTCGTAAGCTGCTTGTTTTAATTGGTTTGGGATCCGCAGCATTCTGCGCATTGTCTGGGTTTTATTCTATCGAATGGCCAATTTGGGCCATTGCGTTGGTGAGTTTTTTGCTCGGCATCACAACGAGCGGATGGAACGGATTGTTCTTTTCCGAATTGGTAAAGCATGCGCCTGACGGGAAAACCGGAGAAGCGGCTGGCGGTCTCCAATTCGCGACCTTGTCAGGCGTTATGATTTTTCCAGCGGTGTTTGGGGTGCTGATTGGGTTATTTGATTCATATTTGATGGCGTTTTCGCTCTTAGCCGGCGTTATCGCACTTGCGGCGCTGCAGTTCGCAGCGAGTTTCGCGAAGGAATATGCATGAAAATTACGGATTCTAATGGAGAAATTAGGCGAGCTCGGATCACGGTAGAATCGTTCGAGGAGCTCGTACAGGATGGTAGTGGGTTCTTGAAGGTCTATGAGTTCGTGACCGAGGAGATTAAGTTTGGGTGGGCGCGTATTCGCCTTCCCTATAAGGAAATTCACGTTCGTGCCGGTGGAACGATTGCGGGCCCGGCGATGATGGCGTTGGCGGATTTTACGAGTTTCGCGGCTCTAATGGGTGCGATCGGCCCAGCGCGAATGGCCGTGACGTCGAGCCTTAGCATTAATTTTCTGAGAAGACCGGCCCCTACCGATATCGTTGGGGAGGCGCAAATCGTGGAAGTAACCTCTCGATTGGGATTTGCGGAGGTCGAACTATTTACGCTGGGCGAAGATTCGCCGATTGCCCATATTTCTTCG
This sequence comes from Rhodospirillaceae bacterium, assembly GCA_002716125.1. Taxonomy (GTDB): domain Bacteria; phylum Pseudomonadota; class Alphaproteobacteria; order UBA8366; family UBA8366; genus UBA6544. Next base: position 9,428 of record PAZH01000043.1, read on the forward strand.
ACATACGCGATTCCGAGGATTTTACCCGAAAATTAAGCGCGGTATTATAATACCGCTTTTTAAGTAGTTGTTTTAAAACAATAAAATTCTAAAAATTTTCTTGACGGCGGAATGTGAACTGACCATACTCCGCCGCCGAACAAAAGGCCGCTGTTTTCGGGCGGGCCAAGAGGTAGAAGATGAAAACCTATTCGATGAAAGCGTCGGAAGTCGACAAAAAGCATTACGTTGTCGACGCGGATGGCGTGGTTCTTGGAAGAATGGCTGCCGTGATTGCGACCGTTCTGCGTGGAAAAAATAAGCCGACTTTCACACCGTCTATGGACTGCGGTGACAACGTCATTGTTATCAATGCCGAAAAGGTCGTGCTTACCGGCAATAAGATGACCGACAAGAAGTATTACCGGCATACAGGATATCCGGGCGGCATCCGCGAAAAAACGCCGGAAAAAATCCTGGAAAGCAAACGACCGGGTGAAATCATCGAGAAGGCGGTTCAACGAATGCTGCCGAAGGGGCCGTTAGGCCGGCAGCAGTTGTCGAATTTGCGGGTTTATGCAGGTCCGGAGCACCCGCATGAAGCGCAGAAACCGGAAGTGCTCGACATCGCGTCCATGAACTCAAAGAACAAACGGAGCGCGGCATAATGGCCGACGAAAATACGACCGAGAATGAAGCGGAAACCCCCGCGACGGAAGAGGCGGCGGTTGAGGCGGCGACTGAAGTAGAGACGGCTGCGTCGGAAGGTGCGGGCGAACAAGCCAGCGAAGAAGCACCTCGCACGCTCACGGATTTTGCCGAGCTAGCGGCAGTTGCAACCGGCACGACTGCGCCGGACCGGCCTGCTGAAGAGGCTTCGAATGAACCCAAAATCGACGACCGTGGCCGGTCTTATGCGACGGGGCGTCGTAAAGACGCAGTCGCGCGCGTGTGGATCAAGCCGGGGCCCGGGAAAATGGTCATTAACGGGCGTGAGATCGAAACTTACTTCGCGCGGCCGACGCAACAAATGATGATCAAGCAGCCGTTTGAGGTCGCCGGCCGGGCAAATCAGTACGATGTCATTTGCACGGTAAGTGGTGGTGGTTTATCAGGGCAGGCAGGCGCTGTCCGTCACGGTATCAGCAGAGCGCTTGTGGCTTATGAGCCGGCGCTTCGGCCGACTTTGAAGAAAGGCGGTTTCTTGACCCGAGATTCTCGTACTGTTGAACGTAAGAAGTATGGCCGTGCGAAAGCGCGACGTAGCTTCCAGTTCTCGAAGCGGTAATTTCTGTTTCAAAATAATCGTTATTTAATATGGGGTTAGATAATTTCTAACCCCATATTGTGTATTGATAAAACATTGACACGCATATGAAAAGGAATTGAAACCAGTTCTCAAGTTTAACAAAATGAGGACAGAATTTGATAATTCTCAGGCTTAGGCATGTCATATGAGAACAGACATATCCTGCGCGATGGGCGGATCGTTCTCTATACAAGAAACAACCGGCCCACATATCACGTCCGCTTAAAGCTCGATGGGCACAAGGGGTATATTGTCAAATCGACTAAGCGGAAATCGTTGGCGGAAGCGACAGTTGTAGCCGAAGATTTGTATGATGATCTCCGCTATAAAATTCGGCATGGCTTATAAGTAAAACCCCATACCTTTGGATCGCTGTATCGGCGTTGGGAAAACGCAAATCGGAACCTCTTATCCGAACACCGGATGCGATATCTAAAAGGCACGGCGGAGCGGTATTTTATACCGTATTTTGGTGACCGTGCCGTTGAGGAAATTTCGTATGCACTGATCGAAGGCTATTGGACTTGGAGGATAAATTACTGGTCGTCCGAAGATGGCCGGCTGAAGATCGAACAAGCAAAGACTTCGCGTGTATCCCGAAAAAAACGGTATAGGCAGAAGCTAGCGAACGTTGCGAAAATACCCGCTCCAAAAACACTTCAAATGGAGCAGTCTGCGTTGCGGCAGATGCTTCAGTGGGCGCATCGCAATGGGATAATTCAACATGTCCCGGAGATTAAGGCACCTAGGACGGGGAAAGTAGGTGAAGTCTCTAGAAGGCCCGCGTTTGAACTCGACGAATGGAGAAAGCTCTATCAGTTTCTGCGAGAATGGACATCGGAGGAAAATTTACGATCAAACTCAACAGTGAACTCTGAAAGCGCTCATCAGGGTGGTCGTTCACATCGTTTGCATATTTGGCAACGGCGGATGCTGCGAAATTATATACTTTTCATGGGCACTTCGGGGCTCCGTCCCAATGAAGCCCGTCAATTAAGATGGCGGGATGTGGGTAGCATTATAGACGAGAACGGCACTGAACAGGTTCTATTACACATTTCACCAACGACAAAAACAGGAGCTAGAGAGTGCGTACCGCTGCGTTCAGCGAAACGGTATCTCGATCAGATTAAAACTATATCAAAGTTTACAAATGATGATGATCTGGTGTTTTGCAACCAGGATGGAGAGCCGGTTTCTAACTACGGGAAAACGTTCAAGAAAATTCTCAAAGAGACCAATTTATTGGAAGACCGATTTGGTAAACCGAGAACCATTTACAGTTTAAGGCATACATATGCCACGTTCCGCCTATATTACGGTCGCGCAAACATCGAAGACTTGGCCCAAAATATGGGAACCTCTCCAACTCAAATCTTTAATCACTACCGACACATAACCATGAGGCAGAAGGCTGCGGAAATGGGTGGAAAGTTACATCCAGAATTGAGCAGCCGTGGATTAATATTTTAAGGCTTAGGAATTCAGTCTTTCATCAATTTGTGCTTACCTATTCAAGAGGTTTTTCAGTTCATCAAAGCTCAGCCAAGGTGACTTTGCGTGTACCATACGGTGACAATTGGCACATAAGAGTTTGAGGTCCTCCAGGTTCGTTTTGGCACCAAGACGCAGCGTGTGAACCGGTTTCGTATGATGACATTCGATAAAACCAAATCCTCGTTGACCGTATCTCTTTTCGAAGTCGAAGCCGCACGCCTCACAGAAGACGCGTCCATGCTCCTTCATAAAGGATTTCTTCTTACTCAGAACTAATTTTCGATTCCGTTCGCGTTGTCGGTGTACGCGAGTAAGCAGGCGGCCTTCTTCTGCTTCGGTAAAATCCGGATCGTCTTCTACGGCAGTTTCTTCGCTGAACTGCCCATCGCTAAGCCCGGAGCGTATGGCGTCGGCAACTCGCACCAAATGAACAGGGTCATTTGCGAACTCCTGCCAGACAATTTCTTCGCCCTTACCGCCTCGCTGTAATTCGACTTTTCCTTCAGCCGTGTACAAAGGATCTAAACGTCGGAAGTTCATAAGTTTCATGTAGACGCCGTTTGCATTCCGGAACGTCGTTCCACCGGAGAGGCCAATCTTCGCGCCAAGTTTGTTGATCTCGCTATTGAGAGCTTCAATCTCTTCGCTAGCCTTGTCAGGCATGTTCTCGCGATGTTGCAGGTAGAACGCGAGCGCCAGAATCAGTTCATCCCGAACCCGATTCGGGTTACGTGGTTCAGTATTGATAACGTCAAACCCGATCCGCCTTAAAGCCGTGGCAACGGTAGCTTCGCCGCCGGAAAAATCATCTGTGGTCATAGCCTCAAAGCTAGGACCAAGATAGCTATGGGCCGCGCCCACAATGGCTTTTGAATCGTACTGTTTCCCTGCGTGCGCGATAAAGTATGAGCGAGCCTTGCCGAATCCGTATTTCTTTAAGAAAGCGTCTCGACCTATTTCATCAAATTCTTGGAGCGCTTGGTTAATTGACGCAGCAGTTAGGTCATTCAGTGACATCTGCTCTGGTTCCAGAGTATCCAATCGAACACATCGCCATCATACCGCAATCACAGCTTTGCGCTAAATCTGATACTTTGAATGATCAACTGTGTCTCCCATCGCTGAAGAAACCAAAAATGTCATTTTAGGCGATGGGTCACACAAAAACTTGCTAGAATTAGAACTATGAAGAAGCTGGCTGCTCCATTTTGTCTGACAGTTTTGTTTACTGCTGGCTGTGTCACGACAAAGTTCACAGACAAAACAATGCTGCGGCACAACACGGGCGCGGATTACGCCTATGACCTTAAAAAAGAAGAGCTTGCTGTCTACGTTTCTAAGAGCAAATACCAATTCTTTCCTGACGCTTCTGCGGTTATAGAAGAATGTAAGAGTTCAATTAAGCCGATACTGCTCTCGATATCTCGTGAGAAAAACATTAGGACCGAGACAACGCCTGTGGGCGGTATTCAAGTAACCTCTGGTCGAAACGGTTTGACCGGTATGACTAGTTGCACTGGAAAGGCGGTGTTTAAGGTATCCACAACGAAGCAGATTACGAAAAAACCACCTTTAGAGAACCCTCCATCGACCAACTCGGAAACTACTGGTTCCGGCTTCTTCGTTTCTAAACTTGGGCACATAGTTACAAACGAACACGTTGTACGGAACTGCAGTGCCGTAACAGTTGGCGATAGCTCGAAAAACCAAGTCACAGCCAACGTTCTAGAAACAGATAAACGAAACGATCTCGCCTTGCTCCGAATTTCAACAACTGAGATGGCCTCATCAGAGACGAAGTCACTAATCAGTAGGCTCGGCTTAAAGCTTGTTCCTCTTTCGTCAGAGGGACTGGTAAGGGCCGAAGATGTGGTGTTGGGAGAGGACGTGCTGGTTTCCGGTTATCCATATGGAGAACGGTTCAGGAATACCATCAAGGTCACCAAAGGTATTGTTAGTGCCAATAAGGGAATGGGTGACGATAGCGGGCAATTCCAGATGGATGCGGCAGTTCAATCCGGTAGTAGCGGTGGTCCTATCTATGACGAGAATGGGAACATCGTCGGAGTGGTCGTCGCTCAGTTAAACAAGTTGAAGGTGGCGAAGGCAATCGGCTCGTTACCTGAGAACGTCAATTTTGGCATTAAGGCTTCTACGGTAAGGCAGTTCCTGACATCTGCTGGATTGCCGACGAAATGGTCTAATCGGAATCATAGACGCTCGACTAAAGACTTGGCAAAGTTTGCTAAGAATCAAACAGTGATGGTGGTCCGTAACCCGCAGGTCACGTTGAATTCTGTTTCTAAACGAAGTTTCAAAATTAATAAAAACACAAAAAAATAATACGATTCAAAATACTTAAATTGATCGCCGATGTTGGGAGGCGGTGATCCCAATAGCAGATAAAACATCTCTTCTACCCTTGCATTCAGAATCCTATAGATTCAATTATATGAAAAAACTCATCGTACTACTCGTTCTGACCGTGGCAGCATTATTTGCAAGTGATAGCGCTTTCGCATTTTGCATAGCACCCACTGCGCCCGATCCTCCTTTCGCATTTGCTAAACCGGAAAAGCCAAGTGTGCCGTATTGCGTTAATGAGATAATGAGAACGCATACTTGCGAGAATTGGGAGATTTCGTCCTACCGGTCTGAAATGGAAAATTATCGAAGCGAAGTTGAAAATTATCTTCAGCAATTGAGACTATATGCAGAGGAGGCAAAGTCGTTCGTAAATGATGCCATTGAGTATGCAAACTGCGAGATTATGAGCCTTGTTGATGCATCTGTGATACCTCTGTAACTTCCATCATTCTCTTATAAATCGCTTAAATGAGTTCTTGACTGATAATGAAGTGTTGTAGATATTTGTGAGTTCACTTTGACCCGGTTTCTCCCGCTCACTGAATAGACATCCTTATGCCTCTTGATGAAAAGAAATTAACCAAAGGCCAAATTCGTAAGCTGAACGCCCTACGGAAGTCGATTGGCGATAAGCTTGGCGAAGAAGCATTCTCAAAATGGCTGAAGGAACAAGTCTCTTTGGAGCCTAAAGAGAAGACCGATCCAGTTTCTGAAAAGATACTCGAAGCATTAAAGCCGCTTCAGAATGACAAAACATTCAAGCTCGGAAACAAAGGATACATAGTGAAGCGAGCGAGAGGTAAGGGCGCGGCCGGATTTATTGTCGAAAAGGTCACCAAATAGACCAAAGTTCCCTATTTCACTCGTATCGATCAGAGAGACCCAACGCCTTTTAAAGGGTATTTTTCAAAGTGGTGAAATGTAAGACCGATTTTGACTAAAATTCGATGTAGGTAAGCCGGATTCAAACCAAAATATGCAATTTCGAGCCTCGTATTACCCTAAAAAGCTCCTCATAATTTCCGCTTCTCGTTTTGCCGCTTTATGCTGGTTTAGGTATTGATCGATGCATTCCCGTAAAATCGCTGATCCACTCTTTCCTGCTTCCGATGCGGCAAGTTTGAATTTCTGATACTGCGCACTGCTTGTGCGAAAAGCGACCATCCGAGTAAGTGATCTCATCCTATTTTCTCCCTCTCGTCGCAAAAAGATCGAGGGAGACGACTAGGTAAGCAGTAGCAAGGTTCATTGATGCAAGAGCGTCTAGCGTTTCATGAGAAACCTTCTTTGTTCGTTTAATTTTATTTCTCATGGCTGTTATGTGTCCGACCAGCGTTGCGGTAGAAGCTGTCTTGAATGCACCTTCGTTTAGTACAGCAAGATCATTCTCCGCTTCTTGTTCTCTGATAAACTCTCTGAAACTTTGCATATTTTGTCTCCTCTCTTGTTATTTAGCTTCTTTGATTTCTCCACATGAAATGGATTCCTCTCCAACGCCTATCTAAGAAATTTAAAATTTGAATTTTTTAGATTGAATTTTGCAGTTGGTTAGAAGACATACTTCGCCTATCCGAGGAAAAGTTTGTCTTCGTAAGGCATGCATTATGGCCTTTCGACACAGCCTGTTAGAGGAACCTATTTTTAGGGAAGGTGGGTTGCCCGGTCTCCTTTTATCCTCTGCTCTTGCAACGGCCAACTTTCGAAGCAAACAGACCTACGTTCGAAAGCTGTGAATGTTCTCACCATTCATCCTGCCAAAAATTCGATTATTTCGGCTTGGTTCAGGTAACTTTTATACAATTTACCTGCGACCACCGCTCCAATCCGATGGGATTTTGACCACTTGCCCTCGTGCTCGGAGGGATTGTGCCAAGCGATACATTGCAGCTCCAAGCCAATAACAACGTTGCGAATTTTGCGGACCATGGTTCATTTTTAGTCGGATACGCAATGTCTACGAGGCATAGAAGAAATCGGTTTCATCCAGATGTCGCCTGCTGATTAATTAGCCCGCCCTACATGATGATCACCCTGCTTTTGCAATCGCTCTATTTGGTACCATTCATCTTTCGCTTGCCTTCGATGGAGCCCTAACTCTTCGAGCTGTTTGCAAGCTGCTAAGAGAGCGTCAAGTTGATGCGTAACCAAGGTTTTCACGCTAAGTCGTTATAAATATGTCGTTATTGTGTTTCCGCTATTGGTCGTTCTCGGAGACTCGACGTAAGAGCTTTTTAGCGCCTGAGGGTCATAATTGGTCGTTGATGTGGCATCTGCCGCAAGTGTGTGTTGTCAGATGATTTGGGATGCGTGTGTCTGTGAATTATCGGAGGATTTGGCTCATCTGTTTTCGATGTTAAGCCGCTTGGCGTTGATGGTTTAAGCGACGGGTTTGGATGGTCATTTCTTTAATTTTTCTTCTTTCGATGATGGCGGTGTCCCTGCCAAGGTAAGCCTCGGCCGGGGTGACGTTGCTTAGGCTCACGTGGTAGCGACGGTTGTTGTAGTGATCGACGGACAGGCCGATTTGTTTTTCCAGATCACGCGGCACATGATCGTTCTCCAATAGGATTCGGTTTTTAAGCGTTTGATGCCAACGCTCGATCTTGCCCTGGGTCTGTGGATGGTATGGAGCGCACCGCACGTGATCCATTTGTCCTCTGCCAACCACTGCGCTAGGTCGTCGGAGATATAGGATGAGCCGTTATCGCTGAGCAGCCTTGGTTTGTACATGACCTTGGCACGGTCAAAACCTGATGCCTGCAACGCCAATTTCAGCGTGTCTGTTACATCCTTGGTCTTCATGGTGGTGCAAAGCTTCCAGGCGATGATATAG
>PAZH01000044.1 GCA_002716125.1 Rhodospirillaceae bacterium
GGCTCTCCGCCCCTCATCCTGAGCTTGTCGAAGGACGAGGGGCGTCGGGCCGATCGGCGAGTGCTGGTGCGTCCGCGTATTGCCTCGCCCCGCTTGGCCCCCTACCTTCCTGCGAAACGCGTACACAGGAGAGCAATCAGATGACGGCACCCGCCAACGAGAAAAAATTCGGCATTTCGGTGATCCCGGGCGACGGGATTGGAAACGAAGTCGTACCCGAGGGGCTTCGGGTCCTCGAGGCGGTCGGCAAGAAGTACGGTTTCGACTATGGGTTCGAGCATTACGACTGGAATTGCGAGACCTATGCGAAGACCGGCCGGATGATGCCGGAAGACGGTCTCGATCAGCTCCGGGACTGCGACTCCATTTTTCTCGGCGCCGTCGGCTTTCCCGGTGTGCCGGATCACATCTCGCTCTGGGGTCTGTTGATTCCGATTCGGCGCGAGTTCCAGCAATACGTCAACCTGCGGCCGGTTCGCCTGCTTCCCGGCATTACCCCGCCGGTGCACGGCTATGAGACCGGCGACATCGATATGTATGTCGTCCGCGAAAACAACGAAGGCGAATACTCCAATATCGGCGGACGTATGTACGAGGGCACCGACCTCGAGATGTGCATGCAGGAGAACATCTTCACCAAACGAGGCTGCGAGCGGATCATGCGCTATGCCTTCGATCTGGCGCAGACCCGGAAACGGAAGAAGCTGACCTCGGCCACGAAGTCGAACGGTATCTCGCACACGATGCCCTACTGGGATGAAAAATTCGCCGAGGTCTCGAAAGAATATCCGGATGTCGAGACCGACCAATTCCACATCGATATTCTGACCGCGCATTTCGTCCAGCATCCGGACTGGTTCGATGTGGTTGTCGGCTCGAACCTTTTCGGCGACATCCTGTCCGACCTCGGCCCCGCCGTGACGGGGACCATCGCGGTCGCGCCGGGCGCCAACATCAATCCCGAGAAAGATTTCCCCTCGATGTTCGAACCGGTACACGGCTCCGCGCCGGACATCGCCGGCCAAGGTATCGCCAATCCCATCGGTCAAATTTGGTCGGGTGCGATGATGCTTGAGCATTTGGGCGAACAGGAAGCGGCGGATGCCATCGTGAAGGCGATCGAAACCGTATTGTCCGACAAGAACGCGCCGTTGACGCCGGACATGGGGGGCAAGGCGACGACCCAGGATCTGGGCAAAGCCATCGCCGACGCGGTCTGATCGGATCGGGGCTTCGAGAGCATTATGCACACGCGCTATTTCGAAGGATTCAAGGTCGGCGATACTTACGAGACCCGTGCCGTCACGCTGACCGAGGGCCAGATGGTCGATTTCTCGATGCAGTACGACCCGCAACCGATACACACGGATCGGGAGGCATCGAAACGAGGCATCCATGGCGACATGATCTCGAGCGGGTTGCAGACCCTGGGTCTCGCAAACCGGCTGTGGATCGAGCTTGGGTTGATGGGCGAGAACAATCTTGGCGGTCCGGGCCTCGACAATGTTCGCTGGCCGCGTCCGGTTTTCGCCGGCGATACGTTACGAACGGTGGTCGAAGTCGTGGCCGCGCGCGAGTCGAAATCCAAGCCCGACCGAGGGATCGTGACCTTTGCGTTCACCACCTACAATCAAAACGATGAAGTGGTGATGACGTACGAATGCATGGACATGATCCGGCGCGAGCCGAGAGCGTGAAGCTAGGCGGATTTCTCGTCGGCCGGCAGATGAACGGTGACCATCGTGCCTTCGCCCAATGTGCTGGCGATGTCGAGACGGCCGCCATGTAGCGATGCGAGCGCGTTGGAGATCGGCAGACCCAGGCCGGTCCCCGACTTTTCCTCCACCTGCACATCGCGGCCGCGTGCGAAAGGTGACAGGATCATGTCGAGGTCTTCATGCGCGATACCGATGCCCGTATCGGAAATGACGATGTCGACGCCGCCGCCGGACGCGGCATCGCATCGGACGTCGATACGGCCGCCCTCAGGCGTGAATTTAATCGCATTCGAAAGAAGGTTGAGAACGATTTGACGGATCGCACGCTGATCGAGATTGAGCTCGGGTAGATTGGGCGCGATATGCATCGCCAGTTCGACACCTGCCTTCTGGCATTGTTCGCGCAATATCGTGACGTTTTCGCGGACGAGTTCGCCGGGCGCCGTGGGCACGCGATACAACTCGAACTTGCCCGCCTCGATCCGCGAGATGTCGAGGATGTCATTGATCAGTTCCAGGAGGTGCTGACCGCTGGACTTGATGTGTTCGATATACTCTCGGTATCGGGTGTGGCCGAGCGGGCCGTATAACTCGCGGTCGATCACATCTGAAAACCCGATAATGGCGTTCAAAGGCGTGCGGAGCTCGTGGCTGACCGAAGCGAGGAATTCTTGCTTTGCGCGATTGGCCTCATTGGCTTCAGCGAGCGCCGCTGTGAGGCTGCGTTCGATCTGCTTGCGTTCGGTGATGTCCCGCACGATGCAGTGGACCAACGTCTCGCCGCTCATTTCAACCAGACGAGCCGTCCTTGCGCAAACAGCGGACTTCGTAAATTGCCGGCGCCTCTTCGCCCCGAAGCCGAGCTTCACGGAATTCGGCGAGCCGGGCACGCTCATCTTCCGGAAAGAAATAATCGATCGTACCGAGATCGAGCAGTTCCTGCGGCGACTCATAGCCGAAAATATCGCAATACGCTTGATTGGCGAAATGCGGCGTCCACCCTTTGTGCATGCAAACGCCAAGCACGGTGCCTTCGGCAAATTCGCGGAACTGTCGTTCGCTCTCCTTCAGGGCGGTCAGCGTCGCACGCAACTCGTCGGTGCGAGCTTGAATCAGGGTCTCGAGCTCTGAATCTGAAAGTTGGTGGAGAGAATCGTTCATCGCAGATAGGTCTAATAGAACCCGCTGGCGCGCGGTATCGCAGTCCTAAATAACACAAAATTTCGAAAGGTCTATTGGGAAGAAATTCGGTTTTCTAAACCATAAAGCGAAACTTCGATCGGCTACTTGCCTAGTAGACCGACCATCTTGGTGGCGAATTTCGTTGCCGTTGGTTTCACGGCTTCGATCGCGCGTTCCAGCATGCAATCGCGCCCGCAGCTCTTCTCGACGGTATGGCGTTTCTTGCTGCGTTGCTCGTGCTTGGCCTTCACTTTACCGAAGGTCACGTCACGTGCCTCCCCATCGATCCAAACCTTAAAGCTGTTCGATTTGGCACCTCGATGCATGGTGATAAAGATCTTAACGCCGAGGACGGTCGAAACCCGGCCGCGCGAATTGCGGGCTGCTTCGACGGCGAGGCCCAAATTCCGTTCGATCTTCGCGCCGAGGCGCCGCGCGGACGCGACTTCCGACGCTGGGAGAGTCCGGAGGCCTTTCCGGCTGAAGACTTTGGATATTTCCTTGTAGGCGTTGGTAAAGATTTCGCTGCTGGATGGAATGCTGCTCGGATCCCGATGGTCGGCCACGATCATGACGGTCCCGGTTTGCGCACTGGCAATATTTACGGCCAGGACAGACAGGATCAATACGACCATGCACAACGGAACTCGATGCAGCGATTTCATATTGTTTTATCCTCCCACCCCTCATAAGAGATATTATGAGGCCCCACGCAGAAAGAAAGCTTGTCGGACGAGATCATGTCTCTTGAAATCGAACCGCTGACGCCCGTTTTCGGCGCACGTATCACAGGCTTTTCCATTCGCGACGGCATCGACGCTGCGACCATCGAAGCGCTGGATTCCGCGATTGACGATTGCTCCCTACTGGTTCTTCCGGGACAGCCGGTTACCGATGAGGAGCAGGTCGCCTTCACCGAACGCTTCGGTCCCCTGGAAGAGACCCTGCCAGGCGCTGTCGGTGCCGGATCGAAGGTTGCACGTATGTCGAACTTTTTGCCCGACGGCACATTGAAGGATCCGAACGGGCAACAGGCGCTTTTCACCCGCGCCAACAACTTCTGGCACACCGACAGTTCCTTCAAGGAAGTGCCCGCGCGCGCATCTTGTCTTTCGGCACGCCGGTTGGCGACAACGGGTGGCGATACCGAGTTCGCCTCGACCCGGGCAGCCTATGAGGCGCTTTCGGCGGAGATGAAAGCGAAAGTCGACGGCCTGATCGCCTATCACGACATCGCGCATTCCCGACTGAAACTCTCACCCGACGCCGTGACGGAAGAGCAGCGTCGACGGATGCCGGCGGTTCCGCAGGCACTGGTGCGCACCAACCCGCGGACCGGGCGAAAGTCGCTTCTGATCGGTAGCCATATCTGCCGCATGGACGGCATGTCGGACGAAGAAGCCGTAGCTTTGAACGAGGAACTCTTCGCGATCGCGACGCGACCAGAGCACACTTATCACCACGTTTGGTCGCCGGACGACATTGTCATTTGGGACAATCGCGCCACGCTCCACCGGGGCCATCTCTATGACGAGGTGAATGACCGCCGTTTGATGGTTCGCACGACATTGGCCGGGACCGCGGCGACCGTCGTCGACGGCGTGATCCAGTCGGGGGCCTAGCCCCTCAATCGTCTTTCGATATGCCCGAGTGCGGCCAGTGCTTCCGCCGCATCGGGCAATTCGTCGAAAACGGGAATTCCGGCATCCAAGGCGCGTTGCCGGTAATCGCGCTTCTTGTCGTCGATCTCGGCCGAACCGTCGGAGCGCAACGCCAGGACGAAATGGGCTTGGCCCGGATATTTCTCGCCGATGGAAACGGCCGCTTGGAAAAGGTTGTCGATTGGGTCCACGTCACCGCGCCCGACGAACGCCGCTAAGTTCAAATGCATAACCACAGCGTCCGGAGCTGCCGTCTCGTAGACGATCTCAAGGATTTCGTTCGCGACGCGGCCTTCTTCGCGTTGAAGCGTACCGACCGGTGTGTCGATCGGGTTGACGACGCTGGTCCCTGGCGGCAACCCGAGCGCCTCCAATGTCTCGCGTGTTTTCTCCGGGAAGGGAGCGATCTTCAATCCTCGCTCGGCGAAGAAGTCGGTCGCGAGAACGCTCGTCCCACCGCCATTGCCGAAGAGCACCACCCGTTCTGTTGGCCGTGACGGTCGCGGCGTCAATTGCTGGAGCGTCAGAAGTGCGTTCACGAACGCATCGACCGTGTCCACTATCGTGCAGGGTGTCTGTGCGACCAATGCCTGCCAGGCGGCCATATTGTCTGCGAGCGCGCCGGTATGGGACGCCGCTGCCATGCGGCCAAGCTCCGATCGACCGCCTTTTAGAATGACCACCGGTTTTTGAGTCTCGGAGAGTCTTAGCAATTCGAAGAAACGCCGCCCATCGCCGATATCTTCGAGATAGAAACCGATGACAGTTGTTTCGGGATCCGCCAGATAGAACTCCAGCATATCGGCCGGACCGATATCGGCACAATTGCCGACGGTTAGGAAGCCACTGAACCGCAGACCTCGCCACTGTCCCCGTTTGATAATGTCGGTGCCAAGTCCACCGCTTTGCGTGACGACCCCAACAGTGCCCAATTCCTTCGGCGCATCGACGGGGAATGTCACTTTGCCGCGCGGCGAGTAGAGACCGAGACAATTCGGTCCGATTATTCGGCATCCCGCTGCTTTCGCTTGACGCAACAGATCGGCTTCAAGCGCGACGCCTTCGTCGACTTCGCGGAAACCGCTCGAGATCACTTGTGCGAATTTCACGTTGCCTTTGGCCGCGCCGATCATATCCGGAATGCGATCCGCACGGGTTGCAACATACGCATAGTCGATGGGCTTTGGCGTCTGACCCAGGTCGGGATAGGCTTTCAGACCTTCGATTTCGTCTGCTTTCGGATGTATAGGATAGATATCGCCGTCATAACTGTAGGCCTTCATTCGACGGATAAATGTGTTTGCGATGATACTGCTGGTGGTCGATGCGCCAATAACGGCAATGGTCTTCGGCTCGAACAAAGGGCGGAACCGTTCGACCGGCGGCACGGCGTCGTTCGTTTGAGCTGTTGCTTCGGACTCGGCTTTTGCGGAGAGGATCACCCGCGCATCCACGGCGACGGCGCTTTCCGCATTGACGATGAGCGGATTGATATCGAGCTCCTCGATATCGTTGCCATATCTATGCATCAATCCGTCTTTGCCGCCGACATTGAGGAGGGCTTTGACGATGGCGTCGAGTGACACGGCTTGACTGCCGCGCGCGCCTTCGAGAATCGCTTTACCTTTCAGTTCCGCCAACATGGCATGCGCGTCCGCCTCTGAAATCGGGCACAGACGAAATGCCACATCCTTCAAGGTTTCGACGAAGACGCCGCCGAGACCGACCATAACCATTGGCCCGAATTGCGGATCGTTGAGACCGCCGATGACAATCTCCTGTCCCGCGGGGGCCATTTCTTCAACCAAGTAACCCTCGACATTCGCAGAGGCGATGGCGGGGATCGCGGCCATATCCTGAACGGCTTCTGCGACGGCAGCGTGATCGGTCAACCCGACTTTGACGCCGCCGGCGTCACTCTTATGCAGGATATCGGGCGAGACGACCTTCACGACAAAGGGCGGCGCCATACCTTGGAGCGCTGCGTGCAAGTCCTCGTTCGGCGACACAAGCACGGATTGCGGCACAGCAAGGCCGAATTGTGCCGCCAACGCTTTGCCTTCAGGTTCGGTTAATGCGGAACGTCCGTCGGCGCGTGCTTGTTCGATCTGCTCACTCATTGCAGCGCCTAATAACTCGTCGGCCAAGTGCGCATAAGATGCTCACCGACGCCGCCGTTCTTTCGAGAGCGATAAACTTCGAGCATTCGAATTAAATAGTCGCGGGTCTCTTGCGGTTTCACGATGTTCTGCAGTGAGAAGATTGTCGCCATATCCCAAACGGCGGAGTCCTTCTGAATGTCGGCCAATGCATCTTCGAAACCTTCTTCCCCGATGTCGACGCCGTGCACAATGCTGGTCGCGAAATTCGGGTCCATGAAGCTCACCTCGGCCGTTGGCCAGGCGATCATCTCATCGTTATGCCGCCCACCACCCATCGCCACATAGGCACGGCCATATGCCTTTCGTACGATCACGGTGATACTTGGCACGGTCACGAGGCAGGATGAGTTCATGAAATTCATGATCCAACCGGGCGCGCCTTTACGCTCAGCTTCTGTCCCGACGACGAATCCCGGTGTGTCCATGAAGCGCACGATCGGAATGTTGAAACTATCGCATATGACTTGGAAATCGATGATCTTTCGACACGCTTCTTGCGATAACGCGCCGCCGCCGAACTGGGGGTTGTTTGCAACAATTCCCACACTCTTCCCGTTGAGGCGCGCGAGACCAACTGTCCCGGCTTTGCCGAACCGCGGCTTGAATTCGAAGAAGCTTCCTTTGTCGACGATGATCTCGATGATCTTCCGCATGTCGTAGACCTTAGCCTGACGCTCCGGCAGAATTTCAAGAATATCGTCTTGTTCTTGGGCTGCGTCTTCGACTGGGTCGTATTCGGGCGGCAACACACCGTTATTGGCGGGCATGTAAGAGAGGAACCGCCGCAACTCCGCCATAGCTTCTTCGTCGGTATCGACGAAACGATCAATGAGACCGGTTTGGTCGGCATGCAAACGCCAGCCGCCAAGTTCTTCCAAATCGACCTTTTCGCCAATCGCCATCGAGACCAGCCGCGGACTCGAAACCGACATGATCGAACCTTTCTTCATGACGGCGAAGTCGGAGCAACAACAAAGCCACGCGGACGATCCAAATGCGGTGTCGAGCGCTGCCGCAGCCCAAGGCGTATCCCGCATTCGGCGGAACTGCGTCGTATCGTTGCCGAGCAGGTTTCCCATCCCGCGAGAACCCATAGCGTCCGGCAATCGGGCGCCCGTCGACTCGCCGACATGGACGAAGGGAAATCCTTTTTGCGTCGCGACCGTACGGACATGCCCCATCTTTTTCGAGTTCGTGGCGCTTGTGGACGCACCCTTTACCGTGAAGTCATTCACGCAGAGCCCGATGTCCCGGCCGTCGATTTTCGCGAAGCCAAGGATTTTGCCGTCGCGCGGTGTGTGTTCTTCGTCGGCTTTGATCACGCTCGATGCGCCTAACAACCCCGTCTCGATAAAGCTGCCTTCGTCGACCAGCGCTTCCATGCGCTCCCACGCATTCAGCTGTCCGCGCGCTTTTCTTTTCTCGAGTTTTTGCGGCCCGCCCATTCCGGCCGCTTTTTCGCGGCGGCGGTCGAGTTCTTCGAGTATCTCCTCATGCGCCATGGCGCTGTTTCCTTATTCGCTATTTTCTTACGCGTGATGTCTAAAGGCGTTGGGCAAGCCAGTCGATGGTCAGATCGGCGATCCGGTCGGAATTCCGGTCCATCATCAGCATGTGACTATTACCCAACACATCTTGTTTCGGCAGATGCAGCAAACTTGCGTCCGCACCGAGCGCCGTCAAGCCATCCGCAGCCGTTTGTGTGCGCTCCATGAGGTCGACCCAAAACGGATTGGCCTCGATGAAATCGCCCATCATGAACAGCCAATGTTGCGTCCCGGGATCGACCGCGTTGGCTGGGTCCGGGAAGCCGGATGGCTCAAGCGCCACAACATGACGCACGAGGTCAGGACGTCTGGCGATCGTCTCAAGCGTCAAGTCGCCTCCTTGGCTGTGACAGATGACGGCGCAAGGGCCGATACGCTCTAGCGCAGCGATGACACCTTGTCGCATGATGTCGGTGGTCGTCGTCCAGCGGGGCACGAACTGCTTCGCGAAGTTCCCGAGCGCTTCCACAGGAAACTGGGAACCTTCAAATGTCTTGCCGGATGAAAAGCCTTCAAGCGTCCCAAATCGGAAAAGGACCCATGCTTGTTCTTCCGAGCGCATGACCGGTGCGCCTTCCCACTGGTCGGGTAAGGCACACCAACCGGCGCGCCCGCGCTCGACGTTGTCGATGACGTAGGTCGCAAAGCCTGCTTCCAGAAAGCGGTGCAACCAGCCGGTACGTCCATCCGGTGTCGTTTCCCAATTCGCACCGGTCATCCCGCCGCCATGCACCAAAAGTACCGGTAAGTCGTGTTTTCGCTCAGCCGGAATAAAGTACTGAACGTAGGCCTGTTCGATATGATAGGCGCCGTTCGGATCGTTCTCGAAACTTGTCGCACCCGTGAAATGAAGGGTTTCCGTCGGCTTGCCGCTGATCAAAACGCGTCTCCCACCCACGTGGAAGCTCCCGAAGTCCGCGAGTGATATCATTTGCCCAGGCTCTCCTATCCCTTGATTGGCCGTTGCGGCGCATCGCCTTTTGGGTAATCTAAGTCCGGATCGAAGTTCGTCGAAGAGGAAAGCGCGATGACGGCCGTTTTAACACCGGAACAAATCGAACAATACAACACGGAAGGCTATGTCACGCCGGTTCGGATCATGGATGCGGCGGAAGCCGGAACCTTGCGATCCAAGCTTGAGGCAACGGAAGCTGCGCGTGGCGGCAAACTTGCGCCGACGGAGCGTAGCAAGGCGCATCTGCTCTTCAAATGGCTTGATGATTTGATCCGTGACCCGCGGATTCTCGATCCGATCGAGCAATTGATCGGGCCCAATATTCTTTGCTGGAACACACTTTTCTGGATCAAGGAAGCGCAAAGCCCGAGTTTCGTCTCTTGGCATCAGGACACGAAGTACTGGGGACTTTCCAGCGAGAAAGTCATCACCGCCTGGTTGGCGCTTTCCCCGGCTTCCCTCGACGCCGGGTGCATGCGGGTAATGCCGCGCACCCATATTGGCGATGTCCTGCCGCACGACGACCAATATCATCAGGACAATCTTCTCACGCGCGGTCAGCAGATCACCGAGGGCGTAGACGATGCGGAGGCTATCTATATGCCGCTTCAAGTCGGCGAGATGTCATTGCACAACTATCGGCTCGCCCATGCGTCCGGACCCAACAATACGGACGATCGGCGTATCGGCGTTTCCATGCACTTCATGCCGACCGAGACCGGTCAGATCGTCGGAAATTGGGACAGCGCCGCCTTGGTTCGTGGCGAGGATACATTCGGCAACTTTACGCATACGCCGATCCCCGCAGCGGATTTCGATGAGGAGGCAGTCGCGTTTCACGCGAAAGCCGCCCAGGCCATCAACGAGATCGTTTACACCGGTGCAGATGAGAACACGGCGAAACTGTGATGGGGCACCCGAATTAGCAACTCGCGGCTGCGGCCTCGATAGCTTCGGCGAGCATGTTTTCATCGAAAGGTTTGCGGAAGGTGGCACTCGCACCCAATGTTGCGGCTGTCTCTAGATAATCGTGACTCGAGATCCGACCGCCGCCTGAATATGCGATGACCGGTAGGTCGGGATAGCTTTCGCGTGTCTTGATAAGAAGCTCGATTCCGTCTGAATCCGGCATGAGAATATCCGTTACCAGTACATCGGTATCTTTGATCTCTTCCGATATGACAGGGTCATCGCCGTTCACAGCTTCAACCACGGTGAAGCCGCGTTTTCTGAGGAACAAAGCAATAGCATATCTGACGTCTCGGTCGTCTTCCGCGAGTATAATTTTCATATCTTTACCGATAAAATGATCAAAACGAGCTTACCATAGGTGGTTGTAATTTCAATTCCACAATCGTTCCGCCCGCTGGAGGCGATGCCAACGCAATAGAACCACCGTGGCGTTCCAAAAGGTTGCGGACGATCGACAACCCAAGGCCAGTGCCTTCGCCGACCGGCTTCGTCGTGTAGAACGGATCGAATGCCCGCTCGATTTCTTCCTTGGTCATTCCTTTGCCGTTGTCGCGTATTCGAATCCCGACATTGCTGTCTTCGGCATGGAAAGTCTCAACGCAAATCTCGCCATGGTTTTCCGGCAGCGCATCGTTTGCATTACCGACAAGGGCTAAAAGGATATCCGCGAAACTGGACGGATTCATTTGGATCTGTCCGTCGACATCGGTGACGAGGCGAAGCGTTGTCGTTTTCTTGACGGCGAGCTGCAACAACGGTGCGAGCTTCTCCAAAGCGGTTCTCGCATTAAAAATTTCAGGCGCCTTGGACTCAGGGTGACTATACGACAGAACATTTTGGAAGAGGTCGGATGCGCCCGTCGCTGCGTGCAGAATTCGCTCAAGATTTTCCCGGTGTTCAGAGCCGGCCGGGAGTTCATCCCGCGTCAAACGGGACAGGGTCATGATCGGCTGCAGGTAGTTGTTGGCTGAATGAGCCAGCCCGCCGGACAAGGTTCCCAGCGATTGCAGATGTCGTGTCGCCGCGGCTTCTTCTTCGTACGTGGCTCTTAAATTCATTTCGTTTCGCAGTTGCCGCGTGTTGCGCAGGGAAAAAATGCTCAAGCCCACAATGGAGACGAAAATCGCGGCGAAAAAAGCGGCGACGAATTCATCGAGTTTCCAATCCTCATGCTCGCGCGATAGCCGGTACAGTTGATCGAAGTCGTCAATGGAGACCAGAAGCACGCTGAGGACCGCGAATAGCAGAACCGTGCTTATCAAAAACAGCCAGTTTTGCCGTTTCACCTGACTGTCTCCTCTTTGTGATGTCTACCCGGCTTGGGCCGAGCTCAGGTGTTCCGTAAGGTCTGCAGTCGCCGCCAGTGTCTCCAGATTTAAGACAATGCCGAGGACTTCTTGAGCATGGTGATCGCCGATAACCGGTTCGGCGAGAGAGAGAAATTTCTCGGTCAACTTCGCCTCTTGTACGGTAAGGTCACTCTCCGGGACGGCAACGTCGAAATCTTCATGGATGGCGGTACCATCGGAGAGGTGCACGGTCACCCCGGCACCGCGATAACCGTAGCGGTCATCGACGACAGACGTCACTTTGTCGCGGATCGCAACGAGATCGGGCCGCGCCGCATGTTCCTCGCTGTACACATGCAATGCACTCGTCGGCTCGCCCGATAATGCCAGCGCCATCGTCATCCGCAGACTGAACTTTATGCCGAGCCCGTCGGTTGGCGCCGGAATGTCACACATATGCGTAATGCGCGTGTGGACGCGGATTTCGACTTTCTCGATTTTGTCGAGATCGAACGCAGGGTTCTTACGAATCAGCTGCGCGCATTCGATGGCCGAATGAGTGCCATAGCAGGCCGCATGATGTTTGAAGAGGATATCTTCGCAGAAGAACGTCTCACCCATGCCCGCGAGCGCGGCTTCGGCATCGAAGCGAAGGCCGTGCGTGGCCGCAAAACCGCGTTCGTGTTCGAGGATATCCGAAGCACCCGTGAATCCGCGTGCCGCCCATTCGGCGGCGCGGAGGCCGCTTTCCGCTGCCATGCCTGCGTGAAGCGGTTTGCACATTGTGCCGAACGACGCCATAACGCCCGCCGCCTGCGTGCCGGCGATCCCGAACGCTTGGATCGTCTTCTCGGCGTCGAGACCGAGCAGAGAGGCTGCTGCTGCCGCGCCGCCAAAAACGCCAACTGTCGAAGTCTGGTGCCAACCGTTGTCCCGCGCGTCGCCGATGAGACAACCGACCCGGGCTTCCGTTTCGATCCCGGCAATCAACGCGGTGAGGAGGTCCGTGCCCGACTTGCTGTCCCGTTCCGACAACGCCAAGGCCACCGGCGCCACCGGGACGGTCGGATGTCCGCCGACACTTGGGTGCACATCGTCATAATCTAACGCGTGTCCCGCCGCACCGTTTATCAGCGCTGCCTGTCCGACGCTTCCTCTGGCCCCAAGGCCGAGTAACGTCGCTTGACTGCCAAGTCCCTCTGTAGCCGCTTCGTCCCGAAGGATAGCGACGAGTGGTTCCTGTCCGCCAGCGAGTGTGACCGCGAGCCAATCGAGCAAGGCATGTTTGCCGACAGTGCGCGCCTTATCGGAAAGGCGCGCATAGGAAAGGTCGCTTGCGTAGGTGGCGAGCTGTCGGGTGACGTCTGTCCGCGTCGCGGAGAGGTTGGGAGCTTGGCTCATTTTCTAGCGCCTGTTCTGTATGACTTACACTTTACGATATCATGTCGCTTTTGGGGGAAAAGTTCATCGCCTGGGGCAAATTCTAAGGGGCGACATGTTGTGCGACGGATAGCCCGGTTCCGCGAAACGGTCGGTCGTCCAGGCCGCGGGACCCATGTCCGATATCGAATTTTGCGGCTGATGCCATCCGCTCAAAACCCCACGCCGACGCGCCGATAAACGATGACCATTTCGAACTGTCACGCATCCGCCAAAGAAATCCGCCCGGCCCCATATGCGGATGGGCGACCACAGATATGTCGAACGCGGCAGATGGATCGAGTTTAGGACCAAACCAATAATGCGGGCTGCGACCTGCCGCGGGGCACATGATGACCGTCAATTTTTGGTCGCATCCCGTGAGGCCAAGCCAAAATAGCGGCAGACGTGCATCGCCGTCGGATGCGCAAAGGAATGTTTGCCGAGCACCACCCGTCCTGTCAGCGGCCCGCCCGGAAATTTTCCACGCGCATAAAGGGGCTTTCAATTCATTGAAGGGAGAAAGCGGCGTATCGGGCAACGCCGACCAAAGTTCTTGCGACTTAAACGAGAGGGGCCACGTCAAGCGTTCGCTTACACGTCCTTCGGTATTTAAAACTTGGTACCGAAGGCCGGATTGATCGACGGCCATTTGCACGGCATGCAGATATTCGACGCCTTCCGGCATCCTATGCGCGGTGCCGGCACCAGCGCTGCATATCTGCAAAACACCGTCATGTACTTGGACGTCGAACGCCAGAATATGGCTGCAAAGGTAAGCCATGACTTCGTGCTTCACGAGAAGTTCCCAAAATTCCGGACCTGAGGTCGGGTCGATCTCGCGTTGATAAGCACCTTGAAAACCGTTTATGGGAAACACCGGGTGATGGCCGATGACAAATTTGAATTTCGCGTCCGCGTGGCGCGCCAATGTATCGGAAAGCCATTCCGTTTCGATGTGGCCTTCACCGCCGAGTTGTTCCGCGCTGGTGTGAATAAACACCATCAGAAGCTCATCTCGGCGGATAAAGTACGCTAACCCCTTTTGGCCCGCCGGCCCATTTCTCGGCAAGTGCGATAGGACTTCGGTGAAAACCCGCTCGCTCATAGCGTCGTAGGTCGTGTGATTCGAGGTCGTGTGGTAGAGTGGAATACGGGTCCGATCGAGCCAGGCCATCTCCGTCTCGAGCCAATATCGCCACTGACCTCTGAGTGCGGCTTCGTCAGGCGTCAGGCCAATGACTTCATCGCCTGGAAAGATCACAAATTCCGGCGCCGGTTCCAGCCGCGCCACGACCGCGTTAATTTCGGCGAAGGTCTTTGCGTGCGGTGCACCGGGAACACCTGAACAACTGTCCCCATAGAACAAGAATTGAAAACCATCCGACCTCGGTATCAATGAGGGAATCGGCGCCGAGGTCGTCATGTCGACGCTTCGTGTATCGCCCGCCACACGCGTTCCGGCGTCAGAGGCATATCCACATGTTTCACGCCGAGCGGAAAAAGCGCGTCGACCACGGCGTTTATAACTGCGGGCAGGGAACCGACCGTACCAGCTTCGCCGGCCCCTTTGACGCCAAGCGGGTTGCTTGGGGTTGGTGTATTGTTGCTGGCGACCTCCATATGACAGAAGTCGTCGGCGCGCGGCATGCAGTAGTCCATGAAGGAGCCGCTCCGCATTTGCCCTGAGTCCGGGTCATAGTTGACGTCTTCCATAAGGGCTTGGCCGAGACCCATGGCGACACCGCCGTGTATTTGGCCCTTGAGAAGCGGCGGATTCAGCGTCACGCCAACGTCGTCGACAATGTTGTAGCGCTCTAGCTTGACCTTGCCGGTGTCCGGATCGACTTCGACCTCGACCACATGGCAACCGTTCGGGAAATTCGGCGCGGTGGGATTGAAGAGTGCGGTTTCATCCAGCCCGGGTTCGATCTCCCGCGGCAGGCGGTCCGCGTTACAGGCGAGAGCCGCAATATCGTCGAAGCTGGCTTCCCGGTCGGTGCCGGCAATACGGAAAACGCCATCGGCAAATTCGATATCGTCCGTCGCGGCTTCCAGCATATGCGCGGCAATGGTCTTGGCCTTTTCGATCACTTTGTCGGCGGCGAGTTTTATCGCGGAGCCCGCAAGCGCGGACGAGCGCGATCCGAAAGTGCCGGTGCCGGTCGTCACTTGATCCGTGTCGCCTTCGAAGACTCGGATTTTCGCGGGATCGATACCGAGTTGATCGCAGAGGATTTGCGTGAAGACCGTCTCGTGTCCTTGGCCGTGCGAAATCGTGCCGAGCAGCAAGGTGACCGCGCCGGTCGGGCTGAACCGGATTTGCGCAGATTCGTAGCCGCGGTTCGCCGCCTGCTCGATGGTGTTGGAGATGCCGATACCGCGCAACCGGCCACGCGCCTTTGCCTCTGCGCGCCGCGTCTCGAACCCGTCGTAATCGGCCATCTCGAGCGCGATCTCCATATTCCGGCCGAAGTCGCCGCTGTCGTAGGTAAAGATAAAACCGGTGTCGAACGGTTCGTCGATCGGCGGGATGGTATTGCGGCGCCGGATTTCCGCGGGATCGATCTTCATTTCGTCGGCAGCGATGTCGAGCAGACGTTCGATGATATAGGCGGCCTCCGGACGGCCCGCCCCCCGGTAAGCGGAGGTCGAGCCACTGTTGGAGAAGGCGCCAGTCACTTGCACATGGATCGCAGGTAGAACGTAGGTGCCGCTCAATGTACCGAGATTGTTGATCCCGGAATGCGGTCCGCGCGAGGAGAGCTGACCGCCGACATTCACAACCGTCTTCACCCGAAGGCCAAGAACCTTACCATCCGCATCGAGTGCGAGCGCGGCCGCCGATTGATTGTCCCGCGCATGATTGTCGCTCAGTAAACCTTCGGACCGGTCCGAAAGCCACTTCACGGGACGGCCGACTTTCTTCGCCGCCCACAAGACCAGCGGTTGCTCTCGATAGGTCCCGCCCTTCATGCCGAAACTACCGCCCACATCGGTGGCGATAACGCGCATTTGAGTCTCTGGAATATGCAGGATGTTTTCCGAGATATCCTGACGGTTTCGGTGCGGGGTCTGCAGTCCCGAATAGAGCGTATAGCGCTCTTCGAACGCGTCATAGACGCCGAGTGCCCCGCGGGGCTCCATCGAGTTCGCCGAGACTCGATTGATCCAAAGGTCTTGGTGCACGATATGCGCCGCTCTTTCGAAGGCCGCATCGACTGCCGCTTTGTCACCCTGTTCATGGTAAAAGCAAACGTTGTCGGGGTTATCGTCCCAGACCGCCGAGGCGCCCGCTTTGAGCGCATCTGTCGCGATCGCGGCGGCCGGCAGTACTTCGTAATCCACGTCGATCGCTTCCGCGGCGTCTTTTGCCTGCTCTAGGGTTTCCGCCACAATAAAGGCAACGTAATTGCCGACCATACGGGTCTTGTCGCGGACAAGTGGATAGTTCGGCGGGTTATAGTAGGGCCCGCCGTCGGGACGTTTCAGAACCATATCGCACGAAACCGGCCCCAATCCGTCGATGGCCCAGTCCGCGCCGGTCAAGACGGCAAACACCCCCGGCATTGTCTCGGCGGCCGATGTATCGATACCGCGAATACGGGCGTGCGCGTGCGGGGAGCGCAGGACATAGCCATACGCCATATCCGGAATATTCAGATCATCCATATATCGCCCGCCGCCCTTCAGCAGGCGCGGATCTTCAAGGCGAGAGACGCTTTGGCCAATGGCAAATCGTTCAACCATTAGAATGTCCCACCAAATCGTCTCGGACGTCTTGAGCGCTCGCCACTTCGCCACCGGCGGCTTGAATCCGCTTTACCGCGTCCTTGACCCACCAGACATTGTCGCGCTCGGAAAGGCGAGGGGCGTCTTCCAGCCCCACACGGACATGGCCGCCGCGCTCGACGGCCGGCGCAATCAACGAATGAATATCGACCATCAACCCGGCGATCATCCAAGGCGCGCCTGGGTCGACATCTTCGAGCAATGCCAGATAGGCATCGAGACCGTATTCTTTTGGCGGGAAGCTGAACGTGTAACCCTCCGAGAACATGAGCCGGTAGACCGGTTGTGGGACGATGGGAAAACGGTCGGCCATCGCCGCCGCCTGGCGCATGAAGCCCGGCTCGTAGACCGCGTAGCTCGGATTGAGATTGAAACGCTCGCACATCGCCAAGCCGTGGCGGATATGTGCATCCGGGTTGAGGTAGGTGAACCCGTCGCGATCCTGGGCGAGGCGCGTGAAGGCGGCAAAATTCACGGAACCCGGATCGACGACCATCCACTCGATCAATTTTCGTTCCGCCAATTCCCGCATCGCGGCGTGGCGTTCGGCGATGTTCTCCGCATCAACGACGTTCTGAGTTCCGATCATCGGCAATGTGCCATAGACGATCGCATCGACCTTCGCGCGGATGCCGTCGATCACCTCGGCGTAGAGCGCGGCTTCATCGGCTTGTTTTTCGGTATCGGCATTGTAGGCATGAAAATGGACAATCGAAGCACCTGCTTCGACGCAAGCGATTCCTTCTTCGATGATTTGGGATGGTGATATCGGCATCAGGTGCTGATGGTCGTGTTCGCCCCCGCCGTTCAATGCCACTTCGAGCCAGGTCTTTTTTGTCATTAATATCCGTTTCCGCCTTCGGCTTAATGCAGTGAGTATAGAATATTGGCTCATGTCCCGTTCGGTGAAGCCGTCGAGGCGGTTTTTACGCTCGTTCCAATGAAGCCGCGCACTATGCCGACCGTTGTTCTATCCTCCGAATGAACGGTCGGCTAGGATGCGCTACCCGGCACACCAGACGAATTTCGCGGAGGCAAAATGACCAAATTCCATTTATTGAACGATCGCATTTGCCCGCATTCCAACGATGCTGCGCATGGTGTCGAAATTCCCGCTGGTGCGCGCTTGCTCTTTACCAACGGTCAGGTCGGCTCGCGACCCGACGGTACGATCCCAACCGATCCCAGTGAACAAATCGAGATAATCTTCGAGAGACTTCAATTCATTCTCGAGGCCTCGGACATGACGTTTCAGGACGTGATAAAACTGACCGTATACGTCGCCGACCCAGACGTTCTTGAGGCTTACCATCAAAATCGCGCGCGCTTTTTAGGCGATGTTAAACCGCCGGCGACGTTGCTGCTCGTGGGTAGTTTTCCGCGCCCCGGCATTATGACGGAAATCGAAGCTGTTGCTGCAAAGTCGAATTGAGCGCTTTCTTAGCGCCGGTTCGCCTCGATAAAACTCTCGATTTCGTCCTTGGTCATGGCGTCCCGGAACATTTCGGCCCGCATCCAGACACGTTGTTCGCTGATCTTTTGAATAGCGTCTTTCATTCGCTGCAGGTCTTCTTCCGACTTAATATGGCTAAGCGCTTCCTTCGCCTGCTCCATATAGTGATCGTGCTCATCGTCGAAGATCGTTTGCATGGCTTTGGCGGTGAGTTCATTCACCTTACTGCCATTTAATTCCTTTCCTTCGCGGAAAAGACGCGCGCCACCGCCTTCGGTGAAACCGACGGCGGCGTTCAAGAGCGGGTCGTTCTGCTCGACATAAGCGCGCCGGACGTCGCCCAGTTTTTTCTCTTCGGTGAGTTGAACGGTGTCGTCCGGCGAAATCGGACGGCCCATCAAGTGTTCGAAGATATCCGCCAGGACGACATAGTGATTAAACTCTTGGACCAATTGCAGCAGCAAGAAATGGTAATCGTGTCGGTCGATCTCCTTGTCGACCTTCGGGTACATATCAACGGCGTCTTTCAGTTCCTTGTGCAGTCCGTTGAAGAATCCATCGACGGGATTGAGTTCCTTCCAAAGCTGAGCGCGCAAATAAAAGATGTGATCTTCGTCGCTCGCCTTGGCATAGAAGCGCTTCGCGATTTCCGCCTCGCATTCCCAGTAGGGCCACGCTGCGTCGATGAGGTCTTGTTCGTAATCGGACATAAGGAACTCCTTTGTCCACTATATAGAACTTCGTGAAGAATGACCCATCGCTAAGAATTTAAGTGCTGTCCACCGCATTTCGGCAAAAGGCCGCCCGCTGCTTGAAGCGGTCGCTTGGTACATTCGGCCAGCGGTCCCGGTTTTCCATTTCTTCCGTAAACCGCGCTAGATCATTACGGGCGACATGATGTTGCAAAAAGCGTCGACAACTCGGCGTATAATCGCCGCGATATCGCAAATCGACCAAAATCTCTTGAATGGTCTCGTTTAAATTTTCCCAGTCCGTCACGCCATACTTTCTCTGAACGTCATCTTTTGTGGCAAGCCGTCGGGTATCCCGTTCGATCTCTTCGTAGACGACTTCGAAAAGCTTCAATTGTTCTGCCCAGGTTATGGTGAAATCTTCTAGGTCCTTATCCGCAATAAACGCTTCGGCCTGCGGGCCGGTTAGTCCGGCAGCGTCCGAAATAATATCCGCTTTGTCCGCGTCGACACCGGCATCCACCAAATCCTTCCGAATTTCGTCCGGCGAGCGATGCGCCATATCGTATCCACGGCCAATCGTTAGTCCGGAGCTTGCCGACGGGACGTGAAATTCTCGGCTAAAGTAAGGGCTGTTCTCGATATCGTTGCCTTCAACGTTGAATGTAATGAAACCCTTTTCAGGTAACGGCTTTTCGCTGGGCATCCTTAAATAACCTCCATATTGTCAAACTATATGCGATAAAATTCGAAATGACTTACATCATAAAGTAATCGCGATTCGCTGGATTGTTAGATGGTAATCGTTCTATCGACGGATGGCGAATTGGACGAAACGCGTTTCGAAAACTAACCTTCCTATGTCTATGAACTGCAGAAGTGAGTAGGGATTGTGAGCGCAGCCCCGGAGATCGACGCGACTTTCGAATCGAATGGGTTCACCGAGGAACTGGCACCTGGGCCGATCGGCGGACCCGGTGCGTGGCGCGGACCGGATGTCGCGAAACGTGCCGACGAGTGGACATACGCGCTATCGGCGGCCGAGATTCGCGAGCTCGACGATGCGATGCAGCGCACGCGGACGTCGCAAATCCTGGATGTCGACAAAGCGGCGTTCGACTTGCCAACGCTGGCCGGAACATTAGCGGAGATAAAACATCAGCTGTTAGAAGGGCGGGGGTTCGTCCTCATTCGCGGTGTGCCCGTCGCCGACTATTCACTTGAGGAATCGGCACGCGTTTACTGGGGCATCGGTATGCACCTGGGTACCGCACGATCGCAGAACGCCAAGGGGCATCTCCTCGGCCATGTCTGCAACCTCGGCGACCACCTCGATCCATTCGGCAATCCGGCGAAAGCGCGTATTTATCAGACCCGCGACCGTCAACTGTTCCACACGGATTCGACCGACTTTGTCGGGCTCCTATGTCTGCAAAAATCGAAGTCAGGCGGTGAGAGCAGTATTTCGAGCTCAATCGCGATCCATGACGAAATATATCGTCGTGACCGCACGCTTTGGGAAGAGATGTACAAGCCGTTCTGGCGCGACCGCCGGGGCGAAGTGCCACCCGGCAAGAAAGACTACTACCCGATGGCCGTTTTCCACTATTACGCCGGAAAACTTTCGACCATTTACTCGCGCGATTATATCGAGTCTTGCCAACGCTTCGACGAAGTGCCGCCGTTGACGGATTCGCAAACCGCCGCGCTCAATATGTTCGATGAGATGTCCGAGAGTCCGGAATTCCGCCTCGATATGGCGTTCGAGCCGGGTGACATCCAGTTCCTCCACAATCATCAAATATTGCACGCACGCGCCGGATTCGAGGATTGGCCCGAGATCGAACGTCGACGCCATCTCTTGCGACTCTGGCTCTGTCCCGACAACGGTCGGCCGCTGCCAGACAGCATGCTTGAACGTTACCTGAAGATCGATATCGGCGACCGTGGCGGCATTATTGGCGGCAATACAGAACTGAATGTTCCGTTGGAGCCGGTTTAACGTGCGGCAGACATTGACCTTCCGCCGAACAGGCCTCACTATGATCATGTTCCAAGGGGGGTCCCGATAAGGGGCTGAGATTCCGCTGGTCCCGTTCGACGGGTGACGCGGTGACCCTTAGAACCTGATCCGGGTCACGCCGGCGTAGGGAACTGGAACGGGTGCACAAAGGCACCATCCCACCTAAGCCACCCCGGGTCTCCGTAATTTGCATAGGAGGAGATCCGCAATGCCAAAAGATTCCGAAAGTATCGTTATTTCCACCGGTCCGATTCCGGGCTCGCAGAAGGTCTATGCCGAGCACGGCGACCTCCGTATCCCTTTCCGCGAAGTTGCTTTGGAAGAATCGGCCAATGAACCGCCGGTCCGCCTCTACGATACGAGCGGTCCGTACACCGATGCCAATTTTGCACCCGCCGTCGATGAAGGCCTGCCGCGCTTGCGTGAGGAATGGATTCGCGCGCGCGGCGATGTCGAAGAATATGATGGCCGTACGCTCCGGCCGGAAGACAACCACCGCGAAGCCGGCGACCCGAATGCATTTCCGGATTTCCCGAATTTGCGCAAGCCGCTCCGGGCCAAGGCCGGCGGCAATGTCAGCCAGATGCATTATGCGCGGAAGGGCATCATTACGCCGGAAATGGAATTCGTCGCACATCGCGAGAATCTCGGCCGCTCCGAGTTCTATGGCGACGGCGAAACGTTCGGCGCGAATATTCCGGAGTTCGTAACGCCGGAGTTCGTGCGTAAGGAAATCGCCGAAGGCCGCGCGATCATTCCGGCCAACATCAATCATCCGGAAGCGGAGCCGATGGCAATCGGTCGGAATTTCCTGGTGAAAATCAACGCCAACATCGGTAACTCGGCCATTACCTCCTCCGTCGCGGAAGAGGTCGAGAAGATGGTTTGGGCCACGCGCTGGGGTGCCGATACGGTTATGGACCTCTCGACCGGCAAGGACATTCACAACACCCGTGAATGGATCATGCGGAACTCGCCGGTGCCGATCGGCACGGTGCCGATCTACCAAGCGCTCGAAAAATGCGGCGGTATCGCTGAAGAGCTCACTTGGGACATTTACCGCGACACCTTGATCGAACAGTGTGAGCAAGGCGTCTCCTACTTCACGATCCACGCCGGTGTGCGCCTGCATTACATCCCGATGACCGCAAATCGTGTCACGGGTATCGTCAGCCGCGGCGGCTCGATCATGGCCAAATGGTGTCTGGCGCACCACGAGGAGAGTTTCCTCTACACGCGATTCGAGGAAATCTGCGAAATCATGAAGCAGTACGACGTAAGCTTCTCCTTGGGCGATGGTTTGCGCCCGGGCTCGAACGCAGACGCCAATGACGAAGCGCAGTTCGCCGAACTGGAGACTTTGGGCGAACTGACCGAAATCGCTTGGAAGCACGACGTCCAGGTGATGATCGAAGGTCCTGGTCACGTGCCGATGCACAAGATCAAGGAGAACATGGACAAGCAGCTTGAGGTTTGTCACGAAGCGCCGTTCTACACCTTGGGCCCGCTGGTCACCGACGTCGCACCCGGCTACGACCACATCACCAGTGCTATTGGCGCCGCGATGATCGGTTGGTTCGGTACCGCGATGCTTTGCTATGTCACCCCGAAAGAGCACCTCGGTCTGCCGGACCGCAAGGATGTGAAGGAAGGTGTCATCACCTACAAGCTCGCGGCGCATGCTGCGGACTTGGCGAAAGGCCATCCGGCGGCACGGCTGCACGACGATGCACTTAGTCGGGCGCGGTTCGACTTCCGCTGGCGGGACCAGTTCAAGCTGGCGCTCGATCCTGAGACGGCAGAAGACTTCCATGATCAGACTCTGCCGGCGGAAGGCGCGAAGGTCGCTCACTTCTGTTCGATGTGTGGACCGAAGTTCTGCTCGATGAAGATCACGCAGGAGATTCGGGACTTTGCCGACCAAGGCATGTTCGAAATGTCGGAGAAGTTCAAAGCGGGCGGTAGCGAAATTTACCGGCCGGCCGGCGAGGTCGAAGCGGAAAAATCCGCCGACGCCGCCGAGTAAAACTTCGGAGATTTACGAAAACGGGCCCCATCCGGTTCAGAACTGGATGGGGCCTTTTCTTTGAGCAAGTGCCCGTCGTCCTTCGACAGGCTCAGGACGAGGTTATAGGCTCAACGGGAAGCTATAGGCTCGGTCCTCATCCTGAGCTTGTCGAAGGATGAACTTGAAGAGGTGAATTGGGAGCGAATTATGCATCTGAAACTCTACTCGCGCTACCGGAATTCCGCGGGCCAACGCGTACGAACAGCACTCAATCTAAAAGGTGTCGACTACACATATGTCGGTGTTGGCTCGAACGGGACGATCAGCCAAGAAGACTACAATCGAGACGTCAATCCGCAGGGTTTGATTCCGACATTATCGGTCGATGGCGAATTGGTGACGCAATCGACCGCGCTGATTGAGTTTATTGAAGAAACATTCGATGGGTCTTCACTGTTCCCCGACGACCCCCTTATGCGGGCGCGGTCTCGGGCGTTCGCGCAGGTTATTGCCTGCGAGATGCATCCGATCAATGTGGGCCGTGTGAAGGCGCACCTCGTGGCGGAGCATGGCCAGAACGATGCAGATTGGGAGCGCTGGTACGATCATTGGGCGCATCATGGTTACGAGACCTTGGAAAAGCAGCTTGAAGCCCGAACGACGAAGACCGCTTTCGCCTTCGACGACAAACCGACCGTCGCCGATCTCTATCTGATTCCACAACTTTACAATGCGCGTGTCTTCAATACGGATGTCTCGGCGTACCCATTGCTCAACGAGATCGACGAGAGATGCCGCGCGTTGGAAGCGTTCGATAAAGCGATGCCGAAGAACCAGCCGGATTTCCCGGGCGAGGGTGCGATTTGAAGCAAAGGTCAGAGATATGGAACTGAAACTCTATTCACGGTATCGCAACTCGGCCGGGCAGCGCGTGCGCACAGCGCTCAACATCAAGGGGGGCGCATACGAGTATATTCCCGTCTCGCTCGACGGCGGGACGCCGGACGACTATGTGCGCGACATCAATCCGCAAGCGTTGATTCCATCGCTCGTGATCGACGGCGAAATCGTCACCCAATCGACGGCACTCGTTGAGTTTATCGAGGAAACTTTCGACGGACCGTCACTTCTGCCGGATGATCCGATTGCCCGCGCCCGTTCCCGCGCCTTCGGGCAGGTCATTGCATGCGAAATGCATCCGGTGATCGGCCCCAAACTGCAACGGCACATGGCGAGCGTATACAACATCGATGAGGCGGGTCGGAAGGCTTGGTACAAGCACTGGCTGGCAGAGGGGTTCGCCACCTTGGAGGCGCTGTTACGCCGTCGAGAGAAACCGACTGCGTTCTGTTACGACGAGAAGCCGACAATTGGCGACCTTTATTTGGTCCCGCAGATCTACAACGCGGTGAGGGCGGGGCTCAATATGTCAGATTATCCGTTGGTGTGTGAACTCGACGAACGTTGCCGTGCTCTCCCCGAATTCGACAAAGCAATGCCACAGAACCAGCCAGACTATACTGGAGAAATATAATTAAAAGAAAAAAATAATATTTTATAAATAATAATATAAATTATAATAATTACTGTAATTTATTTTTTATTTTATAGTATTTGAGAATTTGTTGTGTTGTGTATATTTGTTTCATGTGTATAAATAAATTGGTAAAAA
>PAZH01000045.1 GCA_002716125.1 Rhodospirillaceae bacterium
AGACGCCGGAATGGGCGGCGGAAATCTGCGGCATTCCGGCGGAGACGATACGCCGCCTGGCCATCGAATTCGGTTCGATGAAACCGGCGGCGCTGCATTGCGGATATGCGCCGGGTCGGACACTGCACGGCGAGCAGTTCCACCGCGCCGCGTATGCGCTGGCGGCGATGACGGGGAACATCGGCATCGTGGGCGGCAACTCCGGCGTGAGCAATGGGGCGACCGGGCGTTATGGCATCGGGTCCTTGCCGGCAGGTAAAAATCCGATTGATTCGCCAATCTCCTCGCCGCTGCTTGCGGATTGCTTGGAGAAAGGCTCGGCTGGCGGCTACCCCGACATCAAGCTGATTTACTCGATGGCGGGTGACATCTTCAACCAAGCGCCGAATACGGGAAAAACCATAAAGGCGCTCGACAATGTGGAATTCATCGTCGGTCAGGACCACTTTCTCACACCAACGACACGTTATGCCGACATTGTGCTGCCCGCGACCACATTCTGGGAACGGAACGACGTCCATACACCGTGGGCGGGTGCCGGGCACTACGCCATTTTCATGAAACAGGCACTCGAGCCGATGTACGAGTGCCGCAACGATATCGATATTCTGGCCGATTTGGCAGAACGCGTGGGCCTCGAAGGTTACAATGACAAATCGGAGCTGGAGTGGCTCAAGGACTTCACGAAATCCCGGGTCGATGATTTCGACGCATTTATGGAAGAAGGTGTCGCGCGCTTCCCCGCTCCGGAAGACGCGGTCGCCTTTGCGAAGCAGATTCGCGATCCGGAGAACCACAAGTTCTCCACACCTTCGGGTAAGATCGAAATCTATTCGACGGACCTTGGCGTGAATCCCGACCCCTTCGATCTCGGAGAGATTTCCGCGATACCGAAATGGGTGCCGCATATCGAAACCAGCGACGACTACCCACTCAGTATGCTGAGCTCAAAGTCGCGCGCGCGCACGCATTCAATTCACGGCAATCAGGAGAAGCTGAACCGGGTCGATCCTGACGACGTTTGGGTGCATCCGGATGATGCGGTGAGCCGTGGTATCCAAGACGGCCAGCCCGTGCGGGTCGAAAGCGCTTACGGCGCCACGATCTTGCCCGTCCGCGTGACCGAGGACATCGCACACGGCTGTGTCTCCATGAAGGAAGGCCGTTGGTTTACGCCGGATGCGGACGGTGTCGATCGCGAAGGTGCCGCCAATTCGGTCACTCGGGATTTCTCGTCCGCCTGCGGTGCTACGACCTATAACACTGCTTTCGTCGAGGTTCGCCCGGTCAATCCGGGACCGATGTAGCCCATCTTAGGTGGCGGGCGAGATTAAATTTCGCCCCGCTCCCGCATTGCTTTGACCTCGTCGGCTTCGATTCCGAGCCATTCGCCGTAGACGTCTTCGTTGTTGCCGCCGTGCAAAGGCGCAGGGCGAATCGGCACGTGGCTGCCCGACATCTGCAGCGGCCATCCAGCCACCGTGACCTTACCGCGTTCCGGTTGCTCGATTTCCTGCATCATGCCGCGTGAAAGGAAATCCTCGTCGCGGATCAGTTCATGCGTGTTGTAGACCGCACCGCAGGGCACTTTCTCGCCGGCGATGGCTTCCATGACCTCGGTCTTGGTGTGTTGCATGGTCCAATCGGTAATGGCTTGGTCCACTTCGTCCTTGTGCTCGAACCGGAGGTCGCCGCTCGCCATGCGCGGATCGTCGGCCAAATCTTCACGACCGATGACCTTGCAGAGGCGCTTCCAATGCTCCTCGTTCCCACGGGAGCAGAAGATATAGGCGTAATCGTCGAGACCGCCCGGCTTGCAGGGGTAAAGGCCGCCGGGTGCTGTGCCGGAGACACCGTTGCCGCCGCGCGGCATGACGTCGTCGCGAGCGGCTTGGCGGCTCATCGGCGTGCGGCAGTAGTTCAGCATGGCGTCGCGCATCGCGATCTGGATGTGCTGGCCTTTGCCGGTTGTAACGCGCTGGAACAGGGCGGCGATAATCCCCATTGCCGTCAGCATGCCTGTGCCGGTGTCACCGACGGTGGAGCCTGGACGGATCGGCGGTTCATCCGGCATGCCATTGATTCCCATGGTTCCGCCGGTCGCTTGTGCGATCATGTCGAAGGAAAGGTAGTCCGCATATTTACTATCCTGCGCGAACCCTTTCACTTGCGCGAAGATGATCCGCGGGTTGATTTCTTGCAAGCGCGGCCAGTCGAAACCGAGCCGGGCAAATGTGCCGGGTGCCATGTTCTCGATGACGACGTCGGCTTGTTCAAGCATTTGCGTCAAAAGCGCCTTACCTGCATCCGTCTTGAGGTTGCAGGTCACCGCGCGCTTGTTGAGATTGTAATAGACGAAGTATGTCGAATCGACGCCAGGCATGTCAGTGAAGCCCCAGCGGCCGGGCTCGCCCCGCTTTGGCTCTTCGACCTTCACCACGTCGGCGCCGAGCCATGCAAGTGCTTCGGTGCAGGACGGGCCGGCTTCGAATTGCGTCAGGTCGACGACTTTTATGCCGTTTAGCGCGGCGGGCATGTCGGTTGTCATCATGTCGTTCATGGCGGGTCTCCCTATGGGCATCCAAGCGCGATACAATCGTTGTTCTCAATCGATATAACGTGTCTCCGCCATTTGGCGATTCCGAAAGTGAGTCTTCTGTCATGTCCGAAATCGACTACAAATCGTCAAACTATGAAATACGTGCGGATTTGGAGGCGGCGCATCAACGGGCTTGGGCGGCGTTGGCGAAGCCGGGGACCTGGTTGACCGGCGCGGAACGGATCGCTGTTGCACGCGAGACCCGCCACGCCCCCGATTGCGAGTTGTGTCAACGTCAAAACGCCGCGTTATCCCCCTCGGCGGTGGAGGGTACGCATGATTCCTTAACCGATCTCCCTGCTGCCTACGTGGAGATCATTCACCGTGTGACAAACGATCCGACGCGTTTATCCAAGTCCTGGTTCGAGGGTGTCATCGCGTCCGGTTTGGCGGAAACGGTCTATGTCGAGATTGTTGCGGTGATTGGAATCGTGCATTCGGTGGATGTTTTTTGCCGTACGCTCGACATCTCTGCGCCGGCGTTGCCTGCGCCCGTTTCAGGTCAACCCACCCGTATTCGGCCGGTCGGTGCAAAACATCTTGATCACTGGGTTGCCACATTGGCGCCGGAAGACCTGACGCCGGGCGATGCCGATATCTATGCCGACAGCAACGCAGCAAACATTTATCGCGCGCTCAGCTTGGTGCCCGACGAAGTGCGTACCTTCCGCGACCTGGATGACCATCTGTATTTGCCGGCGAACGATATCTTCGATATAGAAACCGATTATCGTGCCATCAGTCATGCGCAGATCGAATTGATTGCCGGCCGGGTCTCTGCGAACAACCAGTGTTTATATTGAGCGACTAGTCATGCCGTGCTGCTCCGTGCGAGCGGCGAACACGATAATGTCGATTACGATCTCGCCGCTCTGAAGAATGGGACCGGCGGCGGTGTCGAAGACGGTGAACTCTTGATCCGTTTCGTGGATACGGTGATGGACCTCAATGCGGAAGCGCCTGCCGTGGATAGGGCAGAAATCCGAGATGTTCTTGGCGAAGCCGCGCTTGTCGATATCGCCGCCGTCATTGCGACGTTCGAAGCGACGGATCGCATCGCCGATGCGACAGGAACGCCGCTGGAGGACTACAAGGAAGCGGCGACCGTCGCGCTGAGAAAAGAAATTGGTTTCTAAACGTTGAAGCGGAACAAAATGACGTCGGCGTCTTGGACGGTGTAATCCCGGCCTTCGAGACGCATCTTGCCGGTGTCTTTAGCGCCCTGCTCGCCGTTACATTCGATGAAATCGTCGTAGGAGATGGTTTCGGCGGCGATGAAGCCGCGCTCGAAATCAGTGTGAATTTTCCCGGCCGCTGGTGCAGCGGTGGTGCCCGCCGCAACGGTCCAGGCGCGGCTTTCCTTCGGCCCGGAGGTAAAGAAGGTGATCAAATCGAGTAGGCTGTAGCCGGCGCGAATAACACGGTCTAAACCGGCTTCGGAAAGGCCAAGCGTTTCAAGATACTCGCGTTTCTCTTCCGCATCGCCGAGTTGCGCCACTTCGGCCTCGATGGCAGCGGAGACAATCACTGTGCCGGCGCCTTCGGCGGCGGCCATGGCAGCGACGGCTTCGGAATGTGCGTTGCCGTCGGCCGCGTTCTCTTCCTCGACATTACACGCATAGAGGACCGGCTTTGCCGTCAACAGGTTCAGTTGACGGAAGATCGCGCGGTCATTGTCGGCGATTTCGACGGTTCGTGCCGGTTTGCCATCGCGCAATGCAGACAGTACTGGCTCCATGACCGCGAATTGTTGTTTGGCTTCTTTTTCGCCGGATCGCGCCTTCTTCTCAATTGGATCGATACGGCGTTCCATGCTTTCCAAATCGGAGAGCAACAGCTCGGTCATCACGGTTTCGGCGTCGCGAACCGGATCGATCGAGCCTTCCACATGGGTGATGTTCTCGTCCTCGAAACAGCGCAAGACCATAACGATGGCGTCCACCTCGCGGATATTGCCCAGGAATTGATTGCCGAGTCCCTCGCCCTTGGACGCACCGCGGACGAGGCCTGCGATGTCAACGAATTCGAGGAAGGTCGGCACCGTCTTGGCGGAAGCGGAGATTCCGCTGATCCGCTCCAGCCGTTCGTCCGGCACCGGCACGCGGCCAACGTTCGGCTCGATCGTGCAGAACGGATAATTGGCTGCTTCGGCCGACACGGTCTCGGTCAGCGCATTGAACAGGGTCGATTTGCCGACATTCGGCAGACCGACGATACCGCAGTTAAATCCCATTCTCGTCGCTTTCTTCTGGAGTCGGTGGTTTTTTTTGTTCCGGTTTTGGCGGTGGCGGGTTGAGCGCCAAGGCAACCTTCGTCATGAAGGCGTTGTGGCGATCCGGATCTGCCAGCATATCGGCGGCATTCGCGATTGCGTCGACCAATTTTTGCAAATCTGCCTCCTCCGCTTTCGCGAAGTCGGAAAGAACATGCCCGTGGACCCTGGCTTTATCGCCGGGATGGCCGATACCGAGCCGCACCCGTGCGAAATCTTTGCCGATATGGGCGTCGATGCTGCGTAACCCGTTGTGACCAGCGTGACCGCCGCCTTGTTTGACGCGGATCTTGCCGAAGGCGAGATCCAATTCGTCGTGCAGGACAACGACGTCGGTTGCATGGAGTTTGAAAAACCGAACAGCCTCGCCGACGGCGCGTCCGGACTCGTTCATAAAGGTGGTCGGCTTCATCGCCAAAACTTTCTCGCCGCCAAGACGCCCTTCGGCGGTCTGCGCCTGAAAGCGCCCGCGCCACGCGGCAAAGGAATGGCGGCGGACGATCTCGTCCACCGCCATAAACCCTATATTGTGGCGATTCTTTTCGTATTTGGGGCCAGGATTGCCCAGTCCCACGAGCAGAAGCATGGGGTGCTCCGCTTAGTCCTCGCTCTCTTCTTCGGTGCTTTCTTCCGTCTCGGTCTCGGCACCCTCTTCGCCTTCTTCGCCTTCTTCGCCTTCTTCGCCTTCGGCCGCGGTTTCCTCGGCGACGACGGTCGGGGCAGCGATCGTGGCGATGGTAAAGTCACGATCCGTAATGGTCGGCTCGACGCCGTCCGGCAAAGTCACCATGCTGATGTGCACGCCTTCACCGATCTCAAGACCAGAGAGGTCGATATCGATTTGGTTCGGAATGTCGTCGACACGGCAGATGAACTCAATGGCATGACGCACCACGTTCAAAACACCGCCCCGGCGCAAGCCCGGACAATCGTCTTCGTTTATGAAATTACAAGGCACTTCGACGGCCAGCTTGGTATCGGCGGTCACCCGCAGGAAATCCACATGCTGCGCCCGGTCGGTCACCGGGTGGTACTGCACGTCACGCGGCAGGACGCGTTCGTTCTTGCCGGCGACATCCAGGTTGTACACCGTGGAAAACAACTGTCCGGCGTTCATTTCGCGCATTAGGTCCTTGGGTTCGACGGAAATCATCACAGGGTCCGCCTTGCCGCCGTAAATCACGGCTGGGATGCGTCCCGCACGTCTTTCCGCACGAGCTGCCCCCTTACCGGCCCGATCACGCGCCGTAACCGCCATGGTATTGGCTTCGGCCATCGTATCTCTCCTTAATCAGATTTATTGCCGGTGCGGCCTCCAGGGGTGCCGACACCGGGATTCCAAATTCGCCCGGGTGAATAGTGCCTTCCGGCGAATTAGTCAAACAGACTCGACACCGATTGCGAATTGCTGATCCGCAAGATCGCTTCCGCCAACAGCGGGGCAATGGTGATTTGTCGGATGTTTTGCGCGACCCGCACAGCTTCGGTCGCGAGGATACTGTCCGTGGTGACCATCATTTCGATGGGTGAGGAGGAGACCCGCGCCACGGCACCGCCTGACAGGACTCCGTGGGTTACATAGGCGCCAACTGAACTCGCGCCGGCTTCCTTGAGCGCGACCGCCGCATTGCAGAGCGTTCCCGCCGAATCCACAATGTCGTCGACCAGAATGCATCGCCGGCCATCCACGTCCCCGATAATGTTCATTACTTCGGAGACGCCGGCGCGCTCGCGGCGTTTATCGATGATCGCCAAGTCCGCGTCGATGCGCCGCGCGATCGCGCGGGCACGGACGACGCCGCCGACATCCGGGGAGACAATAACGGTCTCTTCACCGTCGTTGAAGGCTTCCTCCATATCGCGGCCAAAGACCGGTGCGGCATAGAGATTGTCCGTCGGAATGTCGAAAAAGCCTTGGATTTGGCCTGCATGGAGGTCCATCGTCAGCACGCGATCGGCACCGGCGGTGGTGAGAAGATTGGCCACCAGTTTCGCGGAAATCGGCGTTCGCGGCCCGGTTCGACGGTCCTGCCGTGCATAGCCGAAATAAGGGATGACCGCAGTGATCCTTCGAGCGGAACTTCGCCGCATGGCGTCGATGGCGACCAACAGTTCCATCAAGTTGTCGTTTGCCGGATAACTCGTTGACTGAATGACGAACATATCTTCGCCACGCACGTTCTCGAGAATCTCGACAAAGACCTCCATATCGGAGAACCGTCGGACGGCGGCCTGAGTCAGTGGGACATTCAAATAAGCTGAAATTGCTTCCGCCAACGGGCGGTTGCTGTTGCAAGGTAGAATTTTCATGCAGAGCGTCTCCCAACGGCCGATGTCCGGCGCGCGTCTCTATAACAATGGTGTTACATCCTGTAAACGGCGACGATCCGGACTCGTAAAAATTGTCTTAAGAGGGGCTATTTGAGGTTGGATGGAACCTGCAGGCTATCGTTCCCTGAAGTCTCTAAACGTCGCATTGCTTCAAGGATTTGGCCGCGCATCGCGAGTACGATATCGAACGCCATAGCACCCCATCGACCGGACAGCCGCCCCTTCGGAATTTTGTTCTGTTGTCTGAAGATCGCGACCTCTTTTTGCGCCGAATCGCGAATCGTCCAGACGAGCTTAACCTGCTCCGTATCGTTCGAGACGGGAGAAACCTCGATTTTCCCATCGACAACCGCCAGTGCGGTCTCTATCGACTCACTATATCCGATGCCGGTTCGCGCTAAGACGGACTCAAACGCACGCCGAAGTGCCGTGGCGCCGTCACCCGGCGCGCCGGTGATTGTCCCCACGGCGATGGCCTTGCTGGCCTGAAGCGGCTTGGCGGGGCGGGGGTCGCCCGCGAGACGCGTGACAAGGTGTGGCAGAATTTCGTTTGCTAGATCGTCGACGATCGGCCAGGCGTTTCGCGCCAGATCGGCGATCCTCACGCGTATGCGGCTTGATCGCCCGAGGATCTCCTGGCCATGCCGATCGGATAGCTGCCAGTCGACAACGACGTCGACGGACCCAGCAATCGAATTTTCGAGTTTATACCAGCCTTCCAATAGGTTCCCTGAATTCAGCACGCCCGTCGCGGTCGCAGGAATTTCGTGCTTGCCGAGGCGCCGCGCCAGCAAGCTTGCAAGCTGGGTCGCAACTTCGGGTGGGGCGTCGTAGATCGGTGCAACAACGACGCCGTGGCTGTCTTGAATCTGTAGGAGTGGATTGGCCAAGTCGCGGCTTCCGGGCTCGAACGGCCGCGGCAGCGGACCGCATCCGGCGGCCGCGATGAATGCGATTAGCGGTATCCAACGGAAACTAAATAAGGACACAGCAGACAAGCGTCCCTATCAGTGTGAGCGCGACCAGTTGCATGAGATACGGCACGCCTCAGTCACCTAATGAGATGATAGATAGGCCGCGGCCGTAATCCGGTTCGCGGCGATGCGTCGCTCGGCGGTAGCTAAAAAAACGCTCACTGTCTGCGCAGGTGTCCATGTCCAGATGCTCGATCGATCCGACGTCGGCCTTCTTTAGAATATCGAGCACGCAGCCGGTCAGGTCGAACATATGACGGCCTTCGTTCACGGACGGTCGAAAGAATCGGGCATTCTCTGCGTCGACTTCAAGGAAGGGCGCGGGAAATTCCGGGCCGACTTCATAGGATGCCTGCGCGATGGCGGGACCGATGGCGGCGTGGGTATTTCTGCGGGATGCTCCCAAATCCTCCATCGCATCGATCGTTGCGGTCAAAACGCCGACCAAAGTGCCTTTCCATCCGGAATGCGCGGCGCCAATCACGCCTGCGTCTGCATCGGCAAATAAAACCGGCACGCAGTCCGCAGTCATAATGCCGAGAACGTGTCCGGGTTCATTGGTCACCATGGCGTCGGCCTGCGGTGCGGCCTTGGGGTCCCAGTCGTCATTCGTGACATGAATAACGGTTCTACCGTGCACTTGAAAAACGGTGTGAAGCGCGGCGGCGTCCCGATTGATCGATGCCATTGCGCGGCGCCGATTCTCTGCCACATTTTCCGTTTGATCTTTAGAACCGAATCCGACGTTCAAGGATCCGTAGATACCGCCGCTGACACCGCCTTCACGCGTAAAGAAAGCATGCCGAATGTCGTCTAGGTCGCTTAAGTTTGTTGCTTCGATTCTAGGAACGGGCGTGTCGCTCATTCGCTCAGCTGCCTTTCCGGTATTCGATGACACAAACTGCCGTCTCTCCACCCGCCGATCAAGTTAATGGTCGTCCTCGAACCCGGCGGGTGCCGGGCAGCCGTGTTGTGTGAGGGCCATAACTTTAAAAAGCGATCCCATTTCATTCTCGTCCGTTAGACGATGGTATGCCGATTCGATGTCTCGTGATTGCGTATCGTCAGCGGATTTCGTCAAGGCGTCTCGGCGATGTACGATCCCAAGTCGTTTTAGCCATGCGCCTTGGTCGACCGGCCCGTGAACGGCTGCGATGCCGTCGACGGTGCGGGCCATCGCGCTGAAGTCAACATGTGCGGTGATGTCGGCTGAGCCCGGTGTGTCGAGGACATCGACAAACGCGTGTTGCCGAACGGCTTGCAGTGTGTCGCCTGGATGAGAGACCCGGTACCCGTAGTCGATGAAGAGCGCCGCCCCACCAAAATCATGAATGTGGCGGCCAATTCCATTCGCAACGGCGATCGATGCTGGACTGATCTCAGCGATGCTGTTGTCAGGTGCATCGTTCAAATGGGGCGCCAGGAGTCCAGCGAGCTTGCTCTGCGATTTCTCCAGTACAAAGGTGAAGCTATCGCCGGACTGCGAAATCATGCGCTCGTGCCAGACGCCGTCACGTCGCACGAGCTGATGGATCGGCAGCGCATCGAAAAATTCGTTGGCCAGAAATATGGCCGGGCCGTCCGGAAGTGAATCGAAGCCGGCATGCCAAGTGACCTTGTGCGCGGCGAGCGTTTCCCGTTGGCGCGCCTGAAGGGTTGGGCTGGTTTCGACCAAGTTTATATCGGCCGCGTCTAAAAACCCGGGGATGCCGCGTCCCGCGCGCAAGGCATCCGCCATCAAAGTGCCTCGCCCCGGCCCCAACTCGACCAGCTTGAACGGCGTTGGATTGCCGATTTGTTGCCACGTCGCGGCGCACCAAAGACCGATAAGCTCGCCAAACATCTGGCTAATTTCAGGGGCGGTAACGAAGTCGCCTTTGACACCGAATGGATCCTGCCGAAAGTAATATCCGAATTCCGGATGTCCGAGAGCGTCCGTCATATAGTCGGCAATGGTAATCGGGCCTTCGAGTGCGATACGCCGCCGCAAGAGGTCCGTCAGGTCGCTCACGCTTTTTCGACCGCCGGCCGGTTGCGGGCCCGCCAAACCATATACGCGCCGAACAGGACCATTGGAACGGACAACCACTGACCCCAAGTCGTTCCCCCAATGAGATAGCCGATATGCGCATCCGGCTCGCGGACAGTCTCGACGAGAATCCGCGAAATTCCGTATCCGGCAAGGAATGTGCCGAATATGGTGCCTGGTCGCGTGAGAGCGCGGTATTTCATAATTAATATCGCCGCCAGAGCGGTCAGTAGTAGGCCTTCGAGGCCGGCCTCATAAAGTTGGCTCGGATGGCGGGGAACCGGCCCGCCGCGCGGAAAGACAATGCCCCAGGGGACATCGGTTGTTCGCCCCCAGAGTTCTCCATTGATAAAATTCGCGATACGTCCGAAGAACAGTCCAATCGGTCCAACGGCCGAAATCAGATCGAAGAGCATCAGAATTTTGATGTTGCGGCGGCGCGCAAATAGATACGCGGCC
The DNA here is from genome assembly GCA_002716125.1 of Rhodospirillaceae bacterium. Lineage (GTDB taxonomy): Bacteria > Pseudomonadota > Alphaproteobacteria > UBA8366 > UBA8366 > UBA6544. Next base: position 10,665 of record PAZH01000045.1, read on the forward strand.
AGTATCAGGCCCAACAGCCCGCCGTGGAAGGACATGCCGCCTTTCCACATTTGGAAAATCTCGGTGGGGTTCTCGACAAAATATGCCGGTTGATAAAACACCACATAGCCGAGCCGGCCGCCCAGAACGATTCCCAAGGTTGCCCAAACGAGATAATCGTCGAGCGCCGCGCGGCTGACGGCGTTCGGCGGAAATTTGGTGAGATAGAGGCTGTAGCGCCAGCCGAGCAGCAAGCCCGTGATATAGGCGAGCGCATACCAACGGATGGCCAACGGGCCGATTTGCAATGCGATGGGATCGATATTGGGGAATTCCATTCGCAATCACCTGTAGGGGTCGTTGGTTTGCAGGTATTCCTTGATATAGCGAGCGACCCCGTCCTCGAGCGAGGTAAAGGGTCGGTCATAGCCGGCATCCCGCAGACGCTCCATGCGCGCTTCGGTGAAGTATTGATAGTGCGCGCGGAGGCTTTCCGGCGTGTCGATAAAGTCGATGTCGGCGTTTCGGTCCATAGCGGCGAAGCAGGCTTTCGCGAGATCGGCGAAGCTTCGCGCCGCCCCGGTACCGCAATTAAAGAGTCCTGAGACGCCCGGATTGTCGTAGAGCCAAAGCATGACATCGACGCAATCACCGACCCAGATGAAATCTCGCAGCTGTCCGCCGTCCTCGTAGTCGGGATGGTGTGATTTGAACAAACGCGCTTGGCCCGTCTCGTTGATTTGTTCAAACAGTTGCACCGCGACCGAGCGTTGTCCGCCTTTGTGATACTCATTGGGACCATAGACATTGAAGAATTTCAATCCGGCCCATTGCGGCGGATGGCAACCCATTTTCGCCATTAACACCGCATCGAGGTCGAAGAGCTGTTTAGATTGCCCGTACCCGTTCAGCGGCGCGAGGGCGGCCAATGCGAGAGGGGTCGGGTCGTCGTCGAAGCCGCGCGCCCCATCGCCATACGTTGCGGCCGATGAGGCGTATATGAGGCGGCATTCCTGGGCGGCACACCAACGCCAAAGCGCGGTCGACAAGGTAACGTTGTTGTCGAGCAAGACATCCGGGTCCCGTTCGGTCGTCGCGGAAATGGCGCCAAGATGGAAAATCGACTCTGTCGTCGCCCCGTCGCTGTCGAGCCACTCGAGCAAACTTTCAGGCTCGATGATGCCCGCAATACTATGTTTTCCGAGGTTGAGGCGTTTCTCATCACTGTCGACACGGTCGCATATATAAACAGGCGACGATTGACGTTCGGTCAAAGACGCAACGAGGTTTGAGCCGATAAATCCGGCGCCGCCGGTGACGAGAATCATACGCTTCTTATAGGCCGGGTGTCGGGATGGCGACAAGCGTTCCGATTTGTTTCCGTCTATGCGGCCTTTTTCGGTTTAACCGCGCCGGCTTTGGCGACGACATACGTATTTTCCTCGACATTGTAGTAATGTCGATTGGCCGCATAGTTGCCGCCGACGATCGTGAGAATGAAAGTCTCTTCCTCCAAGGCGGTGAAGCTGTGAATCTCGGCCGGCGGTATGACCATAGCCAATTCCATAGGCTGGAAGATCTTGTCTTCAATCTGCTTCAGTTCGGCGTGACCGTCTTTGCTACCGTCATCCAGCCGGTCGTAGACGGAATGGTGCAATCGGCCCTTTAGAATGATCAGGGCTTCCCAAATTCCATGATCATGCGGTGGCACGACCATGTCCTTCGGGAGCTGATCGAGGGTGATCGAAAGCTCGCCGTCGTAGTAAATGTACTTCGAATTATCGATGTGATTGCCGGGCCGTTTCGTGCCCAACTCGAAGAGATCATCGCGGGAGATAAACGGACGGGCGGCTTCAAGAAGATCCGAACGCAACCCTTCGAGATTTGTCCCGTTTCTTTCAATGGCCGCTCTGACGGCGTCGGCGCATTCGCGGATGGTGCACGGTTTTTCGTTTGTGGACATTAAATGTCTCCCCCAATCGATGAATCGGCTCAACTAGAAATATATACTCGCGCAGGCGTCGAGAAAGACTGCCGATGGACAAGCGATCGACCGGCACAATATCCATCGCACCGTTGTTTAGCCGATAGGGAGTACTGGTCTTGGAACTTTCGCTAAAAGAGAAATCCGTTTTGGTTACAGGGGGCAATCGGGGGATCGGCCTCGCAATCGCCCTGGCTTTCGCGGATGAAGGGGCAAATGTGGCGATATGCGGTCGGGACCAAGCGGCTTTGGCCACTGCAAAATCTGCAATCGAAGAACGCGGCGTCAAAGCACATACAATTGCGGCCGACTTGTTTACGGCCGCGGGCTGCGAAGCTGCAATCAAAGAGACGGCGGACACTTTCGGGTCGTTCCATGTGCTGGTCAGCAATGCGTCGACGAATATCGGCGGGACGTTGGAGACGCTGACGGACGATCAAGCCATCGAGCGCGTTATGGGTAAAACGCTGGCTGCGATGCGGCTTTCCCGCGCGGCTTTGCCGCATCTTCGCGCCGCAGGCGGTGGGCGGATCATTTGTATCGGCGGCACAGCGGCTCGGACGCCCGGTAAGACGTCGCTGCCGAGTGGCCTCGGCAATTCATCGCTCGTCAACTTCGTCAAACATTTCAGTAACGATGTCGGACCGGAGAACATCACGGTGAATGTCGTCCACCCGCCCTTTACGAAGACCGATCGTTACCCCGCGCGGCTAGAGGCCCGTGCGGCGCAGCTTGGCGTCTCACTTGCGGAAGCCGAAGCGAGTTTCGCTGCCGACTTTCCGATCGGCCGGATCGTCGAACCGGCGGATATCGCCCCTATGGTGCTTTTTCTGGCCTCCCCGCACGCGGCCGCAATCACTGGACAAGCCATCGCCGTCGACGGCGGGTCGACGCAGATGGTAACCTACTGAGCCGGATTCTGTTGTAGGGGGACGGCGGACTCCTTATATCGAAACTACACGCCGCCCTTTAAGGAATATGCGCATGCAGTCTGAGAACAAACTCTTCGACGATCTTGCCCGTGTCGCGTCGGGTGCCGCCGGCGCCCTAGCGGGTGCGCGCGCGGAATTGGAGGAAGTCTTTCGGCAACGGATCGAACGGTTTCTCTCTGAGGCGGACATGGTGCCGAGAGACGAGTTTGAAGCGATCAAGGCCGTCGCAGTGAAGGCGCGCGAATCACAAGATGCATTGGAGCGCCGTGTCGAAGCGTTGGAAGCTGAGATCGCGGCGCTAAAGAAACCGGCGAAGCGGCGTAGCCCGGCGGAGAAGACGTCTCAAAAATCCAGCAATTAGAATAGGTTTCAGCCTAATTTCTCGCTATTTTATATTTTCTTCCGCACGCGGAAGATATCCGCTTGCGTCCCGAGTCTCTCTTCTGGCAATCTAAATCTAGTGGGTAGCGCAGTCCACCTCACAACATATCGGTGGAAGGTGGATTTCGTGGGGCGACTCATGATCGGTGAAGATGTCGGCTCGAATAGGCCGTATTGCGCTGATCGGTGCGATCGAATTAGGGGAGTCTTGGTTTTATGACGATAGCGCCACTCGATATTGACGCTGCTGCCAACAATCCCTTGGATATTCTGGAAGAATTGGTGGTCGCCAACGAATGGCCATTCGACCGGTCCGGGCCCGATGAAATGGTAGTCGAAGCGACTGGCCGCTGGTGCGACTACAGAATGTTCTTCGTCTGGCGCGAAGACGTGCACGCGCTCTATTTTACCTGCGCCTTCGATATGCGAATAGCGGAAAACCGTCGAAGCGAGATTACCGACCTGCTGGCCCTCGTGAACGAAAAGCTTTGGCTTGGTCATTTCGACCTTTGCTCTGACGACAATATGCCGATGTTTCGGCACACGTTACTGACCCGCGGTTGGCAAAGATTGAGTGTTGAGCAACTCGAGGACTTGGTCGATATTGCGCTCTGCGAAAGCGAACGGTTTTATCCGGCCTTTCAATTTGTTATTTGGGCCGGACATTCACCGCACGACGCCATGTCGATGGCGATTATGGATACCGTCGGCGAAGCTTAAGAGAGCTACATCATGAAAATGTCACGCCCCCTATTATTGATAGGTTGCGGAAAAATGGGCAGCGCGATGCTGTCCGGATGGTTGGAAAGCGGCATCGCGGGTGGCGGTGTCCATGTGGTCGAACCCATGGGTGCGCCTGCTGAATTTGATGGCGTCGCCGACGTCAATGTTGTTGCCGATGTGGCCGCGTTACCGGCGGATCTTAACCCAGAAGTCGTGGTCTTCGCCGTGAAGCCACAGCAGATGGATGACGTCGCGCCCGGCTATCAGAAATATGTCGGCGCCGAAACCGCCTTTCTGTCCATCGCGGCCGGTAAGGATATCGCTTATTTCCAGAGCAACCTGGGAGACGGCGCGGCTATCGTCCGGGCAATGCCGAACACGCCGGCCGCCATCGGTCAGGGCATTACGGTTTGCTGCAGCAATGCGGCGGCCAGCGACGATCAGCGCGAGCTTTGCCGATCGCTTCTCGCCGCGACGGGCGAAGCGGTGGTTGTCGACGATGAAGGTTTGATCGATGCGGTGACCGCTGTGTCAGGCGGCGGGCCGGCTTATGTTTTCCTGCTGATCGAGTGTCTTGCGGCGGCTGGCGTTGCGGCGGGTTTACCGGCGGACCTATCCGATCGATTGGCGCTGATCACGGTCGCCGGTTCGGGTCAGTTGGCATTGGCGAGCGAAGAGCCGCCCGCGACACTTCGCGAGAATGTAACCAGCCCCGGCGGCACGACATTGGAAGCGCTGAAAATCTTGATGGCGGATGATGGGCTTGCGCCGCTGATGACCCGGGCGATTGCGGCCGCAACCGAACGGAGCCGCGAGCTCGCAGGTTAAATCGCGCGTCGCAACAGCACGTTGCCTCGTCGCCGCAAAGACGGATAATGGCGGCGCTATGAACGCCAAGAATGTAGACACGCGCGCGCAAGTTCTGACGGCTGCAATGGAACTTGCGTCCAGCGGACGCTGGGCGCAGATATCGTTATCGGATATTGCGCGCGCAGCCGATATCGACCTTTCGGAACTTCGAGCGTTGTTTCCGAGTAAATCGGCAATTCTGGCAGCTTACTTCGCCGATATCGACCGCCGTGTCCTCTCGCAGGATTATGGATTTGAGGCGGAAGACACGCCGCGGGACCGCTTGTTTGAAGTTTTGATGAGCCGCTTTGACGCGTTGACGCCGCATCGTATGGCGGTCGATGCGTTCAGCCGCGACTTGCCCGCGGACCCGATTGGCGCCTTATGCCTTTTCCCGACCGCACTTACTTCGATGATTTGGATGTTGGAAGCAGCGGGTATTTCGTCGTCGGGTCCCTTTGGTTTGCTCCGGGCAAAAGGTCTCTTAGCGGTGTGGCTGACAACGGAACGCGTTTGGCTTGGCGACGATAGTCCTGACCTCGGCCCAACAATGGCGGCGCTGGACCGAAACTTGCGGCGGGCTGAAAAGTTTGCCATCCAACTCGACCGGTTCGACCGGCTGGAAGCGACGAAATTCAATGATGAGGGTGGCCTTAAGGCGTCACCCGAAACCGACTAAGAATCGACGGTAAGGAGAGACAGTTATGGCGGTTATAGAATTCGATCCCTCCGAGCCGATAGAGTTCGGAGATTTCGCGAAAGTCGATATACGGGTCGGTACGATCGTGCGTGCGGAACCTTATCCGGAAGCCCGCAAACCGGCGATCAAAGTTTGGGTCGATTTCGGTCCTGAGATCGGAGAGCGAAAAACGTCCGCGCAATTGACCCGACACTACACCCCAGAGAGTTTGCCGGGTCGGCAAGTCGCCGCTGTTATCAACTTTCCACCAAAGCAGATCGGAAAGTTCATGTCAGAGATACTCGTTTTGGGATTTCCCGATGCCGAAGGTGAGGTTGTGCTGGTTGCGCCGGACCAATCGATTCCGAACGGCGGGCGCCTCTACTAAGGCGCTATTGCGGTAACCGTATGCGGGCGCGAAGCCCGCCTTGCGTCGATTCGTCGAGTTCGATATCGCCGCCATGTGCACGTGCGATGTCTCGCGCGATCGCTAAACCTAGACCGTTCCCACCTGTATCGGGATTCCGCGATTCGTCGAGCCGATAGAACGGCCGAAAGACATTCTGGCGTTCGGCCTCGGGGATGCCGGGTCCGTCGTCGTCGATCGTGATTTCAACAGCATTGCGCCGCTTTCCGGTCCGAATCCAGATATGCTCACCATATCGGCTGGCGTTTGCGATCAGATTGTTCAGGCATCTGCCAAATGCGGTGGGTTTTAAGATAAGAACAGTTTCTTCCTCGATATGCAGATCGATTTCGGTGCCATTTCGCTTCCAAGCGCCGACCGCTTCTGTAACCAATTCCGAAAGCGACATTTCGACACCCTTCTCGTCGCCCTCGCCGCGCGCGAACGTGAGATAGCCTTCGATCATGTTCTCCATATCGGACAGATCGGACTTGAGCTCTTCGATCTCCGGCGATTCCGGCACCATTGCGAGTTGCAGCTTCATCCGCGTGAGCGGTGTCCGCAGATCGTGACTTACACCGGATAGCATGTCGGTTCGCTGCCGAATCTGACGGTTAATCCGTTCACGCATGCGATTGAAGGCGGTTGCGGCGAGCCGGACCTCCGATGCGCCTTGTATTCGGAAGTCCTGACTCATTTCGCCGCCCTTCCCGAAGGCGTCCGCCGCTTGGGCCAACCGCCGGATCGGTCGAACTTGGTTGCGCATGAAGATTGAGGCGACAGCGAAGAGGACAAGTGAAGTGCCGACCATCCAAAGGATAAAAATATAGGTCGTCGAGCTAAACAGGCGTTTCCCTGGAACGACGATGGTGAGTATGCCTTCCGCCTGTTGGATATCGATTACCACCCTGGTCTTGAAGGATGACGTATCGAGCATGAAGGGTTTTCGAACCCGTTCTTGCAGCGCATGCGCCATGGTCGAATCCAAGATACCGCCATACGAAGCTTGACGGTTTGGCAGAATTTGATTTGGCCGAAGGATAATCTGCAAACCCTTGTGCCGGCGTGCGCGGGCGAACAATTCCGCGCGCGCCTTCTCGCTCATATCAGGGCTCATTTCTTCAAGAATCCAGGCGATATCGCCCGCGATCGAGCTCGCCAGCCGTCGCGTGATCGTGTCCCAGTGACGGTCGAAGAAGATCCAGGTCGAGACGACCTGCAACAATATGAGCGGGGTAATGATGATCATTAACGACCGGCCGAAGAGAGACTTCGGCAAAAACCGTTTGATCATTTGGCTTGGCCGGGCCATCGCGGTCAGTCCGGCCGCAATACGTAACCGCGTCCGCGAACCGTCTGCAGATAGCGGGGCACGCGCGGATCCGGTTCAATTTTTCGCCGCAGCCGTGTGACCTGGACATCGATCGCGCGCTCGCCGCCTTCGATATTGCAAAGCGCTGTCAATTCGTCCCGGCTGAGCACTTCGCCAGCGACGGCGGCAAGTGCCGACAACAATCCCGCTTCGGCGCTTGTCAGCCGAAGGGGTTGTCCGTCCACCGTCATAACCTCTCGCGCCGGATCGTATTCCGCACGGCCGAGACGAACGCTTTCGGGCTGCGTTTCGGTATTCTCTAGCCGGCGCAGAATTGTCCGAATGCGCAGCAGCAGTTCTCTTGGTTCGAACGGTTTCGCAAGATAGTCGTCGACGCCGGCTTCCAAGCCGTCGATGCGGGCGTCAACTTCCCCCATCGCCGTCAACATGAGAATCGGCACCGGATTAGAGGGGCGCAAATTGTGGACGAAATCGAGACCGCTCTCGCCCGGCATCATCCGATCCAAGACGATGAGATCGAATTGAAGACCGGCCATTCGATCACGTGCCTCGCCAGCGTCGGCCGCCACGGTGACGCGAAACTCATTGTCAGATAGATATTTCCGCAAGAGTTCGCGAAGACGCGTATCATCATCGACGACAAGGATGTGCGGCATTTCTCCGAGCGGCACTCGTTTAACTCCTTACTGCGCGCCTCACCGGATTTGGGGCGATCGCGACTTTACTCGAATCGGTTTCTGTCCTCGTTGCTCGTCATAACGCCTAAAAGGACATCGCGAAATCCAACCACCGCTTTTTCGTCTACGGCTGAGAAAGCCGCGGCGATGCGTTGGCGTTGATTCTCTGTCAGGCGTTCTTCGAGCATTCTTCCCTTTTCCGTCAACTGGAGCAATCTCTGACGCCGATCTTGTTTGCCGGGGCTCTGGGAGACAAATCCCTCACGGATGAGTTGGCCGAGGACGCGATTGAGGCTTTGCTTCGTAATCCGCAAAATCCCAAGCAGATTGGAGACCGTCTGATTCGGATGCCGTCCGATAAAATAGATGGCTCTGTGGTGCGCTCGTCCGAACCCGAACTCGCGCAAAATCTCATCTGGACCGGATGTGAAATCGCGATAAGCAAAAAACAACATTTCGATTGCTTGGCGCAACGCTTCGTCTTCCGCGCGCGTTCTTTTTTTATGAGAAGGCGGTAAATTTTTTGAATTTATGTCAGTCATGTTGACATATATGCCTGGAACTGTTACACCGCGCAACCTTGATCGACATGAAGTGTCGTATTTTATAAGCGATATGTAATATCGTGAACGTTAGTATCTAGGCCGCGACATAAAATATCGCGGCGAACGCAGGAGCAAGTGAGATGGAAGAACCTTTTGACAATCGTCCGGGTGCAATCTGGTACGACGGAGAAATGGTGCCGTGGCAAGATGCCAAGCTTCATGTCTTGAACCATGCGCTTCATTATGCGTCCGCGGTATTCGAAGGTATTCGTTGCTATGGCGGTAATATTTTCGAGCTGCGCCAACACACGGAGCGCTTGCTCGAGGGTGCGAAGACGATGGATTTCGAAATCCCGTTTTCTGCCGACGAGATTGATGCAGCCTGTAACGAGTTGCTTCAGAAGAACGGCATTGAAGATGGCTATATCCGCCCGATCGCCTGGCGCGGTCCCGGAATGATGGGCGTCTCCGCTCAGAATTCCGGCGTTCACATGGCGATTGCGGCATGGGAGTGGCCAGCCTATTTCTCGCCAGAAGCCCGCATGCAGGGCATTCGGATGAAATGGGGCAAATGGCGCCGTCCCGATCCGGCGACAATTCCCTGTAAAACCAAGGCGGCGGGCCTCTACATGATCTGTACGCTGTCGAAGCATGATGCGGAGAAGGACGGTTATTCGGACGCGCTCATGCTCGATTACCGCGGCTATATCGCTGAGGCGACGGGTGCGAACATTTTCCTTTTGATGAGTGACGGTAAGCTTCACACGCCGACGCCGGACTGCTTCCTCGACGGGATCACCAAGCGGACGGTGATGAAACTAGCCGAGGCGCGCGGGCTTGAAATCGTCGAACGCCATATCAAACCCGAAGAGCTCGCCGATGCGAGTGAGGTTTTCCTGACGGGCACAGCTGTGGAAGTGACCCCTGTCTCCGAGATCGGTGAGTATAAGTTTACACCGGGTGAGACAACAAAACTGCTGATGCAGGACTACGATGCATTGGTTATGCGTCAGGATGACCGCACGGCGTTGGTGAGCACCAGCGCCGCGTAATTCGGCGCAGCTTGCAAGCAGGGGAGGTTGGTATGAGCGGGAAGGAAATGCGCCTCCTGCATCTGACCGACCTCCACATGCGCCACGCGCTGGCCGGTACGGCGGATCGAACGGAACGGCTCTCGCGCGATATACCGGCAAACCTCGAACGTGTTGGGAAACGGTTGGAAGACTGGTCGCCCGACGTCATCGTCATGACCGGCGATCTGCTCGATGTACCGGACGAAGTCGTGGACGGCTCCCTCCGGGAGACCGATCCTGCCGGCTATCAACAATCGGTGGAAGAATCGGCCGCCGACTACCGGTGGATGCGCGAGTGGTTGGAAGCGACGGGGCGTGACTGGCTGGTCATTCCAGGCAACCATGACCATCGCGGTGCGTTTCATGAGGTGTTTGGGGCCGCGCTCCCTGACGATCGTATCAATGGATGGCGGTTTGTCGGGTTCGACGACGATCTGGATGAGAAGCGGGCGCCCTTTCGGCCGGCGGGTGAAGTGTCTCGGTTTATTGAAGCTTTAGAGGCGGAAACGACATCGGAGCCGCAAGTTCAACTGCAGCACTATATCTTGCGGCCCCGCGTCTTTCGGCGATCCCTTTATAGCCATAGGCCCGAATCTGGCATTGTGGACGGTATCGAGCAGAGCGGCGTCGTCAGATGTGCGCTTTCCGGTCATTTCCATCCGGGTGCGCTATGCCGGAATGAAAAAGGGATCACCTATTCGACGGCGCCGGCATTTTGCGAACGTCCCTTCCCCGTCCGCCTGATCGACTTCGATCGGTGGTCCGTTACGGATGTACAAGACCGCACACTGGATTGATACAGCTGGTCAAAGCGACCCGGGCCGTTAGAATCTTCGATAACAAACTCACTTCAATCTTGGAGCCCTAATGGTTCGTCTAAGCGATCTCGCGCAAGCTGAGCGCGACCACCTTATCAATCTTCCGTGTCCAACATTCGACACACAACCTTGGGCGGAAGGCCCCCCAATTTCGGAGCGACGTGTCGCGGTCATTTCGACAGCGGGTCTCCAAAGGCGCGACGATCGACCGTTCTCTCGCGGCGATGCGGATTATCGCGTCTTCCACCGGGATACCCCGCCAGACGAAATCGTCATGAGCCACATATCGGTCAATTTCGACCGGAGTGGTTTTCAACAAGATCTCAATGTCGTTTTCCCGGTGGAGCGCCTAAAAGAAATGGCCGCGGACGGCGAAATCGGATCGGTCGCCGATTTTGGCTATTCCTTCATGGGTGCGACGGATCCGGAACAAATGGAGCCGCTCGTACGTGAAATCGCCGGTTTCCTAAAGGAAGATCAGGTCAATGCGGTCTTACTGGCCCCCGTCTGACCCAACTGTACCCGCGCCGTGAGCGCATTGGGACATTTTTTGGAAGCGGAAGGCCTACCGACAACGCAAATCAGCCTGGTTCGCATGCACACCGAAGTTATCCAGCCGCCAAGGGCACTATGGGTGCCGTTCGAGTTAGGTCGGCCATTCGGTACACCGGGCGAAGCGGCGTTTCAACGGCGCGTAATTTCGGCAGCGCTTGCCTTGTTCGAAAGAGCGAGCGGTCCGGTCCTGGAAGACTTTCCGGAAGACGCGCCAGGTGAAGCGCCTTCGGACACAGAGGGATGGTCTTGTCCGGTCGCTCTCGGTGCACCGCCGGCGGCGGATGCGGAGGTCGGCAGTCTGGAAGCGGCTCTGTTGCAGGAGTTTCATAAATTGCGGCCATGGTACGATGTGGCGTGCCAAGCCCGGGATGGCCGTACGACCGTTGGGGCCTCGCAGATGGCGATTGACGACCTTGTTCCATTTGTTGCGGGGTTTCTCGACTCCCCGTGGCCGGATAACCCACGGGACGATATCCCCATTGGGGACGCATTTAAGTACGCGACGGAAGACTTAAAAGGCGTCTATCTCGAAGCCGCCGCCGCCCAGCCGGGTCGCAAGGCCGGTATCGCCGAACTCGACGATTGGTTTTGGCAGGAGACGGCTTTGGCCCAGGTTTATATCGCCCTGCGGTCCAGCTTGAAGGACTGCGACGATCAATTGCTGAGTCAAATCAGCGCCCGGAATCTTATCCCGGGCGCTGTATTGGAGAAGTTATCGGCGGCTGCAAATTGACCGTCCGGCAATTCTAGTCGAGTGCCGCTCGAACGATGATCTCGACTTTAAAGTCGGGGTGGGCGAGCGGCACTTGGCCGCAGGCGCGGGTCGGCGGGTTGGCCGGATCGATCCAAGCGTCCCAGACAGCGTTCATGTCGTTGAACAATGCCATATCGCTGATCCATATCTCAGCACAAAGTAGCTTTGATTTATCGGCGCCGACCTCGGCCAAATAGCCGTCGATCTTTGCGAGGACTTGCTGTGTTTGGGTCGCGATATCTGCAGACCTGTCGTCGCCGACGATACCGGCAAGGTAAACGGTGTCGTTGTGAACGACGATTTGGCTCATACGAGGTCCGGAGTGGCGGCGTTGAATCGTCATGTCGATGCTCCCTTGGAGTGTGTTATTGGACAAAGATTGTCTAATTTCTAAGACGAAGTTCTACGCCGAGAAATTAACCAAATCTATACGATTTCGCTGCTCTACTTGAGAAAGAAGTTCCTTATGGTGTGCCGAACGCTGTTCGGAGGGGAAATATACCATAAGAAATAAAGACTTACGGGCGAGCGGGGAAATGACTCCAGACGGGAACATTCAATTCGATGGGGAGCCGGCCGATTATTTTTCCTTAAATCCGATGCCGGTCATCATTTTATCTTCAAATGCATTTATCCAGTACCGCAATGAAGCTGCGGTTAAATGGATCGATTCGAAACCGGAAGCCACGCGTGAAGCCGACCTTCGAAATATTCGGCAAATGGCGGCGAGCGTCCTTAAGTCCGGCACGTCGGGCGAAGTGCAGATCGGCCCGCCAGAGGACTGCACATGTTTCATGGTTGTGCCAGAGAAACACAGTGGCACGGTCTGCTTTCAAGCCATGCCGGCATCGTCGCAAGATGTGCGTCCGAAAACGACCCCAGTCGCTTCGACCGATTCGGCTGAACATTTCCATGATGGGTTTCGCAGCCTGATCGAGAACTCTCTGCAGGGCATACTGATCCACCGGGATTGGCAGCCGATATTCGCGAATGATGCACTCGCACGGATCTTTGGGTATCCCGAGGCAAATGCGATTCTCGAACTGGATAATGTTCGCGAGCTTTACGCCGAACACGAACGCGACCGTCTAAAGATGTTCAATAAGACGCGGCTGGCCGGTGGCGAGGTCCCGGAGATCTATGAATTTGAAGCGCTTCGAGCGGACGGCACATCCATCTGGATTCAGACAACAGTCCGGGTCGTCAATTGGAACGGAGAGCGGGCGACGCAACACTGGTTCATAGACGTTACGGAACGCAAGAGAGCCGAACAACGCCTTGCTCGATTGGCCAGTTACGACGTCTTAACCGGATTGGCGAACAGGGCCATGTTCCAAAGCGAACTGCGTCAATCGATTGCGCAAGTTGGGCGGACGGGCGGCATCGGCGCGCTCATTCTACTCGATCTCGATAATTTTAAGGACGTCAACGATTCGCATTGCCATCCGGCTGGCGACACGCTTTTGAAGCGCGTCGCTCAGCGTTTGGTGTCGCGGATCCGCGAGACCGATTTTGTTGCGCGCCTTGGCGGCGATGAATTTGCGATCGTCGCGAACAACCTCAAAAGTGCGAACGATGCGGCCGCGATCGCTGAAATGGTCAAGGATGCGTTGGCGAATTCGATCGAATTGGACGGTACCGACACATTCACGAAAGCGAGTTTCGGCATAACGATGTTCCCAGAGGACTCGTCTGATCCGGACGTTTTGTTGAAGAACGCCGACATGGCGCTCTATCACGCCAAGAATGCGGGCAGGGGCAGGTTCGCGTTCTATAACGCCGATCTTAACGCGCAAGCCATTCGACGTAAGGACCTTGAGACAGCCCTCCGGATGGCCGTCACCGACGACATCGGGTTGTATCTGAAGTACCAGCCGAAAGTCGATATTGTTCAGGGTGAAGTGGTTGGTGTGGAAGCGCTCTTACGTTGGAGCCATGAAACGTATGGTGAGATTTCACCTGTGGAATTCATCCCCATTGCCGAGACTTCGGGATTAATCGTCGAGATTGGGGATTGGGTTCTGCGAAAATCTTGCGAACAGATCCTAAAGTGGCAGACCTTGGGTCTTCCACCGGTACCGATCGCTGTGAATTTATCGGCCGTGCAGTTCAAGCGCACGGACTTGGTCGAAGCGGTCGGTAAGTTGATCGGCGAATTTCAAATCGAACCGTCGTGGCTTGAGCTAGAGATCACCGAAAGCATGATTATGGACAATGTGGAGGAGACGGTCGCGGCCCTCCATGGTTTGCACGATATCGGCGTCAGTCTTGCGATCGACGATTTTGGAACCGGTCACTCTTCTCTGGCCTATCTTAAGCGGTTCCCGATGGACAAACTGAAGATCGACCGCTCTTTCGTGAACGATGTCGTCGACGACGCGGCAATCGCGCAGATTATTATCAATCTCGCAAAACAACTGAATTTATCAGTCATTGCAGAGGGCGTCGAAAACGTTCCCCAGCTTGAGTTTCTCAGGCAGAATGGCTGTGCCGTTGTTCAGGGATACCATTTCGCGCCACCGATTGATCCGATGGCATTCGTCGACTGGTATGTCGAGAAAAAATGTGCGCCGGGGGCACTCAAGACGCCTCGATAACGGGAAATATTTATTCTGCTTAACCTTAGGCTGCGCCTCGTATAGTATGGACAGGTAGTCGAATTTCACCTTTGGGGGGTGCAGTGAAGACGATACTGGTCCCGTTAGAGGAAAGCGATGTGCTACCCTCTATCCTTGAATCGGCGCTTATCGTGGCGAAGCGATTCGATAGTTATATCGAAGGTCTGTACGAACAGCCGGGTCTGACCGAAGTGGTGGTCGCCGGCGAAGGACTGGGTGTGACGCCGCCGGATCTTGTTGAAACCTTTCAGCAGCAGGAAAAAGAACGCGCGGTCCGTGCGCACGAGCTGTTCGAAGCGTTCATGAAAGAAAAGGGCGTTCCGCTGAACGGCGGCGGAGATCCTCAAGGGCACGCGACGGCGGGTTGGGTTGAAGAAGATATCCCAGGCCGCGACCTCGTCGGAAACCGCGGACGTCTCTTCGATCTCATCGTAGTCGGACGGCCCATTCGCAGCTCGGCAACGCCGACAATGAGCTTATTGGAAGCGGCCTTGTTCGAGACCGGCCGGCCGATTCTAATCGCCCCGCCAAAAGCGCCGACGGAACTGGCGAAGAATGTCGTTATCTCTTGGAACGGGAGTTACGAGACACCGCGCTGTATTACCTTTGCGATGCCGCTATTGCAAAGCGCTGAGAAAGTAACGGTCCTACAAGTCGAAGAGGGTATGGTCCCAGGACCTTCTGCGAACGATGCCACAATTCATTTGCGTCGAAACGGAATCGCGGCGGAAGCGCTGAATGTCGAAGCGGGTCGTCGGACCGCGGGTGAGGCGGTACTGGAAGAATCCGAAAGATTGGGAGCGGATTTATTGGTGAAGGGCGCCTATACGCGAAGCCGCATCCGCCAAATGATCTTCGGCGGTATCACCAGCCATATATTGGACGCGGCGGAGATACCCGTCCTGATGTGTCACTGATCGGCGCACCACCGGGTCCAAAAATCGCGATACAATATCTCGACGGCGGCGACGTATTGTTTGGGATCCGCGACTGGCGATTCCGCAACCTGTTGGCGCATTGAGGACCGTAGCTGGACAAGCCGTTCGGTGTCTTCACCAAGTCGCATCGCGATTTCGATATACTCATCTTCCGTTTTCGCGATCAGATCAGGTAATCCGATGGCGGTAAGTGCGGAAGCGGCGATACGCCCCGCGATGGTCTCCCCAACCAGAGCGATAACTGGAACGCCCATCCATAATGCGTCGGCCGTGCTAATGCCACCGCCGTGCGGAAACGGATCGAGCATGATGTCGACCAAACTGTGTTTCTCCAAATGAACCATTTGCGGGTCCGCGCCAAGGAGCGTGATTCGGTCTTCATCTATGTCCATCGCTTGGATTCTTTCTTCGAATCCGGCACGGACTTTCGGCCGATCGAGCGCCTGGCTCTTAATCAGGAGGCGTGCGGTTGATGAGCGTTTCAACAGACGCGACCATACCGCAAGCGTTCCGTCGCTGATCTTCTCGAGCCGATTGAAACTGCCGAAAGTGATGTATCCATTCCGGCGAAAGGGTGCGTCCACAACTTCAGGCGCGGGCTGCGGTGGGTAGTAGGGGATGTGGCTCGGCAAATACCGCACTTCTTCGGCGTATAAGCCGGTCTCCGACGCGGGCACGACGACCGGGTCACTTAAAAAATAATCGATTGCCTCGAGACCGGTACCGGCCGCATGGCCCCAGGCGGTCACCTGAACGGGCGCGGGTTTCCGCGCGAAGACCGGCAATCTATTACCGGCCGAATGCCCAGACAGATCCACGAGAATATCGATTTTGTCCGCACGAATGGCCTCAGCCAATTGCGAGTCGTTCAGGCGCCGACAGTCTTGCCATCCGGTGGCGGCGGCGCGGAATGATTCGGTCCAATCATCCGACGTCAAATTGACCGAGTAGCAATAAATTTCGAACGCGTCGCGATCATAGGACATTATCATCGGCCCAAAACCGTTCGCCGCCGAGTGCCGCCGGAAGTCGGCGGAAACATAGCCGATCCGCAGCTTACGGTTCGGATCCGGGTTGTTATCATGCGGCTGTATGGCGGCGGCGAGAGGGGCCGCGTGCAATTCTTGCCAGCGTTTTCTCTCAGCTTGATGGTCGGCGACGCCGTAGTTTGGGTTGAAATCGAGGGTAAAGATCAAATTGCTGTGGGCTGTCGCGTGGGTCGGATCGAGCTCGACAACGCGGCGATAGCAGGCTTCCGCTTCTTCGTTCGCGCCCTGGCCACGAATGGAGACACCGAGATTATTATGCGCCTCCGCCAAATCGGGCGCGATTTCGACGGCCCGGCGGGCGAATTTTTCGCTTTCCTCCAGTCGTTCCAGTAAATTCAGTCCGGCCGAAAGGTTCACCAAAGCCTGAGCGTGATCGGGCTCGAGCGTTACAGCGCGTTCGAGTGTCGCGACGGCTTCGTCGAGTTCGAGGAGCTCGATCAAGACGCTGCCTAGATTTTGATGTGCGTTGGCGTAATCCGGCTTAAGGGCGATGGCTTGACGCAATTGAGTTGCGGCGTCCTCAAGGTTTCCCAACCCCTTCATCACATTCCCAAGATTGTTATGGGCTTCCGGCGATTGAGGGTCGAGTTCGACTGCATGTCGCAACGATACGGCAGATTCTTCGAGCCGGCCGAGTTGTTCCAGGACGATACCGATATTGCCGTGAATTGCCGAGTTATTCGGCTCCAGGTTCGCGGCCGCCCGATACGAGGCCAAAGCTTCTTCTTGACGACCGGCTTGTTCGAGGACACCACCAAGGTTGTTATGCGCCGCCGCATGTGTCGGCAGGATATCAATGGCGCGACGCAACACGATATCGGCTTCTTCCAGCCGTCCGGCCTGCCAAAGCAGATTGCCGAGGTTGTTGTGTATGTCGACCGAATCGTTCTTCGCAGCAGCGGCCTGCTGGAGCAACTCTATCCCACTGCCGAGGTCGCCCATCTGGGCCATCGCGACGCCTTTCAAATGTAACGCGTCCGGTTGTTGCGGTAGGGCGGTTAAAATTTGGTCGTAACTTGCAATCGCTTGATCGAGCTGACCGGCGCCATGCTGCGCCATGGCATTTTGAAAAATAGCTTCGAGGTCAGCTTGTTTCGCGGAATCGGTTTGCGGCTTACCGGCTGCCTTCTTGGCTTGCTGCGCCGCGCGGCGTCTTTGCTGTCTACTCATTGCGGCTACACCATGCATGCCACATGCGGCGGTAGTGTCCTTCCACCTCGCGTGCATAGAGTTTCGAATTCGCTAAGGGCCGGGATGAAATTTGGTCCCTTAAGCTATCTCTCAATGCGGCGAGTCGTGTCGGCTCCGATGCGAGTGTAATTGCGCAGTCGAAGTAGCCGTCCGCGTCTTCCTGAACCCATTCTTCACATCCGCTGGCGGTGAGGATTGATGCGGCGATACGGCTCGCCGGTGTGTGCCCACGAAGGGAAACAACAGGGACACCCATCCAAAGAGTTTCGAGTGTCGTTATTCCACCGTTGTTTGGGAAAGGATCGAGTGCAATATCGATCTCCCTCAATGTCTCGATGTGCTCAAACCAGCTACTTCGACCCCGCGTCGTAACGCGTTCATCCTCGATACCGTGTTCGACGAGGCGCGAGCGCAATTGTCGGGTGACACCCTTGTCGTCTAGGGCCCCGCTCTTGAGTAAGAGGCGAGACGCTGGAACAGCCTCTAGAACTCGTGACCAAACGCGTATCGTTTCGTCGCTCAGCTTTTCGATACGGTTGAGGCAGCCGAACGTAATATATCCGTTGGAGCTCAGAGGCAGCGGCGATACGTCGGGTGCAGCGTCCGTCGGCGCATAGCAAATGGCACATGAAAGTTCGATGACTTCCTCGGTGCAATGCACAGCATCAGTCTGGGGGATCGTTGTCGCATCCGCCAGGAGGTAGTCCATCGCTCGCGTACCAGTCCCCGTACAATGTCCCCAGGCGGACACTTGAATTGGAGCCGGTCGGCGCGCGAATGCCAGTAGCTTATTGCCGGCTGAGTGCCCTGATAGATCGACAAGGATATCGATCTTGTCGTGACGAATCATATCCGCGATCTGTGAATCCGGTTTGCCCCAGGATGGGCGCCATTGGTCCGCAGCGGTTTCGAAGTTTTCCGTCACAATATCGCGGCGCGCGGAGGTCATGTAGCAATAGGCTTCGAACGCTTCTCGGTCGCGTTCCAGTATCACGGGGCCAAATGAGAACGCTGCCGAATGATTTCGAAAGTCTCCGGAAACATAACCGATACGGAGTTTACGGTCGGGGTCGCGATCGATTGCGAAATGAGGTACACCAACGCTCAACGGGTCGGCGAACCGTTCCGCCCAGCGGCGCCTCTCCGCTTGTTGCATCTCGAAACTGACAGATGCGTTGAAATCGAGCGCAAATATCAGATTGCTATGGGCACGTTCGTAATCCGGATTGATCGACAAGGCCTTACGGAACGCGGCTTCCGCACCGTCCAAGTCACCGCGTCGGCGCAATATCGAACCAAGATTGCTATACGATTCAAAATTACGTGGCTGTAGCTTCAGTGCGCGGCGCACCGACGTTTCAGCTTCGTCGATCCGGCCGCCGCCCAATAACAAAGTCGCCAGATTGCTGTGCGCTAACGCGTAGTTCCGGTCGAGGCGTATGGCCTTGCGAAAGGCTTTCTCGGCGCGTTCATTGTCGCCTGCGTTTAACAAGACATTGGCAAGGTTACCGTGAAAGATGGGTGCGTTTGGCCGGAGCGACACCGCCTCGTTTAACATCGTCAGGGCTTCTTCCGTTTGCCCTTGTTGAAAGGCCAGTAGTCCGCGGTAGTGCAGTGCATCCGCATTGCGCGGGTTCTCGTTTAAGAGTTGGTCGTAGACCGCCTGCGCTTCAGCGAATTGTCCCGCTTGATGCGCCCGACGCCCGGCATCAAACCGGGGGTCGGACTGGCTTTGCTGCGAACCGTCGTTCTGCTTGTTGGCGCGGGCGGCGCGTCGGCGTTGCTGGCGGTTCATGCGGCGATTACCAAGCCATCTCTAAAATTTCGACGACCTGTGCGGGGTCCGTGATCTTTCGCGGGTTGCTCGGGATCCATCGGTCATGCATCGAGGCCGCAGCGATCTCTTGAAATTGATCCTGCTTTACGCCGACATCGCGCAAGCGCGTCGGCATCCCGAGGTCTGAAATCAATTCGCCGATGACCTGCGACGCGGGCTCACCTGGTCGCCCTAAGGTTTCGCTCACCACAGTTTGCTGTTCGTCGTTGACGCCTTCGTTCCAGGCGAGGACGCTCGGCAACATGACACAAGACGTATATCCGTGGGGCACGTCGGCGACACCGCCCAGCATATGTCCAATACCGTGACTGGCCCCCTTCTTCACGCCGGCAGCTCCGCCAATCATCGACATCCATGCGCCGGTCTGACAATTCAGCCGGGCGTCGAGGTCGTCCGGATTGGCCTTCG
The DNA here is from genome assembly GCA_002716125.1 of Rhodospirillaceae bacterium. Lineage (GTDB taxonomy): Bacteria > Pseudomonadota > Alphaproteobacteria > UBA8366 > UBA8366 > UBA6544. Next base: position 30,394 of record PAZH01000045.1, read on the forward strand.
ATTTGGGTAATCCGTCGGCCAATAGCCGAAGCGCATGGCGTGCCGTCCCTTCGACATACGGCTGCAGATTGATGGAACATAAATCTTCGACAACATGGTCGACGGCGCGTATGCCGGTCGACAACCAAAGCCACTCGGGCGTGTGTAGACAGATGGCGGGGTCCAGAATAACGACCACGGGTGCCAGTAAGGGGTGGCGGAACATCTGCTTTACGTGCCGGCGTGAGTCGGTACAGCCAGCGCCCGCGCTAAACTCACCAGCTGACAGTGTTGTCGGTACGAAAATCGATCGTACGGTAGGCACCTTGGATGGCGGTTGCACGGCCGTCCCGTCCGGATTGCTGACCCAGCGGAGCGGGTCGAGTTCTTCGTACTCGCTAACGTCATTCGCGAGGCAGAAAGAAACCATCTTTGCGGCATCCGTGGGCGTGCCGCCGCCGATCGTCAGGATCAAATCCGCCTGAACCGCGCGCGCTTCCGCGGTTGCGGCGATCACGTCGTCTCGTTGTACGTGCGGGCGCAACCGATCAAAGACACCGGCGATTTTGCCCTTCATCGTGGCACGGAGATCCTCGATACATTGTGTCTCTCGGCTGATTGTACCGCTGGCGAGGATGAAGATACGTTCGACCGAAAGTCGGTCGGCTTCCTTTTGGACCGCTTCGATGAAAGGTTCGCCGAATACGATTCGGTCGATGCTTGGATAGTTAAATATGCCTGTTTGCGGCATTCTGTTCCCTCGCGGAAGTCTTTAGCTTTCGTCGTCGATCTGGCTGCCGTCCAGGTGCTCTTTACGCTGCCGGTCTTCCATTTTATCGCGCGCTATTTCCGTCTTAGTGCGACCGTGCTTCTGGCGGTTCGCTTCCGCCTTCGCGGTTTTTTCCACGCGTTTTCGCTGTTTGCGATAGGCCCGAAGATTGACAACGTCGCCCATCTACTCAGCCGCATCCCGATGGTCGCGTTCCCAGCGTTCTGCCGCGCGATCGTCCGTTTCCTTCGCTTCTACCCATTGCGCGCCCAATTGGTCCGATTCTTCGAGCTTCCAGAACGGGGCCTTCGTTTTGAGCCAATCGATTAAAAAGGCGCAGGCGTCGAACGCCTCTTGGCGGTGGGCGCTCGCGGTCGCGACCAAAACGATCCGATCGCCCGGTTCAAGCCGTCCGTAGCGGTGGACGATAAGACTGGCCTCCAAGTCCCAACGCTCGTTCGCCTCCGCTTCGATTTCCCGCAGCATCTTCTCGGTCATGCCGGGGTAATGCTCCAAGGTCATAGCCTTGAGGGCGTCGTCTCCGCCGAGGTCCCGGACCAGCCCGACAAAGCTGACCATACCGCCAATATCCGTATTGCCGTCGGTCAAAGCCGCCAATTCGCCGCCGATATCAAAATCTTCCGATTGGACTTTGACACTCATAGGCTAACCCCCTGTCATTGGCGGAAAGATCGCGACTTCGTCGCCTTGGGCGACGGGGGCGTCTAATTCGGCGAATTCCTGGTTTACGGCAACGCGGATCGAAGCGAAATCGGCCAAAGCGTCGGCAAAATTGGAATTCCGCTCTTTCAGCCAATCGAGTAGGCCGGCAACGTCCGAAATTTCCGGCGGCATTTCCACGTCTTCCGCATCTATTCCGGTTTTTTGCCGTAACCAGGCAAAGTAAAGAATCTTCATCCGAGAACCTCACTAAAGGGCAGGAAGTCGACGGTCGAACCGGCTTCGAGTTCGGTCATATCTTCCGGCAATTCGACCAGGCCGTCCGCACCCACGAGCGACGATAAAACGCCGGCGCCGCTGGCACCATATTTTTGCGCGCGGGCCGTTCCGTCCCGCGTGTCTTCGAGCCGGGCGCGAACATACTCCCGGCGGTCGAGTTTCTTCTTATGAGAAAACCCTGCCGTCACGCGATAGACCGCTGGCGAGATTTCAGTCGCCCCGCCGAGACGCAACACCAAGGGTCGTCCGATCAGCAAGAACGTGACCATCGCCGCGACGGGGTTGCCGGGGAGACCAATAAATGCCGCGCTTCGATCGCCGGCGTGAACCTGTCCAAGAGAGACAGGGCGGCCTGGCTTAATCGCGAGACGCCAAAAATGGAGGTTCCCGTTGTCGGATACTGCTTTTCCGACGTGATCTTCTTCGCCCACCGACATACCGCCGCTCGTGACGAGCACGTCATGTGTTCTCGCGGCCTTTCGGATCGCTTCGGCGATTTTCTCGGGACTGTCCGGCAGGATACCAAGATCATCGACAACGCAGCCAAGGCGTTCCAATGCAGACATAGTGGTATAGCGGTTCGAATCGTAGATCTTGCCGGCGGCCAGCGTGTCGCCGGGTTCGCCAACTTCGTCGCCTGTCGAAAATATTGCGACATGGACTTTCTCGAACACTTGTAATTCGGCGCGTCCGACGGCCGCCGCGAGCCCGACTTCCTGCGGGCGCAGACGCAGACCCGATTTTAAAATGGTCCGGCCTTTCGTCACGTCTTCGCCGGCGGCACGGCAATTCGCACCTTGCTTGATCCCGGGCGCGATGGTGACGACGCCATCCGCTTCGCTGCAATCTTCTTGCATCATAACGGTGTCTGGTCCGGCCGGCATGGGAGCGCCGGTAAATATCCGAATTGCCTCGCCGCGATTGGCCGCGCGGCCGAGCGGATGTCCGGCGGCGGCGCGGCCGCCAATCGGGAGAGTTGTGGCTGCAGACGGATCAAGATCCTCGAAAAATACGGCGTAACCGTCGACAGCCGAATTTGCGTGCGGTGGTACGTCAACCGGTGAGACGATATCCTCCGCCAATATTCGGCCGACAGCGGCGCGAAGCGGCACGGTCGTCACGTCGGTAACCGGCGTGATCCTATCGGACAGAATCGTCAGCGCTTCCGACGTCGTGATCAGCCGGTCCGCCCCCGAAAAGCAATCGTCACTCAGTTGCGCCATCTTTTGCCGTCTCGCCCAAGCCGCAATGCGATGCGATAAACGCGGCGATCATGGAAATATCGCCAAGATCGAGCACCGGACATCTAATATTGGTTAGTGCGGCATCGCTTGCAATTGCCACGATACTCTCGTCCTCATTCGCCAGCAGCGGTTTACCAACGGAAGGTCGGTGAACTTCCAGTTTATCATGGGGATAGCTCTTGAATCCTTCGATAAGGAGTAGGTCGACCGGCGACATGCGCGAAATCAATGTGTCGACATCTGGCTCACCTTCGCCGCGATTCTCGTGCATCAATGCCCATCGATCGACAGAGGTCACCATGACTTCCGTGGCGCCCGCACGGCGATGTTCGTAGGAATCCTTGCCGGGCGTATCGATATCGAAGCGGTGATGCGCATGCTTGATGGTGGAAACGGTCAGGCCCAGCTGTGTGAGTTCGGGGATCAAACCGACCAAGAGCGTCGTCTTGCCGCTACCACTCCATCCCGCGAGTCCAAAAATTTTCATATGCGGTTCGCGTTATTCCGCGCCGCTCGGCGACTTGGTGTCTGGTCGAGAGCTCGCCAAGTTTCGTTTGTCTTCGCGCATGTGCTGCAATCCGATCACAAGATAATCGTAGCCCGTGATGAGCGTCAGCGCGGCGGCGGCCCAGAGCCCAATCTCACCGATCAACACGGAGGGTATCCAAGCCGGCGCCGAGGTGCCGACAATGAGAAAGCCCAGAGCGAACATTTGTATTGTTGTTTTCCATTTCGCGAGCTTGCTGACGGGTAAACCTTCGCGGAGGCCAGCCAGAAACTCCCGCAGCCCTGACACCAAGATTTCTCGGCATAGAATGACGACGGCGGCGAGGATCGCGGCGCCTTCAATCTGACCAAAGGCGCAGAGCATGAGAATGACGGACGCGATCAGAAGCTTATCGGCCACCGGGTCGAGAAATCGGCCGAACCGCGAGATCTCGCCCCTTGTGCGGGCGAGGTAACCGTCGAAGAAGTCCGTAATACAGGCAGCGGCATAGAGGCCGAGCGTAACCCATCGCGGCCAATCGCCCTCAAGCCAAAACAAACCGATGATCGGCAGGATGACGAGGATTCGTGAAAGCGTCAGAACGTTCGGTAACGTGATCATCTCATTCTCAAGCGCAGCAAATCCCACCAGACAAATGATGGAATATCTGGGTTACGCCGTGGCGAAGATACTACTGATCTTCGTGAAAGTGGCCATAAATTTTCTGCGCAACGCCCCGGCTAATGCCTTCCACGGCTTCAAGGTCGGTCAACCCCGCGCGGGCAACGCTTTGCGCTGATCCGAAATGCAGAAGAAGCGCTTTTTTCCGTTTCGCGCCGATTCCGGAGATCTCGTCGAGCGGTGAGGCCGAAATGTTCTTGGCGCGCCGGGCCCGGTGACTTCCGATGGCGAAGCGGTGCGCTTCGTCCCGCAACCGTTGTAAGAAATAGAGGACGGGGTCGCGTGGCTCGAGCATCATTGGTGATCGTCCCGTCCGATACAGATGTTCCCGGCCAGCGTTTCGCTCGGGACCTTTGGCAATAGCCAGCAAGGCGACGTCGTCCACGCCTAACTCTGCAAAGACTTCCTCTGCGATGGTGAGCTGACCCCGCCCGCCATCAATGATGACAAGATCCGGCCAAGTGCCGGTTTCGCGGTCCGGGTCTTCTTTGAGCGCCCGGGTGAAGCGCCGCGTGAGGACTTCGCGCATCATGGCGTAATCGTCACCCGCTGCGTCTTTCGATTTGATGTTGAACTTTCGATAACTGTTCTTCTCGAACCCGTTCAATCCAGAGACCACCATACCGCCGACCGCGTTGGAGCCTTGGATATGCGAGTTGTCGTAAATTTCGATACGCTCAGGCGCCCCATCGAGGTCCAAGCGGTCTGCCAAATCTTCCATAAGCCGTCGATGCGACGCGCTTTCCGCCATGCGCCGCGTCAGCGCGTCCCGGGCATTCGTCGCGGCATGATCCACTGCTCTCTTCTTCGCCCCGCGCTTCGGCACCAAGAGATCGACTCGCCGTTCGGCGCGGATCGTCAGCGCTTCGGCGATCAGATTTCGCTGCGCCGGGGTGTGGCTGAGGAACACTTGGCGCAGCGGCGGATGTTTCTCATAAAACTGTCCCAGGAAGGCCGCGATCAAGTCTGCTGCATCCAGCCCTTTGGTCTGGCTTGGGAAATACGCGCGGTTACCGTAATTGCGGCCGGCGCGAAAAAAGAAAACTTGGATACAGACCTGGCCACCTTCCTCGTGAAGCGCGACGACATCGGCCTCATCCAGACCGGCCAGATTGATATCTTGATGTGCCTGTACCTGGGTCAATGCGCGAATACGGTCGCGGATTGCGGCCGCTTGTTCGAACGCGAGTTCCTCGCTCGCCGCTTGCATCTGAGTCGCCAGGTCTTCTTGAACCTTGGTGCTCCGGCCCGCGAGAAAAGCGCGGGACTGATCGACGAGCGCTTTGTAGTCCTCTGTTGAAATTCGATCGACGCAAGGGGCGCTGCAGCGTTTGATTTGATATTGGAGGCACGGACGGCTCCGCGTCTGAAAGATCGTATCGGCACAGTTTCGAAGCAGGAATGCGCGCTGCAAGGCGGTGATTGTTCGATTGACGGCCCCGACGGTCGCGAATGGCCCGAAGTAGTTGCCTTTGCGTTTACGGGCCCCGCGGTGTTTGACGATCTGCGGGAAATCATGGTCGCCGGTGATCAGGATATAGGGAAACGACTTATCGTCTCGCAGCAAGACATTATAGCGCGGCCGAAGTTGATTGATGAGGTTCGCTTCAAGGAGCAGGGCTTCCACTTCCGTATGCGTGGTGACGAACTCCATCGACACCGTCTCGGCGATCATCCGCTGCAACCGGTATGGTTGTTTCGCCGGGTGCGTATAGTTGGCGACCCGCTTCTTCAGATTGCGCGCTTTTCCCACATACAGCGCGTCGCCGCGTTTGTTGAGCATTCGATAGACACCCGGCGCGCCCGGTAAGGTCGCGAGGTAACCACGAATGGTCTCCGCCCCGGTTGCGATGCTGCCGCCTGTCGCGACGGCTGGTTCGGCAGGGCGGCGTTGCTTGGGATTGTTCGTCATGAGTGCATTATAAGCAAAAGTTCCAAAATTAGACTGCTGAGAATGAAATTTCGCCACAATTTCTGCGGCGTAATCCACGATCCGGCGTTCTATCCACGAAACTTGTGGATAACCTTGTTGATAGCTTGCCGATTCGACGCGCGGGCCCCGGATACGCTTGATCTTTTCCTGTTTGCACAAAAAATGAGCAAAATAAATAAGGCTTTGATAAATAAGAAAAAAAGTTATGCGACTTCGTTACAGCTTGTTCACATTTAAGAGTGGTACGATCTAAAACAACGACTCGACGGGCGACTCGGCTGCTGTGCACAACTCGGGCGATTCGGAAGATCAAGAATACTTATTTTTTAATTACTTGGAGCAAATATTTCGCTGCAAATGGGAGCGTAACAGGTCGATATCACGTTGGTTTGTCGAAATACCGTCAAGCGAATTTATTGCTCATTTTGGCTTTCTCTCGCGACGGCATACCGGAGTACCATGTCCCGCAGTGTGACGATCCCCAGAAGGTTCTGATCGCCATCTAAAACGATCGCGCGGGACAGTTTGAAACGATTGATCAGGTTGATGGCGTAGCGGATATCCATGTTCGGGTGGACCGATATGATCGGCTTTCGCATGATCTCGTAAACGTTGACTCGGTCGAAGGACAAGTTCTTGGTGACGACCTGATCCGAGATATCGGTGATGGCGATAACACCGTATTCGTCGTCCGCATCCCGCCGGTCCACAATGAGTGAACTGAATCCGTATTCCTTCATCTGATTCATCGCTTCCCGCACAGAAGCGAGGCTATCGATCGTGCGAACGTCGCGCGTCATGACTTCACGGACTTTGATCTTCGGTTCTTGTTTCATAGTTGTTCCTCGATCTCTTCGGTCAGAACCTTCAATTGCGATTGCAATCCGACAGCGTCTTCGATCGCAATTTGGAATGCGATGCCGCTCCCGGGTTTTTGGTCGAACTCTCCGGCTTTCGCAATAGTCTCCAAAATCTCCCGGCTCATTTGTTCGACGACGAGAAACATCAAAAGGTCGCGGTGCCCGGCGATCTCGAGTCCAAGGAATGTTTTCTCCGGTGTGATTCCTTCGCCGCGGGCGCTCGTGACGACCGTCGCGCCCGTGGCGCCGGCTTCCCGAGCGGCGTCCAGAATGTTCTCCGTATGGTGGTCGTCGACCAAAGCCATGATCAATTTAAACCTCATCTCATTCTCCTTTCTCCAAACGCTGGCGCCGCCGTCGGCGCCAGCTGGAAATCTGCCCGTAGGCCAAAACCGACATCATCGGAAACAGACTGGCGAAGGCGATCAGCCCGAACCCGTCGATAACCGTATTGCGGCCGGGGATAGTCGATGCGAGACCGAGTCCCAATGCGGTCACTAAGGGAACGGTGACGGTCGACGTCGTCACCCCGCCCGAGTCGTAGGCCAGGGGGACGAGATCCTTGTTGGCGTAGATGGTCTGAAAGACCACGATGACGTAGCCCGCAGCGATGTAAAAATGTAGAGGCGTGCCGGTCACGATTCGGAACGCGCCGAGCGATACGCCGATGGCGACACCCAGCGCGACGGTCAGGCGCAAGCCCCAAACGGAGATCGCTCCACCGGAAACGGAACTCGCTTTCAGCGCGACGGCGATCAGCGACGGTTCGGCGATTGTGGTCGCGAATCCGATGGCGGCGGCAAACGCGTAAACCCAGAGGTAGTCGCTCCAGGTGAGCGCTGCAGCGCTCTTGCCGCCCCCGACAAATGTCGGGTCGGTTAATTGTTTCGCCATAATATCGCCAAGCGGGAACAAGGCTTCTTCCAAACCGACGAGGAACAATGCGAGGCCCACAAGCACGTACGCAAAGCCGACGAGGAGCCGACCTAAATTGGGCGGGCGCTCCCTGAGGACCGCGAATTGAAAAAA
>PAZH01000046.1 GCA_002716125.1 Rhodospirillaceae bacterium
AACTGAGCTACCTGGGCACACGCGCCACCGAAGGGCGGCGCACTTAATAGAAAACTTAAGCGCAATTGTCCACCATTAAGGCGGATAATCGGCCTATCCTTGGTTTCGCCTATTTCTCCAGCTCAAAAATCCAAGTTAGTCAGCTGCGGATTTTGCAATGCTTTTCACCAAGCTGAGGAACTTCCGCTGCACGTCCGCCGGGGCCGCGACATAGTTTCGCACGAGTTCGAGTGTCTCGCGTTTCATATGGAACGACTCTTTCTGCTTGTCTTGATCGTTCTTCGGCTCCGAGAATTCTTTGAAGAACCATTGCACCGGGACGTCGAGCACTTGTGAGATCTGCCAAAGTTTACTCGCGGAGATACGGTTCATCCCCCGCTCGTACTTTTGCAACTGCTGGAAGGTAAGCCCGATCGCGTTCGCGAGTTCCGTTTGGCTCAGTCCACAGAGCACTCTACGTTGCCGGACACGCTGCCCGACATGAACATCGATCTCGCGCGGACCATCTTCCAAAACCGTGCGCCGACGGCGGCGGGGTTTCGCCCGGGTTTTTCCTTGCGCAGTCGTTTTATCGGTCGTTGTCGCCATTTTTAACCTCGTCGTGCCGGGAAACGGGCACAAAAAACCTTTGGTACAATCTAGGTGTAACACACCCGAGCTATGCTAAGGAACGTATAAAACAATTCCGACGCGGCCACACAAGCGCGACAAATTGTCCGTTCAGTATAACCTTAAAGTTGAATTAAGTTCAATTCAGATATCTAAAACTTTTCAATGTCCGGACTTAGTGCTTGAAAATCTTCGATTTCTGCCTCTTCTTCGGTTTCAATTCGGTACGCACCATTGAGCCAAGAACCAAGATCTAAGTCGGCACATCGCTTCGAACAAAAGGGGCGAAAACGCTCGACCGTGGGTTTATTACACTGCGGACAACGCGAATTGGTCACGATTTCCCCATTTCACTCTCGACCCGATAACTCGATTCATTCGGGTCTTCAATCATCGTCAAGGCGCCCCCCAACCGACGCACCGTTTCGTCAAACGCCGGTTTGAAGGGGCCGGACAATACGCGCTCTACATGCGAAGAGACGATCAATCTATACCTGCCGGCACCCTGTGTACGCAACAAATCCCGAAGTGCTTGGCAGGCCAATGACTCGACCGAAAGTAGTATCCCAGTACTCTCTGGCTGCAACATCAATTCATCTAACGAAAGACCATCGCGGCGGCGTGTCACCTCAATCAAGCCGGCAGCTGTCATACCCAATACATCGACTGAAACGGATGCGAGCCTGAATTCACGCTTGAACCGCTCGACCAGCTTTCGCCGGTGATCCTTTCGCCGCATGCCTATAAAATCAACGACGATCAACCCGGCGATATTCCGAAGCCGCAACTGTCGCGGAATCGCTTGTGCCGCCGCATTGTTCATCGCGAAGACCGCGTCGTCGCTTCGCTGTTTGCCTCCACTACCGCCCATGTCGACATCAATCGCCGTTAAGGCACGCGTCGACTCAATCGTAATCCGCCCGCCATTTCGAAGGGGGACAACGGGAGATTGCGCCTCGTCCAGGCCGTCATTGACACCATAAGCATCGAAAAGCGGTTCGCGTTCGTCATGAAACAACAGATCGTCCAAGCCTTCGATCTCTCCCGCGGCACGCTTCTTTTCAAGGTCGAGTAGTGTCATTCGGTCGTCGACGATGACACTCCCGTCAGCCCCGCGGTCCCGGAGCATTCTTTCCAACATGCTTGGTGGCGCCAGAACGCATTTCGGTGCTTGATCCTGGGTGCTGCCGATTTTCGCCCATAGGCTTTTTAGCCGCGACATTTCCGAACGAATCAATTCGATGTCCGCTCGCGCGCTTTGCGAACGCAATGACCAGCCCTCGTCCATCTCTGCACTTTCCGCAAACGCGGCCTCGAGTACTTGGCGCCGGCGACCGGATTTCAAATTTGCAGGCCATCTGATACCGCGCTCATTTGGCAGATAGACCGCAAACCGACCGGCAATCTCGAGACGCTTTCGGACCTGCGGCGGTTTTCCGCCGCCCGCATTGCGCGACACCTGCACAGTGATGCTTTGCCCTTCGTGAACTTTCCCCGGACGGTTCAGAAAGACATTCTCCCCGACCCCGATATCGAGAAAAGCGGCGTCCAAACCCTTTTCGACCCAGACAACGCGCCCCCGATAAACGCCTTCGACCAATGATTTCGCATTGATCCTGTCGACGCGGAATTCCAGCAAGTCACCGCTCTCGTCGAGGACAGCAATGCGCGTTTCGGCCGGTGAAACCTCAACGAGTAGATTTTCGACGCGGTCACTCATTTCGGCCAATGCTCGCGCAACAGGGCTGCTGTCTCATACAACGAAAGACCGACGACATTCGAATACGAACCATTGAGATCTGCGACAAATGCGGCTGCGCGCCCTTGGATGGCATAGCCACCCGCTTTCCCCTGCCATTCGCCACATGCGAGGTAGGCGGACACCTCGGCTTGCTCAAGCCTTTTAAAGCGGACACGCGTTTCGACCGTGCGTGCCCGAACCCGGCCCCCTGGCAGGACGACGGCGATGCCGCCATGGACGCGATGTCGGCGCCCCGACATCATCTCTAAACAGGCCTTCGCGGTCTCCGCATCCTCGGCTTTCGGCAGGATTCGGCGGCCGCAGGCAACAACAGTGTCCGCTCCCAATACCCAAGCGTCCGGATACTTTATGGCGACCGCTTTTGCTTTTTCCTCGGCCAAGCGCGCGGCATGAACGCGGGGCAATTCACCCGAGAGAACGGTCTCTTCCAAATCCGCCGCTTCGATTACATCGGGGACAATGCCGATTTGTGCGAGCAGTTCGCGACGTCGCGGCGACGCAGATGCAAGAATCAATTCAGGCATAATCGGCGAGCTTAAAGTGGGAATAAGACATTTCAGACATATTACGTATCAAGCGGCGGAGACAAAGGGAACCGCGCGCGTATGCGTTCAAGCAACTGGTCCCGCACTTGCCGATACGCCGCGAGCCGGGTGTCCCGATTGCCTTCGACAATACTCGGATCGAACGTATTCCAAAATTCGATGTCGACCGCCATCGTGCGCGTCAGTTCGACAGCCCTGTGCTGCGCCTCCGGCGACAAGGTAATGATCAAATCGTAAAACTCGTCCTCTAAATCGTCGAAGCTTTTTGAACGATGCCGTGAAAGATCGATACCGATCTCGTCCAAAACTTCGACCGCAAATCCATCGATCTCTCCCGCGCGCACGCCGACTGAATCGACATAAATCTGGCGCCCGTGAAAGTGCTTTAGGATGCTTTCCGCCATCGGCGAACGCAGGGCATTCTCCGTGCAGGCAAATAATACGGCGCCGGGCAGATCAGTCACTGTTCGCTGTCCCCCCGTTCATCCAGATTAACCGCGAATGTGCAGTACGCATACGAGGGTGAAAAGACGACGAGCCGTTTCATAGTCGACTTCGACGGAATCTTTTAACCTTTCCGCGAGGATTTCCGACCCTTCGTTGTGAAGGCCGCGCCGGGCCATATCGATGGTTTCGATTTGCGATGGCGTTAATTTCTTGATGGCATCGTAATAACTTTCGCAAATCTGAAAGTAATCTCGGATCAATCGCCTTAGCGGTAAGAGCGGCAATCCGATTTCGCGCAGAGACTCGTCTTGTTCACTTCGAATATCCAGGACCAGACGGCTGTGATCTTCGATACGCAAATAGAGATGAAAGGGCCCCTCGAGGTCGCCGGTCGGGGCAAAATGATTGGATTCCAGCAAATCGTATATCGCGACGGCCCGCTCTTGTTCGACTTCGGGGCTCCGACGGATTATCGAACCTTCATCTAGAAAAACTTGGACGATACTGTGCTTAGGCATCGCCGGTACATCCGGCTAGTCGTTCAGCCGAACGGAAACAGACAGCGCGTGCGCGTCGAGACCTTCGGCTTCCGCAAGAGCCACGGCCGCCGGACCGATCCGGCGAAGGCTTGCCGCGTCGCAAGTCACCATCGTCGTCCGCTTCATGAAATCCAGGACACCAAGGCCGGACGAGAATCGTGCACTTCGTGACGTTGGCAACACGTGGTTTGGGCCGGCCACGTAATCACCGATGGCCTCCGGCGTGTAACGCCCAAGGAATATAGCGCCCGCATGGCGAATCTTCGCGGCCAGCGCTTCAGGTGTCGCCGTCGCCAATTCCAGATGTTCCGGCGCTATTCGATCAACCATCGCCGCCGCATCTTCAAGGTCGCCGACCACGACGATCGCGCCTTGTGCGTCCCAGCTCTCACGCGCGATCGAAGAGCGCGGCAAAGTGGTGAGCCGCCGTTCGACCGCCGCGGCCACACTGTCTGCGAAGTCGGCACTATCGGTAATCAATACCGACTGAGCGGCCGTGTCGTGCTCCGCCTGCGATAAGAGATCGACTGCGATCCAGTCCGGGTCGTTTTCGGCGTCCGCGACAACCAAAATCTCAGACGGACCGGCGATCAAATCGATCCCGACAGCGCCGAAAACACGACGTTTTGCTGCCGCAACATATGCGTTGCCCGGTCCCACAATCTTATCCACCGGTCGGATGGTCTCGGTGCCGTAGGCGAGCGCCGCGACCGCCTGCGCCCCGCCGATACGGTATATTTCATGGACGCCGCCGAGTTTTGCGGCTGCCAGAACCAGCGGATTGATATTGCCGTCCGGCGTCGGAACCACCATGACGATCCGTTCGACGCCCGCAACTTGCGCCGGCATCGCGTTCATCAAAACCGAACTCGGATAGGATGCCGTCCCGCCGGGTACATATAGGCCGACGGCATCGAGCGCCGTCCAGCGCGCCCCCAGTCTAACGCCGGCCTCGTCCTCATACTCCATAGCGTCCGGTCGTTGCGTTTCATGAAAAGCCCGGATACGCGTCGCCGCCGTTTTTAGCGCTTCAACCGTTGCGTCATCGCATTCATCGACCGCCGCATCCATTTCCGCCGGATCGACGGCGAACTCGGAAGGCGCGAGCGACAACCGGTCAAACTTCTCGGTATATGCTGCAACCGCCTTGTCGCCATCACGGCGGACAGCTTCGATGATCTTTGCGGCGGTACTATCGACGTCTTCTTCTACGTCGCGCTTTGCGGCCACAAATTCTTCGAACTTTGCCTCAAAATCATCCGACTTCTGGTCCAGCCTAAGCGGCATCGGCAATCTCTCTGAAGCGGTCGACCCAACCGCCAACTTCGACAGGCCGCGTCTTGAGGGCCGCGCGATTTACGACAAATCGGCTCGTGACTTCCGCGATGGTCTCAATTTCAACAAGACCGTTGTCCTTCAGGGTCTGACCGGTCGAGACCAAATCAACGATCCGCCGACACAGTCCCAAGTTCGGCGCCAACTCCATCGCCCCGTTCAGCTTTATCGTTTCCGCCTGCACGCCGCGACTCGCAAAATGGCGTTTTGTGATGCCGGGATACTTCGTCGCGATCCGGATATGGCTCCAACGGCTCGGATCGTCGCCCTCAGCCATCGCTTTCGGTGCGGCAACAGATAATCGGCAGCGGCCGATACCAAGGTCGACCGGCGCATAGATTTCCGGATAATCGAATTCCATTAGCACGTCGTTGCCCGCCACACCGAAATGCGCGGCACCGAATGCGATGAACGTCGCAACATCGAAGCTTCTTACGCGAATGATACTCAGCTCGGGAAGATTGGTCGAAAACTTGAGCAGCCGGGAATTAGGGTCGTCGAACGCCGGTTCCGGCTCGATTCCGGCTTCCCGGACCAGCGGCATAACTTCGCGGAGAATGCGGCCCTTGGGCAGCGCCAGGACCAAAGCCTCGTTCGAAAGCACGGTTCAAACCCTAATCTATTCCTAATTGGGCGGCCCTTATGGCATATGCCAATGCAGGATTCCAGCTTGTAGACAGGCAAACTACCCGTTGTAGAACGGTCGTCCGGACCCGCGTAACCATAAGCGAACCAGATGACGGCGGCGGTCCGGCTCAGGCCAATCGACAAAGCCCGTCCGACGATGACCGCAACGGCGATTGTCGACAATTTGAATTTGCCCGGGCTCAAAGAAGAATTCCTTAACCATCGCCGGATCGCGCAGGATCGCCTCAAACGACTCCATGGCCGCCTTACCGCGCGAATCCATCTCTTCGCCGGCCAATTTCTGGCCGTTGATTACCTGAAACCGAGAAAGTCGGGCATTGAGACGCTGACCGTCGTACTCAAACATGGGATGACGCAGAATCTTAACGTCGTCCGGTGCATGTTCGCGTTGGCGATCGAAGATGTAATTTTCGTAAAGCCGCGGCAGCAGATCGGGATGCCGCTTACGCATCTCATTATGCGCCTCATAGAAGCTGATCAGACCGCTGATACCGCCCTCTTTCGCCGTTTGCAGGCAAAGCAGAGAGACGTACCAAGGCGGACAGAGGTTATAGCTGTTGTCCGTGTGAAAGTTCTGTTCGACGTTCGTAATATCCGGCCGAACCCCGTTTCCAGGCTTTTTGCCGGTATCCCGCACGTCATAGATCATGGTGCCGTCCCATTTTTGAGCGACCGGCCGCTCAACCATGGAGCAAAGAAGCCAATATGCGGCTTTGGCTTGCTCGCGCGACCACCGGTCCATCGGCAACCGGTCGATCAAAACAAACCCAACCCCCTCTTCTAACACTTTGCGTGCCTGTTGCATCAACGCCCGAGACGCGGGCAATTCGAAATCATCCGGCCTAAGCGCCGGCAGCGGCAAAGGGTTTTGCGAGAGTTCGCTCACCAACGCGTCCAATTCGGCCAGGCATTCCGGCGTGAGAATTAAGTGGCCATCATCCGGGCCCAGGTCTTCACCTCGCCAGGCTATTCGACCTGAAATTTCATCGTCGAGAACGCGGGTTTCACTCATCGGCTTGGCTATCGTTCAATAATATCGAACAGCTTCTTGGCTTTGGTGCCGGCGAGGGCTTTCACCTTATGGCCGTCATCGCCGAATTTCTCGAACGTCATGTCAAAACCAAGCGCTTTTAGACGTTCATAGGTGAATTCGGTCATGCTCGCCCAGCGCTCGTCTTTCTCGTTCACGAACAGGTTGGTTTTGACGTTTTTCAAGCGGGTTAAGCGATAGTAATCCCGGGTAAACGCGGGAAAGCCCGGGAATACGGTCAGTGAGCTAATTCGTTTGCGATTTTTCAATGCAATTCGAAACGCGCTCAAGCCACCGTTGCTGTTGCCCGCCATGTGGAACTTCTCGCCCTTGATCTTGAACTTCTTTTTGAAATGCTCAATCAGTTCCGGGGCGAGAAACACACCGCGCTGGTAGAAGCGATATCCCTTGGGCGCTTCGGGCACGAAAACAAAATAGCCGCGTTTGCGCGCTTCCGGGCCCCAAAAGTCTGTGATTGCCGCCTTCGCCGCTTTCGAGTCTTGCCGACCGCCGGGAAAGGCGATGATTGCCGGATAAGCTTTTGTTTTTACGAACGGAAACGGCGTCACAACCGTGTAACGAACCTTGATTCCGTCCTTACTCTTGAAAAGCCCGACTTTGTCGGCGGAAGCGGTCTCCGCCAGCAACGTCACCATTAACACCAAAGACGCGAAGAAAGTGAGCCCCAACGCTCGACAAGATTTCAAGACACCAGCCTCCACTTACACCCCGCTCAGAAGCGAATGCCCTCGCTGGGATTAAATCCGTTCGTCCTAAAACCTAACACAACAAGCGAGGCGACGCGAGAATGACAAAAAGAAAAACGGCCGCATGCGCGGCCGTTTCTCGCTTCGATAATGTTCTGACGATCCTAGTGATAAACCAGGTTCGGCAACCACGTCGCCAAAGACGGATTCCAAATCAGCAGGAAGATCATCGCCAACATAGCAAACACGAATGGAACCGCGCCCTTTGCCACGTCATTGAACTCGCCGCCGCGCGAGCGAATCCCTTGCACAACGTAGAGGTTCACACCGATCGGCGGCGTTATCAGCGCGGCCTCCATCAGGATCGTGATGAGAATTCCAAACCAAACGTCGGAGAATTCCACGACACCAAGGCCCATAACAATCGGAAAGACGACCGGAACCGTCGTCAGCATCATGGATAAGGTCTCCATAAACATACCGATCAGCAGGTAGAAGAGAACCAAGAGCAGGATCGTTTCAACCGGCGTCAGCCCCAACGCCGCGATGAAATTCAGCATCGCCTGCGTAATTCCCATAAATCCAAGGACGAAGTTCAAGAAGATGGCCGCGAACACGATGATCATGATCATCGCGGTTGTCCGCATCGTGCCCTCGAACGCGTCGCGCAGCATGCTGAAACTCAAGGTTTTGAAACACGCCGCAATAATTAAGGCCATCACCACACCGATGGACGCCGCTTCCGTCGGCGTTGCAACGCCGCCGTAAATGGAACCGACAACGGCACAGAAAAGCAAAATCGGCGGCAATAAGTGCGGCAGCGATCCGAACCGTTCGCCCCAACTGGTCTCCACTTTCTGACCGCCCCAATCCTTTCGGAACAGACAAGCAATGACGATCACACTCATGAAGAGGCCGGACAGGATCAGCCCCGGGATAATACCAGCGAGATAGAGCTCGGGTACGGACGTGTCGGTCAACAATCCATAGAGAATGAGATTGATCGATGGCGGCACCAGGATGCCCAGCGTTCCGCCGGCCGCGAGCGAACCGAGAAAGAGGCTTTCGTTGTAACTACGCGCTTCAATTTCCGGATAGGCGACGGTTCCGACGGTCGCCGCGGTCGCGACGCTCGATCCGGAACTGGCGGCGAAGATCGTACAAGAACCGATATTCGCGTGCATCAACCCGCCGGGAAGCCACGAGAGCCACTGAATAACGGCGCCGTACATACGACGCGCAATACCCGCGCGCAGCATAATCTCGCCCAACAGGATGAACATCGGGACGGCAACAAGGATAAATTCCTTACTCTTGTCCCAAATGATCTCGCCGATGCCGGCCTGCAGATTTCCGCCCATCGCAATTTGGTCGAGAACGAAACTCAGGATACCCAGCACGGCTGCGACAGGAACCGCCGCAATGACGAGGACGAGAAGTCCGATAAGAATCCACGCGGCCATCGATCAATCCTCCTTGGAAGCGGACGCTTCCATCACATCGATGCCGTGTGTTTCTTCTTCCATCACTTCGGATATAGACGGTACGCCTGCAATCCGGGCGACGAGGTCCCAATTCCGCTGCAACAGCGCGGTGACGCTGTAGATTGTGACGAATGTGACCGTCACGACGAAGAGGCAGAGGCCCATGACCCAGAACAATTGAGGGATCCACTGCGGGGTCGCGAGAGTCGTGATCGATACGGAATTCTTATCCCATGAATCGAGAAAGGCGATCATGGCGTAATACGTCATGACCGACATGAAGTAGTGCAGAAGGATGAGCCCGATGACGTCCAGGATCGCCGTTACTTTGCGCGGCAGCATATTATACAGCGCATCGATCCGGACATTCGCCCGGTGCAGCAGACAATAGGAATAGGCCCAAGTCGTGCTCGCAGCGAAAACATAGCCCGAATACTCGTCAGAGCCGCTCATCGTCAGCGCAAACGCTTTTCTAAACGTGACGTCGATCGTCACCATTATCGCGGCCAGCATTAAGGCCGCGCCCCCCACCCAGACGGCAAATCTCGATATTTGCTCTAGGCGATGATGAATCATCGCTAGCATCGTTTGGCTCCCTGGCCCAATTCAAAAAATAGCGTCGCGCCATATTCCAGGCGCGACGCTGATTCTTCAAGTAAACTCCATGTAATTACATGGCAGCTTTCATACCGGAAACCTTACCAATGGTGGCATTCCAATCATCCACGCATTTTTGGGTTCCGCAACGCTTCGCCCAGCGCTTGAGAACGAAGTTCTCAACCACTTCTTTGAGCTTGGCTTTGTCCGCGTCGGTCGGCTCGATCGGAACCATGCCGCCCGTCGGGAGGTCTTTACCGCTCGAATCCTTACACGGGCCGCTGGCGTTGCAGTCCATGCCGCGCTGATCGTTCTTCGCAGTCGCTACCCACATCTCTTCTTCGAGCTTGGGCAGCTCGCGCTTGAACAACGCTTTGGTTTCGTCGTCGAGACTGTTCCAGGTCTTCAGGTTGAAGGCGAGGAACGAGGACGCGTAACCGAGACGGATACGAATGTTGTGCGTCACAACCTGCCACCACTTGGCGTTATACGCCGGCAGCGTGCCGGTCAAACCACAGTCGGCGACACCTTTTTGCAGGGCCGGAACGACCTCGGCGAACGCAATCGTAACGGCACTGCCGCCAACGCCTTCGATGAAGTCACCGAGCGTCGTGCTGTAGGTACGAATCTTTTTACCTTTAAGCTTGTCGAGACCGTAGGTCTTGATGCTCTTGTCACCAAGATTGCACCAGAGCTGCTGGCTCGGCCAACCGTAGATCATCAGCAATTTCGCGCCGTATTTTTCTTCAAACTCACGCTCGAGAACGCCGCGATAGGCTTCGTTGGCTTGGCGATAGACCTGCAGGTCTTGAATAACACCGGCAAGGTCGGCGCCTTCGATCGCCGGGCTGTCCTGTGCGACATAGGTGGTGACACCATGAACCGCGTCATACACACCGAGCTTCAGCAAACGCATGATCTCAAAACCGGACAGGCCGAGTTCGGTCTGGGATTTGGCATTCGCCGTGAGCTTGCCGCCCGACAGCTTCGGAAGGCGCTCTTTCCAGAACGGACCTTCGCGTTCCTTCCAGTGATCGAGGAAGCTCCAGGTCCCCACGACCTTGAACTCCCGCTTTTGCATCTCGGCGACCGCCGGCTGCGCTGCGAACGCAACGGCCCCCGCGAATGCACCGAGAATAATCTTAGACTTAAGACTCATTACTGCCTCCCTGTGGCGTTGTAACCGGGTGAACGTGGGACCTCCCACGTCCAAACAATACGGGTATACCAGATGCCGCGTAAGCGAGCCGTGCGGCATCGAATAATCTGTCTAAAAGCGTAACCCCCGAAACAGGTGCCCCCGTACCTAGTGACGATATGCGTTAGACGCATTCGGAGCAGTATTTAAAGTCGGATTGCCGTGCCCAGTCAAATGGCGATTTCAATAGTGTGTTGAAGGCTTAACCCATATTGACATCCGAATGCTAAGGGCTTCTGCTGCGCGCCGGCAATTGGGGTAGCAAGTATGGTTTGGTTTGTCGGTGTCGATGTTGGCGGCACGTTTACGGATTTCTACGCATTCGACGAGAATCACGCCGTCATTTGCGTGCATAAACGCCCCTCTACACCGGATAATCCGGCTACCGCAATTCTCGCCGGATTGGACGACCTTGCGCGAGATCAGGGCGTATCGCCGGCGGACATTTCCCGGTTCGCACACGGCACGACCGTCGCCACCAACGCGCTCATCCAGCGTCGGGGCGCAAACGTCGCTTTGATCACAACCGAAGGCTTTCGCGATCTGCTGGAAATCGGCCGGCAAATTCGGCCCAAGATGTACGATCTCAAGGCCGACGAACCGCCGCCGCTTGTCCCAAGAGAACACCGATTCGAAGTGTCGGAGCGGATCGGCGCAGATGGACAGGTCGTTGTCGACCTTACCGATCAAGAAATTAACGACGCGATCGAAAGAATCCGGGCGTCCGGTGCAGAGGCTTGCGCGATCGGCTTTTTGTTCGCTTTTCTGAATGCCGACCATGAAGAGCGGATCGCCGCCGCGATCAAGGCAACTTTGCCGGAAGTGCACTTATCACTGTCGAGCGGCGTTCAACCGGAGTTCCGCGAGTATGAGCGCCTTTCGACAACCGTTCTGAACGCCTATCTCCAGCCCGCCGTCGCACGCTACATGGAAAGCCTCAAGGCCGGCCTGATCGAACGCGCACCCGACGCGGCCATCGGGATCAATCAATCCTCCGGCGGGCTGATGTCCGTCGAGCGCGCCGGCGAATACCCGATCCGTACCGCCCTTTCCGGCCCGGCCGCGGGCGTGGTCGGCGCGGTGCATATTGCTCAATTAGCGGGTTATGACGACGTCATAACGCTCGACATGGGCGGGACCAGTGCCGATGTCGCGCTCATCCAAGGTGGCAAAGCGGGTATCAGCTTCGATCAAAGAGTCGCGGATTTCCCGGTCCGTCTGCCGATGGTCGATGTCAACACGATCGGTGCTGGTGGCGGCTCGATCGCCTGGTTCGACCGGGACGGTCTTCTGAAAGTCGGCCCGGCGAGCGCCGGCGCAGACCCCGGACCCGCTTGCTATGGACTTGGAGGCACCGAGCCGACCGTCTCCGATGCGAACCTCGTTCTTGGTCGTCTTTCGCCACGGGGCCTTTTGGACGGTAAAATGGCGCTCAACGCGGCGCTATCCGAGAACGCGTTTTCCGCGATCTCCGAGAAGCTCGGCTTTTCGGTCGAACGGACGGCACATGGGGTTATCGGTATTGTCGTCGCGAATATGGTTCGCGCCATTCGCGCCGTATCGGTCGAACGCGGACACGACCCCCGCGCATTTGCCTTAATGGCACTTGGCGGCGCGGGTCCGTTACATGCGGTCGATGTCGCGCGGATTTTGGGTATTTCAGCCGTGATAATCCCGCCTGCCCCCGGCATCCTGTGCGCACAAGGTTTGGTCGTTTCGGACTTAAAAGAGGATTTCGTCGCAAGCGATAGAATTCAGGTCGATGACGAAAATCTCGATACGATTTCAAACCACGTGTCGACATTGATTGAACGCGCGCAAGCGTGGTTTGAAGACGAAAAGATTTCTCCAGACCAACGATGGCTCGAACTTCATTTCGACATGCGCTATGTCGGCCAGAACTTTGAACTGGCCGTCCCTGTGGGCGAGACGAATACGGCTTCGCAGGAAGAGTTCTCCATTGTGGCGGAAAAACTCATGGATGCCTTCTATGCTGCGCATGAGCAGGCATACGGCTACTTCAATCCGCACGATCCGGCCGAAGTCGTCAATCTGAGACTAACCGCGTGGGGCCGTTTGAAACGACCGGAAATCGAACCCGGCACCTTGTCAAAAGAGGCAGCGGCGGCCTCCGGCACCCGGAGCGTCCATTTCTCCGCCGACGGCGCTGTCGAAGCGCAGGTCTACCATCGCGATGCATTGGTGCCGGGTCACCGAATCGCGGGGCCCGCCGTTGTCGAACAGCTCGACACGACGGTGCTGATTTATCCGGGCGACACGGCGCGTGTCGACGAAGCTCTCAACCTCATCATCGAGTTATCCGCATGAGTAAAGCCTACGACTTGGATCCGATCACGTTGGAGATCATCTTTAACGGTCTTCGCTCTATTACGGATGAGACGTTCATCGCCCTCACGAAGAGCTCGTATTCGACGAATATCAAAGAACGCCGCGATCATTCGACCGCAATTTGCGACATCGAAGGCCAGCTTATCGTTCAAGCCGAAAACTCGCTGCCGATCCACTTGGCTTCCATGTGCGGGCTGATGGAGAATCTGTTGGCGAAGTACAAGCTTGAAGATATTGAAGACGGCGACCTCTTCGTTGCCAACGACCCGCATGTGGCAGGCGGCACGCATTTGCCGGATATCAACCTCGCCATGCCGGTGTTCACCGACGGCAAACTCACCGCATTCGTCTGCAATATTGCACACCATGCGGATGTCGGTGGCATGGCGCCAGGTTCGATGGCGGGCGGCATGTCCGAAATCTATCAAGAAGGTCTCCGTATTCCCGTCGTGAAGCTCTTCCGTCGAGGCGAGCTTCAAGAAGACCTGTTCGAGTTATTATTGTTGAATGTCCGAATTCCGGAAGAGCGCCGCGGTGACTATTATGCGCAGATCGCGTCCTGTCGCCTTGGTCGGAGACGATTGCTGGAAGCCTATAAAACCTATTCGGTCGACACCATCAACGCAGCCTTCCAGGATATCGTATCCCGGACAGAGCAACGGATGCGTGAAGCGGTTGCGAGCATTCCGGACGGCACCTACACCTTCGAAGACGTGATGGACGATGACGGGCTCGGGACCGTCGACATCCCGATCAAGGTCAAGATCGACGTCGCGGGCGACCGGGTCAAATTCGACTTCAACGGCACGTCCCCGCAGGTCGCCGGCAATATCAACGTCACCTTGAATGCAACGCAGGCGGCCGTAGCCTATTGCTTGAAAGCCCTGCTCGATCCGGAAATTCCGAACAATCAAGGCGTGCTCGAAGTCTGCGAGATCGAGTGCCCCTCCGGAACGCTTTTGAATTGTGCCCCACCGGCCCCTGTCGCCGCGCGCGCAAATACCAGCCAACGCATTATCGACGTCGTAATCGGCGCCCTCGCCGACGCCCTGCCCGACGCTGTTGTCGGTGCGGCCAACGGCGCAAACACGACAGCCGTCTTCTCCGGTGTCGATCCGGCGACGGGAAAAGACTATCTCTACTTGGAGACATTGGGCGGCGGCTTCGGGGGTCGCAACGACCGTGACGGCAAGGACGGCGTCCAAGTCCATATAACCAATACTTCTAACCTTCCCGTTGAAGTCATCGAGATGGAATATCCCCTGCGCGTATTGAGCTATGGCCTGGTCGAAGACTCGGGCGGCGCCGGCACCTATCGGGGTGGAATGGGGCTGCGCCGAGAAATTACGCCTGTCGGACACGACTGTATCTTCAACGGCGCGGGCGAGCGGTTTCGTCACGCCCCTTGGGGCGTTTTCGGCGGCGCGGATGGCGGCCGGGGACGGTTCCTTCACACCCACCCCAACGCAAGCGAAGAACAACTCGAAATCAAACCGTCCGGGATCGTCTTGAAGGAAGGCGCGAAGATTCTCGTGGAAACACCGGGGTCCGGCGGCTACGGCGCCCCCGACCAACGGTCGGAGGCCGATATCGAGACTGACCGCAGGAGCGGTAAATTCTCAGACGCCTATCTCAAGCGTCACTACGGCAACTAAAGCGCTCTAGTCCGGATTATGCTCGGGCCGCCATATGGTCGGCCAAGGTACGTCCAAATCCTTGAGGGCGCATAAGAGACCATCAACTTCGAGACGTATAGCGGCACCGCCTGCGAAATGGAGCACGACCACCCCCGCGTCATACGCAATCGACAAGAGGGAGATAAAGCGATCCGGATCGCTTCGGTCGATTTGACGGTATTGTACCTTATTTACCCGATCAAAGCGCAAACCAGCATGGACCCGTTCGCCTGGCGTCGCCGTTTCGCCATCTTCCCAGCGAAAACGGTTCACCGCTAAGGCGAACGTCGCCTCTTTCTCGAGATAGACCATGTCGAAAACCGGCACGATGGCGTCCTGCAATACGGACGAGACGACCGAGAGATCCTGCACATCGTGCGCAAGGAGACTAAGAGCGGTTTGTCCGTCTTCAGGCATCGGGTTTACCAGTACGCCTTAGTCCCAAATTCGCTCGATATCGGCGCCGCATGCCGCCAACTTCTCCTCGACCCGCTCATATCCCCGGTCCAGATGATATACCCGATTGACGATCGTCTCACCTTCGGCGGCGAGGCCCGCCAGCACCAATGAGACGGAGGCTCGTAAATCCGTGGCCATCACCGGAGCGCCTGTGAGGCGTTCGACACCGCGCACCAATGCCGAGCCACCGTGAAGCGTAATATTGGCGCCCATCCGGGCCAATTCCGGAACGTGCATGAACCGGTTCTCGAAGATCGTCTCCGTGACCATCGCCGCCCCGTCCGCGACCGTCATCAACGCCATGAATTGCGCCTGGAGATCGGTCGGAAATCCAGGATACGGCTCGGTCATCGCGTCGACGCCGGCGACGCGACCGTTTATCGCCACGACACGAATGCCTGCATCCGTCGGTTCCATCGAAATTCCCGCCGCTTTCATCACATCCACGAAACTACCGATATGCGTGAGGTCCGCACCCAAAAGCTCGACGTCTCCGCCCGTGATGGCCGCAGCCGCGGCGAACGTGCCCGTCTCGATCCGGTCGGGTAGTACCGAGTGCACGGCACCGTGCAGCGCCTCGACTCCGTCGATCGTAATCGTGTCGGTCCCGATGCCTTCGATCTGTGCGCCCATTGCTTGCAGGCAATGACCAAGGTCTTGCACTTCCGGTTCGCGCGCCGCGTTCAGCAATGTGGTGCGGCCTTTCGCAAGCGCCGCCGCCATCATGAGATTCTCGGTCGCGCCGACGGAAACGAATGGGAAGACCACCTGCCCGCCAACGAGCCCGTTCGGCGCCCGCGCCTCGATATATCCGCCGTCGAGTTCGATCTCGGCGCCAAGCTCCTGCAGCCCTTTGAGATGCAGATCGACCGGACGCGTGCCAATGGCGCAGCCGCCCGGCTGCGAGACCCGCGCCTCACCGCAGCGCGCAAGAATAGGCCCCAAGACAAGCACGCTGGCCCGCATCTTCCGGACGAGATCGTACGGCGCCGTCGTATCCACAATATCCGCGGCATGGAAATGCGCGACCCGACCTTTATTCGGCCCGTCACCGCCGTTTACTTCGATGGCGACGCCGTGATGCTCCAACAAACTCGACAAGGTCGCGATATCCGCCAAACGCGGCAGATTTTCCAGCGTCAGCGTCTCGTCGGTCAGCAGGGAAGCGGCCATCAACGGCAGCGCCGCATTCTTCGCACCCGAAATCGATATCTGCCCCGCCAAACGCTGACCGCCGACAACACGGATGCGCGGCATGCCGCCGCCCTTCGTCGTACTTGTCGATCGGTCGGTCGCACCGTCGTCTCTGGGTGTCATGGAATTTCTTTCGGATGCTGCAATCTGTCTTCCGTCATCCCTTCCCTACTTAAACAATGCGGCGATCTCAAGGCGAAGCGAAAAACGCCGCAACTATATCGATTTCCGGACGACCGATCTCCGACACGAAGTGCTGGAATTCACAGATTCCGGTAGTCGAGTCGATCATTCATCCCCATCCGTTCGCTTCGGCATCCGGACCATCCAGATCAACGGCAGGACGATGACGCTTGCAACGGTATAAAGCCCGAACGCATTCAAGAAGCCGATCATATCGGCCTGATTGCTGACCTCCTCGGCAATCCGCGCCAAGCCGGTCGTCGTCTCCGTATCCCACACATTCAGGTACTGCGGAAAATTCAGAATCTCGTTGAACGGCGAAACGAATTCCGTCATCCGCGCGTAGTTCGACGTTCCGGTGCGGATTACCATCGTCACGCTGATCGAGATAAAAATGCTGCTGCCGACGTTCCGCAGCAGATGGAAGACCGCTGTTGTCTCTGCCAGATATCGACGCTCCAAAGTCGCAAAGGTGGCAACGACAAGCGGAACCCAGATGAGACCGACCGAGGTCCCTTGCATGAAACTTGCGACCATGACGTCGGCGATACCGACATTCATATCGAAGGTCATCATGTGAACCCCCGATAAAGCCTGTAGCGAAAACCCGAGAGTCATGCCGACCCTTGGATCGAAACGGCTGAGACGGCCTGCCAAGAAGAAACCTAAGATCGCACCCGCACCGCGCGTGCCGAGCAACGTGCCGATGATCGCTTCGGGATATCCGCCGAGATCCTTCAGCATCGGTGGCATCACGACCATCGGCGTAAAGTTCAACATGCCGTAGATCAGAACGATGAGAAGGCCGAGCGAATAATTGTTGTCGCGGAGCAAACGCAGATCGAGAAACGGCCGGTCCGCCATAAAGCTGTGAATGAGAAACGCATAGAGCGCACAGCAACCGATGACGATTTCAAGAATGATCTCGGGCGAGTCCAGCCAATCGAGGCGCTGCCCCCGGTCGAGCACCAGCTGCAGACAGGAGAGCGCCGCGGCCAGCAGCATAAACCCGGTCCAATCGAAACGGAGTTTGGCCTGGCGGCCACCATCGCTGAGGAACACCCATAGACTGACAAAACCAACCAACGCCAACGGGACCAGCATGTAGAACGCATAGCGCCAGTTATAAAGTTCCGTTAAATACCCGCCGAGAACGGGTCCGAAGATCGGTCCCACCACCACGCCCATGCCGAAGATCGAGGTGACCAGGCTATGCTGCCGGCGGGGGAAGATATCGAGAATGATCGCCTGCGCCAGCGGGATGGTTGGCGCACCGAAGCCGCCCTGGAGGATCCGGAAGAAGACCAGCGCCTCCAAAGATTCAGCGACACCACACAAGAATGTCGAAATGCAGAATCCGGCTTGCGAAACCAACATGACGTTGCGCCAGCCGAACCGGCCGGCAAGCCAGCCGGACATCGGAGTCACCACGGCCGTCGCCAGTATATTGAAGGTCATCACCCAGGTGATTTGATCCGGCGTCGCGGAGAGGCTGCCCTGCATCTGCGGCAGGACAACGCTGACGATCAAGATCGTCATCGCATAGAGCGTCGTCGACGTCATGATCGCCGCCATGATCATCCAGCGGCGGAACGCGGTCATGCTTTCTCCGGAATCCGGTGACGTCGCTTCGGCGGATGACATTAGGCGCGCGTATCCTTCGACTCAAATCGCGAACGGAACCGTTCAGCAATCGCCCGGCGTGTCTTCCCTGTCGGACCCGTCGGTCGTCCGGCTGCGCTGCTGTGCTTTGCGTTTGAGCAGGTTCTGACGCAAAAGAGCAGCCTGACGCTCGGCCCGCGCCGCCTTGGCTTCTTGGCCTTTTTTGCTGAGGCGCGGTTCGGGTTTGGAAGTCTTATCCGGCATCGAAGCCCATCGGTCAAATTCGGCGGCGCATATCTACCGCCTTCGGCCGGAAAATTAGCCGATCAGGCCGTGCGGCACCATGCCCGTTCCGCGCCTATTTGATCGTCTTGCGCCGCAACAACCCCTATGGCATAAGGCGCACGTCTGGTGCGCCGCCGTAGCTCAGGGGTAGAGCGCGCCCTTGGTAAGGGCGAGGCCAGTGGTTCAATTCCACTCGGCGGCACCATTCTAGCGTTGACCGCGCCTCTATGTGAGCCGCCGTCCAATCCTCCGGTAAGCCAAATTGATAATTCAGCGCACCGCGTTCCGTTGTCCGTATAGGACTGCGATGCCGGAGGCGATGATCAAAGCGGTGCCGAGCCAGATCACCGGCGTCGGCGCCTCTCCCCAGAAAAGATAGCCGAGCAACAACGCCCAGACGATCGCCGTGTATTTGTAGGGCGCAACGACACTGGCGGCGGCGAACCGCAGCGATTCGGTCATGCTGTAAATCCCCAGTCCGAAGCCACACGCCGACAAGGCCAATAGGCCATACTCGCGCCAGCCCATCGCGACCCATCCCAGCGGAAACGTACAGGCCGCGATGATCGTAACGGTGAGGCTGGCGTAAAACAGCGTTGAGACCGCGGTCTCGCACGCCATCGCGTGGCGCAGCACGAGTTCTCTGATTGCGGACAACAACGCCACCGCGAGCGGCGCCAAGAGGACCCATTCGAAGGCGCTCGACGTGGGGTTCAAGACAAGCGCCGCACCGATGAATCCCAAGGCGACGGCCGAACACAACAGCCAGGTAATCCGTTCGCCCAGCCAAATCGGTGCCAACAAACAGACGAATAAGGGGTTCGTGAAAAAGATGATGGTTGCGATGGACAGCGGCAGCTGACTCAGCGCGTAGATAAACAGAAAGATCGGTAACACCAGCAGGACCGCGGACCAAAACTGCAAGCGCAGGCTATCGATCCGCAGCACCTGCAAACCGCCCTGCCGATAGACCAGCAGAAGGATCAACAGCAGCACGAACACGCCGCGAATGAAAATGGCTTGGCCAATGGGATGGTCGTTCACAACCAATTTCATGATGGAGTCGTTGAACGTGATGCAGCCGATGCCGAACACGCTGAGGGCGATGCCGCGAAAGGGGCGGTGCTCACGACTGTCTGTCGCCTTCGGGGTTGTCATCTCATGGTTCTCCCCGGGCGGACCTGACGATTGAAAAATGAAAGCATGGGCAAAAAACGCTGTACCAGGCTAGGGTTTCGGCGTTGGGGTGTGGCGAAGCGGTGTATCGGATGGACGATCGGGCATCCCGACACTATAGGATTTCGTATCCGAAATGTCCGCCATTTACCGACGTCTCTAGCGCCCGCGGGCAATCGACCAAGAGGTTGCGCACGGACATATTCCGAGTCAGCATCGTCACCTCTTCAAAAATCTCTAAAGGGAGTGCCGGTTCAAATGAGCGATAATCTTTTGCTGGAACAAAACGGCCGGATGTTGGTCGCAACCTTCAACCGCCCGGAGGACAACAAGGTCTCCGACGGCATGGCGCGAGAATTAGGCGCCGTGCTCACTACCGCGCACGAGACCTCGGATATGGTTTTGCTCAAGAGCGCTGGACCCGACTTTTGCACCGGCCGTTTGCGCGACCCCGATGCCGGCCCGCCGCACCCGGAGGCCTATTCCCGCCGCCCCGAGTACGATTCGATCTTTTACTGCTATCAGGCGATCCGCGACGCGCAGGTCCCCGTGGTCGGCGTTATCGAAGGCCGCTGCATGGGCTTCGGCACGGCCGCGGCCGCATGCTGCGACGTCTCTTTCGCCAGCAGCAACGCACGCTTCAACATCCCCGAGATGACCCATCAAGTCATGCCGACGATGGTGATGTCCGCGCTTTACGACCGGATAAGCCGCAACGCCATCATGTGGATGACCTATTCGGCCGAGTTCATCGACGCCCAGCAAGCGATGATGTACGGCATCGTCAGCCGGGCGGTCGAGGCCGACAAGCTCGAGGACGAAGTCACGAAGTTCTGCGAGACGCTCCTGAGCCGCCCGCGCCCAGGGATACTCGGTCTCAAGGAATATTTGCGCGCCGCACCGAATATGGACCCGCAAGGCGCGCTCGACTACGCGCGCACTCTGCATTCCATGGTCAACACCGCGGCGGCGATGAAGGAATAAGCGCCGGAGAAACGAAGCGCCACCAAACCGCCCCCCGGTGTCATCCCGGGGTGAGTGCACATTACATCGCGGCGAGAGCAGGAATCGTGGACTTGTGGATCAACATGATCTTTGCCGCGAACTGAATTTCTAAAATTCGCGCCCGTTTTTCTCAAGAGCGACATGTACCGCGCGCTGGAACGCCTTGTGCCTCGTCTATCGGGAACGATACTTTGGTCTGGGCGAGCCGCGTGGTTCGTCCCCATTGAAACACAAAGACTTTCTCTCGAAGAGTTCAGTCAGGCAAAACACGGAGCGCCGAAGATGACCGAGATCGTAACCTACGCCCTGGACGACGGGATTGCGACGCTGACGATGGACGACGGTAAAGCAAATGCCATGGCGCCCGCGATGAGTGGGGCGTTGAACGAAAATCTCGACCGGGCCGCGAACGAAGCGAAGGCGGTCGTCATTCGCGGCCGCAAAGGCGTGTTTTGCGGCGGCTTCGATCTGAAGATCATCAACGGCGACGACGATGCGATGAAGACGCAGATGCGGGACGCCGGGATGACCCTTCTCAAGCGGCTCTACCTTTCGCCGCAACCGATCGTCATCGCGGTCACCGGTCATGCGGTCGCCATGGGCGCCCTGCTGCTCTTGACCGGCGACGCCCGCATCGGGACCGCCGGTGAATTTCGGATCGGATTGAACGAGACCGGCATCGGTCTCTCCTTGCCACCAACGGGCCTCGAACTCGCGCGCGATCGCCTGGCGCCGATGGTCTTACAGCGCGCCACAATCAACGCCGAACTCTTCCCGCCGGAAGATGCCCCCGCAGCGGGCTATCTCGATCGCGTCTGCTCCCCGGAAGACTTCGATGCCGCCGTCAAAGAGGCTGCCCAGTCCCTCGCCGCCCTCGACCCCACCGCCTTCGCCGAAACCAAACGCCGCGTCCGGCAACCGACCCTCGAACGCATCGCCGCGGCGGGGTGAGGTTTATCACGTCTCTCCAGATGAACTTGATTAGTTCACTACAGCTCTGATTTTGTCGTGATATGTTAACGAATTGTTGTCAGCTTGGTGTTAGTTACAAGTGTTAGACATGGTTTTGGCTACAATCTATGATATGCCAAAGCTACAAGAACGCTACCAAGGGGGAATGCATGGAAGAGCAAGAAGCTTATGCGACGATGCTGTTTCGCGCTCCTGTAAGTTCGGACTTCTTACTTGCGGCACCATTGCCTCAAAGTGAGTTTATGCGCGCTGAGAAGAATTCTTCTCTCCTAAAGTCTCTCATGGATTACACCTCCAAGGGGGAAGAGGTCGAAGATGGTCGATTTCTACTTCCCTCAGCCGAGCGTTTTGATCCGACACAATTTATGTCTGGCAGCTTATGCTGTGTTGCCGATTTTTCGTCACCGCCCGGCATTTCTATCGTAGGTGAAGAGGACGTAATTGGTTGTGAACATCCCTTCGAATACTTCACCCAAATGTCTGCACAACGCGCAGTGATGTCCCGCGATTGGTGGTATTACGATATTACCCTCAGCCTGGGCCAACTACAGCTCCAGTTCCGGCGTTTATATCTACCGGTTGTTGACGTAAACGATCGCATCAGTCATGTCTGGATGGTCCATAGATTTGTTGGCGATCCGGTCAGGCTGATATCTGATCGCGACGCATTCGCTTGGAGCTGAAGATGCTAGGCGTGATCGACAGGATCGAAGAACAAGACGGCCTCGAATGGCAAGAACGCATTACGTACGAATTTGAACAGCTTCTCTTGCGTGAAAAAGCTGCCCAGTCAGATATTTATCACCTTTTCCAACTTTGGAATGAAGCCCGTGGAGGAGAACTGTTCCCAAATGAAAACTCTTTTGTAGTTGGCAATCAAATCCCCGAAGAACTCTCTCGGCGAATTGGATTGGCAGACGTCACGCCGGACGACCCTGGCAAATATCAGATGCTGATCCACGGAGGCCGTACCTTTGCCGGAATACAGGGACGCCCTATCGAAGAGTTCCCCAGTCGATTAAATGTCGAATTGGTCGCGTCGGAATACTGGCGTTGCAAATTCTCTGGCGCGCCCTTCTACAGCGAGATCGACCAAAATCTAAACTGCAGCACCCGACACTATTTCCGTGGCCTATTCCCCGTTGGCGAAGGCTCTAAAGTCACTAAGATCTTTCTTGCTTACAGACTTATTTCCCAAGATTAGCAGATTCTCGATCCCAGCTGCGCATTCTGCTCGCATTTGATCCAACATATCGTATCGATGCATATATAACATGTGGACGTCGAGCGCTTTACCGCGACCGGTATAATATCCTTGAGACAACGCAGAACCTCGTTTTAGTCCCGTTGCGTTCTCCCCGAATGTTTGTCTCCGTTGAGCCATTAAGGTGACGTAGTAATCGGCCAAAAACTCCTGCAGACCAAAATTTCGCCCAAGACGCGCAACGACATTGCTTAAACCCATTCCTCTGTAGTTCGGGTGAATCCAGGTACCGCCACCAAAATGCACGCGAGAAGAAAGTGTGGGAAAAGTTCGATCCCCAACTAACTGCATTCTCGGCCTTTCGAAAGAAACACTTCGAGTTCGGAAAAGGCGCCCTGATCTTATTTCTTCAAGGAAGTCATCTGTAAAAATCAATCTGTCGCAGTGGCATCCGATTATTTCACCATCTTCATTTCGGAAAGCCGTCCAAAACGCATTGACGCCTAAGTCGTGAACATCTGAGTCCAACGTAGAAGAAACTCCTAAAGGGTCGAGCTGATGTGGAATGGTCGCAGCCCATTTTTTCCATTCTGAAACATTTGGTGAAATTTCGACTTTAATTCGAAGATCTCTCCTCAAAAGCTCTAAAGCTCCGTCGACCCAAAGGTCGATATCTCGAAAGTCTTGATCCGTAAATCTCATAGGAAGTGCCCCGTTTCATCCAAAAACAGTGATTGCAAGATATGCGATTCATGAGCGCTACGAACTCAACTCAAAAGGGATTATCCAGATCATCCAATTGGCATGATCGAATTTCGCACACTCTTATTGATTGCATCGCCAAATTTTTGCTCAGTATGCTAAATATTGTAAAATTTATGCACGGGCATACAATATATAGAGATAAAAATGTTTCCATGCACTTCCAACAGCAATGAATGGGAACTAAGAAATTTATGAATTACCGACTAATCTGACACTTAAGGTTTCAGAGATATCAGGGCATTAACCATAAATATGACTAAATTGAACGTTGAATTAGAACTTAAGAATACCGGTTGCGACAGCACCGGAAATCGTTTCCAAAAAAACTAATCTGCTTCGAAAATTCAAAAGAATTCTGCGAATCGGTGCTCATAGGACACGTATTTTGGACCGAATACTAAACTTTGCTTGAATCAACTACCCCCCCAGCCACCATGGCATTTCGACATAGCTCTGCAGCAGACCCGCTGGGTATCTGAGGCTCAGGAAATGCGACATGATGCCGAGGAACGCCACGCCGGCGATGCCGAGGATGGCGTTTCGCAGGTGGTGATGATCGGCATGCCAAGTGATGAAAGCGTAGATGAAGAGCGCGCAGCCGAAGGGGAACCCGACAAGCGCCACCGCGCCCAACATCGCGACGACCCAGCCGAGGAAGTAGTATTCGCTGCGTTCCGTCAGCCCCGCCAGCTCGCTGTCGTGCAAGACCGCGGACGGCTTCGCCGCGCGAAACATCGTGAGCAGCAACGGTACGGCGAGCGCGAGCGTGACGATCGATACGATCATCGGGAAGATCTTCCCCATAATGTGATATTGGAAACTGCTCGCCAGGGCGAAGACAGCAAACCCCGCCATCGCAAAGCCAAATACAAGCTGTGGCGATTTGCGGCGCACGCCGTTGGGCCCGTCTTCCTCGTAAGTCTTATCCTTGTTCGGCGAGAACCGCCACGCCATGTAGATCGAAGCGACCGTCAACAGCAATAGGATGATGACGATTGGACGCTCGAAGAAACTCCAGCCGTAGACTTGGCTCGCCTGGTAGATTTTCGGCTCGAGCCGCGGGGCCAGGAAATAGCCGATCAACAACGCCGGCCGAGACCAACCAAACCGCTTCATAAAGATGCCGAGCGTGCCCATGATCAACAGCGCGATGAGGTCCTGCCAATCCCGGGTCGCCTGAAAGGCGGCAAAGAAGATCAGCATGATCATGAACGGCGCCAAGAGGGAGTAGCGGATCGTCGTCAGCTTGGCGACGTGATTGGCGATCCCAAGACAAATCAAAGCGCCCGCCACGTTTGCCAGCGCCAGCGACCAAATCATGACGAAGGTAAGGTTCAGGTGCTCCGTCATCATGGTGAGGCCAGGCTCGACCCCGACCAAGACGAAACCGCCGAGCAAGATCGCCATGCTGCCCGAGCCTGGAATGCCGAACAGCAAGGTCGGGATCAGGGCCCCGCCCTCCTTCGCGTTGTTCGCGGACTCCGGCGCCAGAACGCCGCGTATATCGCCCTTACCGAATTCGTCCCGATCCTTGGTGGTTTGGATAACGTGCCCATAGGCGATCCAGTCGACAACCGAGCCGCCGAGGCCCGGCAATGCGCCGACGATACAGCCAATCACCGAACAGCGAATGACGATCCACTTGTGGCGGATGGCGTCTTTCAATCCTTGCAGCCAGCCGTGGCCAAGCGTCCCGGTCTCGGAAATCGACGTGTTCCGGCGCAGCAGATCGACGATCTCGGGCAGTGCGAACATGCCGAGGCCGACGATCACAATCGGAATACCGTCGCTTAGATATCCGGAGTCGAACGTCATCCGGAATTCGCCGGTCGCCGGCGCCGCGCCGATACTGCCGATCAGCAACCCGACTCCACAGGTCGTTAGCCCCTTCAACGCGCTTGTCCCGGTTAGCATGCCGATCATGCTGAGCGCCAAGACGATCAGCAGAAGCTGTTCGCCAAATCCCATCGCCAAAATGATTGGCCGTGCCGCAAAGACCGCGCCGGTCAAAATAATAGCGCCGAAAATTCCACCGAATAGAGAGGCCGAGAAAGCGGCCCCCAGGGCACGCGCGCCCTCACCGCGCTTGGCCAACGGAAACCCGTCGACGACGGTCGCTTGCGATCCCGCGGTGCCGGGTATCCCCATTAGCACAGAAGGGAAGGTATCCGAAGTGACCGTCGGCGCCAGTAAGCCGATCATCATCGACAAGGCATGCGATTCATCCATGCCAAAGACGAACGGCAGAACGATCGATAGGCCGGCAATGCCGCCGAGCCCCGGTAAGATGCCGACGAGGAGCCCGAGAATCGTCCCGAGCATGAGAAAGAACAGATGCACCGGTGTGAACATTTCCACCAGCGCCTGAAAGAAGAATTCAACCATGCGTCAGCGCCCGTACCGGCAAAATTTAAGAAATGCGATAGAGTGCGGCATCCGACGCAATCGCCGGATGCCGCTAACCCTAGCGTATGCCGCGACTATTCAAGCGTGATGTCGTAGCGTTCTTTGACGTATTTCGCGAGCCACTTCCGCGCATTGGGCGGAATCGTCGTGGCTTTGTTGCGAATGCCGATCGCGGCGTCGCCAATCGTTTGCTCGAACGGTCCGAAAATCTTGGCACGTTTCGCCTGGAAGTCCGGGTCGGCCATCATTTTGCGAGCCGCCGTGCGATAGGCTTCGACGATCTCCTTCGGCGTTCCGGCCGGCAGATTCCACGACTTCGACATCGTGACCGTCATATGGAATAGAGATATGAACGCATCATATCCGTCGCCCGAAGGCTCTTTACCGTGAACCGCTTTGTACGCTTCACGCCACGTCGGCACATTCGGCCAAACCGGATCTCGAACGATCTTACCTTCTTCGTTAATCACACCGTAGGTGTATAGCGGCACCGCAGTCCCATCGGCATGCAGTTTCTTGCGGTTGTTCTTATAGGACAGCGTGTTGTCGAAATTAATCGTGAACTCGCCCCGCTCAAACGCCAGCGCCATTGGGCCGTTGCCCTTCATGCCCCACACGTCTTTCGTTTCGATACCGAGAAGGCTAAGGCCGACACGCAAGCTCAAACCGGCCGAAGTCGGCGTCTTGCCGCCAAATACCAACTTGTCCTTCGGGAAGCTCTTGATCTTGTCGATCTTACCCTTCAGGTCCGAGATATCCTGTGTCCCGAGGTCGTTCCGCACGTATTGCATCGTGCCGCGCGGCGACAGGATGACAGGAATGAACTCGTCCAGTTTGAATTTCACCCGTGGGTCGCCCAAGGCGAAATTCGAAATCGTGGAGGTGGACAGGGCAAACACCCATGTGCCATCCGCCTTCGCTTTTTGCTGGAACAGATTGCCGCCCAAAATTCCACCGGCACCCGGCTTGTTCTGGACAATAATCTTTGGATTGCCCGGCAGGTATTTTTGGAAATACGGCAGCATGAACCGGGTATAGCTATCCGTTCCGCCACCTTCGTTAAACGGCACGATAATCGTGATCCGCTCCCCGGAAAAATCGACTGCTTTCGCAGCGGAGACGCCAAGCGCGCCAACCGCAAGGATCGCGCTTAGGCCAACCGCCCCGATCCCGCGCATAAACGAACTCATTCTCATTACATTCACTCCCTGAAAACCACTTCGTATGGTTGCTAATTCCAGAAGTAACTTATGCTGATTTCAAATTTCGAATAGTCGGGCATTGCAATTGAGATTCGGCCATACACCGGCCAAACCAGTTTGCAGCGCTCCTGGGGCAAGCGAAGCCAAGAATCGGACTGTACGGAACGCCGTTTAAAGAAAAAACCGCGCCGAATCTTTGGCGTGGTTTTCCTAAACGCTAATCTTTGTAGCCAGACGGTTAAAGAGCGCCTTCGCCCGTTTCACCTGTGCGAACCCGGATGGCCTCGCTCAATTCGAAAACGAAAATCTTACCGTCTCCGATTTTTCCGGTCTGAGCGATATTTTGCACCGTTTCGATAACTCTCTCCGCCATTTCGTCGGCAACGGCGATCTCGAGTTTTACCTTAGGCACATAATTAATCGTGTATTCCGAACCGCGATAGACCTCGCGATGTCCTTTTTGGCGGCCGAAACCCCGTACTTCGCTGGCGGTCAGTCCTTCGACACCGAGTTCCGAAAGCCCTTCTCTGACTGCGTCCAACTTGAACGGCTGCACAATCGCGACAATAAATTTCATGTCATGTCCCCCCGCTCTTAAAGATTATAACCGGTCTCGCCATGCGACGTAATATCGAGACCCTCGAGTTCCTCGTCATCGCTGACCCGCAGACCGACGACCGCTTTCACGATTAAGCAGATAATCACCGATGCGATCGCAGACCAAACCAGGACTGCAACAAGGCCGGTCAACTGCACGCCGAACTGAGAGCCAATGCTCATGCCTTCGGCAAGCCCGGCGCCACCGAAACTCGTGTCGACCAACACCGCAACCAACAAGATGCCGATAGCACCACCGACGCCGTGCACCGCGAAGACATCCAGTGAATCGTCGATCTTCAAAGTGTGTTTCACAAGGCTGACGGCATAATAACAGATAATCCCGCCTGCGAGTCCGATGATGAGCGCGCCCATCGGGCCGACAAAGCCCGATGCCGGTGTGATCGTCGCCAAACCGGCAACCATCCCGGTGACGATACCGACGAGGCTCGGCTTGCCGAATTTCATCCACTCGATCGTCAACCAAACCAGCGATCCGGTCGCCGCCGAAATGTGCGTAACCAACATCGCCATTCCGGCATCGCCATTTGCAGCCAACGCGCTGCCGGCGTTAAAGCCGAACCATCCGACCCACAGCATGGAAGCGCCCATCATTGTCATGCCGGGGCTGTGCGGCGGGCGGAGTTCGGTCGGAAAACCGCGACGGCTGCCGAGCATTTTCACAATCACCAAAGCCGAAACACCGGCGGTTAAGTGGACAACAAGCCCACCTGCGAAATCGAGCACACCCATCTCACCGAGCCAGCCGCCACCCCAAATCCAATGCGTCACCGGGGCGTAAACGATAACGAGCCAAAGGGCGCTGAAAAGCAGTACGGCACCGAACTTGATGCGCTCGGGATACGCACCGACGATGAGCGCCGGCGTGATGATCGCGAACGTCATCTGGAACATAAAGAACACACTTTCGGGTATATCTCCCGACAGAGCCTCCTTACCGACACCGGCGAAGAAAGCTTTCTGAACACCGCCAACCCACGCATTGCCGTCGGCGAATGCCAAACTGTAGCCAATGGCGAGCCACACGATCGATGCGAGGCAAGCGATCGCGAAACAATGCATTAAGACCGACAACACGTTCGATGACCGAACCAGACCGCCATAAAACAACGCCAGTCCGGGCAGTGTCATAAATAGCACCAACGCCGTTGACGTTAGAATCCACGCTGTGTTTGCACCGTCCATTGCGAAAATCCTCCAGTATTCTTTCGAATGTTCCTTTATATCTGCATAAAAAATAGGCAAATATAGTTTTGCTGATTATCTATGCACTAATTAAAGGCGAAATGGCAATTGGACAAGACTCGAAAATGACCGAAATTGACGAATCCACCGGTTCAAGCGCCCAAAAGGCTACAAAATACGCTATTCAGTGCTTGATTGAGCGCCAGTCAGCGTGAAAGCGCGGCCGGTCCTAAGATTAAGGCGTTCCGTTCCGAGGCATTTCGCCACATGGATTACCGAGGGCATTTCAGCATGATCGCGAACAGGAAATAGAATACGGGCGGAAACACAGCTCAATTTTGCTGTACGGGAATTAGCGACGCTGGGACGGTTATGGCGGACAAGCAACTCGGATTAATTCTGCTTTCGGGCGGGCTCGATTCAACGACAGCGGCGGCCTGGGCGATCGACCGCGGTATGACGGTGTCTGCCGTCAGCTTCGATTATGGGCAAACGCATCGCCGCGAACTCCAATCCGCAACCGAAGTGGCAAAGCGTTTAGACCTGAAACACAGTGTCGTAGACGTTACGTTTTATCGCGAACTTGCCGCCCATTCGGCGCTGACGAAACCTGAAACCCTGGCACTGCCAACCGGCAGGAGCACGACCGACATGTCGGCCGACATACCGTCAACCTATGTGCCGTTGCGCAATACCTTCTTCATGACCATGGCAGCTGCTTGGCTCGAAAGCGAAGCGCTCGCCGCGATCGAGAATGACGGTGTTGCGCCTGACGATTTGTCGGCGACCCTCATTATCGCCGCCAACGCAATCGACTACAGCGGCTATCCGGATTGCCGGCCGGAATTCTATAACGCGATCGCAGAGCGTCTTCGCCTTGGCAGTAAACATGGCACGCAGTACGGCGTCCCATTCTCCATCGCTACACCGCTTATCGAGCTGACGAAAGCAGACATCGTAAAATTGGCTCTTGAATTGAATGCCCCTCTCGAGGCGACGTGGAGTTGCTACGACAGCCAAGATGTCCCGTGCGGGGTTTGCGACTCATGTCTTCTTCGCGCTAAGGGGTTCGCCGAAGCGAATGCCAAGGATCCGGCGCTCCAGCCGAAATAGTCAGGCCCCATTCCAGGACTCGGACATTCCACCTTCCACGACCATCGAGGGAAGAATAATTTTCGCCGTGGTGCCCTGTCCCAATTGACTGTGTATGGAAAAGGATCCTCCGTGCAGCTTGGCGTATTGAGCAACAAGCGATAAGCCCAATCCGATTCCGCCCAATTCACTTCTTTCTGACGTGGCTTGATAGAATGGCTGTTCGACCGATTTGAGATCCTCTTCGGAGATTTCCCAACCCAGATCTTCGACTTCAATCGCAATCGTTCGATGGTCGTCTTTGTAGGATCGAATCCAAATTTGCGTCTTCGAATCGCTATATTTAACGGCATTCATCACGAGGTTTAGAATGGACTGCAGCAGTAACCGTTTGTCCGCCCACACATAGGCGGCGGACGCGTCGACATCGACCGTAAACAAACGATCCACGTCTTGCAGCCGGCCCTCCACAATCGTGAGGCATTCCGTAATTAACTCGCGAATGCCAACAATCTGCGATTTCAGAACTTGTTGTCCCGCTTCAATTTTCGAAAGGTCGAGCAAATCGCCGAGCAAGGAA
Source organism: Rhodospirillaceae bacterium (assembly GCA_002716125.1). Lineage (GTDB taxonomy): Bacteria > Pseudomonadota > Alphaproteobacteria > UBA8366 > UBA8366 > UBA6544. Next base: position 30,855 of record PAZH01000046.1, read on the forward strand.
GACAAATGTTCGCCGCTCACATGAATGTCCTCGACATATTCCCGATACTTGAACGGCTGTAACGGCCCCAACACGTCGTTCCGCATCATATCGGTAAAGCCCAAAATGGCATTCAAAGGCGTCCTGAGTTCGTGGCTCATGTTTGCCAGAAATTGTGACTTCGCCTCGCTCGCCTCAAGCGCAGCTTCCGTAGCACGGCGCTGCGAGTCCTCAAGCGCTTTTCGTTCCGTGATATCGCGAAGTGTGAGCGAATAAATCGCCCTTTCCACCGTACGTCGCTCCAACCGGTCGTTCGAGCGCCGTAAGATCGATTGCCTTGCGATCATTTCACCGACCAAAGAAGCCCCGTGGCGGCCCGTTGAATTGAATTCGATCGGCAGTCCGACCTCCGCTTGACGGGCGATGAACTCCTCGGTGGGCTCTCCTTGGAACCAAGCATCCCCGAAATCCAGCGGTCTCAAATATTGATCGATTGGCTCGCCAAGCGCATCGCCGGCATCAATACCAAGAAGCATTGCAGCGGAATTGTTGATCAAGCGAACACGATTGTCCCAACCCAGGACAACGATCCCATCAACCGCATCGTCGACAGCCGTTGCAATGACAATTCTTTGATCTTCAGCTTCCATTCGGCGACGGAACGCGCTGCGAGAGTACTGCTCAATCTGCGACGTTAGACCGACACCAAAAGACCCCAACAACATAAATAAAGAAGGTGCGACATCGAAAGAGATCGGCGAACTACTTTGTAAGCCGAGAGACGCTCCATAAAGCGAAATACCTCCGCCAACGAGGACAAAACCGCCGATACGCCAATCCATTCGGGCAATAAATGGACCGAGGCCGAGTGCGAGAACCAGCGCCAAGAGTAGGACGGCCGGCCAATCGACACGCTGAATCGTTCGCCCTTGCACGATTGATTCATATGCAAGAACCTGAATTTCCGGACCGCTCAGAACGGGATATAACGGTGCGGCGATCTGTTCTCCGAGTTCAAGCGCAACGGCACCGATAATAATCGACTTGCCGCGCAATGCGTCCGCAGGGACCTTACCGGCGAGAACATCCGCATAGGAGACCCGCGGGATCGTCCGAGGATCGATTGAATAGTCGATCACGAATCGATGATCCGTACTCGATTTCGCACCGGCTAGGATTGCGGGCATCGTCGAGTAGCGCTCGCCACGAAGCACCTCGGAGTAAGCAAACCGGCGCACCTGTCCGTTCGGTTCCGGGAAAACAGTGACAGCCCCCAGCCGTGCCCGCTCACGCAATTGCTTTATCGGTTTGTTTACCAAGGTGGCGCGGTTCGCCGCGCTCGAAGTCGCGTGCTGTTCGAAAACCGGCAAAATCACCTTGCCGTCCATCCGATCCATAGCAGCAGCGAAAAGCGTGTCATCCTCGGAACGCGACTTGCCGCTAAAATCGATATCGAATGCAACGATGCCGGCGCCGGCCTCGCGTAGACGGTCCAACAACGCCGCATGATAACGTCGCGGCCACGGCCACTGGTCTAACTGTTTTAGACTTGCCGCATCGATTTCAACCAATACCAAATCGCCGGTCGCCGGTCTCTCCGTCAGACGGAACCGGCTATCGATCAAATGCGCCTCGATGCTCGCAAACAGCCCACCTTGATAGAGGCCCGCGATCAAGCCGAAGATCAGAAGATGTGCTGCAAATCGCTTCAAAATATTCTCTATCAACATGGAGGCGGATTATTAGTTCCCGTTACCGCCGCCATTGCCGCCGCCGTTACCGCCGCCATTACCGCCGCCGTTGCCGCCGCCGTTGCCGCCGCCGTTACCACTAATCGTATTCACCGTCGCCAATACATTCCCGACCGCTCCTTGGCCACCGTTCGGATTGGAGCGCCGATTTCCGCCGCTATTTGATTTGTTTCGTGGTCCGGCCTCATTCCTCACGACACCACGTGTCGCAGAACTTACGTTGAGTCGAATTTGACCGACTGCTCTTGTCAGCCTGGTCTTTTGAGCTTTCGCGGCATTCGCGCCCCCAATACTCGCACCGGATCCATCCTTCGTGGGTTTCACGGTCGCTCTTGCGGAGGACGCCACGTTACGGAATCCGCCGCCCTTCGATGTCAACTTGTCTCCCCCTTGCGGAGAGACGGTAATGGTCCGGCCCGGTCGGATCAGATGCGATTGGCCAGAGACTCCGGAGGCCACTTCAACGGAACCTTCAACAACATGAACCGCCGCAGACTGTGCGCCGGCAATAACTGTGAACGTCGTCCCTTTCACAGCGGCGGCCAAAAAAGGGGTTTTAACCTTATATTGCCATCCCGGCTTTTTTCTACTTTAAAGAGAATTGCGCCAAGCGTTTGGGATATGGTTGTTTCGGTCTTCGAATTTCCTTCGACCGGAATTTCAAAACCGGAATTCGGCGATACGGTGAACTGGTCGTCGCCATCCGCGAGAACAGCTTTCGCGCCCGCGCCTGTTCGAATACGCGTACCCGGATTGATTCGCTCACCGCTAACGATCGGAATCCAACCTCGGGTGGGCACTTCCTTCGAGACCGGTCCGCTGGCGACTTTCAACAACGAGTTTTCGCCGGCGACAACGTTCGACGTCGGCCAAAAAAGCGCTGCTGAAATAATGAGCAAAGATACTCCGAACCAGCGCGCGCCCGTGTCCCGATTCGGTAAGAACACAATCTTGATCCCTAACAAGAATAATGACAGCATATGCCTAAAGACATACAGTAAGATACTCTTTTATATGGTTATTTTTTGTTAACCCATCGACAGAAGGCTCGTTATACCGTAGGCGAATTATCGGATGCTAGACTGTCGCAGGGTCCGGTGGGCACACGATCTGATCAAAGAATCAGCAAGTTAGCGAGATGACGAGCGATTGAACGATCGCCATAGAAATCTGATTTTAGGCCCCTCGACTAGAGGATGTGTCATTGCATTCACAATTCTCTTTTTGAGTCACACCACTGCTTTCGCTCAGCAGGCGTCGTCCAGCGCGACAAACGCAAGCAACATCGAAAAGCAGATCAGAGAGGCCACGCCTAAATTAAGGAAACCCGCGCCGCGTACCGACCTAGCACCCGAACCGGCTATTTCGACGCCATCGGTGACGACCGAACTTAAGACCGTGCTATCTGCGGTAGTAATCGAAGGTGCGACCGTTTTCGATCCCGCCGCCTTTGGGCCCGACTACGAGGCCTTTCTCGCCACTGAAGTATCGATCAATGAAATCACGCTCATTCTAGAGCGGATTACCCAACGATACCGGGATGCCGGGTATTCATTGAGCCGGGCAATTGCACCGCCACAGGATATCGACACCGGCATACTGACAGTGCGCGTGATTGAGGGATACGTTTCCCGCGTCGAATTTACGGGCGACGTTAAAGACACGGTTGAATTCGAGTCCTATGGGGAGCGACTGACCTTAAACCGCCCCCTTTCCCAATCCACACTCGAGAGATACACACTGGCCATCGGAGACCTCTCCGGGTTCGAGGTCGAGCCGAACCTAAAAGCCGTGAACGAAGATGAGGGTGAATATCTTCTCGAGTATAAACTCACTTACAAGCCGGTCGATGGTGTCGCGTGGGTAAACAACAGGGGCACACCGGAAGTCGGCCGTCTGCAAAGTTGGGTCAGCGCGGGACTGAATTCGGCACTCGGAGAGCGAGAGCGCATTCAGCTCGGCGTTTTCACGGTTCCAAACGAGCCGGAAGAGAGCCTATTTTTCGAACTTCAATACAGCCAGCCAATTGCGTACGAAGGTACGGCCTTCTCGATTGGCACCGCCATAAGTACATCCGACGCCGGTAGTTCCGACGCCGCCTCTGATGTCGAAAGCAAATTCGAGCGCCTCACGGCGGCAATTTGGCACCCGATCATTCGTTCGCAAGACGAGAGCCTTTGGGCGAGAGCGACGCTCGAGTATCGGAATTTTCACGAAAATTCGTTCGGCCGCACATTAACAAATGACCGATTGCGTGTCATTCGGGGCCGGCTGAGTTACTGGCGGGATGGCGTTTGGGATGGCACGACTTCCGCAGCCATCGAGATTTCCAAAGGATTAGATATCCTTGGAGAAAGCACAACGGGATCGAATGATCTGTCGCGGTTCGACGGTGAAAGCGATTTCACGAAAGTTCATTTTGAACTGAGCCGAGATCAAAATCTCTATAAAGGGTTTTGGGTCCAGGCATCCGCGATGGGGCAACTTACGAACGATCGCCTCTTGTCGTCAGAAGAATTCTCGATTGGCGGCAGTCAGTTTGGCCGCGGATACGATTTTTCGGAAATCACGGGTGAAACCGGCGTCGCCTTTTCGATTGAGCCACGATACTGGTGGAATGTGAATTCAGACTGGCTGTCTGGCATCTCTGTCTACGGATTTTACGATTGGGGCGTCGTGTGGAACGACATCCTCAATACCGGAAAAACGAAGGATAGCGCGGCATCGGCGGGTGGCGGCCTCCGGATATTCTTCCCGTATCAATTCAAAGCCGACTTCGAGATCGCAGTTCCTCTGACCCGTCCTGTCGCCTCAACCGGCGACAATGATCTGCGAATGTTTTTCGCGCTTATAAAGAACTACTAAACAGCCCCATGGCTAAATTGCCGCACCCTCAGTTTCGCCTTGCGAGCGGACCCTGATACCCAATATGTGTAGGGCGACCCGCGATCGAAACTCGAATTTCAGTTAGAACGAGGACAAAATGAAGAAGCTCACTATCCTTGCTGCCGTCTTTGCCGCTCTTGCGCTGAGTGCCGGAAACGCCTCTGCTGCGGACGCCGCAAAAGGGAAAAAAGTCTATAACAAGTGCAAGGCTTGCCATGCTTTAAAAGCCGGCAAGAACAAAGTGGGCCCGACCCTACACGGAGTCTTCGGCCGTAAAGCGGCAGCCGTTCCCGGCTTCAAGTACTCGAAAGCGATGAAAGCGTCCGGCGTGACTTGGGACGAAGAATCGCTCCGCGCATACCTTAAGAAACCGCGTAAATTCATTAAGGGCACCCGTATGGCATTCGCCGGTATCAAAAAGAAAAAGCAGATGGATAATCTGATCGCCTATCTAAAAGAAGCAACGAAGTAACGCGGCCATCTGAAAATGTCGACATTCGGACCCGAGAACGCTCAAAATTGGGATCTCCGTAAACCTCATGCGGCAGGTCCTGGCGGCGCGGTCGCCAGCCAAAACGCCATCGCGGCAGAAGTTGGCGCGCAGGTTCTTCGCGAAGGCGGGAATGCCGTCGACGCCGCAATCGCCACTTCCTTTGCCGTCTCGGTCGTCGAACCGTGGATGAGCGGCCTCGGCGGCGGCGGCTATATGCTGGTCTACCTCGCGAAGGAAGATCGGGTCCGGGTCGTCGATTTCGGTATGATCGCACCGAAGACTCTGGACCCGTCTGACTATCCATTGGTCGACGGCGACGGTGCGGGCGATCTCTTTCAATGGCCGGCCGTCCTCGAGGATCGAAACGTCTACGGTTATCACTCGATGGCCGTCCCGACACAGGTCGCAGGCATCGCCTTGGCCCACGAACAGTTCGCCTCGAAATCCTGGTCGGACCTGATCGCGCCTGCCGCCGCCCTGGCCGAAGGCGGATTGCCGGTCAATTGGTTCACGACACTTCGGATTTCCGCGACGGCGGAAGATCTTCGCCGGTTCGAAACGTCGAACGCGATCTATCTCGATAACGGTCTGCCGCCGGCCGCCCTTCAGGGCAAACCGCCGCCGCGACGGAATATGGGCGAATTGGCCAATACCCTAAAACGCCTCGCCGAGGCCGGCCCACGGGATTTCTATGAAGGCGCCATCGCCGAGAAAATCGTCCGGGACGCAAATGCGGGCGGCAGCCGTATCAGCATGCAAGACCTTGCGTCCTACGCCGAAACGACCCATGACGCGTTGTCGATGACTTATGCCGGCGCGACCGTCTACGCCGCGCCAGGGCTCACGGCCGGCCCCACCATGTTCGATACGCTTTCTCGGATCGACGGCAAGATCGCTTTCGAGGACGGCAGCCCGAGCGCTGAATCCTACGCGCATTATGCGGCCGCGCTGAAAGCAGCATACGAGACACGCCTCGCCACGATGGGCGACGCCGACGATGCCCGCGACCCAGCGTGCACGACGCATCTCACGACCATCGACGGCGAAGGCAATATGGTCACATTGACCCAAACCTTGTTGAGCGCGTTCGGCAGTAAGGTCGTCCTGCCCGAGACCGGCATCCTGATGAACAACGGGATCATGTGGTTCGATACGCGGCCTGGCGGGCCTAATTCGCTCGGCGGCGGCAAACGCCCCCTCTGCAATATGTGCCCTGCAATCGTGCGGCGGGCAGACGGCTTCAACTTCGCCCTCGGTGCATCAGGCGGGCGCCGCATCATGCCGGCTGTCATGCAGAACATTTCCTTGATGGTGGACGGCGGTCTTTCCTTATCCGATGCAATCCACCACCCGCGCATCGACGTCAGCGGCGGTGAAACCGCAAACGCGAATATCAAACTCTCGGCGGAAGCGATGAGCGCCGTCGAACGGGTCATGCCGGTCGTCCCCGTCGAAGATGCGGTCTTTCCGAGCAACTTCGCGTGTCCGAACGGCGTCGCGGACGAACCCAACGGTGACCTGAAGTTCGGCCAGTCTTATCCCATGTTCCCGATGTCCGGCGCCGCAGCGGCCTAAAAGACTTCAGTCGTCAACCAGACCGACTTCTTTATAGAAGCGCTTTGCGCCTAGATGCAGCGGGATACTGATTCCTTTTAAAGCGGTGGAAAGCTGGATGCGCTTTCCCTTCTGATGCCCCTCGTCCAGCAACTTCCGCGAATTTTCGTTCCAAAGTGCTTTAGTTATTTGATAGACGAGTTCTTCATCGACTGTCTCGTTAGCGATCCATAACGCATTAACGCTGACGGTCGGGATCGGCGCCGAATTGCCATATGCTCCCACCGAGATCATATCGCGGCTAAAGTACTTGTGTTTCTTAACCAGAGCGTCGACGGGCTTACCACTAAGATGTAGGAGCCGGGCATTTCCTTTCTCCACGGCGTGGACGACCGAAGGTACCGGATAGCCGGCAACGATAATGAACGCGTCTAGCTTGCCCGCGACTAATTGAGCGGACGCTACGTCGCCTTTCAAGTATCGCGGCTTAAAATCACGTCGTTCGCGCAACCCGAAAGCACGAAGCACAAGACGCGCATCGACCAAGGCGCCGGCCCCCTTCTCATCCAGAGATACACGGCGGCCCTTTAGGTCGCGGATCGCGCCAATTTTCGAGCCATCGCGTACCACCACATGAAAGCTTTCGGGGTAGAGGTTAGCGATCGCGCGGATGGATTTCTGCGCTTTGCGCTTGCGAAACGTTCCCGTGCCCGAATAAGCCCAGTGTGCAATATCGGATTGCACGAAACCTGATTCGAAAGAACCGTTCGCTACAGCCTCAACATTCGCAACAGACCCATCGGATGTCTGCGCGATCGCGACCAATCCCGGCACACCGCAGCTACCGCCTTTATCGCAAGGACGCGCTCCGGGCGGACTGCTGATGGCGCTCGCGATGATTCCGCCGATCGGATAATAAGTACCGCCGATCCCGCCGGTGCCGATCCGAAAAATACGCGGCTCATCGGCATACGCGAGTGGCGACATCAATATTATCGCGAGGGCAAACAGGCCCAGGCAACATTGACGAACACTCTTCACAAACAAACGCGTAACTCCGGCTTCAAAACTCTGAATGTTATTTAACGATACCGACCAAAGGGTGCAAACGATGCATCTCCGCCCACACGATCATGTGAAAACATATTCGGAATGCACTACAAATCTGTGCGAAATAAGGCGCGCAAGATAATTTGTTCGAGCCATCTGCGACAAAGGTAAATGTGATTCTCCAACCATGACATCCAATACCGAAATCCAAGCATTCATTTTCGACCTTGGGAAAGTTATCGTCGACTGGGATCCGCGATACTTGCTCCATGAAATTGCGCCGGACGAGGAGCGCTTGAAATTCCTCGTCGAAGAAGTCCTCGACTTAAATTGGTTTCGTGCCGTCGATGCGGGCTACTCATTATCGAAGGCAATCGCAGAAAGATCGGAAATTTATCCGGACTATGCCGATGCGATGCAGATGTACGTGGACCGTTGGCCGGAGACGATACGTGGGTTCTTCGACGACACATTGGACATTGTCCGGAAGCTCCACGCCGCCGGCTTCCCGCTTTACATCCTATCGAACTGGGCGGACGAAACATGGGTTCGCGTCGAGGAGGACATGACCTTCTTGAAGTATTTTCAGGACCGCATCATCTCAGGACAGGTCGGGATTGCGAAACCGGACGCGGCAATTTTCGACATGGCACGAGATCGGTTTCAAGTCGAACCGAAGACGACGTTATTTATCGACGATGGTCAAAAGAACGTCGATGCCGCCATCGCGGCCGGCTTCCAGGCTGTCTTGTTCGAAACACCGGAAAAGCTCGCGTTCGATCTACGATCATTCGGGATCGCACTTCCTTAGCTATCGCCAAGTATCTCGTCGTTGTGTTCGCCAAGCTTGGGGGCCGGTCGTTGAATGCGCGCGGGCGTCTTCGAGAGTTTCACCGGGAAGCCCGTCATCCGAACGACCCCGCTCTCTCCGTGATCGACATCTAAAACCATGTCCATCGCTCGGACCTGTGGATCGTCGAACACTTCCTGTAGGTTCATCACGCGGCCGCAAGGGCATCCCGCCTTATTGATCACTTCGATCCAATAATCCACGGATTCCAGTTCGGTCGTCGCGTCGATAATTTCCAACAACGTCTGTCGATTGCGCATACGATCCTCATTGGTGCGAAACCGGTCGTCGTCCAATAGATGCCTAAGGCCGACAGCATCCAAGAATCTTTCGACGTAAGTATCGTTGGACGGTGCGACCGCGATGGCCCCATCCTTTGCCTTAAACAAACCGTAGGGCGCGACGATCGCGTGGTTGTTGCCGCTACGGTCCGGCACCTTACCACCCGCAAAATAATCCGCAGACAAGAACGCCATCAGCGAGATAAGGCTATTGTTCAAGCTGGACTCGACGTACTGGCCCTCCCCCGTCCGGTTGCGCGCGTTCAATGCGGTCACCGCGCCGAAGGCGCAATAAAGGCCGGCGATCAAATCAGCCATTGGCGGCGCCGCGCGCATCGGCGCCCCGTCCGGCTCACCTGTGACACTCATGAAGCCGCTCATCGCCTGAGCAATGAAATCGAACGACGGCCGGTCCACATAAGGGCCTGTCGATCCGTATCCATTGACGCTGGCGACGATCAGTTCGGGGTTCAGCGCGTCCAGCCGTTCCTTGCCAAACCCCATTTTCGACAAGACACCCGGCCGAAAATTCTCAACGAGAATGTCGGCACCCTCTATAAGCGATGCGAGTTGGTCCTTGCCTTCATCCGTATAGAGATCGAGCGTGACAGACTTCTTGTTCCGATTGAACTGGGCAAAATACCAGCTCATGCCGTCTTTGATGATTCCCTGGCCGCGCACGGCGTCGCCGCCGCCGGGACTTTCGATCTTGATCACCTCCGCACCCATATCGGCCAGAAGCATCGTGCAGAACGGTCCGGCTAGTATGCGTGTGAGGTCGATCACCCGAATGCCCGACAAGGCACCTTCGGGCGCATTCTCCGAACTTGTCATGTGGTGCGCCGCCTACCCCTTGGCCGTAGCGACTTCGCCCATATCGTGCAGGTCGAGACGAAGTCCCGCCTTCATGACCTGTCCTGGAAGATCGCGTCCGACCGTTTCTTCCACATCGCAGGCGATTTCCATCATCTTACGGATATCGATCCCTGTCTCGATCCCCATCTCGTCAAGCATATACACGAGATCTTCCGTGCAGATGTTGCCCGTGGCTTTCGGTGCGAACGGACAACCGCCAATGCCGGCAAAAGAAGCGTCGTATTTATCGATCCCCTCGTCCAGGCCGGCAACCACGTTCACCAGACCGATACCACGCGTATTGTGGAAGTGAAGCGCGATATCCATCTCCGGTACGGCGTCTTGTAGGGTCCGCACGAATTTTGTCACGATTGGCGGCGTCGCCATGCCCGTCGTATCGCCCAGACCGACACCGATAAATCCGTATTCGTGATACCGCTTGGCGATTTTCACGATTGTATCCAGTGAAACGTCACCTTCAAAAGGACATCCAAACCCGGTGGCGATGGCGCCATGAACGGGGATACCGGCGTCACCCGCGATTTGCGCGACACGTTCGAATCCGTCCAATGACTCGTCGATAGAGCGGTTGACGTTCTTCTGGTTGTGACTTTCCGATGCCGACATAAAGACGATCATCTCGTCGACCTTCGCTTCGACCGCGCGGATCGCACCATGCGCATTCGGCACCAATGCCGCCAACGTGCAGGGTTTCGTTCGCTCAATGCCTTCGAAGACTTCGACCACGTCGGACAGTTGCGGAATCGCTTTCGGCGACACAAAAGACGAAAACTCGATCCGCGGCACACCAGCAGCGATCAAGCCGTTCACAAAACGAATCTTCGCGTCCGTCGGTATAAAATTGAGCTCGGCCTGCAAACCGTCTCGTGGGCCGACTTCAGTAATTTCCACTTTCGTTGGTCTCGCCATTTCCACCTCCGACTAACAACACTACCTAATAGGTTTGCTTGCCATGCGCTAAGGGCAAGGGGCAATGATGATTTGCGCCGCAGGGCTCATTTTATTAGACCAGCCGCACAATTGCAGTGACCGCACAAGAATGGACTCCGATATGATAATTGGCCTGACGGGTGGAATTGCTTCTGGCAAATCGACCGCAGCGAAATTTCTCGCTTCAAAAGGTGCCGACGTTATGGATGGCGATGTCCTTGGGCACCGCGCCTACGAGCCCGACACGGCCGCTTTCGCGCAAATTGCCGAGACGTTCGGCAATGACGTTGTCGGTGCAGACGGGCAAATCGATCGCAAGACTCTTGGCGGTAAAGTCTTCGGCAATCCCGACGCGCTGAAACAACTAACCGATATTCTTTGGCCGGAAATCCGCCGCATGTTTTCGGAATGGATCGCCGAGGGCAAAAAGAACAACCCCAATGCTTTGTTGGTAATGGACGCCGCCGTGCTGCTTGAAGCGGGGTGGGAAGACCTTGCCGACGAAACGTGGGTCGTCATCGTTCCGCCGGATACGGCGGTGGAACGCGCGGTGGCCCGCGACGGTCTCGACGCGGAAGCCGTCCGCAAGCGTATCGCATCACAGTTGACCAACGATGAACGCAGTGCACGTGCGGACGTGGTTATCGACAATTCCGGCAGTGAGGCCGCGTTTCTGGACCGCCTCGAAGCGGAATACAAACGCGTTTCGGCCCGGACCTAAACTTAGGCGCCAGCCACAACACCCGCATCGTAACGGATTCCTGCCTCGCGGAAGGTCGCACGCGTTTGATCCATATCCCAAGGTTCTTCAGCCAATGTTTCGTGGTTCCATTGGCTGCGCGGAACAGGCGGCTCGAAGAAGTTTCCACCGTAGACATGGATCGCGCTGGTGAGTTTCGAAATGGGATTCGCGACGGAATGAATGATGTCTTTTCCCATCGTCGCGACTTGCCCCGGCCCCATTGAATCGGCGCCCGCCGCTTCAATACAAGGCATGTTGTCAGCCGCATCACCCACTCGACGCCAAAACATATTGTCCTCGCGTCCGCCGTAGATACCGATTACGGCAAACATATTGTGATTGTGCGGCATGAGCGTCATGTAGGGTGCCCAGATGAAGTTGATGATCGTCAGATCGTCGTCGTTATAGATCGGATAAACGCCGGCTTCCGTCGGTTCACCCAATTCTTTTATAACGCCCGCTGGGTCGGTCACGGCTTCCAGTACGAGTTCACGGATCGCCTTTTGGCCTTCGCCGACAGCTGCCTTGCAGTCATCGACGAATTTATCTTTTTGAAACACCCGAAGTTCTCCCCGGTTTGTATATATCGCAAGCAGTCACGGGATAATGTAACGCGGCGGGGAGACTCGCAATGGCCGAAATCGTCACATGCTCAAAGCGCCACCATCGATCACAAGTTCGGTCCCCGTGATGTATGACGATTCATCCGACGCCAAGAATAAGACACCCTGAACGACTTCATCGACCGAACCGGCACGTTTCATCGGAACACGCGACAAACGTTCGTCCAGCGCTTCCGGCGTCGGAAAGGCAGCCCGAAACATCGCCGTATCCACGGGCCCTGGATGAACCGAGTTGCAGCGGATTTTGTCTTTCGCGTGTTGCGTTGCCACGACTTTAGAGAAAACGCGGATCGCGCCCTTGCTGGCGGCGTAAGCGGGTTCTTGGGTCAGTGCTTGTCCAATCCCAGCGATCGAAGAGATGTTGACGATCGACCCCCCGCCGGCATTACGCATCGCCGGAATAGCGGTCTTGGTCCCAAGGAACACGCCTTTTGCGTTGACCGCCATGACGCGATCCCATTCTTCCTCTGTGCGTTCTTCAACTGGTACACGCGGCACAAGGATGGCGGCGTTGTTTATGAGAATATCGAGCTTACCGAACCGTTCGCATGCGTATACGACCGCGGCTTGCCAATCCGCTGCACTCGTAACGTCCAGGTGCATGTAGTCGGCTTCACCGCCGGCTGCTTTTATTTCGGCTTCAACAGCGCGCCCCTCTTCGTCGGCAATATCGCCAAAAACAACTTTCGCGCCTTCGGCCGTAAATAATTTTGCCTCTGCTGCACCTTGGTTTTTCGAACCGCCGCTAATCAGAGCGACTTTACCATCCAATCTGCCCATCGTCTTTCTCCCTGGCTATGCCACGTATTCGCCCGCCAACCGGTCCAGCCAACGTTCGAGCTCGTCCAAATCGCGACCAACAATCATCGCGACCAACTCGTCCACGCCTGCATCTTGATATTGCGCCGCCCGGTCCTTGTTGAGTTTGTGCCCATACGGGCAAATGACGGTCCGGATATCGGAACGCGTGCGCCCGGACGCTTCCAAGAAGCCGTCCAACCTTAACAGGTATCCTGGAACATCTTCCGCCGCGACATTGAATCCGTACCAACCGGCACCGATATCGGCGACCCGGCGCAAAGCCGCATCACTCTCACCCCCGAAATATATGGGTGGTCCCGGCTGTTGGACCGGCTTCGGATACTGGCGGCATGGTTCAAGTTGATAGAATTCGCCCGAATAGCTCGATACGTCTTCCGTCCAAAGAGACTTGATCACCTCCAGATACTCTCGGCACCGGGCACCTCGACGGGCAAAGGGCACACCCAAGGCGGTGAATTCCTCTTCGAGCCATCCGACGCCCACCCCAAAGTCGACGCGCCCGCGCGACAGATAATCGACCGCAGCAATTTCTTTCGCCGTATAGACGGGATTGCGCTGCGGGACGAGACAGATCCCGGTGCCGAGCCGAATGCGCGATGTTTGCGCCGCCATAAAAGAAAGCGCTGTGATCGGCTCCAAGAGCCCCCGGTCGCCGCCGACCGGAATCTTGCCATTCTCTTCGTAGGGATATTCCGCATCGTAGTTGTCAAAAAGCACGACGTGTTCGCCCAACCAGATGCTATGAAAGCCGCGCGCTTCGGCCCCTTTCGCGAGGGCGCTCACATAAGCGGCGTCGTTTACCGGACTCACCAACGGCGCAAATAAACTGACCTTCATTCGTCTTCTCCGATGGGGCCAAGTCCATAATCTTCGCCGACGCATCGGTGAATGGCCGCATAGTCGACCGCTTCGCTACGCAAACTGTAATTACGCTCCGCGCCGGGAGCCTTCGGTAGGTCGAGAAACGCCTGGTGCGACGGGTACCAAGCCGCTAGCACCTCGTGCAGCGTCTGGTCGCCGACGACGCGTCCGAACACTGGCGTGCGCCATAGAATTTTAGCGCCGACATTCGGTAGAAACGCGATCAGGCCATCCATATATGCGCGATAGAGCTCACCGTCCGGATAGCCGGCTTCCGTTGTATATCGATTCAAGTTCAACATCGTGACGGGTCGATCTTCTGCCGTGCCCGCGATCGCTCGGATCACTTCCAGTTCTTTCTCGTCTCGCTGATGCCGCATCTTAACTTCGCTCTATTGCCTGGTTGAGGAAAAGGTATCGCGCCGCGCGTTAGAATTGCCTGTGCGGCGGCTCCGCGCCCGCAATATCGACACGGAACGTCGAAACGCTCTCGCCCGCGAGGGAGCCCATATAGACAGACTTCAAATCAGCGCCCCCGAAACAGATACTCGCGCAATTGCCAAGCGGGGTCGCATGACCCGCATTCTGGTAATCGCGACTGAAGGCATCTTGTTGATAAGCGGCTTCCGCACGCGCAATTAGATTCGGATCACCGGCTTCGAGGACCACAGATTCGGTTCCATCCGCAGCAACATGCACCACGCGGTTGCTGACGATACTGGTCATCCAAATCCCGCCTTCGGAGTCGAACTCGAAGCCGTCTGGATAGTTTCCTTCGCCGTACTCATGAGTGATCTCCTTCGGCCCCAAATCACCATTTGACCGTATCGCGTACCGCACCACCGCTCGGCCCATCGTCTCGTTGACATAGAGCCACTCGCCGGACGGGTGGACTTTGTTCTCATTCGCAAAATCAACGTCGTCGGCAACAATCCGACTGCCGTTCGCGTCCATCAAAATGACAAACCCATCGCAAACGCCACGCCGAAACGCTTGATCGCGGGGGTCATGCCATGTCGAGACACTGACCCAAAGTCGTCCCTGCGCATCTCGATTGACGAAATTGGTGGCGGGTAACTTCCGTCCTTCGACAGCGCCCAATTCAAGCTTCAATGTGCCGTCACGAGACAACCGGAACACACCCCCGTCCAGACCGAGGTTTGCGATCATGAAATCCCCGTCCGGCAATAGTGCATATCCGTTTGTTATGAACGTTTCAGGGACATAGCCTTTATTCGCCACAACCACTTCGATGCGCCCGTCCGGATAGATACAGGTCACGCCGCCTTGCCCATTCGGGTCCGCATGAGACGCGTATATCATGCCCGACTTGGTCGCGTAGACGCATTCAGGGCGCATTAGCCCGCTTCCCACGAACGACACCTCGGAGATATCTACTCTTCTCATACAGGCTTCCTTTGCATTGACCGCGTTAACCACAAGCAGAGATGTATCCGAGAACAACACACCTGAAAGAGGCGGCGATTGACAGTGAGACAGCCTTCGCGCAATGAAGAGACTACTTCACCGCCAACACTCGCGAATTGCCCGTGACAACACCGCTCGAACCGCCGCCTGCAAATACCGACGCCGCTCCGGAAGCAAACGAACGCGGCGCCGCGCTAGCGCATCAAGGCCGGTTCCGCGAAGCCGCAGCCGCTTTCGACGAAGCCTGCGATTTCGACCCTGAAAACGCCGACGGCTTCAGTAATCTTGGTGTCGTGCTTCGCCGGTTGAACGATCTCAACGGTGCAATTGTACAGTTCGAGGAAGCGATCCGTCTTCGGCCCGAATTCGCCGAAGCGCATTACAACCTCGGAAACGCTTACTCGGCGCTTGGCGAATCGACGCTTGCGGCAGAGCGATACCGCGCCGCGCTGACTTATCGCTCCGACTACGCCGAGGCATGGAACAACCTGGCGCGACTCTTAAACGAAACCGGACATCACGCTGAAGCTTTGGAAGCCTGTACAGAAGGCCTTCGTCATACACCCGACAATCCGAATCTCCACAACAATACCGGCAATGCCTATCAAGGATTAGGGCGTTACGGTGAGGCCGTCCGAGAATATAAAATCGCGGTCGAAGCCGCACCGGGTATGAGCGAGGCCTACAGCAACCTCGGTCTTGCGTTGAAAGAAACCGGCCATCTCGAGGCAGCCGTCCAAGTCCACAAGAAAGCGATGGAATTGAGTCCGACCGATGTCGGCACCCTAACCAATTATGGCTCTGCATTGCAGGCCGCCGCCGAGACCGAATCCGCGATCGCGATCTTCGAACGTGCACTTTCTTTAGACCCCGACAGCATGGCCGCCAAGATCAACCTGGCGACCGCGCTGATGGATCAGTTGGAGGTCAATCGCGCGATCGAAATTTTCGAAGGGATCGTCGACGGTGTCGCACTCGGTGACGAATTGCCGGAGCACGCGCTTGCGCACAAAAATCTCGGCCTATCGTTGTTGCTCAAAGGTGAATATGAAGCCGGTATCCGGCATTATGCGTGGCGATGGGAGACGCCGGATTTCACGCCGCGCGAGACCGCGCTTCCGCTACGGGGCGGCGAGGACCTGAATGGCGAGGAGGTCGTTGTCCTGAATGAACAAGGGCTGGGCGACACCGTCCAGTTTACCCGGTTCGCGCAAGGAATCGTTGCACGGGGCGGGCGTCCAGTCTTCGAGGTACCTCAATCCCTTGCCCCGCTTATCGTCCAAGCGGACAATGTTCACCGCGTCATACGCGAAGGCGAAGCCCTCCCCGAGACGGGCTTACATATCCCGATGTTCGACCTGCTCGGCATTTTCGCGGGACACCTAAGGGGCAATGCGCCCTATATCGTCGCCGATCCGGACAAGGCCGAGCGGTGGTCGGACCGTATTCCGGAGACCGGACGAAAGCGTATCGGTCTTGTCTGGGCCGGGCGCCCGACACACAGAAACGACCGCAACCGGTCGGTGAATCTAGAAGCGTTTCTCCCGCTCCTTCGTCTTACGGATTTTGATTTTTACTCGCTTCAAGTCGGCGATCATGCTGCCGACATCGAAGAGGCGGGGCTTTCGTCCGACTTAATCGATCTATCGCCGCGGCTCACGGGTTTCTCCGAAACGGCGGCCGCTCTCTCACAAATCGACTTACTGATATCCGTCGATACGGCGGCCGTACACGTGGCAGGTGCGCTGGGTCGGCCGGTTTGGGCCTTAATTCCCTACGCGCCGGATTGGCGATGGGGCCTCGAGGGCGACGCGACGGCGTGGTATCAAAGCGTACAACTCTGGCGGCAGCCCGAGCCCCAAGATTGGAAAAGCGTTATCGCACGGCTGTCGGATGCGCTGGCGCCACCTGAGAAGAAAAAAGGGCGCCGGAAAAGTTAGTCCGGCGCCCTTCTCAAATGTGCCGGCTGCAGCTTAAGCCCAAAGCGCCGCCAATTCGGAAATATCGTCGACTTTATCAAGGTGTTTGACCTTGTCGATGATCTTCTCGGTCTTTTCGTTTCCTAGCACGGGATCGACACAGGCACGGAACTTATTCACCAACTTGTCCCATTGTGCGTCCAGGTCGGCTGCCGGAATTCCGGCGTCATAGTGTTCGTAGTGAACCACGCCGTCTTTCGTATGGATTGTCACTTCGGCAGCCATGCGTTCCAGCGAATCCTTTTCCGCAACGGTGACCTTGTTCAGCAGGTCGACCAAATGCGGCTCTTTGACCATCTCGTCGCTATAGGTATCGAGGCGAGCGGTATCATCGCCGTTGATCGCAATGGCCGCGCAATAGCGAAGACTGAATTTACCTTCCAAGCCGCTCGACGGTGTGGGAATGCCACACACGTCAACCGCGCCCGTCACAACCGTCACTTCGACCTTATCGATATTGTCCGGCACAAGATTGGCTTTGCGTTGAATATTATGAATTGCCTCGATCGTACTGTGGGTCATGTAGCATGCCGCGTGATACTTGAAGAGCGCATCGCGCACTTCGAAACGCTCGTGAAGACCGAGCAGGCCAGCCGGAATGTCCGTCGCCTCGGTCTGCGTATGGGCGAAACCCTGATGGCGTTCAAGCACATCCGGGCGCGACGTGAAGCCGCGCGCAGCCATATTCGCCGCAAAAAGGCCGTTCTGCGCAGCCTTGCCGGCATGCAAGGGTTTGCACATCGTGCCGAACATGGATTTCAGACCGGCCGCTTGGGTACCTGCGATCCCCATCGCCAGCGCACATTTCTCGCTGTCGAGGCCGAGCATGCGGGACGCGCCAACCGCGGCCCCGAACGTCCCTATCGTCGCTGTAGAATGCCACCCCTTCAGATAGTGACTCATCCCGATATAAGCACCGATGCGGCACTCGGCATCGACGCCTGCCGCAAAGGCGGTAATGACGTCCTTACCGCTCGCCCCGTCTTTCTCGCCAAGCGCGAGAACCACCGGTGCGACGGGGACCGTCGGATGTCCCTGCAGTCGGGTCTGAACGTCGTCGTAGTCCAGTGCATGAGAAGCGCTGCCGTTGATCAAAGCGGCCTGAGACGTCGAAACCCTGCGGCCGTCTCCGACGATCGACGCCTGTTTCTGGCCACCGTCGGCCTCCGCTTGTTCGATCAGCATTTGTGTCAGCGGTTCTTCCAATCCAGCAATCGTCACGCCGATCCAGTCGAGCAAACAGTGCTTCGACGCTTCGACGGCTTCCGCCGACAGGTCGTCAAAAGAAATACCCGTCGAATATTCGGCGAGGGTCTTTGTGATTTCAGGATCAACGTCCCGGCTTTCCGGCGCTTGCGACATCTCTATCTCCAGAGGCTGATGCATGTTCAAACTTGGCTTACTAACTATACCAACTACATCCGGGGTCCAGCGAGACCCTCTTTGCAGGACAACGCGCCTTCGCTAGGTTTGTGCACATGTCCAACGCCCCCATCAAACTGCACATCGGCGGTGAAGAGGCCAAATCAGGCTGGACCATTTTAAACGTCCAAGATGGTCCCGACGTCGATGCCGTCGGGGATTGCCGCGATCTATCGCAGTTCGCAAATCGATCTGTCGCCGAAATATATGCAAGCCACGTCTTCGAACATCTCGGCTATCTAGACGATTTACCGAAGGCGCTATCGGAATGCAGCCGGGTATTGGCGCCCAGCGGCCGGCTGAGAATCAGCGTGCCCGACTTCGAAACGCTCTGCCGTCTTTTCCTGCATCCGCAGTTGGACGCCGAACAGCGCTTTGCGGTCATGCGGATCGCTTTTGGCGGCCAGACCGACGCTTACGACTTTCACATGGTCGGACTGACAATGGAGTTCCTCGAGGACTATCTGCGTGTCGCCGGTTTCGCGAGTATCGAGCGGGTCGAAAAACACGGCCTGTTCGACGATTCCAGCACACTCGACATTGGCGGCGTGCCCATTAGCCTGAATGTCGTCGCGACAAAACCTTCGAACTGAATACGATGTCCAACCCGTCTTCATCTTCGCAGCTTCCTTTAAAGCGCAAATATCCGACGGCGCTTGACCTGCGCGCCAAAGCACGCCGCCGCTTGCCGAGGTTTGCGTTCGAATATCTCGACGGAGGTGCGGGTGCCGATACAGGGATCGCACGGAACTGGGACGCTTTCGATGCGATCGAGATGATACCTCGCTATGGAAATGTCGTCGCGTCACCCCCAACCGATGTCGAGCTGTTCGGCCGCGCCTATAGCGCACCCATTGGGATCTCACCGATCGGCGGACCTGGGACCGGGTTTCCGGGGGCGGAGAAGTATTTCGCCGCAGCCGCCCAAGCCGCAAACATTCCGTATACGCTTGGCGTTCTCTCCGCGATTACGATCGAGGAGGCGGCGGTCCTGGCGCCGGATGTGCTCTGGCTTCAGTTATACCGGTTTCCCGGAAACGAACACAGGATCGGCTTGGACCTTGTCCGGCGCGCCGCAGAGGCAGATGTGAAAGCCTTGGTGCTGACCTGGGATACACCCGTCCGCACGACGCGGCCGCGCGAGACGAAAAGCGGTATCATGAATCCGTTTAAGCTGACGAACCGGTTGCGCATGGATGCCCTCACCTCACCCGCTTGGCTCCTCTCCATGATGCGAAACGGCATTCCCCGCTTCGTCAGCCTTCGCCCCTATATGGATGGCAGGACAGGCTTACAGGAATCCGCCGAATTTATTCGCCGGGAAAGTGGCGGTGCTTTTACCTGGGACGAAGTCGCACGATACCGGGATGTCTGGAAAGGCCCATTGCTTTTGAAAGGCGTGCTTCATCCCGCAGACGCCGAACGCGCCGTTTCGCTCGGCGTAGACGGTCTCCATGTCTCCAACCACGGTGGGCGCCAGATCGACGCCCTGCCGGCGTCGATCGACATTTTGCCGGCAATCGCGCAACAAGTCGGCGGAAAGGCGACTCTCATCGCCGACAGCGGTGTCCGATCCGGTGTCGATGCGGCGCGTGCCGTCGCATGCGGCGCAAGCGCGGCATTCGCCGGCAAGGCCTTCCTATGGAGCCTTGGTGCCTTGGGCGAACGCGGCCCGGCGCATTTGATCGACATATTCAAGGATGAGCTCAGCGCCACGCTCGGCCAGCTCGGATGCGCATCGGTCGGCGACCTGCGGGCGGTCACCGTCCGGCACAATAATGCGTACGCACTCGACGATTTTTAACGCGTCGCCACCATGCTAACGAACTTGTCCAGACTGCCGGGTTCTTCGAAATTACGGAGGAGGTCGTAGAGCTCGCGGGTCCGATCCCCGAGCGTCGGCTCGACCAACGGCTCGAACTTACGCCACATGTCGTCCCAACTCATCGGATTGTCCGGATTGCCGAGCGCCAACGGAATATCCGCATCGAGGCGGGAGCCGTCCGTGAGTTCGACAACGATCCGGGCCGCCGTCTGCGCCATTTCGGCGGTCGGTTTCGGTTCGACTTTCAGCAGAATGTCCCGAAGATGCGGATCGGCGATCCGCTCGTCGCAGAAATCTTCTTCCGTCGCTTCATAACCGCTGAGCCCAAGCGCCGCGCAATAGGCAAGACTGAACTTACCTTCGAGCGGCGTCTGCGGATTGGGTTTACCCGCGAGCTTGACCGCCGGCTCGCTTACGACCGCTTCGATCTTCGCAATCTCTTTGCCCTTCACCTGATCGGAGAGGCTTCGTGCCGCGTCGATCAAGGCATGAGTCAAAAGACACGCCGCATATGGCTTGAAGGTATTGCGTGTAATTTCCCACTCGTCGTTGAAGTCGAGCGGCGCGAGTGCCGCGCCGCCATCCTGGAAGATGGCCTCAGACAATCCACCGTCCGTTTCCATCAGGTCTTCCTTGGCGATGAACCCCTCGCCCGCCAACTCGGCGGATAAGACACCGTTGAGCGCGGCCTTTCCCGCATGAAACGGCTTCGACATCGTACCGAAGGACGCGCTGAGACCGCCGGTTTGCGTTGCGACCGCACCGAATGCATTGCGGGCACGCGCCTCGTCGAGCTTGTACAGCACACTCGCCGCCGCCGTCGCACCAAACGCACCAAAGATGCCGGTGGCATGAAAGCCGCGAAGGTTAGCCGGCTGTCCCGCACCATTACCCAAACGCGCCGCGACTTCGAACCCCGTAATGATCGCGGAGAGGATATCCGCTTCGCTCGCACCGATATGTGTGCCCACCGCCAGCGCGGATGCCACCGTCGGCCCGCTCACATGCGTTGTCGAGCCGACATGTGTATCATCGTAATCGAGGCAATGCGCCATCGTGCCATTAATCATTGCGGCCGCGGCCGGCGCGGCTTTACCACCCAGCAGTACTTGCGCGTCGCCGTTGGTTCCCCAATTCATTGCAACCTTGCGCACTGCCGCCTGTGCTTCTTCGTTGCGTGCGCCGAGCGCGACGCCGCACCAATCGACAAGGCACATTTTTGCAGCGTCCAGTATCTCGCTCGGATAATTACGTCCGATAGCAGAGCCGACGAAACGGCCCGCTTCTAATGCGTTGCGTGTGTCCGTGTTGCTCATTGTCCCATAGCTCCCGATTTTTTCAGGTCCGCGATCTGATCTTCAGAATATCCTAATTCAGCGAGAATTTCCGCATCATGTTGGCCAAGCCCTGGCGCCGCACTGCGCTTACTCTCGGACAATCCCATGCCGGCCAGCGGATTGCCGATCTGCGCGATTTTTCCCTCGCCCGGTGCATCGATGTACTCAATAAGCCCTCGATGCTTTACGTGTTCGTCGACCAAGGCCTCGCCAGGCGTCAGGATCGGACAAATCGGGGCGCCGATCGCCGTGAGCTCCTGCACGATTTCATCACGTGTCCGTG
This sequence comes from Rhodospirillaceae bacterium, assembly GCA_002716125.1. GTDB lineage: Bacteria > Pseudomonadota > Alphaproteobacteria > UBA8366 > UBA8366 > UBA6544. The sequence goes on from PAZH01000046.1 coordinate 52,827, forward strand.
CGGCGCAATAGTCCGTTAAGACCTGCTCATAGACCTTACCCTTCTCGCCATGAGTCGTGTGTCTATCGGCTGGACTTTCGTCCGCGTCGATCAAGTCGGTCCGTCGAATTATCGTGCAGAACTCTCGCCAGAGCTTCGCTTCCAGCAACGAGATCGCAACGCCTTTCCCGTCCTTGGTCGTATAGTGGTTGTAGCGCGGGTTGCCGCCATAGGATTCGACCACGGGCTGGCCGCTATAGCCGGCTTGAGTCGCCATCCCGCTGCTTAACGCGATATTCGCCATCGAGAAAAGACTATCGAACATCGAGCAATCGACGAACCGACCTTCGCCTGTCTGCTGACAACGCATGAGTGCGAGTAGGATACCGATCATCGCAATGGCACCCGCGGAATAATCTGCGGCTTGGAACAGCGGTACTTCAGGCACGCCGAGGCCGCGTTCAAGGTTGGTACCCATGATCCCCGTGACGGCCTGAATAACGAGATCGTGTCCCGGGATCGGCGCGTAGGGTCCGTCCTGACCAAATCCGGTGATCGAACAATAAACCACCTTGTCGTTCAGCTTCTTGCAGGTCTCGTAGTCGATGCCGAGTTTCTTGGTGACACCAACCCGATAGGATTCGAGCACGACATCCGCATCCGCAATCAACTTGTGCGCAACAGCCTGCGCTTCCGGCTTCGCGAGATCGAGGGCGATACCGCGCTTATTCCGGTTCACGCTGTGGAAATAGGCGCTGGTGGTCTCGTAATTCGGCGGATTATGTCGTGCCCCATCACCGATACCCGGTTGTTCGACCTTAATGACCTCGGCGCCGAAATCCGCCATCATTTGCGATGCCCAGGGCCCCGGTAACAATCGGCTGAAGTCGACGACCTTAATCCCGGAGAGGACAAATTCGGGCGTCATATTGTTCTCGGCGTTCATACAGATTTACTCGCCTTTGAACTTCGCGTCGCGCTTCTCGAGGAAGGCGCCGATACCTTCTTTGCGATCCGCCGTCTGGTAGATCGAACTTACGATAAAACGCTCGTAATCGATCGCGGAACGCAAATCCATCTGCATACCGTTGTAGACGACACGCTTGACCCAAGCGAGGCTGAGAGGCGCGCGATCGGCAAAAACTGCGACCATTTCCTTTGCCTTCGCAAGCGCGCCGCCCTTCGGCGTCAACTTGTTCAGCAGTCCAATCCGGAACGCTTCGTCCGCTTGGATCGGATCGCCCATCAACATGATCTCCAGGGCCGCACCCACCCCGACAATACGCGGCAGTCGCTGCGTGCCGCCGGCGCCGGCGACCGTACCGATCCGCGAACTGGTGATGCCGTAGCTCGATCCCTCGGCACCGACACGGATGTCGCAGCAAAGGATGAATTCCGCGCCGCCGGTCATGCAGAAGCCCTCAATCGCGGCAATGACCGGGATCTCGAGTTCTTCCATCGTCCGGCAAAGCTTCTCCCAATTCGATAGGTAGTCGACGACGCTCTTCGGGCCCGCAAGTGCGAGTGCTTCGTTCAAATCGGCGCCGGATGCGAAATACTTATCCCCGCCGGTGACGATAATGCCGAAGATATCGGGATCGTCCTGACCTTCCTTCGCGGCGGCGGCCAACTCCCCCATCAATTCGACACTGAACGAATTCCGGCTTTCCGGCCGGTTCAATGTGACGACCATGGCAGGACCATCTTTTTCGACAAGAATGGTATTATAACTCATGGGTTCCTCCGATTGAGGCGCCGATCAGGCGTCCTTGTGGAAATCAATGATGCGCCGATTGACATCGTCAGCGCCCTCAAACATCGCCCAATGACCAACATTCGGTAGGACATGCAGTTTCAGATCCGGAACGTACTCGCGGATCAGGTCCGCGCGATGCTCGATGGACGGAAACGCGGTCGGATCGTCTTTCCCGTAGATCAGCTGTGCGCGGCAGCCCGCTTTGCCAAGATTTTCCGGCAGAATGGGTTGGGCACTCACATTCCGGCTGTTGAATTTGGCGCGCCCAACATTGTCATGCTGCATATCGAGAACGTCTTCATCGACGGATTCGGGATGTTTGAGCATCAGCTGCAAGAGATTGTGCTTAAGGGCATGGCGGTAAGCCTTCGGATCGTCTTTCACGTCGCCGTAGCGAATGAAGTCGAGGCGGGGTCGACCTTTGATCGAAAAGCCACCGGGCCCGATGACCGTCATCGCACGCACTCTGGCACCGAAATGGGCGGCGACCGCACTACCGCACGCCCCGCCGAACGAAAACCCAACGATACTGAAGCTCTCGTCCTTCTCTACGATCCGATTGACCGAGGCGACGAAGACCTGAAGGTACTCCTGGGGCGTCAATCCATAGTCGACTTGCTCTGATTCTCCATAACTCGGCGCGTCGACCGCGCGGACGTCGAAATGCTCCGCCAAAACATCGATATTACGGATCCAATGAGTCCACGAACCCATACCGCCGTGGAACAATAAAATAGGGTGTCCGGTCCCTTTTTGCTTCACGTTCAATCGAACGCCTTCGGCAAGGGCTTTGTCTTTATCCCAACCTTCCGGCACTCGCTTCTGGTCCATCCCGCTCTGGCTCCTATTTCCTTATTCGCACGGCCGTTTTAGGCCAAACGCGATAACACGAGGCAACGCCGCCCATCGGGCGGCGCGGTTCGGAAAGGATATAGAACGTGACGGAAGGTTTTCACGGTAGGACGGTTCTCATTCCAGGAGGCGGGCGCGGCATTGGATATGCGGCAGGCGTCATGATGGCGAACCAAGGCGCAAAGGTCGCCTTAGCGGATGTGGTCGGCGACCGGGCGACGGAAGCGGCTGCGCGCCTGAAAGACGAAACCGGCGCCGAAACGCTCGGTATCGCCTGCGATATCGCCAATCCAGACGATGTTCATCGGATGATTTCGAGCGCACAATCCGCACTCGGCGATATCGATATCATGGTGAATACAGCCGCCATTGTTGCTGATAAGACCTTCATGGAATCGACGCCGGAAGACTGGAAGCAGATTTTGGACATCTGCCTCTATGGGTCGATGAACGTCATACACGCTGTTTTACCGGGGATGGTGGAGCGGAATTACGGGCGGATCGTCTGTCTCGCTTCCGACGCCGCGCGCACAGGACAAGCGCGTCACTCCTACTACGCGGCGGCGAAAGGCGGCGTCATTTCCTTGGTAAAATCGGTCGCCCAAGAAGTTGGACGCAACGGTGTCACGCTAAATGTCGTCTCACCGGGCGCCACCGACACGGAACTCCGTAAGGGACGCGAGAAAGAAGTCTTGGAAGCGATCGGCGAAGAACGCTTCGCCAAGCGCGAGCAAACCATCCTCCGCATGTATCCGACCCGCCGGCTTGGACAACCGGACGACATTGCCGCCGGCATCGTATATCTTTGCGGCGACGGGGCGTCCTGGGTGACGGGACAAGTGCTCAGCATCAACGGCGGCTTCGCGATGGTGTAGGCACAGACGCCACACCCCAAGACCGAGCGACAAAGACGAAAGCACACACATGGACTTCGATCTCTCGACAGAGCAAAAGCTGATTCAGGACTCCGCGCGCAGCATGATGGAGCGGGACGTTCAACCCATCCTCGATAAGCACGACCCAAACAAGTCGCTGCCAAAAGCGGCCATGCTGGAGATTTTCAGCCATCTCAAGAATATGGGCTTGATGGCGCCGCGACTGTCCGAAAAAGACGGCGGGTCCGGCATGTCGATGCTGAATTACGGGCTTATCTACGAGCAGCTACCACCGTTCCTCGCGATCGCCGTCATGGGGCATGAATGCACCATCGCCCGCATTTTTGCGGAAGCGACGGAAGAGCAGAAAGAGATGTTCCTGCCCGACCTGTTCGAAGGGAAGAAGATTACCGGCACGGCGACGACGGAACCGGGGGTCGGCTCGAACCCGCGCGAGGTCACAACGCGGGTGGTCGAAGACGGCAACGAGTTGGTGATCAACGGCCGTAAGATGTGGTGCAGCAATGCCAGTATCGCCGATATCATCAACGTGACCTGTGCCGACGGTTCGGACGATCGCGGTGCTAATCTGCGCCGCGTCGTTGTCGAGACCGACAATCCGAATATGGAAGTCACCGAAATCGAGACGATGGGCCTCAAGATGGGGCACCTATCGGAGATCGTTTTTGACGATTGCCGCGTACCGGCGGTCAATACGTTCGGCTCGGCGGGCGATGCCGCACGCTTGCTCACCATAACCTGGAATGGAAACCGCCCGCTTTGCGGTCTTGCGGCAACGCACCTGGCGCAAAAGGCCCTCGATAAAGCGACTGTCTATGCCGGCGAACGGACGCAGTTTGGGAAAGCCATTGGCGGACACCAACTCGTCCAAAAACTCTTAGCCGATATCGAGACTAATGTCGTGACCAGCCGCCTGCTTTGTTACTACGCTCTCGATGCATTGGATAAAGGCGATCACACAAATGGCATCTCCGCCATGGCGAAGCGCTACGCAACGACGGCCTGCGAGCAAGCGGTGTCGATGGCAATGCATGTGCACGGTGCCATGGGGATCGCCGAAGAAACCGGCCTCGATCAACTCTACCGCGATGTCCGCATGTTGCCGATCCCGGACGCAACGAACGAAATCTTGACCTTGATTCAAGGCCGGGAGCTGACTGGCATGGCGGCATTCCGCTAGGAGGAAGAAACGATGCGTCCACTCGATGGCGTTACCGTAGCCGAACTCGGCGGGCGCATTTCTGCCGGCGCATGCGGCACGCTCTTAGCCCATCTCGGCGCGACCGTGCTCTATGTCGAAGGACAAGACTTACCCGGCGAAAAATGGGCACACCGCGCCACCTTCGCCCTTGGCAAGGAGCCGGTCGACACCAGCCGCCGAGAACAGTCTGTCGCCGCCGCCGACATCATCATCACATCCAGCGATATTGACGGAGAGCAAACCGATTATCCGCAGGCGATCCATATCGACCTTACCGCCTTCGGTCATACGGGTCCGCTCGCCGGCAAGCTGTATTCAGACGCACTGATACAAGCGCTCACGGGTGTTGCCGATACGAATGGCCAGGAAGGCGGTGGTCCCTTTGCCGCCGGCGCACCGATCCTCGAATACGAGGCCGCGATTTATGGTGCCGCCGCAGCCGTGGCCGCCCTGCGGGTTCGGCGGCTTGGCGGGCCGAACCAATCCGCCGATGTCTCGCTCTTTGACTGCGGGATCAATTCCCTGCCGACCTATCTGCCGGCGCATCACGACGGGAAAATTCCGGTTCGCGAAGGCAACCGGCATCCTCTCGTCGTCCCGTGGAACAGCTTCTCAACGAGCGATGGTGACGTCCTGATCTGCACCGTCTCGAATGAGCACTTCACCATTCTATGCGGTATCATCGGCCGTCCGGAAATTCCGGAGACAATCCTGGAAAACAACGACCGTGTCGCAAATCGCGGCTTAATCGAAGAAGCGATCACGGATTGGACGTCGTCACACACCGTCGCCGAGTGCATGACCGCCCTCTCTGAGGCCGGTATTGCGAGCGGGCCGATCACCGTTATTGACGACCTGCCGAGCGAAGCGAACCTCGTACATCGCAAGAGCATCATCCAAGCAAAGGACGGCGAGCGCCTATTCCTTGCCAAGACGCCGTTCTTCACGAATGACGCCTGGACTTCGGCGATTGCCGATACGGTAAAACCTGCCGACAGTGGCAAAATTCCCGAGGCGGGCGGAACAGCTGGCGGGAATGGCGGTCCGACACTGCCACTCGACGGCATTCGCGTCATAGAATTCGGCCAATTCACCACGGCGCCTCTTTGCGCCCGCCACCTCGCAACGCTCGGCGCCGAAGTCATCAAGATCGAACCCGTAACCGGCGACGTCGCACGCCAATGGAATCCCGCCCGCGACGACATCGGCTACTACTTCATGTATTCGAACGCGGACAAGCACGCGCTCGCGGTAAACATGCGGGATGAGGAAGGCTGGAACATCGTCCGCGACCTTATCGCGTCCGCCGATGTCATCGTACAAAACATGAAACCCGGCTCTCTCGACCGGCTCGGTTTTGGTTGGAAAGACGTGCAGAAATTCAATCCACGCATGGTCTGTGTCGGTATCTCCGGCTTCGGCGACGACAGTGCGTATGAAGGCCGGCCCGCCGTCGACACCATTGTGCAGGGCGGCTCCGGCATCATGGATTTGACACGGGACGGCGACGTCCCGCTATCGACCGGCATTTCCTATTCAGACATCACCGGCGGACAACTCGCCATGCTCGGAGTCGTCGCAGGCCTCGAACTGCGAGAGCGTACCGGCAAAGGCATGAACTACGACATATCGATGCAGGACGTCACCTCATGGGTGACGGAGACCACGTGGAACATTGCCGCCGAGCAACGGGGGCCGAACGGTGCCGCCGTCGAATGTAGCGATGGATATGTCTGGATGGAGAATCCCGCGGACGCGGACGGTATCGATACGGCATCGAAGACCCGCGCGGCGATGTTTGGCGGTCTGGCACCAAAAGGTGTCAAACTCGCGCCCATCCTGAATGTGTCCGAAGCGGCCATTCACCCACAGACTTTGGCGCGCGCGTTGATCGTCGACGGCGAGTGGGAAACCGGTCCCTGGCCCCTCCTGGGATCGCCCATGAAACTTTCGAAGACGCCCCCACAGGTCCGGCGCCCAATCAATCGGCCGGAAGCGCCGACGGCGGAAGTCCTTGCCAAGTTCGGCATTCGCCGCGATACGGCAGCGGAGTAGTTCCATGCGTGCCGTCTGGTACGAAAAACAGGGACCCGCTCGCGAGGTTCTAATCCTCGGCGAGAAGCCGACGCCCGCGCCAGCCCCCGGTGAAGTCTTGATCCGCGTCCACGCTTCCGGCGTCAATCCGTCAGATGAGGGGATGCGGAGCGGACTTGGACGCGCCCAGAATGTCGAGCCTTTTGTCATCCCGCAAAGCGACGGTGCCGGCATGGTCGAAGCACTCGGCGACGGTGTCACCCGCCACACAGTGGGTGATCGGGTCTGGCTCTACAACGGCCAACGCGAAGGCCGCCAACACGGCACAGGGGCCGAGTTTATCGCGCTCAACGCGGAGCGCGTCCGTCCCCTGCCCGACGCGCTTTCCTTCAGCGAAGGAGCAACTCTCGGCATTCCCGGTATGACGGCGCATTTCAGTGTCTTCTGTGATGGGCCGGTCGACGGCAAAACCGTCCTGATCACCGGCGGTGCCGGAGCGGTCGGGCACTACGCAATTCAATGGGCGTCTTGGGGCGGCGCCAAGGTGATCTCCACGGTAAGTTCGCCGCAAAAGGCGGATGACGCCAAAGCCGCCGGCGCGGACGTGATCATCAATTATCGCGAAGAAGACGTCGCCGCCCGGATCTTGGAAGAGACAAACGGCGAAGGCGTCGACCATATCTGCGAGGTCGAGTTCGGCGGCAACATCCGGATTACCGAGCAGATCATCAAGGTGAACGGCTGCGTCTCCGTCTATGCGTCAAAGGGCGAGCTCAACCCGACTCTGCCAATGAACATCTTCATGACCAAGAACATTAAGGTCTGGCCGTTTGTCCTGCCGATGACACCGCTTGCGGACCGCGAGCGCGCGCAAGCCGATATCGCCACCTGGCTCGCTCGAGGAAAACGTCTGCACAACGTCGCCGGCGAATTCCCACTCGCAGAGACCGCCGCCGCCCACGAGTTCGTGGCGTCCAAAACGAAACGCGGCACGGTCATCGTCTTGCCGCAGAAATAGGCCGTCTCGTTTCCCGGCCGGCGAGACCGGGACCTCGTTCAATTGTGCTGCTTGATTACCATGCCCTGTCCCGGATCGCTTCGCGTCCGCGCAATAAAACTCTAAAACCGGAACTGCCCGCCGTTTACGTGAAGGACTTCGCCGGTGATGAAGCCGCCGGTCTCGCCGGCCAGGTAAAGGCATGCGTTCGCAATGTCGTCGACGGTGCCGATGCGCTTGACGGGGATCGCTTCGATGCGGTCCTTCCGCCACACCTCGGGATCGTCGTATTGGCTCCAGTCGCGGGCGGTGTCGATGGCGCCGGGCGAGACGGTATTGGCTGTGATACCGCTTGGGCCGAGTTCCAGTGCCAACGCCTTGGCGAACGCATGCACACCGGCTTTGCAGGTGATGTTATGGGTCCGCGTCGGGACATGGGCCGCGAAGCCGTCGACGCCGGATATATGGATAATTCGGCCCCACCCGCCCTTCTTCATCAGCGGTACGACGCAACGCGCGAGATAGAAGGCCGAATTGAGGTTGGTGTTGATCGTGTCCTGCCACTCCTTCACCGAGATATCTTCGACGGGCTGCTTCTTACGGATGGAGACATTGGAGATCGCGATATCGACCGTACCGAACGTCTCAGCGGCCTGCTGGACCATTGCCTCGACGGCACCCGCATCGCCGACATCCGCCATCACGCCGATGGCGTTGCCGCCTTCCGCCGTGATATCGGCGACGACCTTATCGACCTTGTCTTGAGACGACCCGCCGTTGACGACGACATTGGCGCCGGCTTTGGCGAAGAGTTTAACAATGGCTTCGCCGATATTCTGGCCCGAGCCGGTCACGATAGCGGTCCGGCCCTTAAGCGGTTGCGGATCAAGCATGGTGGCATTCCTTTTCAAACGTTATCTCATCAGAAACCTAGGCGGCGAATTGTCACTGGCCATTTCCGGGAACAACGTTAATTGCTATGGTCCGCCCGCTTCGACCATTACCAACCGAGACCCAACATGATCGATTTCAGTCTGACCGACGAGCTACAAGAATATCAGGATCGCGCGCGTGCCTTTATCCGGGACAAGATCATCCCGATGGAGAGCGATCCGCGCCAGGGCCCGCACGGTCCCTCCGACGAGTTGCGATTGGAAGTAGCGGCCCTCGGCCGCGAAGCCGGGTTATTGACGCCGCATATCGGCGAGGAATGGGGCGGGCTCGGCCTGCCGCATATCGGCAAGGCCATCGTCTTCGAAGAAGCCGGTTACTCGCCGCTCGGCGCCTACGCGCTCAACATCTCGGCGCCCGACGAAGGCAATATGCATCTGCTGGAAGTCGTGGGCAGCGAAGAGCAGAAGGAAAAGTATCTCCGCCCCCTCGCTGCGGCCGACATCCGCTCGGTCTTCTCGATGACCGAGCCGGACGGCGGTGCGGGCTCCGACCCCTCGATGATGAAAGTCACCGCGGTTGAAGACGACGACGGCTACGTCATCAACGGACGCAAGTGGATGATTACCGGTGCCGACGGCGCCGCCTTCCAGATCATCATGGCGCGCACCATCGACAAGTCGGGCGAAGACATTGGCGCCACGATGTTCATGGCGGATATGGATATTGAAGGCTGCGAAGTCGTCCGTGTCCTCGACACCATGGACAGCAATACTTCGGGCGGCCATTCGATCGTCGACTACAACGACGTCCGCGTGCCGAAGGAGTCGATTCTCGGCGAGGCCGGCAAAGGTTTCCGCTACGCGCAAGTCCGCTTGGCACCCGCCCGCCTCACGCACTGCATGCGCTGGCTTGGCGCCGCGCGACGCTGCCACGATATCGCCGTCGAATACGCCCGCAACCGCCATGCCTTCGGCAAGCCGCTCTCCGAGCACGAAGGCGTCAGCTTCCAACTTGCCGACAATTTGCAGGACCTGCACCAAAGCCGCCTCAGCATTTGGCATACGGCCTGGGTGTTGGATCAGGGCGAGCGCGGGGGCAACGAAAGCAGTATGGCGAAAGTATTCTGCTCGGAGGCCGTCGGCCGCATCGTCGACCGTTCGGTGCAAATCCTGGGCGGTATGGGGATCACAAACGAGACCGTTGTCATGCGAACCTACAAGGACATCCGTGCCTTCCGCATCTACGACGGCCCGTCCGAAGTCCACCGCTGGGCCATCGCGCGCCACATCATGCGGGCGAACAAGTAGGAAATTTTTTGCGCAGCCTCGCCCTTCGACAAGCTCAGGGCGAGGCTACTTTTTCTGACTTAATTAAAGACCTCATGCTGAGCCTGTCGAAGCACGAGGTCTTTAATGCTTATTCCCCCTTGAACTCGGGTGTGCGTTTCTCGCGCCACGCGTTATGCGCTTCCTGCGTATCCTCCGTCAGTTCCAGCATGCCGAAACGATAGAGATCCGCGAGTGACGCGTCCTTCAGATTCGGCACGTCGAGCGAGTGCGTGATGGACTCTTTGACCATGCGAACGGAGAGCGGCGGCAGTTTGACGATATGGGCCGCAACTTCTTCCGCTTTCGCGATCAGCTCATCATGCGGCGTTAGCCATTGCGCGAGGCCGATGCGATAGGCCTCCTCGCCCGGTAACGGAAACCCCATTGCGAGCCGCGTCGCCAGCCCTTTGCCAACCCAGCGCGCGAGACGTGCAGAGCCCCCGTAAGCCGGAATGATCCCAAGGCCGATCTGCGGCAACCGCCATTCGGCTTTCTCGGAGGCCACGATCAAATCGCAGCAGAAGGTGATGATGCAGCCGATCCCAATCGCATACCCGTTGACGGCGGCAATGATCGGCTTCGGGAAATCGTTAAACATATCGAAGGGCGAAACCTCGCGTTTCTTCGAAAGGCCCCGCAAGAACTTCGAAGGGGAGCCCGTGTTGTGCGTGTTCGGATCCTTAAGATTCGCACCGGCCGAGAAAGCGCCAGCCGAATCGTCGCCGGTGATCACCACGCAGCGAACCTCGTCATCCTCCTCCATCTCATCGAAATATTGCGCGAGCCCATCGTAGTAATCCTGTCCCCAGGCGTTCCGAGCGCCGGGACGGCTCAACGTAATCCAACCGACGTTATTTTTCTTTTCGTATAGGACCGGCATCGCTGTTCTCCTTCAGATCCATCTTTAAAGAGTGAAATAAAGATCAGAACATCAATGACAATGGCAACAATACTTTAATAGCAAAAACAAAATATATTTATTAAATATTGTAAATACAAAATATATTATATGAAATTATACAAAT
>PAZH01000047.1 GCA_002716125.1 Rhodospirillaceae bacterium
TCATGTCGAACAGCAAGAAGCTGATTCCTTCCTGCGGTTTGCCTTCGGTCGACGTGCGGACCAGACAGAATATCTTGTCGGCGGTATGGGCGCCTGTCGTCCAGATTTTAGAGCCGTTGATCACGTAGTCGTCGCCATCGGCAACGGCGCGAGTCTGCAGCGATGCCAGGTCCGAGCCCGAGCCCGGTTCCGAATAGCCCTGACACCAGGCGAACTCGTCATTCAGGATGCTCGGCAAATAGGTTTCTTTCTGTTCCGGTGTACCGAACTTCATCACAACCGGCCCCACCATGCGGATGCCCATGTTATTAATCGACGGCGTGCCGGCCATCGCGCATTCGAGCTCGTAGATATACTTTTGGACAACGTTCCAGCCCGGACCGCCGTACTCCGCGGGCCAGGGATGGCAAAGCCAGCCTTTGTTGGCGAGGATTTTCGCCCAGCGACGCGCCGGCCCCACCGGGGTCCGCACGGCCGGTGTCAGCCGCGCCGCTTCCCGCAAATCGTCGGATAAGTTCTCGTCCAAGAACGCACGCACTTCATCGCGAAACGCAAGGTCTTCCTGACTAAGGTTTAAGTCCAAATGCTTTGCTCCACTTCTGAAATTCCAAGGCGATGAGCGTTCCGCCCGCTAATCGCCCGAACGGACCGTTCCGGCCTTCAGCTCATTGAACGGCACATCCTTATCCGCACGCGGTTCTCGCGGCAAATTAAGCACGCGTTCCGCCAATATATTCCGCATCGTCTCATCCGTACCAGCCGCGATCCGGCTGCCGGGCGATTCAAGATAGGCATTCTGGAACAAGGCCGACATCGGCGAGTCGTCCGCTTCCTGCATGATGCCGCCCATATCCATCAAATCCATACCGAACTGGGCAATATCCTGGCGCTTGAAGCTCGCCACCAGCTTACCGATGGAGTTCTCCGGCCCCGGCCGTTCGCCCCGCGACATCGCGGTCATCGAGCGCATGCGAATCAATTCAATGCCACGTGTCTGGATATACCATTTCGCCAATCGGTCGCGGACCGCCTTATCCTCGATCGCCGGTCCCTCTTCGGTGTCGAGCTGCTGGGCCAAGCTGAAAATCTCATCGAAATTCGGTGCGGGTTTTTCGCCGCTCGCAACCCGCTCGTTCATCAAGGTCGTGATGGCGACCTGCCACCCCTCGCCCACCTCGCCCAGGCGTTGCGAATCCGGAATGCGCACATCCGTCAGGAAAACTTCGTTGAAACCGGAATACCCGGACACTTGTCGGATCGGACGCACGTCGATGCCGGGCGTCTTCATATCCAGGAAGAAATAGGTCAGGCCTTTATGCTTCACGGCTTCCGGATCGCTGCGGGTCACCAAGATGGCGCGATCCGCATAATGCGCACCGGATGTCCAAATCTTCTGACCGTTAATTACCCAGTCGTCACCGTCCCGCTCCGACCGCGTGCGCAACCCGGCGAGGTCCGAACCCGCCCCCGGCTCCGAGAACAATTGGCACCAGATGTCGTCCCCCTTCAGGGTGGCCGGTACCAATTCCTGCTTTTGCTCTTCCGTCGCATAAGTCAGCAGCGTCGGCACCGCCATCCCGTGGCTGATGCTGAAGATGTTCGGCGGCACCGCGTAATTCGATTCTTCTTGGTTGAAGATGACCTGCTGCAGCCGCGTGCCGCCCCGCCCGCCGTATTCCTTGGGCAATGAGATACCGGCGAAACCGCCCTCGAACTTCTTGGCGTTCCACTCGCGTGCGCGCGGCACGACCGTCGGATCGCCCCGCCGGGTCGCCATAGATTGGTCGGCTTGCTTGGGCACGCCATTCTCTTTCAGCCATGCCGCAGCCTCGGCGCGAAATTCTGCTTCTTCCGGTGTGTCTTCGAAATCCATCTTTCGTCTCCTTATGCCGCGTTGCGCTGCTCGAGCATGGTGATCAAGCGATCGGTCCACCGCCGCTCGCCGCCAAGCGCCAGCGACAATTGTTTCGCGCGCCGGTAATAGAGGTGACAATCGAACTCCCAGGTGAAGCCCATGCCGCCATGCGTTTGAATATTCTCCCGCGCCGCATGGTTGAACGCTTCAGATGCGGATACCCGCGCGGCGGCGGCCGCAACCGGCAGGTCCGGCGCATCGTTCGTCACCGCCCAGGCGCCGTAATAAGCATTCGCACGGGCCAATTCGAGGTCCACATAGATGTTAACCAGCTTATGCTTGATCGCCTGGAACGAGCCGATGGCTCGCCCGAAGGCAAATCGGTTCTGCGCATAGTCAACCGCCATATCGAGGGCGGCCTGTGCACCGCCGACCTGCTCGAACGCCAGATAAATCGCCGCCCGATCGAAAATCTTCTCCGTCAGCGACCAGCCTTGCCCGGTCGCACCTAAAAGCTCTCCTGCCGCGCCGTCGAACGTGATCTCCGCGTGCGAGCGCGTGGGATCGACCGTCGAGACCATCTCACGACGGACACCGTCCGCCGTGAGGTCAACCAGCACAAGCGAGAGGCTCTCGTCGCCAGCCTCCGCCGTGCGTGCCACGACAATGGCAAAATCGGCAATATCGCCGTCCAAGATCGGTTTCTTCACGCCGCTCAATTTGCCGTCTTGAAACGTTGTCTTCACGGTCGCGGGTGACGGGATCCCGACCCCTTCCGCCATCGCGAAACAGCCGATGGCTTCGCCGCCCGCAAGTTCGGGCAAGTAGCGGGATTTTTGATCCTCATCTCCGGCAATCAACAGAGCTTCCGTGGCCAGATAGACAGAGGACGCGAAGGGTGTTGGTGCCAGAGATCGGCCCAACTCTTCCGCGATCACGCAAAGGTCTTCGCGAATCATGCCGGCACCGCCATATTCCTCGGGAATGATCGCCCCCGTCCACCCGAGTTCGGCGATCGAACGCCAAAGATCCGCGTCGTATGCCAAGGCTTCATCGTCCAAAATCGTACGTGCGACGCGAGGAGACGCGTTGTCGTCCAAGAAGCGCCGGGCCTGATCGCGCAACAGTCGCTGGTCGTCTGAAAATTCGAAATTCACACCATCCCCCTGCAGGTCGTGGTCGGCGGCCTCGCCAATAAAAATTCGATAGTATCGAAACTAGAACGACCCGCCGAAAGGGCGAGGGAAAAAGCTTCCCCGAATGCCAAGGAGCCCTACTTCCTCTAACCGGTAATACACGGTCTTCCAGCCGGCGACGCAATCGGTCCTTCATGCTGCGACACACAATCAAACGAACCTTGTTGATGATCCCCACTCTGTTGGGCGCAGCGACATTGGCGTTTTTCCTTCTGCGCATTGTGCCCGGCGATATTTGCGAGGTTCGCTTCGGCGGCGTTGAAGGCGGCGTTTACAACAAGGACGCGGTCGAAATTTGCCGCGAACAAAATCACCTAAACAAGCCGCTCACGGTTCAATTCCAGAAGTTCATCACCGGCATCGTCACCTTCGAGTTCGGCGATTCCATGTGGTCCCGCTCCCCGATTTCCGAAGGCCTCGCCCATCGGTTTCCCCTCTCCATACAACTCACCGTTATGGCGATGGTGGTCTCGATCCTCATCGGCATTCCGCTGGGTGTGCTCGCCGCCCTCCGCCAAGACACCTGGATCGACTACACGGCCCGCTCATTCAGTATTGTCGGTATTGCCGTGCCGTCTTTCTGGCTTGGTATGATGATCATTGTCGGACTCTTGATCTCGACCCATCAGTTCTTCGACCAACCGTGGATGCCGCCGCTCCAATACACCTCATTCTTCGACGATCCACTCACCAACCTGTCGCAGATGATTTGGCCGGCATTGGCCGTCGGCTATCGATTCTCGGCGTCGCTAACCCGCTGGACGCGCTCGGCTCTGCTTGAGGTCCTGCACGAAGACTACGTGCGCACGGCACAGGCGAAAGGTCTCTTCCGGACCATCGTCATTCGCCGCCACGCGCTGAAGAACGCGATGCTGCCGGTCGTCACCGTCCTCGGTATGGAGTTCGCCGCGTTGTTGAGTGGGCTCGTTGTCGTCGAGCAGGTCTTCAATCTGAACGGAATCGGAAAATGGTTTGTCCTGGCGGTCGACAACCACGACTTCACGGTGACGCAGACCCTGGTCCTACTGTTCGCCGCGATTTTCGTTGTCACGAATTTCGTCGTCGACCTCATCTATGCGTGGCTCGACCCGCGCATTCACTACAGTTAAAGCCGCGGTCCAATGACGACACCCGAGATGACAACGACCGAAGACTGGAACCGGCTTCCGCCGCCGCCCTCTATGGCGACCCGAATCCTCAGCTTTATCCGCGTCAAGAGATTGGGCGCGTTCGGGGCCGGTATCATTCTGGTTATGATCTTCATGGCTGTCTTCGCCGATGTGGTGTCGCCGCACGACCCGCTTGAAAACAACTACGCGAAATTCCTCGAAGCCCCGGACCTAGAGAACTGGCTCGGCACCGACCGGTTCGGGCGCGACATCTTGAGCCGCATCATCCACGGCTCGCGAACCGCGTTGTTTATCGGCATTCTCAGCGCCTTCATCGGGGCGACAACGGGCCTCATCTTGGGGCTCATGAGCGGTTACTTCGGCGGCACCTTCGATCTTCTGTTCATGCGCTTCATCGATCTTTTTATGGCCTTCCCGCCGTTGATCTTGGTGATGGCGATTGTCGCGACCTTCGGCAACGAGCCGCATTTCGTCATCGCCGCCATCTCGTTCTCAATCATCCCCGACGCGACGCGGATCGTCCGCGCCACATCCTTACAGGTCCGGCGGATTCCCTACGTCGATGCGGCCATCGCGATGGGTTACAGCCACAAACACATTATCCTGCGCCACATGCTGCCGAACGTCATGGCCGCCTATCTGATCATTGCCACGGGCGCGGTCGGTGGCGCCATCCTAGCGGAAGCCGCCCTCTCCTTCCTCGGCCTTGGCGTCAGCGAACCGATCCCGGCCTGGGGCCTGATGCTGCAAGGCGGGACGGACGAATCCATCACCGGCGTCTACTGGACCTCCGTCTTCCCCGGCCTCGCCATCACCCTCGCCGTCTTCGGCTTCTTCGTCTTCGGCGACGCGTTGCGGGATGTGCTGGATCCCAGGCTGCGTCGGGGGTGAAGCCCCACCTTACCCTTCTCCCACAAGACGGGCGGCTTTTTCGGATCGGCTCGATACAATCCCTTTCCCCTGGACCGGTAGAAGGCCTAACAGGCGTTCGCTGGTCGGAATAGGCGTGTCCCTATCTCACTGTTAAGGCTGCCGGCGTTCCAAACAAAAACGGCGGCTCGAATGAACCGCCGTTATGGATGCGGCCTCTCAACTCAGCGTCAGGTCGCTGCCCGGGCGGCCAGCGGCATTTTGACCAACCGCACGAGCATCATTGCGTGCGTTACCAGCAGGGCCGGGACGACAAAAGTCGGTATATACCAGGCGGACTGAAAATGCGGGATCACTTCCGCCTGGCGCAAGGCATTCGCCAGATCGACCACGCCGACGATGTTGAGCGCCCAAACAATCGGCAAGGCCAAGGCCCAACGTTGCTTAAGCGCGACCAAGGATACGATCGCGAGCAGACCCGCCGCGAGATCGCCATAGGCCGCCGCGCCGGAGAAGTATCCGGGCAGCGACGGTGCGACTACCCCCGGGACGAGAAAGACCAAGCCCAAATGACGAAAGGCGTGCGGCACGGCCAACCAGAACAGGGCAACGTACCCGTCTTGGCGGTTCAACCATGGGCTCAGCCCCCAACGGGCGATGAGGGCGAAGACGACGAGACTCAGAATGAGCTGCGTTCCGAAGATTTCCAACATAGACATAAGTGCCTCCTTACAGGCTCTGAACTCGGGTGATAGAACACTTATGGTATTTGCAAATTCGTAAATCTATGGAAACATATGCAAACTTAATTTGCATTTATGAAAATACATGCTGAACTGGGACGATTACCGCATTATCCTTGCGATCTCGCGAAGCGCTGGCCTAAAAGGCGCTGCAAACGCGCTCAGCGTCACGCATTCGACCGTTTACCGTCGGCTTGAAAGCATCGAAGGATCGCTTGGGGTCCGAATATTCGAGCGCCGTAAGGGCGATTACCACGCGACGGAACCGGGTCGCACGCTGATCGACGCCGCCGAGCGCATGGAAGCGGCGGCCGTGACAACAGACCGGCAGGTGGCGGGCCGCGACCAGCAACTCACAGGAACGGTTCGGATCACCGCGACAGAGCTGTTCGCCACTTGTTTTCTGGCGCGCCATCTCGCGGCTTTTCATCACGCATACCCTGGGCTTCGGGTCGAAGTTCATGCCGACAACCGCCGGCTCAGTCTGGCGAAGAGAGAAGCCGACCTCACCATTCGGGTCAGCCGACCGGACGAGCCGACTTTATTTGGTCGTATCATCGGCAAGATGAAATGGGGGTTATATGCGAGCGAAAAGACCGCTGCGGATCAACGGATGTCCGAAAGCTTCGACAGTGAGAATTTTGTCGGCTGGGACGGAGTTCCGCTTTCCGCCGTCGTCGCGCAACGCCTCTCGGCACATTTTCCCGACGCGCAGTATATCTATCGATCGACAAGCTTGATTGCGAACGCGGCGATGGCCGCGTCCGGTACCGCTGTCGCGCCCCTGCCTTGCCTGCTCGGCGAGACTTGGCCCGGTCTCGTCGCTCTAGAGAAACCGTTGCCCGGACTTGGGGCGGAAATCTGGCTCCTCACCCACGAGGACCTGCAACATAACGCGAGGGTGAGAGCCCTCATGGATTTCCTGATCGCGGCATCCGCGCAAGATAAAGCCTTGATCGGCGGCATGACTTGATCCGGTGAGCAAGTGGCCTCGCCCAAACGCATACTTTGCATGCAGTCTTATCGAGCACACCGTGACATTTTGTCTATTTTGTGCTAGCGTGCCGTGCGGCTTTTGGCCGGTTCTTGGACACGTAAATCACCACTAAAAATTAAAGAGCGATTCCTTAGGGCGACATAGCGGTATGCTATTACCCCAATTCCCAGGTGCATGGGGTTGTTCCTTGGAAAAAATGTATGCGCATCCGCTCACTGTCATTCCGGGACGTGTAACGGACCCGGCATGATGCGATGGTCTGAACAGGGCTATTAACCCGTCACGTCGCGCAGCTTGTCCAAGCCGGCGCGGAAGTCATCGACCGTCTCATAGGCGACACCGCAGACCATGCGATCGACGCCGGCCTCGCGATAACCGGCGACCAAATCCCGGCTCTCGGCCATGTCGTCGAGCGGCAGGCGGGCGGAGATATTGATGAACCCGGGCGGCTTGCCGGCGGCGTCGGTCAGCGCGCGGTAGCGCGGCAGGTGATCGGCGATATCGCTCGGCGTCTTGGCGAGCGGGTACCAGCCGTCGCCGAATTTGGCGGCCCGCTCGATCGCGTGCGGGGCCCGGCCGCCAATCAGGAAAGGCGGCTTCGGCGGACGCGGCTTGAAGAGGAACTTTTGACCGTTCGCTTCCACCTCATCGCTCGCGAAGCAATCGTTCAAAAAGGCCAACGTCTCGTCCGAGACGCGGCCGCGGGTGTGCCGGTTCAGACCGAGGGCCTTGAACTCCGGGTCCATCCAACCGATGCCCATGCCCATCAGTAGGCGATTGCCGCTCAATTCTTGGATTGTCGCGATCTGCTTCGCCGTCGGCAGGGCCGCGCGATAGGGCAAGATCAAGACACCGGAGCCGAGCTTGACCCGTTCGGTGATGCCGGCGAGCCAGGCCAGGCTGGACAAGACATCCATATAGCGCCCGCCGCTGCCTTCGGCGTCGTCCGGCGGAATGGCGATATGATCGACGACCCAGACGGAGTCGAAGCCCATTTCCTCGATCGCCCGCGCGCAGCCGGCCATCGTCTCGCGGGTCGACTGGGTTCCCATATTCCGGATAACGACGCCCGTTTCCATGCTTCCCTCCTAGTTCGACGCGGACGAGGGGCGGCGAATGAGCTTCCAGATGCTTGGCACCTCGCTGAAAGGCACTTCGATCAAAGCGGGGCCGGGTGCGGCATCCGCCTCCTTCAGCGCGGCCCGCAAGGCGTCCGGTGTCTCGGCGCGCAGCGACGTCATGCCGAAACTGCGGCCTAGCATCTCCATGTCCGGGTTGTGCAGATCGACGCCGATATACCGCGCGCCATAGCTTTCCTTCTGATAGCGCTTCACATTTCCGAAGGCGCTGTCGTTAAAGACGATGATGGTCACGTCGATATTGTGGGCGACCGCGGTGGAAAGCTCCTGGACGTTGAACATGAAGCCTCCGTCACCACTGATGCAGAAGACCTTCTTGTCGGGACAGGCGACCTTGGCGCCGAGCGCCGTCGGGACCGCGAGACCAAGCGTGGCTTGATAACCGGGTGTGATCATCGTCCGCGGGTGATAGACCGGCATCCAGTTCTGCAGGAACGTCGCCATCTGCGTGACGTCCGTGACGCAAATACCGTCCTCCGGCAACGCGTCGCGGATGACCTGGGCGAAGCCGTATTGCGGCTGCAGCTCGGCCATTTTGTCGAGGGCCGCCTGTTTCGAAGCCCGGAGCTCGTCTTCGCGGGAGGCGCGGTCCTTGTTGTGCGCGGGAATGCGCTCTGCCAGATCGGCAAGCGCCGTCGAGGCTTGCGCGATGACCGTCACGTCCGCCTGGCGCGGCATCTGCGCTTGTGCCGGGTCGATATCGATGCGCACCAGCTTGACCTCGTCCGCGCGCCCCCAGGCGAGGCCCGGCGCAGAGAACCGCGTGCCGACGACCAGGGCCACGTCGACCTCGTCCCAGAGTTCCTGGCCGGAAATCATCGGCTGTGCCAAGTAATGCGCGTCGCTGACGGCACCGCGTCCGGTCCGGCTCATGATCACGGGCGCTTCCAGGAGTTCGGCAACGCGGAGCAGTTCAGCTTCCGCTCCGAAGACGCCGCTGCCGACGAAAATCGCGGGTTTTGCCGCCGTACCGAGCAGCCGCGCGGCCTCGGCGAGCGCATCCTCATCCCGCGCGGTCTCGTGCCGGTAGGTCTGCGCGTCCTGCAGCGTGACGTCTTCCGCTTTACCCATGATGTCGGGCGCCATCTCAAAGACGACCGGCTGGTGGCGTTCGCCCAGCATCTGCCGGAACGCTTCATCGAGGACACGGGGCGCATCGCTCGGCGCTTCGGCCCGGCCAACCCATTTGGCGACACCGCGCATGGCGGATGTCTGGTCGCGAATTTCATGGGTCATGCCCATCCAGCCGCCAATCTGACTCGATGGAATCTGCCCGGCAATGCAGAGCACCGGCGCGTTGGAGCCGGCGGCCGTGGCGAGGGCCGCACCCGTGTTCAGCAAGCCCGGTCCCGGCCCGACGATACAGGCGCCGACGCGTCCGCTCGCCTGCGCGTAGCCAAGCGCCATGTAACCCGCAGCTTGCTCGTGGCGCGTGTGAATGGTTCGGATTTTGTTTCGGGCTTCGTAGAGCGCATCGAAAGTGTTGTCGAGCTGTACGCCCGGCAGCCCGAAAATCGTATCGATGCCTTGGCGCGTCAGAGTCCCAACAATCGCTTGGCCGCCCGTCATTTTCTCCGACATGTGATTCTCCTTCTTATTCTTCGTTCAACGCGCCACAGATGTTGGACATATTCTCCATGGTCTCGCCGAGCTCCGTGAGCAGCTCCAAGAAGACAGACCGCACATCCGTCTGTTGGTGCATCATGCCAACCCCTTGGCCGGCTGGATAGGAGACGAGTTCGCGGGGCTGATAACGGTCCATCCGCTCCAATGCTTCGTTGACCAAGATAGATTGCAACGGCATCGGCAGTGCCTTAGGCGCGTCTTCCGCCTCCCATGCTTCGACCCACGCAGAGCGCAGCCGCCGCGCCGGATGACCCGTACCGCATTTAGAGCGCAGCGTATCGGCCGAAGTTGCCGCAAAAATCTTTTCCTTCACAAGCGGCGTGGTTTCCGCCTCCGATGTGCCGAGCCAGATCGTACCCGTCCAGACACCTTGCGCCCCGAGTGCCAAAGCCGCCGCGATCTGTTTGCCGCGCGCAATCCCGCCCGCATGCAGAACGGGGATCGAGCCGGCCTCTTCGACCACCTGTGGGGTTAGGACAAAGCCGGCGATCTCGCCCACGTGGCCACCCGCTTCGTGGCCGGCAGAGACGATGATATCCATGCCCGCCTCGCGGTGGCGGCGCACATGCTTCGGCCGGCCGACCATGCCGATCACCTTGATGCCGTGCTCGTGACATTTATCGGTGACCCGCTGCGGCGGTACACCGAGCGCGCTCGCCATCACTTTGACCTTGGGGTGCTTATAGAGAACTTCCGAACGTCCTTCCGCGGTTCTATGCGTTCGGATCATACCGGTCATATACTCGTCGAAAATCTTCTCTCGCTCGCCCGGCGGCAACTCCGGCACATCGAACTTCTTCATCAGTGCGTCGACGAACTCGCGGTGTTCTTGGGGAATGAACTTATCGACATCGTCGATGGTCATCCCTTCGTATTCATCGCGCGCGTTCGAGGCGAACATCAGGTCCACGCCATAGCTCTTATCGTCCGTATGCGCGTCGAGCCAATCGAGTTCGATCTCCAATTGCTCAGCCGTGATATGCGTCGTACCGAGCACGCCCATACCGCCTGCGCGGCTGACGGCGGCGACCACGTCGCGGCAATGCGAGAACGCGAATATCGGCGCTTCCAACCCGAGCATCTTCATGACTTCGGTTTGCATCTAACTCCCTCCTCGCCTTGCAAGTTAAGGAAAAGATTAAGTGCTTAGTCCAACAAGTCGAGACGCGGCATCTGCTCTAGAAGATGTTTCGAATACGCGTGCGACGGCGAATCAAATAGCGCGTCGGCATCTGTGCACTCACAAATTTGCCCATCCTTCATCACCGCGACCCGGTCGCACATCTGGCGGATGACCGGCAGGTCATGACTGATGAAGAGCATGGTCAAATCTAGTTCTTCTTGAAGGTCTTTCAGAAGATTCACGATCTGCGCCTGTATCGAAACGTCGAGCGCAGACGTCGGTTCATCGCAAATCAAGATGCGGGGCCGGCTCGCAAGCGCCCGCGCAATCGAAATACGCTGGCGTTGCCCGCCGGAGAATTCGTGAGGATATCGCGTGGCGGCGCTCGCACCGAGCCCAACGTGATCCAACAGATCTTGGACGATCTGACGAGTTTCCGACTCCGAACGGGTCAACTTAAAGAAGCGGATCGGTTCGGCAACGATGTCGAGCACCCGCATTCGACCGTTCAAAGAGGAGTAAGGATCCTGGAATATCATCTGCAGCTTTCGCCGCGCAGCGCGAATAGTGGGGTCGCGGGGCGAACCGAGGACGTCTGTGCCAAAAATTCGGATCGATCCCGAATGCGGCTGGTAGAGACCCGCAATCAATCTCGCAACGGTACTTTTGCCGGAGCCGGATTCGCCGACCAAACCGAAGGTCTCACCCTTGCGGATCGAAAAACTCACATCGTCGACAGCTTTCAACATGCGCCGGTTGCGCTTCAGCAAGGCCTTCTCGAGGACGAAGGATAATTCCAAATTCTCGACGGTAACGGCCTCATCCGTCGTCTCTAATGTTTGTCCGTCACGTTGGCCGAGCCAATGATTCGATGTATCGATCCGGCGCCGTTCTTCGCCGCCTTCGATATAATCGACCGACGTAAAACGCCGAACTTTGCGATCGGCTCGCGGGACGGCGGCGATCAGAGACCTGGTGTATTCGTGTGTTGGCCGGCCCAGGACCTGTGCTACGTCGCCCGTCTCCACGATTCGGCCTCGAAACATCACCGCCACGCGATCCGCAATCGTCGCAATAACGCCGATATCGTGCGTAATCAGAATAACACCGAGGTTCCGCTCGCGGCATAAGTCCTTAATCAAGTCGAGAATTTGCGCTTGGATCGAAACATCCAGCGCGGTCGTCGGCTCGTCCGCAATAATAAGCTCCGGTTCGCCCGCCAGTGCCAAAGCAATTACAACACGTTGGCGCATACCTCCCGAAAACTGATGCGGATAAGCCGCCAATCGTGTCCGCGGTTCGGGAATACCCACCGACTCCAGCAACTCGACCGCACGGTCCGTCGCAGCTTCTCCAACAAGGCCAATCGTCTGCTCAATGGTTTCCTCAAGCTGCGCACCGATCGTCATGAGCGGGTTCAATGACGTTTGCGGATCCTGAAAGATCATTCCGACACGACTGCCGCGAATGGCCCGCATGCCATCTTCATCGCGGCCGCGCAATTCCTCACCGGACAGTTTGATCGAACCTGCGGCGACCCGACCCGGCGCCTCCAAAAGGTCTATCACCGCGTTGCCGATGGTCGACTTGCCGGCACCAGACTCACCCACGACCCCGAGGACTTCGCCCGGTTGCACCACAAGCGAGATATCGCTCGTCGCCCGAAAAGTCTCGCGGCGGGTGGGAAACTCGACGGCGAGACCGCTTATCTCAAGAAGCCCGGTCATCGGAGTTTTGGACTGAGTGCATCGCGCATCCAGTCTCCTAAGAGGTTAACCGCGAAAACAAGGATCACGAGCTCCAAGGCCGGAAAAAGCGTAATCCACCACAACCCGGAAAACAGGAACTCGTTCCCGACCCGAATGAGAGTTCCAAGCGAGGGCGTCGTCGGCGGTATACCTTGGCCCAGAAAACTCAGCGTGGCTTCGCCGATAATCGCAAGCGCCAAACCGATCGTCGCCAAGACCAAGACCGGGCGCATAACGTTCGGCAGAATGTGCCGCAGCATAATGAGCCAACGCGGCAGTCCGATCACCCGCGCCGCTTGAACGTATTCTTTTTCGACTTCGACCAATGCCGAGGCCCGTGCGACACGCGCGAATTGCGGCCAATCGGTCAAACCGATCGCAATGATCACGACATAAATCGCAAATTCCTCGCGCAACTCCAGCGGCAACGCCGCCCGGCCAATTCCGTTAATCAAGATGGCCAAGAGAATGCCGGGAATGGTCAATTGAACGTCTGCCGCCCGCATGATGATGCTATCGATCAGACCACCATTGAAACCGGCGATAACCCCAAGCGAGACACCCATCACCATCCCCAGACAAACGGCCGCGAGCCCAACCATGATGGACAGCCGACCGCCATAGAGGATCGTCGACAACATGTCCCGTCCTTGGTTGTCGGTTCCCAACAAGTACTGCCCCTGTCCCCCTTCAATCCAAGCCGGCGGCAATTTCCCATCCCAAAGTGAAATTTGGCCCGGATCGAACGGGTTGAACGGCGCAATAAGTGGCGCGAAGACGGCGGCCAAGACAAAGACGACGGTGATGACAGCGCCGATGATCGCCATCGGCGTGTGCAAAAACGACCAAACGACATCGTTGTCGAGTAGCTGCTGTAGACCCGTCATCGGTTCTTTCTTGGGCGCGGTCGGTGTTTCCATGTCAGCTCCCTCCCCGACCGATCCGCGGGTCAACGGCGAAATACAAAAGATCGACGACGAGGTTGATAATGACGAAAAGGAGCGCGACGAAGACCAAATAGGCCGCCATGATCGGTACATCGACGAAATCGACCGCTTGAATAAACATCAAACCGGTACCGGGCCATTGGAAGACCGTTTCGGTAATAACCGAATACGCGATCAACCCGCCGATATTGAGACCGATTATCGTGATGACGGGAATCAGCGTGTTGCGCAGTGCATGCACGAAATTGATCGAGCGCTCGGGAAGGCCGCGCGCCCGGGCAAATTTAATGAAATCCGACCGCATGACTTCGAGCATCTCCGCCCGCACCAAGCGCAGAATCATAGTCAATTGGAACAGGCTGAGTGTAATCGACGGCAGTATGATCGAGCGCCACCCATCGACGGTCAGCAGGCTCGTCGTCCACCAACCGAGATCGATGGTTCCTGCCCGACCGGACGAAGGCAGCCAGCGTAAGGTGACCGCGAAGAGATAGATAAGACCAATACCGATAATAAATGTCGGCAACGAGACACCGACGAGAGAAATCGACAGGATTGACTTGGACAGCCAAGAGTCCCGGTTAATGCCCGTGTAGACGCCCGCTGCGATGCCTGCCACGAGCGCGATGATGGCCGAGACAAACACAAGCTCCAAGGTCGCGGGCAGCCGCTCCATGATCAAATCGTCAACCGGGCGCTTGATCCGATACGAGAGCCCGAAATCGCCCTGGAGCGCATTACAGATAAAGCGCGTGTATTGAGTTAAGATCGGATCGTCGAGACCAAGCTCCTGGCGAATTCGAATGCGATCTTCCCGTGTGGCGTCCTGTCCGACCATATTGTTGACCGGATCGCCGACAAAATTGAACAGCGAGAAAGAGATCGCCGAGACGACGGCCATAACAAGGAACGATTGGCCGAGCCGGCGGACAATATAGGCAAACACGATGAACGCTCAAAAAGAGAGAAAGGGCGGAATAAAATCCCGCCCTTTCTGTGTCTCATACCTTATTTCATAACCGCGTAACGCGGGCGGAAACCATCATCCGCCGCGATCGGCAAGGTCAGTTTATCCGACAAACCCCAAGCGATCACTTGGTGGTGGATCGGAATGTAAGGCGGGTCTTTCTTGATGATATGCCAAGCTTCGTTAATCAGCTTCGTCCGCTTCGGAATGTCGGTTTCCGTCGCGATTTGCTGTGTGATCTCATTGACACGGCCATTGTCGTAACCCGTACCGTTCCAGGTTCCCCCTTTTTGGAACAGATAAGAGAACACATAGTGGCTATCGAGAGTCGGCACGCCCCAGCCCAGCATGTAGAAGTCCGAGACCCGTTTTTGGATCTTGGGGAAATGCTGCGCCTTCGGAATAGCTTCCAAGCTCACCTTCACACCAATCTTGGCCAACATCGCAACGGCGGCCTGGCAGATTTTTTCATCGTTGTTGTAGCGATTGTTCGGGCAATCAAGACGCACCGAAAAACCGTCCCCGTAACCCGCTTCCTTCATCAAGGCTTTCGCCTTCGCGACATCGAAGCCGTAGCTCTTGTCCAACTCCGGGGTATTCCCGAGAACGCCCGGCGGCGTGATGATACCCGTCGGGAAGGAGAGATCGTCCATCACGACGCGGCGAATGGCTTTCTTGTCGATCGCCAAATTCATCGCCATCCGCACTTTCGGATCCTGGAAGGGATTCTCGCCCTTAATATTAGATGTACGAAGTTCGGAGACACCCTGGTCCATGCCTAAGAAAATCGAGCGAATCTGCGAGACGGTCTGAACCTTCAAGCCGTCCGCACCTTCGATGCGTTTGAGGTCTTGGAACGGCGGGTCGAGAATGAAGTCGACTTCGTTCGACAGAAGATTGGCCACCCGAGTTGCAGCATTCGCGATTGGGCGATACACGATCCGATCGATGTTACCGGGAAACGACTTGTCGCCCCACCAGCTCTTGTTTCGGCGCAACTCGGTCTTTTCGTCCGGTGCCATTGGCGTTACGCACCGCATAATTCTCTTCTTTCGCCGAGAAATCTTGCGGCTTCACAACGTTGTTCTTCTCTGCCCAGCCTTTATCCATAATGTAAATGTTGGTCAGCTGGTTCGGCAGGATCGGGTTCGGGCCATCGGTGATGATGTCCACGGTGTAATCGTCGATCACTTTGACCGATTTCACACTCTTGATTTGATCCTTAAAGTCGGACGCTTTGTTTTTCGCGCGCTCGAAACTGAACGCGACGTCCTCAGCTGTGAAATCTTCACCGCCGTGAAATTTCACGCCTTTGCGCAGATGAAATCGCCATGCGCTGTCGCCTTCCGGCGCCCAACGTTCGGCCAACTCGGGCGCAAGCGCCAGCTTCGCGTCGCGGGTCACCAACGATTCATACATCTGACCGTTCATAACACTGGTCGGACCTTCGTTCTGACTGTGCGGGTCAAGGGTCAGCGCGTCCCCCTGACTTGTCCACCGCAGGACGTTTTCCGCCGATGCGCTTCCGACGGTCAGCGCTGCCGCCGCGAGCGATAGTCCCAGCAATCTAGAAATTCTCATGACTCTTCTCCCTGAGGCGATTGTACGGCGAACCTGTCTTCGAGGCCGACTCGTACAATCCAATAGCGAAATACAAGTAGGATGAAATTTCGGGTAAAGACGAAACTGCATCTTCACCCTCACTTATGCTTTGAAAAGCTAGATGTGCCCAATGATTAGGCAGCGAGTTCGTCTCTCATATCGCCGAGCTTTTCCATCGTTTCGCCGAACTCGGTCAGCATTTCGAGAAAAATATTCCGCACATCGGTCTGCTCGACCATCATACCGACGCCTTGCCCACACGGTGGCGATAGCAACCCTTCAACCTGATGGTTGCGCATTTTCTTAAAGGCCTGCTCGACCAGAACCGATTGTAAGGGCATCGGCAACGGTTCCGGGGCGCCCGGCTGATCCCATGCCCGCACAAACCCGCCTTGAAACCGACGAACCGGCTTGCCGGAGCCACAACGCGTTCGTTTGGTGTCGCCCGAACTCGCGCTGAACATCAGATCCTTCTCGATCGGGGTCGTTTCCGCCTCCGACGTGCCAAGCCAGACAGTGCCGGCCCAGACACCCTGTGCCCCGAGTGCCAATGCCGCCGCAATCTGCCGTCCCCGCATCACACCGCCCGCGTGCAGAACGGGAATAGGCGCCGCCGCATCCGCGATTTGAGGTGTTAAAACGAAAGTGGCGATGTCACCTGTATGACCGCCCGCCTCGTAGCCAGCAGCTATCAATAGATCGACGCCGGCGGCTTTGTGATATTTCACATGCCGGGGATGACCGACCAACGCTCCGACTTTTAGGCCAAGGCTATGGGCGCGTTCGATATGATGAGATGGCGGCACACCGAGGGCGCTCACGATCATGCGCGCTTTCGGATGCCGGTAGACAACCTCGAGCCGGGCCTCCGCCTGCGCATGGGTTCGCAATTGCTCTTTTATATAGGTTTCGACAACCTCTTCTTTTTCCGCCTTGGAGTAAGGCGGCACATCGTGCGTTTGCAGGATCTCGTCAACGAACGCCCAATGTTCCTCCGGCACCAGACCGATGATCTCTCGTGCCGACATGTTTTCGAATTCCTTCGGTGCGTTGGACGCAAACATGATGTCGACGCCATAGGGTTCGTCCTCGACGTGATCATCGATCCAGCCGAGCATATTCTCCAAATCTTCGACCGAATCGCGGGTCGTGCCGAGCGTCCCCATCCCGCCCGCACGGCTCACCGCCGCGACCACGTCCTGGCAATGCGAAAATGCAAAAATCGGAGCCTGCAGTCCGAACATCTTCATCGCTTCGGTTTGCATCGCTTCCTCCTGATTTATGCAGCTATTTCAGATTACCGTCTTTCCCGAACGGCCATAGGCTTGGCGAGGCCTCGCGCGGAATCGTATCCGAGGACTTACTTTTTTGTCGCCGGTTGAGGACGTGAAAAGACGAGTTCTTGATCCGTCGACGCGCTCTTATCGAGCGAATAGCCGCCCACATTGAAGTCTTTCAAGCCTTCGGCCCGGTCCACGCCGTTTTCCATAATCCAACGCGCCATGCTGCCGCGCGCATGCTTAGCGTAATACATGAGAGAACGCGCCTTACCGTCTTTCACGTTGAGGAACTTTGCGCCGATGACCGGTCGGCCGAGCGCTTTCGTATCGACCGCCTTGAAGTATTCGTTCGAAGCCAGATTGACGATGGTCTTATCGGCGTGGCGAGAGATATCCGTCTTGAGGCGTTCTGCGATGCGCGACCCCCAGAAATCGTAGAGGGATTTTCCACGCCCGTTCGCCATCTTCGTACCCATCTCAAGGCGATAGGGTTGAATCGCATCCATTGGACGCAAGACGCCATAAAGGCCCGAAAGAATGCGCAGGTGATCTTGCGCGTAAGCAAGCGCCGCTTCCGACATGCTATCCGCTTCCAATCCCCAATAGACGTCGCCGTCGAACGCCAAGCCGGCCGGCTTCGCGCTGTTGCTCCTGTTCTCGAGATTGAAGGCTTGAAACCGTTCGTAGTTCATGGCCGCGAGATTATCGCTGATATGCATCAGGCGTTTGAGATCGTTTGCGGTCTGCTTTTTGGCCACGATCGCGAGTTCTTTCGTATCGTCGCGCAAACGCGGTTTCGTGACCGGAACACCGATCTCGACAGGATCCATATTCAGCTTTTTAGCGGGGGAGAGTAGCGTCAGCATAATCTATCCTTTCCTCCTAACATCAACTTGGTCCATCCAAGTTCGTATGCGTGGGACCTTGAGCATATGGGCCTCTCGCCCAGCGTCAAGAAATCTAACCGAGCGACTCGGGGATTACGACGATTTTATTTCTGATATCGGCAAAATGGCGGAGGGAGGGGGACTCGAACCCCCGCACGAGTATGACCCCGTGACGGATTAGCAATCCGCTGCATTACCACTCTGCCATCCCTCCGCGGGTGCGCTCATAACGCAGCGACGCGTAGGTAGCGCGGCCAGCGGGACGTGTCAATGCGCCCACCTAATGCGGTCTGTCGGCGATCGTCGCCCGATAGAAGCGGCGCGGTTGGCGTCGCGGATTTTCGCCCGTCGCACTGTGCCAGCTGCATCGGTTGTCCCAGATCACCGTGTCGCCGGGCCGCCAGGCATGGCGCGCCTGAAAGCGCTCCTGATTGCCCCATTCGTAAACCTCCGCGAGCAGGTCCTGCGCCGCGTCGTCGTCCCAGCCGGCGATACCGACCGTATGGGTCGGATTGACGAAAAGTGACTCCCGCCCGCTCTCGCGATGCCGCTTCACGATGGGGTGCGCCTGCAAGGGCTTGTCCTGATCCGTCTTCTCGAGCCGCAGGTTGCGATCCGCCGCCCGCCCGCCGTAGCGGAAGGTCGCCTGCAAGCCTTCGACCTTATCTCTCAACGTCTGGGGCATCTCTTCCAGCGCCATATACATATTGGCGAAGAGCGTATCGCCGCCTTCTTCCGGAATTTCGATCGTATGCAACAGGGTCGCCTTCGCCGGCAGCGGCATATAGCACATATCAGTGTGCCAGCCGACGCCGCGCGCGGTCTCGTGTTCCGAAATCTCCCCGTTCTCGTCCATGTTCGTCATCACGATCAAATCCGGATAGTCGGGGTGACGATATTTGACGGTGATGTGCGGCTCGACCGGCCCAAAGGCGTCCGCAAGATCGAGAACCTGCTGCGGCTCGAGCATCTGGCCGCGGAAGACGAGGACACAATGGTCGATCAATGCCTGATTGACGGTGGCACGGTCTTCTGGCGAGAGCGGTTTCGTCGTATCGGCCCCGACCACTTCGGCCAGCATCGGCGCCGCCAATTTGCGTACTTCAATCGTCATCGCCCCATTCCTAGAAAAATACCGTCAGGTTCTTCGCCAATAGCACATTCTGGTCGAGTTCGATGTGCCGGCGCAACAATCGCCAAACGCCCGCTTCCAGCCGAAGCGTATCGCTTCGCTTGCCGACGAAGAAGTAGGCCTCGTGCTCGACCCGGTTCTGATAGACGAGGAAGCGGCTTCGGACAGCGAGTTCACTCGCGGCGTCCGCACTCGGACGGATCGCGGTCAACTGAATGTTGCTCACCATATGGCAAACGCGCGACAGCGGCTCCTCGGCCCAATGCACGCCGGTCATGATCTGCTCCGCCCGCTTGGTCAGCGTCCACTTGTCTTCTTCGAACCAGTTGATGTCGGCACCCTCGCGCGTGCTCTCGCGCGCCGCGTGCTCGCCCGCCTTCACGTTCCGCTTCATCGGCATGACATAGGTCAAATCGTCCGAGAGTGTGGCGAGCCAGGCGTCATAGTCGCGCGCATCCAATAGCTCGGCTTCCTCGTAGAGGAAATCCTCAGCGATCCCGCGCAAGCGATAATAGGTCTCGTCGCGCGGCAGCGGCTAGGGCCGCGGGGCCGGTTTCGGGGCGGTCTGTGGGGCGGGGCTCACTCCGCGGCCTCCGCGCTCGGCGTGTTGTCCTGAAGGAGGCGGCCCCAATCGGCCCCCTCCATATACAGGCCCCAATGGCGGTAGTACTGGCGCGCGTTCTCCTCCGTCACTTGGGTCGCCACGCGGCCCGCCATCGCAGCACCGGTCTCGACCTTACCGATGGACTGCTGATAGTTGAAGGGATGGCGTCGCGCGATCGGGCCGCGCGCACCCGCCGTTGCGTAGTTCCAGTTCTCCATGTCGTCTTGCTCGGTCATCCCGGCCGGACCGGAATAACGCATGTAATAGCGACGCAGCAGTTCCTTCACTTCCTTCGGCGCATTGGCGTCGACCAGGAAGATTCGCCAGATTTCGGTCTCCTCCGGCCCGTGCGGATGCCAGACGCAGAGCGCCCGCGGTTGCCCGCCGTGATAAGACGTATTGGGGAAGATCGTGCCGACAAAGGGCAATAGCCGGGATTTATCGCCGAGCTGCCGCTTCCGCTCTTCATAACAATGGCGGTAGTAGTCGGCCACGATCGGGTTGTCCTGAAACGCTTCGTGATATTCCGCATCTGCCGGTTTCATCGCGCTATGGACGCCGTGTCCCCCCGGAAAGCTGATCCAGACATGCTGGGCGTCATCGAGCTCGGCGTCGCGGCGTCCTTTCGTGCCTTGCGCCGCACTCGGCCCGATGCCGACAAGGTCGACCGAGCGATGCGAGATATTGTGATAGGTGTCGCCGAGAAAGTTCTCCGAAGGGAGTTTCCAATTACACGGCACCACCCACTTGTGCACACCAACGAAAGCTTCCGAGCCGCCGGGGCTGCCGTCGCGATGGTCGAGGGTGAGATCGAGGTGCTCCTTGGCGCCGCCGAGATATGACAAGAACGGGGGCGCGTCTTTATCCCAGGTCGCCCAGATCGAACCTTTGTAGTTCTCGAGCTGCGCCACCTCGATGAGCGACCACGCCGACTTGTCCATCCCCGGGTAAAGTTTCTCCTGTTGCGGCAAACCGACAAGCGATCCGTCGAGCCCGAAACTCCACGCGTGATAGGGGCAGGTGAAGACGTTGGTGTTGCCCTCATCATAGAGGCAGACCTTCATGCCGCGATGACGGCAAGAATTGAGATAGGCCCGAACCTTCCCTTCGCGGTCGCGGCAGAGAATGACCGGCTCCGTCCCCATACGCGTCGAGATGAAGTCGCCCGGTTCCGGGATCTGGCTCTCGTGACCGATGAACAGCCAGGCACGCGTGAAAATCGTCTCCTGCTCCTGCTCGAAGATGTCGCGTTTGGTGAAGATGCTGCGGTCGATCAATCCGTTTTCGGGATCGACGAGCTTTCCAACGGTTTCAGCGCACATAGGACTCACTCATGTTCGGCTCCCTCACCCAAAATTCCATGGCATCGGTTTATAATTTGTCTATCTAGTGGACATTCTTCTCATATATGATATAATCACACCTGCTCGAACCCGTCAATTCAAACGGCTGCCAACCCATGCGTTCCCAATCGAAGAAGACTTAAGACATGGCCTCCGTGCGCGCCGTGGACCGGGCGATTGATATACTGGAAGCGATCTCCGCCTCGCCCGACGGGAAAAAGATCGCCGAGCTCGAATCGCTGACAGGGATTGCCCGCCCGACGCTCTATCGCCTGGTCCGCACCCTGGTGAACCGGGGATTGCTGCACCAATGCGACGACCCGACCCGATACGCGGTGGATGCGGGCGTCCTCGCCCTGGCGCGTCCATGGCTTCGGTCGACGGCGGTCCCGGCCTTGGTCGACACGGCGCTGGGCGAACTCTACGGCAAGGTCGACGAAACAGTCGCCCTCTCCCTTCTACGCGAGGGCACGCGCGTCTATGTCCGGGAACTCGTAAGCCGGCACCCCCTGACCTACTCGGTGGGGGTCGGCTCGACGGAGACCCTGGTGCGCGGCGCCAGCGGCTTGGCCATCTTTGCTTTTCTCGCCGAAGAAGCGCGCCAGCAA
>PAZH01000048.1 GCA_002716125.1 Rhodospirillaceae bacterium
AAGCTTTCGATGCGGGCGGTTAATCAAGAGACCGGCGAAGAAATTCCGGTCGAACCTCGGCCGCCGCGCGGTGACCGCGGTAATCGTGGTGATCGGCCGCGCCGCGGACGTGCGCGGGCGGGCGGCGACGATTAGGCTGCTACGCGATAAAGCAAAAGAAAACGCGGTGAAGAAATTCACCGCGTTTTTTTGTTCAGCAGGCCGCCGTCAACTATTCCGGCGTCATTGCCATACCGACGACATTATAGCCGGAGTCGACATAAAGGACCTCGCCGGTCACAGCGCTTGAGAGGTCGGATAGGATATAGACGCCCGCACCTCCGATATCTTCCAACGATACGTTACGCCGAAGGGGGGCGTTTTCACCCTGCCATTTAAAAACGAACCGCGCGCTGCCGATTGCGGAGCCTGCCAGCGTTCGCATCGGCCCGGCGGAGATCGCGTTGACGCGAATACCTGCACTGCCGAGGTCGGCTGCGAGGTATCGGACGCTTGCCTCAAGTGCGGCCTTGGCGACACCCATGACATTGTAGTTCGGCATCACGCGCTGGGAGCCGTCGTAGGTCAACGTCAACAAGCTGCCGCCTTCATTCATCGAACGGGCCGCGCGCTGCGCAACGGCCGTGAAAGAATAGCAAGAGATATCAAGCGTATTCAGGAAGTTCTCTCGCGAGGTATCAATGTATCGACCCTTGAGCTCTTCCTTGTCCGAGTAAGCGATGGCGTGTACGACGAAATCCAGTTTCGGCCAGGTCTCTGTGACCTGATCGAACGCTTCATTGACGCTGTTCTGTTCGGAAACATCGCAGGGCACTACGATCGAGGAGCCAACTGATTCCGCAAGCGGCTGTACGCGCCGTCCAAGCGATTCGCCTTGGTACGTAAAAGCGAGTTCCGCGCCGTGACGGTGCAAGTGATCCGCGATGCCCCAGGCGATCGAGTGGTCGTTTGCGACACCCATTATAAGACCGCGCTTACCTGCCATAAGCGGTTGCGGTTTACCGGGGGTACCTGGAGTCGCTGCGGGTGTGTCTGACACGATTTGGACGCCGTCGAAACGAAACGTTAAGACTGATAGCGGCGGAAGACGAGCGATCCGTTCGTGCCGCCAAATCCAAAGCTATTGGAAACGACGACGTCGAGATCGGCGTTGTCTTCGCGTTCACGAACGATCGGGAAACCTTCCGCTTCCGGATCAAGGTCCTCGATATTCGCAGAGGCGGCAATGAACTTGTTGTCCATCATCAACAGGGAATAAACGGCTTCATGGACACCGGTTGCCCCCAAAGAATGCCCGGTCAGCGACTTGGTCGAGCTGATCTTGGGAAGTTCATCCCCGAAGACTTCGCGGATTGCTTTCAACTCGCTGATGTCACCGACAGGCGTGCTTGTGCCGTGTGTGTTGATGTACGACACCGGATCGTTCAGGCCGGCAAGGGCCAGCTTCATGCACCGCACAGCGCCTTCGGAGGATGGCTGTACCATATCGTGCCCGTCTGATGTGGCGGCGTAACCGACAACTTCGGCGTAAATTTTCGCACCGCGCGCCTTGGCGTGCTCAAGCTCTTCCAGAACGACGACACCACCGCCGCCGGCGATCACGAATCCGTCTCGGTTCTGATCGTACGGCCGACTCGCCTTGGTCGGTGTATCATTGTACTTCGACGACAAGGCCGGCATGGCATCGAACAAGAGCGTCATCGTCCAGTCCAATTCCTCACCGCCGCCGGCAAAGACAATATCTTGTTTGCCGAACTGGATCAGTTCTGCAGCATTACCGATGCAATGCGTGCTCGTCGCGCAGGCCGACGTAATCGAGTAATTAACGCCTTTGATATGGAGGGGTGTGGCAAGGGTCGCGGAGTTGGTGCTCGACATCGTGCGCGGCACCATATAAGGACCAACACGCTTCGCCGATTTCTCCCGCAAAGTGTCCCAAGACCAAAGCAAATTCTTCGTCGAAGGGCCGCCGGACCCCATGATGAGGCCGGTTCGCTCGTTCGATACGTCATCTTCGCCAAGTCCGGAATCTTCGATCGCTTCCTGCATGGCGATGTAATTATAGGCAGCGCCGTCGCCCAAGAATCGTCGGGTCTTACGGTCGAGTGCCTCTTCGATATCGAGATTTACCGCGCCATGAACATGGCTTCGGAAGCCAAGCTCGGCGTATTTTTCGCAATATTCAATGCCGGATTTTCCGGCCTTGAGGGAGTCTAGGACTTCGGTTTTGTTGTTCCCGATGCAGGAAACGATGCCGAGTCCGGTGACGACTACTCGTCGCATGATGCCACCGTCAGGATTGTTCGCTGGGAGTGAATAGGCCGACGCGAATATCTTTCGCCTCGTAAATCGGTTGGCCGTCGACATTCATAACGCCATCGGCGATGCCCATGACCAGCTTTCGCATGATCACGCGTCTCATATTAATTTGGTACGTCAGCTTCTTGGCGGTATCGAGGACCTGACCGGAGAACTTTACTTCTCCAACACTAATGGCGCGTCCGCGCCCGAGCCCGCCGAGCCAGCCGAGAAAAAAGCCGACCAGTTGCCACATGGCGTCCAGTCCCAGGCACCCCGGCATGACGGGGTCGTTCTCGAAATGGCATTTGAAAAACCACAGGTCGGGTTTGATATCCAACTCTGCCGTGATCTCGCCTTTACCGTGGAGCCCGCCTTCTGACGAAATGTGGGTGATCCGGTCCAGCATCAGAAAAGGTGGTAAAGGAAGTTGAGCGTTACCTTCGCCGAAGAGGCGACCGTGACCACATTCAAGGAGTTCCTCAAATGTGTAATTGTCTTTTTGTTCAAATGTCACGCCCGGTTCCTTCTCGCCGCCGCATTAATTCTTTGTTAGCGCTACCTTTAACGTAGCTCAACGATGATGACAATGCCGCGGGTTGTCTTGCATTAAACGTCGAGGTTCGCGACTTTTAGGGCGTTCGCTTGGATAAAGTCGCGACGTGGCTCCACGAGATCACCCATCAAAGTAGAGAACAGCTCACCCGCTTCGTCTGCATGACTGATTTTTACTTGATGCAGCGTCCGGGCATTCTCGTCCATCGTCGTTTCCCAGAGCTGCTCCGGGTTCATTTCACCAAGGCCTTTGTAGCGTTGAACGCCGATCCCCTTCTTGCCCAATTCCGTGACTTTGTCGATCAATTCGACGGGTCCGGAAATCCTGATTTCTTCCTCCTTCGCATGGAGGGTCGGATACCGGCCATAGAAGCGCTGTAGTGTCGGTGCCATTGCATCGAGGCGCCGCCCTTCGACGCTCCTGACCAAATCGCCGTCGATCTCCCGAATTTGCGCAACCCCGCGCAGCGTGCGCTTAAAGACAACGCCGCCGTTCTCCGTCGGTTCACCGGTCCAGCCGCGTTCCAGCGGGTCCGCCAATGAATCAAGGCGTTTTGCGACGTAATCCGCCGCTTGCTGTGCTTGTTCGGCGTTGCCAAGTACGTCGGGATTCAGTGCGCCGGCGATCGCGGTTTGCTCTACGACACCGATATCACCGACTTTTCGCGCGAGCGGCTCCAGTAGATGTCTGGCCTTACTGGCGTCCATCAAGATTTCCTGTAACTCGTCGCGACCCACCTCTTCTCCGTCGCCGATGGTTAAAGTGCAGCTTCCGATGGCTTCCCGCATCAGAAACTCTTCCATGGCCGCGTCGTCTTTCAAATAGACTTCCGATTTGCCTTTCTGGATCCGGTAGAGCGGCGGCTGCGCAATATAGAGGAAGCCGCGTTCGATCAATTCCGGCATCTGACGATAGAAGAACGTCAGCAGCAACGTGCGAATATGGCTACCGTCAACATCGGCGTCGGTCATGATGATGATCTTGTGATATCGGACCTTATCGGGATCGAAATCCTCTCTTCCGACGCCCGTACCGAGGGCGGCGATTAATGTGCCGATCTCGGCGGACCCAATCATCTTGTCGAAGCGGGCGCGTTCGACGTTCAAGATTTTTCCGCGCAGGGGCAATATTGCCTGGTGGCGTCGATCGCGTGCTTGTTTGGCGGAGCCGCCGGCTGAGTCACCCTCAACAATAAAGATCTCGCAGTTATCCGGGTTGCGTTCTTGGCAGTCCGCCAGTTTGCCGGGCAGGTTGGCAATATCCAGAGCGCCTTTGCGCCGCGTCAATTCGCGAGCTTTCCGGGCCGCTTCGCGTGCCGCGGCCGCTTCGACAACCTTTTGCACGATGCCTTTGGCTTCGTTCGGGTGTTCCTCGAACCATTGTCCAAGGCGTTCGTTGGCAATCGATTCGACAACGGGACGCACTTCCGATGACACGAGCTTTTCTTTTGTCTGGCTCGAGAATTTCGGATCCGGCACCTTGATCGAGAGGATGCAGGTCAATCCCTCGCGCGCGTCATCGCCGGTGATGCCGATCTTCTCGCGCTTCGCGATACCGCTTTCCGCTGCGTAGCTGTTGATCTGCCGCGTCAGGGCGGCCCGGAAACCGGCCAAATGTGTCCCGCCGTCGCGTTGCGGAATATTGTTGGTGAAACACAGCATGGTTTCGTGAAAGCTGTCGTTCCACTGCATGGCGATCTCAACGACGATGTCGTCTTTACTGCCGCTGATGACAATCGGCGGCTCGAAAACGGCTGTCTTCGAACGGTCCAGATATTGGGCGAACTCCAACAGGCCGCCCTCGTAGTGGAACGTTTCGGTCGGTGCGTCTGGCTTACGCGCGTCCGTGAGGACAATTTGAATGCCCGGATTCAGGAATGCGAGCTCCCGCAGACGGTGCTCCAAAGTCGAATACTGAAACTCGGTTTGCGTGAATGTTTCAACCGATGGAGTGAAATTGACTTCCGTGCCGGAATCGCTGCCGCTGTCGCCCGTCACCGCAAGCGGACTTTCCGCGTCGCCGTCATGGAAACGCATGAAGTGAACTTTACCGTCCCGCTTAATGGTCAGGTTCAATTCAGAGGACAGCGCGTTGACCACGGAGACGCCAACGCCGTGAAGTCCGCCGGAGACCTTATATGTGCTTTGGTCGAATTTACCGCCGGCATGCAGCTGCGTCATGATGACCTCGGCCGCCGAGACGCCTTCTTCCGCATGAATATCAACCGGAATACCGCGCCCGTTGTCCCGGACCGTCACGGAGCCGTCACCGTTCAGTGAGACTTCGATTCGATCGCAATGACCGCCCATCGCTTCGTCAATGGCGTTGTCGACAACCTCGAAGACCATATGATGCAGGCCAGTGCCGTCATCGGTGTCGCCGATATACATGCCCGGGCGTTTGCGGACGGCGTCTAAGCCGCGCAGCACCTTAATCGAGTCTGCGCCGTAGTCTTCGCCGGCTTCCGTTTCGACGACTTGTTCGCTCATTTGCCTGCCTCGTCCACTTTCCTCATAGCAAGTTCGCCTGGCCGTCGCGAACGTCTAAGAACTGTGCTTTGCTTTGCATACTGCTGAAGACCGATTGGTCGGTGCCTGTTAGCCAAACTTGCGCCCCGAGCTCGAAAATTTCTTCAAATAAGGCCTCGCGGCGATCGCCATCCAAATGAGCCGCGACTTCGTCCAATAGCAAAAGAGGTGCAGCGTCACGCTCTGCAGCACGAAGCCGCGCGTCGGCCAAAACGATCGCAATCAACAGGGCTTTCTGCTCACCGGTCGAACAAAGATTCGCCGGCTGCCCTTTCTCGACATGTACAACGTGCAAGTCTGATCGATGCGGCCCGATGGGGGCCTTGTTGTTCTCCGAGTCGGCACTCCGGCTTTCGGCTAAAGATCCTCTCAGCCTGTCTTCCACCTCAAGTGCGGGATATGCGTCAAGCCACGCCTCGAGGGTGCCTTGGATCGCGATGTCCGCATGCGGAAACGGTCCGCTGCTCAGGGCGCATGCGCGGTTCAAACGGTCGGCCATCTCGCGGCGCGCTGCCGCAATCGCGACGCCGCGCTCTGCAATCGTGCTTTCCAGTACACCGAGCCAAACATCGTCGCCGATGCCTTCTCGCAAAAGCTTGCCGCGCTGACGCATCGCACTTTCGAATGCGCTCACCCGGCCCGCATGGGCGGCATCGAAGCCGAACACGAGGCGGTCGAGAAACCGACGACGGCCCGACGGACCGTCGGCGAACAGGCGGTCCATCTGCGGCGTCAACCACACCGCGCTGACATATTCAGCCAATGCCGACTGACTTTTCGCCGGCGCGCCACCGATCCGTACGATCCGCTTTTCATCCGGTGGTACACACCCGGTGCCAATCTCAACGGGGCCATGAACCGTTTCGATCGTGGCGGCGACGGCCCAGCCATCGCTGCCAACCGGTCTTTCCTGTGCGCCCGGCAGTCTGAGGTCGATGTCGGAGAGGCGCGCTTGACGCAGCCCGCGGCCAGGCGCCAAGAAGGAGATGGCTTCCAGGAGGTTTGTCTTACCCGCGCCATTTGGGCCGGTCGCGACAACTGGCACCGGCGCCAAGTCGAGCGACAAGGTGCCATAATTACGAAATCCGGTCAGACGCAATCGCGTGACCGCGAGAGATGTCGCAGAGGCCGTCGTCAAAGATGTCGCGTTGGCTAGAATACTGCCTCCTAGACCCGCATGGGCATTAGGACGTAAAGCGCACTCGCATCGCTGGCGTCTCGAACGATGGTCGGCGAAGCGGCGTCGGCGACCACAAACTCGGCTTCGCCGCCTTCGATCTGCTGCGCGATGTCGAGCAAATAGCGCGCATTGAATCCGATCTCGATTTCCGAGTCGTTGTAGTCGACTTCAATTTCCTCGCGCGCAGTGCCGCTGTCAGGACTGGACGCCGTTAACACCAAATTATTGTTTCCGGCCGCCAATTTTACGGCGCGTGACTTTTCGGTCGAAATTGTCGCGACCCTGTCGACCGCGTCGGCGAAACTCCGGCAATCGACATTCAGCGATTTGTCGTTCTCTGTCGGGATAACGCGCTCGTAATCGGGGAACGTGCCGTCAATCAGTTTCGAAGTCAGAACCGCGCCGCCGAAGGCGAAACGAACGCTCGTATCCGATAGTGCGATACTGATGTCGTCCGAAATTTCATCGATCAGCTTGCGGAGCTCGTTAACCGTTTTGCGCGGGACAATTATCCCCGGCATTCCGGTGGCGCCTTCGGGAACTTGCATTTCGACGCGGGCGAGACGATGTCCATCCGTTGCGACCGTGCGCATGACCTCACCGCCGTCGCCGCTCGTCGTATGCATGAAAATGCCATTGAGATAATAGCGGGTCTCTTCCGTCGAGATCGCGAAGCGCGTTCGGTCGATCAGTCCGCGCAATTCCGCGGCGGATAACACGAACTGATGCGGCAGGTCGCCACCATCCGTTTGCGGGAAGTCTTCGGTTGGCAACGTCTGCAACGTAAATTCCGAGCGGCCCGCTCGAATCGTCATTTGGCCGTCACCGTTGCCCGTGTCGAGTTCGATCTGCGCGCCGTCGGGCAGCTTGCGGACGATGTCATACAAGGTATGCGCCGGCGCCGTGGTCGAACCCGGCGTTTCGATGGCGGCGTCCACACCCTCAACGATTGCAATATCCATATCCGTGGCGGTTAGGCCGAGCTGACCCGAGTCGGATGTAAGCAATACATTCGACAAAATCGGAATGGTGTTGCGGCGTTCGACAATGCTTTGGACGTGACCGAGAGACCGGAATAAGGCGGCGCGTTCGATGGTGAGTTTCATGGTTGTCTTTTTATGCCATTCGAAGAGTTAACGAGTATGTTCAGACCAGGATGCACACAGCGATGGCGTGCCGAGGCGCCGTGTGATGTCATTATGTTGAATAAGGCACAATTTATAGCATGTGCCGGCAGAATCTGCGACATATTTAGGGGGTCGAGCGGACAAATTGTCGAATTTTAGGGCGAAAATTACCCTAATCTCGGCTTATACTTCGAGCATCCGCCGCAGCAGCTCGACATCCTCGCTAAAGCCGTTGTCGGTGGCCTTGAGTTCTTCGACTTTGCGAACGGCATGCATCACGGTCGTGTGGTCTCGCCCGCCAAATTTTCGTCCGATTTCCGGCAAGGATCGCGCCGTCAATTGCTTTGCCAAATACATCGCGATCTGGCGCGGGCGGGCCACGGCGCGGGCGCGACGCGACGAGTACATTTCCGACAAGCGAATGTTGAAATGCTCCGCGACGCGTTTTTGAATCTCTTCGATCGTGACCTTGCGGTCATTCGCGCGCAGTACGTCATGCAGCACGTCTTGCGTTGTCTCGAGTGTGATTGGCCGTCCAACCAGGTTTGCATAGGCGACAATGCGGTTTAACGCGCCTTCCAGCTCGCGCACATTCGATGTGATCTTGTGAGCGAGGAACTCGAGAATCTTCGGCGGAATATCAATCTTCAATTCGTCCGCCTTGGCTTGCAGAATGCCGTATCGAAGTTCGTAGGTGGTTGGATGAATATCCGCCACGAGACCCCAGCCGAGCCGTGACTTCATCCGCTCTTCCATACCCTCGAGGTCGTTCGGCGATTTGTCGGCGGAAATAACGATCTGCCGGTTTTGATCCACGAGCGCGTTGAACGTATGAAAGAACTCTTCCTGCGTACTGTCTTTGCCGGCAATGAACTGGACATCATCGATCATCAAAACATCGACCGAGCGGAACTGCTCTTTGAAGGCGACCGTATCTCGGAAGCGCAGCGCGCGGATGAACTGATACATGAATTTTTCAGCGGAAAGATAAACGGCTCGTTTTTCCGGTCGCGTCTGGCGAATGTGCCATGCGATTGCATGCATCAAGTGCGTCTTACCGAGGCCGACACCGCTGTAGAGAAAGAGCGGGTTATAAGGAGCCGTCTCCGCTTCGGCGACGCGCCGCGCCGCGGCAAACGCCAATTCGTTGGGTTTTCCGACGATGAAATTTTCAAATGTAAACCGCGGGTCGAGAGGGGCGCTTATATTGTTCTGGGCTTCTGTCTCTCGGAGTGCGGCCGGGCTGGCTGCTGGGAGCGCGTCGTTGTCTTCGGCTTCGTCGCCCGTCACGAAGACGTCGACTCCTTCGACGGAACTGGCTTCCAATGTCCAAAGGCTAACCAAACGCTCGGCGTATTGCGATTCGATCCAATCCCGCATAAAGCGCGTCGGAACGGAAATGCGCACCCGGCGCCCTTCGACACCGACAAATGTCATTGGCTTTAGCCAGCTTCTGTAAGCCGCTTCGCCGTACTCAGCCCGCAATCTGCCCCTGATCCTTGCCCATTGCGCCGATAATTTATCTGTCATTTCGGATCGTTACCCCGATCTCTAAGCCCGCCACCTCAATAAGCGTCAGGCGACCATCAACCGCGACCGCCATGGCGGCCGGAACCCCAACCCGTCTGCAAAAGTTTCGTGTGGTCGGAATGACCGCGACGAACAAATGTCGGGGACGTAACCTTCGGCCGACCTGCCATCGCAAGTGCCCCGCTCGCAATCAGGCGTTTATAAAATCTTCAATACTAGGTCGAATAATCGGCAAATATTAAATTTGTAATTATAATACTATAATTTGCCACTTCTTCGCAGTTTCAGTATTGCAGTATTTTTATTTGGCCAAGTCTTAAAAAAGACTTGAATTAGCATCTCCCCAGACGGCGACTACGCTTGGAACTGTACCCACGGTTCATCGCCCCCGCAACGGGACTGAAAGGGGAACAAGCGAATTAAAAAAAAATAAATTCATTGACTCACGACGAATCGGTCATGAATCGCCGACGGTCAAAAAGAAACGGCCGCTCGGCATGTGCCGGCGGCCGCGATCGATCGACAAGTGTTCGATCTAATCACATCGCATTGATACGCCGCGATAGACCCGAGAGTTTCCGCCCGATCGTATTGCGGTGGAATGCGCCTTTATGCGCACCGCGGTGCAACTCCGGCATCGCTTCTTGGAAGGCGCCTTCAGCCGCGGCTTTATCGCCACTTGCGATGGCTTCCTCGACCTTGCGCAGGTAACTCCGAACGCGGCTGCGGCGCGCGCGGTTTCGAATGCTACGGCGATCGTTTTGGCGAACGCGTTTTTTGGCGGCTCGGCTATTGGCCATTTCAAATTCCGTTCTTCCCATCTATGGATCGGCGCGGGTTATAATGCCGCATAACAGTTGCGTCAAGACCTAAACCCGCAGAAATCCAGGCTTCCCGAGTCGCTAGCCCCCTCGGCGACTCGGTGCGGAATCTTCGTCTGTCGCCGTCGGTCAGCGATGCTTGAATTCGGCAGTGCGTTTTTCGGCGAACGCAGACATACCTTCTTTTTGATCCTCCGTCGAAAAGGTCGAATGGAAGACGCGGCGCTCGAAACGGATACCTTCGGCCAATGTCGTTTCGTAGGCGCGATTGACCGATTCTTTCGCGAGCATAACAATGGGCTGCGATAGGTTGGCGATTTTCTCGGCGGTAGCGACGGCTTCGTCGACCAACTCGTCGGCGGGCACGATCCGGCTCACCAGTCCCGCTCGCTCGGCCTCTTCGGCATCCATCATCCGGCCCGTCAGCGCCATCTCCATTGCCTTCGCTTTTCCAATGAATCGCGGCAGCCGTTGCGTGCCGCCGGCCCCGGGGATGGTGCCGATCAGGATTTCCGGCTGGCCGAACTTCGCGTTCTCCGCCGCCAAAATGAAATCGCACATCATTGCAAATTCGCACCCCCCACCGAGCGCATAGCCCGCAACGGCCGCAATGACCGGTTTCCGGCATTGGGAGAGGCGCTCCCAATTTACCGTGATGAAGTCTTCTTTGTAGACGTCCATATAGCTCTTGGACTGCATCTCCTTAATATCCGCGCCGGCGCAGAAAGCCTTCTCGGAGCCGGTAACGACCAGCGCGCCAATCGCATCGTCGGCCTCATAGGCATCAACCGCTTCGGCGATCTCTCGCGCGAGGTCGGCGCAGAGTGCGTTCATCGCTTTCGGCCGGTTGAGGATGATGAGACCGACCGACCCGCGGGTTTCGACGAGGATGTGTTCATAGGCCATTGAGGCAGCTCCTATTCCAAATGTTCTGATTCTATTTTGACCGCGGTGACAATCGAAACGTCACGGCTAGGTTCCCTTCCGCGCCGCTGCGCTCGATGACGAGAACTTCGTTGGTTCGCACAAAGGATCCGTCGGGACCACGGGACCATCCAAGTGCCGGCATGGTATCCCGGTAAAACGTATCGAGTGCGGCGGCAGAGACGGTGCCCGCCGCGCGAACTTCGATCAGCCGCCCGGCAGGTGTTTCGAAAACATGACCCGAGTCGGGAATGACTTTCAGGCCCGGCATTAACGGCACATCCTCGAAGCCCGGTACGAAAGTCTGCGCAAACACCGGGACGGCGAGCATCGCAGCAACAATAAATGCGAAAATCGGGCGTAACATTGCGGTTGGCACTTTGATCATCTCTGGTGCTTTCCGCAATAGAAAGTCGATCGGCCCGATTGTACGATTCGCCGGATGGTGCAATCGCACCCTTCCTGCCCGCACGATTCGCCTTCGCGTCCATAGACTCGCCAATTGTGTTGAAAGTATCCGAGCTCCCCATCCGCTTGGACATAGTCGCGCAAGGACGATCCGCCGGCGGCAATTGCCGCGTTCAACACGTCGCGTATGGCCGGTACAAGACGGGCGGCTCGCTGTCCGGGGACGGTATGGGCACTGCGCTTCGGCGAAATGGAAGCACGGAACAATGCTTCACAGACATAAATATTGCCAAGACCGGCAACGACTTTCTGGTCCAGCAATGCCGATTTGATGGGCGTCTTGCGACCGCGCAATGCTTCGCTCAATGAGACTTCATTAAAAGCGTTGGAAAGCGGTTCGGGTCCGAGAGATGCCAACATGGGATAGTCATCGAGTGCCGCCGTGTGGATCAAATCCATAAATCCGAACCGCCGCGCATCGTTGAACCGCACCGTCGTGCCTTCATCCGTGCGCAGTTCAACGTGATCGTGCTTGTCGGCGCGTGGCGGTGCCTCATCCGTTAAAGTCATCCGTCCCGACATGCCAAGATGGACCATGAGGGTCCAACCGTCATCCAGGTGCGCCAGGATATATTTGGCGCGACGGTCGA
Organism: Rhodospirillaceae bacterium; assembly: GCA_002716125.1. GTDB lineage: Bacteria > Pseudomonadota > Alphaproteobacteria > UBA8366 > UBA8366 > UBA6544. The sequence goes on from PAZH01000048.1 coordinate 12,023, forward strand.
TACGTTCGATCGTGCGGCCTTGCAATCGGGCTGCAAAATTCTCCGGAAACGGGAATCGAAGGTCGGGCCGCCGCTGGACGACATCGACGAGAAGCCGCCCTTCGAGTTTTGGGCGCAAGCCGCGGCAAACGGTTTCGACTTCAGGTAATTCAGGCATGGTCCGCCGTTCTAGCAAAGCAGAGCCCCCTAGGCTATCGTCGCGCTCATGAAGCGAACAGAAAATTTCTCGGCGGATCCGACGGCTCGGACGGCGCAATTCGGGTTTCGCGAAGTCGATATTGACGCGAAGTCCGGCCTGGTGCGTGGCGTGTTCGACAGCGTCGCCGGTCGATACGACCTTATGAACGATCTGATGTCAGGCGGAATCCATCGCTTGTGGAAGGCGAGCTTGATCGACCAGTTGCGTCCACGCCCCGGTATGCACCTGTTGGATGTCGCCGGCGGTACGGGCGACATCGCCTTTCGTTTTCTTGATGCCGGTGGCGGCGCGGTGACCGTCTGTGACATCAACCAAAGCATGATCGACGTCGGTCGCAACCGGGCTATCGATCAGAATCGGCTGGCGCATATCGATTGGTTGGTGGGCGACGCCGAAGCATTGCCCATTCCCGGCAATTCCGTCGATGCCTATACGATTGCTTTTGGATTGCGGAACGTCACGCGAATCGATGAAGCGCTACGCGAAGCGCACCGCGTGCTGCGGCCGGGCGGCCGCTTTCTGTGCTTGGAGTTCAGTCGCGTGGCCGATCCCGTTCTGGCGGATTTGTACGACCGATTCTCATTTAGCGTTCTACCGGCGCTGGGGCGAGCGGTTGCACAGGACGCCGATGCCTATCGATATCTGGCGGAAAGTATACGGCAGTTTCCACCGCAAGAAGAATTGGCGGCCCGCATCGAAGTTGCCGGGTTCGAACGTGTCTCGTACCGGAATATGACCCGTGGCGTTGCCGCGATTCATGAGGGCTGGCGGATCTGACGGTGTGTTCCGTCAATCCCGTCGAGAGTAAGTCATGATGCTTGGAGTCACGCACCCGTTTCGACTGATCCGAGTCTTGTGGGTCTTAGCGCGGCACGGCGCTTTGTTTCCGCTGCGCGCCTTCGATGCGCCTCGGTGGCTCATTTGGTTCTTCCGGCTGATTGAGGCGAAGAAAGACGGCATTGCGCCGGGCAAGCGCCTTGCCGATGCGCTGCAATCGCTCGGACCGACGTTCATAAAGTTGGGACAATCGCTGGCCGTTCGCGGGGATCTGATCGGTGATGAAATCGCCGACGATCTCTCGGCATTGCAAGATGCATTACCGGCGTTCTCGTCGTCGCAAGCGAAATCGACGATTGCCCGCGAACTCGGCGCGGAGCTTGATGAATTCTACCGATCCTTTGATGAAGAACCGGTGGCGGCAGCATCGATCGCGCAAGTACATTTCGCGGTCACCACCGAAGACGAGGATGTCGCCGTAAAGGTTCTACGGCCTGGCATAGAGGAAGAGTTCCGCCGCGATATCGCCTTCTTTTATTGGCTGGCGCGGAACTTGGAACGAATGTCTCCCGAATCGCGGCGTCTCAAACCAGTTGAGGTCGTCGCGAATTTTGAAGAAACCGTCGCGTTGGAAATGGATCTGAGGCTGGAAGCAGCGGCTGCGGCAGAGCTTGCGGAGAATTTTGCCGACGACCCCGATTTCCGTGTACCGGCCGTCGACTGGAATCGAACCGGACAACGCGTTCTAACGCTTGAGCGCATTGACGGTATTCCGATTGACGAGACGGAACGCCTTGCGGAAGCGGGTATCGACCCGCGCGAAGTATTAGCGCGTTCCGCCCGCGCTTTCTTTCATCAAGTATTCCGAGATGGTTTTTTCCATGCCGATATGCATCCCGGCAATATGTTTGTCGGTTCGGACGGTGTCCTCAGTCCGGTCGATTTCGGCATCATGGGCCGGCTCGACAAGCGGACGCGGAATTTCCTCGCGGATATGCTTATTGCGTTCTTGAGTCGTGACTACCTAAAGGTCGCCGATGTGCACTTCGCCGCGGGATATGTACCGAACACGAAGTCCCGAGGGGCCTTCAGCCAAGCATGCAGAGCCATTGCGGAGCCGATTCTCGGAAAGCCGCAGAATGAAATTTCCATCGCGAAATTGCTGGGACAGCTTTTTCAAGTGACACGAACCTTCGAGATGGAAACGCAACCGCAATTGTTGCTCTTGCAGAAAACCATGCTTGTTGCCGAAGGTGTTGGCCGGAAACTTGATCCCGATTCAAATATTTGGATGCTGGCGGAGCCCCTGGTTGAAGAGTGGGTTCTCGAGCATCGCGGGCCGGAAGGGCGCATGCGTGAATTTGTCAGCGAGGTTGCCGCTCGTGCGGAGCGGTTGCCGCAGCTTTTCGAATCTGTGGATCAAATATCCGATATCATCACGGCGGATGGTCTCCGGTTGCATCCGGAAACAATCGATGCATTTCGGCGGAATGACGGCGCCGCGCGCTATTGGCGCGTTGGCTTTGTTGTTTTGGCGCTTCTCCTCGTGGCGTCTTTCATCGCAGATTTTTGATGCGATTCAAGAACGCTCTACCGCTTGTATGGGCGTGGATGAAGGGCTAAATACAGTTTTCAAATGTAAAACTCTTTTTTCCGAGAAGGAAAGCGGGTCATGATTGCAGGCAAGCGCATACTCCTGATCGTCTCAGGGGGCATCGCGGCATACAAATGCTTGGAGCTTATCCGCCGTCTCAAAGAACGTGGTGCAAATGTGCGGTGTGTTCTGACAGCGGGCGGCGCGCAATTTGTGACGCCGTTGTCCCTTTCAGCCTTGAGCGAAGACAAGGTCTACACGGAAATCTTCTCGCTCACGGATGAGGCGGAAATGGGCCATATCCAATTATCGCGTGACGCGGATCTCCTGGTCGTAGCGCCGGCGAGCGCGGATATCATGGCGCGAATGGCCGGCGGACTTGCAAATGACCTCGCGACGACTGTCCTATTGGCGACCGACAAACCGGTGATGTTCGTCCCCGCCATGAACGTACGGATGTGGGAGCATCCAGCGACCCAAGCAAACATTGAGACGCTCGAGTCGCGTGGATTGACGCGGATCGGCCCAAATTCCGGAAACATGGCCTGTGGCGAGTATGGCTTGGGTCGGATGTCGGAGCCCCTGGAAGTCGTGGAGGCGATCGAAGGATTTTTCGCAGGGATGCGACGTCCGCTTGCGGGCCGGCGCGCGTTGGTGACCAGCGGCCCGACGCGCGAAGCCATTGATCCAGTCCGCTATCTTTCGAACCACTCTTCGGGGAAGCAAGGCCATGCCATTGCATCGGCGCTGGCCGGCTTGGGTGCCGAAACGTCGCTGATCACCGGGCCCGTCGCGCTCGCCGATCCGTCCGGTGTGAATGTCCTGCATGTCGAATCCGCCGCCGAAATGCTGTCGGCCTGCCAATCCGCCCTGCCGGCGGACATTGCTGTTTGTGCCGCGGCCGTTTCCGATTGGCGCGTGGCCGATGCGGCGCCCGAGAAATTGAAGAAAGACGGCAGTGGCCCGCCACCGCTCGCGCTGACGGAGAACCCCGACATATTGCAGACCCTGTCGAAGGCGGAAAACCGCCGGCCGGGCCTCGTCGTGGGCTTTGCCGCAGAGACCGAGAATGTCGTTCAAAACGCCATCGACAAACGAATTCGCAAGGGCTGCGACTGGATTCTGGCGAACGATGTGTCTCCGGAAACCGGTACTTTCGGCGGCGATTCCAACACCATTCATCTGGTGCATGACGAAGGTGTGGAAGATTGGCCACGGCTCACAAAGCAAGAAGTGGCTGATCGTCTCGCGTCGCGGATTGCGGACCACATAGGAGACGCCGAATGAGCGCGGTGAAGGTCAATGTCGTTCAATTGCCGCATGCGGCCGACTTACCGCTGCCCGAATATGCGACGGCGCAAAGCGCTGCGGTCGATCTTCTCGCCGCCGTTACCGAAGATGTCGTTTTGACACCGGGTGCGCGAACATTGATCCCAACCGGTCTCGCGATCGCGTTGCCAGATGGGTACGAAGCGCAAGTTCGGCCGCGTTCCGGCCTCGCTTTGAAGAATGGGATCACGCTGCTCAATACGCCTGGGACCATCGACTCGGACTACCGAGGTGAAATCGGTGTCATCCTCGCGAATCTCGGCCAAGAAGACTTTACGGTCGAACGCGGCATGCGAATCGCGCAAATGTTGATCGCACCGGTGACGCGATTGACTTGGAACGCTGTTTCCTCACTCGAAGAGAGCGAACGAGGATCAGGCGGTTTCGGGTCGACCGGCGTCACCACGGAATAACGACGAATGTTACGCTTGTCGCGAAAACTAATGTTTGCGATCGAGGCTGTGGTCGATATTGCCTACAACGCTGCGGACACCCCGGTGCAAAGCAAGGATATCGCGACACGCCAAAATATCCCGCGGCGGTACCTGGAGCAGGTGCTTCAGCAGCTTGTCCGCGAAGGCGTGCTGAGCGGCGTCCGCGGACCGCGGGGCGGGTACCGGTTGGCACGGGAGCGGCGCCGGGTCACACTGGGTCAAATTACCCGCATCGTGGCGGCCATGGAGGATACGAGCGATCCTGTTGAAAGTTCGACGGGCTCGATGCTCGGTCGCGAAGTGTTGCGGCCCATCTGGCACGAGCTTCAAGACGATGCGCTCGCCAAGCTCGATCAAATCAGCATCGAAGACCTTTGCGGTCGAGCCCGCGATTCCGGCATTGAAGGGGCGTGCAAACAGATAGAGGTCGACTTTGCGATCTGAACGTCCGGACAGGGTTTATCGCGATGGTTGACCGGAACCCCTCCGCAGTTGAACCGACGGAAAGAATTTGTGACAGCATTCTCGGCACGATCGGTAATACGCCATTGGTGCGTCTATCCCGGTTGGTGGAAGCAAGTGACGTGCATGCGGAAATCCTGGCAAAATTGGAGTTCTTCAATCCCCTCGCGTCGGTTAAGGATCGCATTGGGTTGGCCATGGTGGAGCACCTGGAACGCGAGGGCCGCATCAATCCGGGTACCGTTATCGTCGAGCCGACATCGGGAAACACGGGCATTGCACTCGCCTTCGTTGCTGCGGCAAAGGGGTACCGCCTGATTCTGACCATGCCGGAATCGATGTCCGTTGAACGCCGACGGATGCTTTTGTTTCTTGGCGCAGAATTGGAACTCACACCCGCGGCGCGCGGAATGCGGGGCGCGATCGAGCGGGCGGAAGAACTGGTCCGCGAACTGCCGGACGCCGTGATGCCGCAACAATTCGACAACCCTGCCAATCCGGAAGTGCATCGGCGATCGACGGCGGAAGAGATTTGGGCCGATACCGGCGGGCGGATTGATGCTTTGGTGACAAGCGTAGGGACCGGAGGCACGCTGACGGGGTGCGGGGCGCTTTTGAAAGAACGCAATCCGGACGTACGTATTGTTGCCGTCGAACCAGAAGACAGCCAGGTTTTGTCCGGCGGTACGCCCGGTCAGCATATGATCGAAGGCATTGGAGCCGGATTTGTGCCATCGATACTCGATACGAATTTGATCGACGAGGTCATACCCATCGCCAATGAGACGGCGTTTCGTACGGCACGGCAAACGGCGGCGCTGGAAGGATTGCCTGTCGGTATTTCAGCCGGTGCCGCGTTGGCCGCGGCGATCGAGGTTGCGGAGCGTGAGGAGATGACCGGACGGCGGATCGTGGTTATCATACCCTCCTTCGCGGAACGTTATCTGTCGACACCACTGTTCGATAAATTGTGAGCAAGATGATGGACGAGATCAGCGACGAACAACTCATGCGCTATGCGCGTCATGTCGTCCTCGAAGAAGTTGGCGAGGAAGGGCAAATTAAACTGCTCGAATCGAAGGTGCTGGTCATTGGTGCCGGCGGATTGGGCTCACCCGTGCTGATGTACCTCGCGGCTGCCGGTGTGGGCACGCTTGGTGTCGTTGACGACGATGTTGTCGACATCACGAATCTTCAGCGCCAAATTGTGCATGGCACGGAAGATATCGATCGCCCGAAGGTGGACAGCGCGGAAGCGCGTCTGCGTTCGATCAATCCGGAAGTTCGGATTCACAAGTATCCGTATCGGATTGTACCCGACAACGCGATTGAGCTGATTTCGCAATACGACTTGGTCCTCGATGGCTGCGATAATTTCGATACGCGGTACATGATCAACGATGCCTGTTATTTGGCGAAGACGCCGCTGGTTTCGGCCGCGTTGCTTCGATTCGAGGGCCAGTTAACCACGATAAAAGCCTTCGAGGGCGGCGATGCGCCGTGCTATCGCTGCATCTTTCCAAGCCCGCCGGCACCGGGGATGGTGCCGCGATGCGAGCAGGCCGGAATTTTCGGCGCCGTCGCGGGCGTACTCGGTACCATGCAAGCGACGGAAGCGTTAAAAGAGCTTCTGGGGCTGGGGCAGAGTTTGTCGGGGCGTTTGGTGCTTTACGATTCGATGAACTCGGATATGCGCAGCCTGAAAGTAAAACGAGATCCCGGATGCGCGCTGTGTGGCGATCACCCGACGATCCGCAGTCTGCAAACGGCCGAAGCCGCCGAATAGCGCTAGAACATTGTCTCCAAGACGCGATCGGGCGGCGTGTGGCCGTCGGCGAATGTCTTGATATTGACAATGACCTTCTCGCCCATGTCGAGCCGACCTTCGAGCGTGGCCGACCCCATATGCGGCAGGAGCACGACATTCTCGAGGTTCAAGAGTTTCGGGTTGACGGCCGGTTCGTGCTCAAACACATCAAGCCCGGCCCCGGCGATTTCGCCGCTCGCCAACATGCGCGTCAGCGCTTTCTCGTCGATGACTTCACCGCGGCTGGTATTGACGATATAGGCATGCGGTTTCACGAGTTTGAGGCGACGCTCGGAAAGCAGATGGAAGGTCGCCGGCGTGTGCGGGCAATTGATCGAGATGATGTCCATGTGGGCCAACATCTGATCGAGACTTTCCCAATAGGTCGCCTCAAGTTCCGACTCGGTTTCCGGATGCACGCGCTGGCGGTTATGATAGTGAATAGAGAGACCGAAACCGCGCGCCCGATGCGCAACGGCTTGTCCAATCCGACCCATACCGACAATACCCAGGCGTTTTCCCCAAATTCGGTGTCCGAGCATGAGCGTCGGTCCCCAGCCGTCCCATTTTTCGGCACGGACCAGTCTTTCGCCTTCCGATAACCGGCGCGGGACGGCGAGGATCAACGCCATGGTCATGTCCGCAGTATCTTCCGTCAGGACGCCCGGCGTATTGGTGACCGTAATGTTTCGCTTCTTCGCCGCCGCAAAGTCGATATGGTCGATCCCGGTACCGAAGGATGCGATAAGCTTGAGGTTGTCTCCCGCCTGCGACAATATCTTGCTGTCGATTCGGTCTGTAACCGTAGGCACGAGGACGTCGGCTTCGGCGACGGCGGCGGAGAGTTCCGCCTGCGACATCGGCGTGTCCTCAAGGTTGAGGCGAGTCTCGAATAGCTCCATCATCCTGGTTTCGATGACATCCGGGAGCTTACGGGTAACGATAACAAGAGGCTTTTTTGCGTTCATGCCTAGTTCCGGCGATCACAATCCGCCCGCATTTACACGGCGCCATGGTGCCTTGTCCAGTCTTTGGAGGCAGGTTTGATACCGTATAAATTCGGCGTCGGTTCGCTCAGTGCATGCGGATTATGGGTGGTGGTGTGTCTATTTGCCGTTTCCGTAAACGCTGACGAGTTTTCAAAACCCATCCTATTGCAATTAGCGCAATCGGAAGACCCCCTCCGGACGCGTCCGAAACAAGCGACCCAGCGCCGGTTTGTCTCGCTGCGCTCCGATGAGGTGAACGTGCGGGTCGGGCCAGGGGTACGCTATCCGGTAAAATGGGTGTTCCGTCAGAAGGCCATTCCGGTCGAGATCGTCCAGGAATACGACACCTGGCGTAAAATCCGCGACTGGGAGGGAGCCGAAGGTTGGGTGCATCGAGCCATGTTGTCGAGCAAACGAAGCATTATCGTCACCGGCCGAACCACCACGATGCGTCGCCGTTCGAGCGACGAAGCGCCCGCCGTTGCGCGGTTAGGCAGAGGCATGGTTGCACATTTGGACAAATGCACCCCCGCCTGGTGTCGGGTCGAGGTCGACGGTTACGAAGGCTGGGTTCGGCGCGGCGGCCTTTGGGGCGTTCGAAAAAACGAAGTCCTTAACTGAAATCTTCGCTGAGCGCCGCGCGCGTCGCTTCCGGCATGACGGCAATATGCGCATATTGTTCATGCTTAAAACCGACAAGGACTTGTGTCCCCGCTTCCCGGAAGGCTTTGATCTGCGCTTCCGTGAATGGGAAGTGCAGAAATTGTACGGATGACGCTTTTCCGTCTGCGGTCGTCCGATCGACATCGGCCTCGGGAACGCCGGTGACGACTTCGCCCCCGAACTCGATGGTCATTGTTTCTTCGACGCCGCCAAGCTTGGAGAGGAAATTTTTTCGGCGAACCGGTTCGTCGATCTCGAACATAACCGTGCAAACGAGCTCCTGGCCTTTTGGGATCAAAGGATTGTAGGCCGCCAATTCGTCGGCGATCTGTTCTTCGCCGCCCCGCTCGATATAGAGCATTTCATGGACCTGTTGCCACATGCTGTCGAAACTCTCGAAATGACAGACGGCAACGGGACCGATCTCCATTCGGCGGTTTCGTTTGAGGGCGACGATCTCGCGCCGGCGATCCTTGCGAATTTTCACATATTCCGACATCGGCATGATGTCGTCGCGTGTCAATTCAGTTCGTACGCTCATGGGCTGTTCCTTACCTGCGCGGGTTAGACATCGACGCCGTAGGCGCGGGCGAATAAGACAATCGGATGGGGCGCGATTTCGTAGGCTGGCGTGTCTTCTTCGGCGAGCCGACCGATCCCCTGGCCAAGGTGCATACCTGCAAGCGGGCATTCGGATACGATATGCTTCTTGCCGCTTTGTAAGGACTGACGCGCCGCTGGGCGGCCGACCTTGATCGCCGTTTCGAAATTCTCTTTCTTGATGCCCCAGGATCCGCCGTGACCGGAACAGCGTTCGATGACGGAAACGTCGGCATCGGGAATAAGGCGCATCATTTCCGCTGCCTTCGCCCCCATGTTCTGGGCCCGGGCGTGGCACGCGAAGTGGACGGCGACCCCGCCATCCAGCGGCTTCAGTCCATCCGACAAACCCTCGTTCTTGGCGATATCGACGACATACTCCGTGATATCGAAACTGGCATCCGCCGATTTCCGGACCGCCGGGTCGTCCGGAAGAATCAAAGGCCATTCGAACTTAAGCATCAAGGCGCAGCTCGGTACGAGGGCAATCACGTCGTAGCCTTTATCGATCCACGCGCCGAGTTCTTTGGAGACCGTCTTGGCGCTCTCGGCGACCGCCGAAAGGTCGCCCTGTTCCAATTGCGGCATGCCGCAGCAGCCGGGATAGACGACCTCTGTCTCGACGCCATTGCGTGCCAGTACTTCTTGCGCGGCGACGCCGATTTCCGGGCTGTTGTAATTCGCAAAACACGTCGCGAAGAGGACCGCCTTGCGGGATTTTGCCGGCGCGGTGGTGTCGACTGTTGCCGGCGATTCCTTCGCCTGCTTCTCGAAAGTCCGGCCATGGAATTTCGGAAGCTCAGCATTGCGGTCGATGCCGGCGACGCTTTCCATGATTGGGCGGGTCAGGCCGTTCTCGGTGTCCGCGGCCCAATTCGCAATAGCGGACATCCGGCCGGCGGCTTTTCCGTTGCGGTCGGTTTTGGTGAGTTCGCGATCGATTGTGCCGATCATGCCTTTGCGTTGCTCGACCGCGCGGTAGCGCAACATCAGGTGCGGGAAGTCCAGATTGAATTCGTGCGGAGGCACATAGGGGCACTTCGTCATGAAGCACATATCGCACAGCGTGCAGGCATCGACGACGGGCTTGAAATCCTTGCTATCGACCGAGTCCAGCTCGCCGGTCTCCGCTTCGTCGATCAAGTCGAATAGACGGGGGAAGCTGTCGCACAAGTTAAAACAACGGCGGCATCCGTGACAGATGTCGAAGACGCGGCGCAGTTCTTCGTCGAGCTGTGCTTCATCGTAGAATGCATCTTCGGTCCAGGCCAAAGGGTGACGTTCGGGCGCGTCGAGACTGCCTTCTCTCATTGGATGGGTCCGTGTTTTCGTTGTTTGGGGCTCGGCGGGAGCGCAACGCCGCTTGGCGATGCGCTCCGGCTTAGCCGACAATATGGTGCGTATTGGTGCACCAACTTTTCTTACGAGTCGAGCGTATCCAGAGCTTTCTGGAAGCGACCAGCGTGGCTCTTTTCAGCCTTTGCCAAGGTTTCGAACCAATCAGCGATTTCGTCGAACCCTTCGTCACGGGCGGAGCGCGCCATACCGGGATACATGTCGGTATATTCGTGCGTCTCGCCGGCAATGGCGGCTTTCAGGTTATCGGCGGTGCCACCAATCGGCTCGCCCGTCGCCGGGTCACCCGTTTCTTCAAGATATTCCAAATGGCCGTGTGCGTGGCCGGTCTCGCCTTCCGCGGTTGAGCGGAACACGGCTGCGACGTCGTTATAACCTTCGACATCAGCCTTTTGCGCGAAATACAGATAGCGGCGATTTGCCTGGCTCTCACCGGCAAAGGCAGCTTTGAGATTCTCTTCGGTTTTCGAACCCTTAAGGGACGCCATTCTCTCTCTCCTCACTCCACGAGTTTTTCGCTTCGACCGGGCGAAACGCCTTCGGTCGAGGTCGTTGACGAGAGTCTATATGGTGAAGCGGGAGGCGTCTGTCAATAGATTAGAATAATTCTAGAGAGAATTATAAACACCCGCCTAATAACGGGTTAACTGTCGGATTTTACACGGACAATTATATCGATGCGGTCGATCTTTGTACCGCTCGGCGGGCTTGGCAATTGACTGAGTTGGATGTCGCTATCGGAAATATCCGAAAGTTCGCCGGTATCTTCATTCAGCAAGTGATGGTGGTCCGACGTATTCGTGTCAAAATACGCACGACCCGATTCGACCACGACTTCGCGCAGCAACTTCGCTTTCGTAAATTGGTGGAGCGTGTTGTAAACGGTGGCCAGGGAGACTTTGATCCCGGCATCGATCGCTTCGCCATGAAGTTGTTCGGCGGTGACGTGCCGGTCGCTATCCTCAAGCAAGAGCTTCGCGAGCGCCAGCCGTTGGCGAGTCGGGCGGAGCCCGGCTGATTTCAAACGGTCAAGAACGCGGGCGTAAGGTCGAACAGTAGTCATCATTTCTATATGGCTACGCGGATGTGACTTTTGAAGTGGCCGGACCATACGCAATAAGTTGCTGAAGGACAATGAAAATGGACCGGCCGATGCGCAAATTTAAAACGATTGGTCATCCGCCGTCTTTTTGATTCGGCACATAAATCCAATCGCCGCCGGCGTCGTTCAGCCAGTCTGTGACATGACGCTCTAGATCGACCACTTCGTTCTCCGAGATCGATTTGCCCCGAACGGATTGACCCGCCCTATGGACTTCTTCGCGGTCGCCACAAACCAGATAATGCCAGGAAGGCAGGTCATTTCCTTGATGAATTAGCCGATAGGCACAGGTATCCGGCAACCACCTGAGTGTCGGTAAATTCTTTTGAGTCAGCTTGACGCAGTCGGGGACATTCTGTTGCCGATTTGGGTAATCCGTACAGCGACATGTCGTCAAATCAAGGTATCCGCATGCGACGTCTGTCATGGCAATTTCGCCTGTATCCATGTCTTCTAATTTATGGAGACAGCACTTGCCGCATCCGTCGCAGAGCGATTCCCATTCCTCCCGGGTCATTTGGTTCAGCCGCTTGCGACGCCAAAAGGGAACACTATTCATTGTGCCAGCCGAATTGTCGCGACGCCGACCGCAGCCAACTGGACGAATTGAATACCGACGTTCAATCGATGGAGGCGCGCGAATTTTGGCCGATCGTCGCTTCGTGCCTCGTCCAGCATTGGGAGCATGATCATGCGCAACAGAATGAACACGACGCCTGAGCCCGCCAAAAGCGATATTTCGATTGCGTATGCCCCGAGGATCAGAAATCCGGCTGCGCCGAACGTCAGAACCCCCATTGTCAGATAATACGACGGGAAAACCGCTTGCATTAAACGAACGGCGTCACGGCGACCGAGCGTCCGAAACACCGTTGGCGCAAATGAGACCGTAAAAAGAACCATGCCGCCGAAGGCCGCGCCGGACAGCAAGACAGCCATCACGTGAAAGGTGAACCAATCCATACCGGAGAATAACCCCTCGACGCTCAATCAGACCATAAAAACCGCATGAATTGCTATCGGCGCTTGACAACACGATGGGGAATTTTGTCACAATCACTCTTGAGAGGTTCCAGGGGGGACCTTGAATTTGCTCCTGGGGGAGGGGCTAAAGCCTTGCGAAGAGTTACGGAAAAGCTGCGTGGGCTTGTTCCTGTTTTGTCAGCCTTGGTTTTGGTGGGCTGGGCAATTGTTGGGACTGCCGAAGCGCAACGCTCGAAGCTCTTGTTCGAGCATCCGTTCATTCATGCTGCCCGGAACGGGGATTTGGCGGCGGTTCGCGACATGATCGCGCGCGGGGATACTCCGGAAATTCGGGATCATGTCGGCCAAACGCCGTTGATGATTGCGACAATTGCGGGCGATATCGATATCGTTGAGGCGATAATCGCCGCTTCCAACACTTTGGATACAAAAGACAATAATGGGAATACAGCACTCGGATTAGCGGCTATCCAGGATCAGCTTGAGATCGCAACGCTTCTCTTGGAGAGTGGCGCCAATCCCAATGTGGTCAATCGTCTTGGTATGACGCCCCTTATGCTCGCCGCGAAGAATGGGCGGCTTATACAGGCGGAGTTGATGTTACAGTTCAAGCCGGATGTATCTTTGAAAGACTACACCGGCCGCGGTCCCCTTGGTTGGGCACGTCAAAGCCGCAATCCGCAGATCGTTCGGCTCTTGGAGAGAGCGGGATTTGTCGATTAAAGCGCGTTGTCCGTTTGGACGCCGAGAATCCAAGCTTCTTCTAATTCAATTTGTCGTTTGACGTGCCCTGGGAGGGCCGGATCGCCTTCGAATAGCGGTGCGAGCGCGCCGACTGAATCAAGCTCGGCATAGCGCCGCCCAATCGCGGCGACCTGCCCTGCGTCCTTGGGGCGACCTCTCATGGGCCGTGGCGGCACCAGAGAGGGGTAAACTTCGGCCAACATTATCGCCGCCCGATCATCGCATCGAAGACCTGTTTCAAATGGCCAAATGTGGCAATCAAAAGCGATCCGGGGGTCTCGGCGTATCTGCCAGACCCGGGGTATGCCGGTGAGTACCTGACTGCCGACCGAGCCGGCCCCGGCCAGTTTCCAGACCGGTTGTGTCGATGGGATGCGAATGTCGCATAATCGTCGCTCTGCCAGATCGCCTTCGCCATGCGGCCGGCGATTTTGGCGCACCAAGAAAGGACGAACCTCTTCGCGTGATAGACCCCAAAAAGGAAAGGGCTCGCCCGTTAGAGCGGCGTTTAGGCCTTCCGCGACATCGAACCGATTGTTTCTGTTGTCATCGTGATCGACCAGACGATCATCCAATTCCTGCCAGAGATTGCGCCACGGCAGTCCGCGTTTGCCTAACGCTCTTGCGGTACCGGCGGGAAAGCCGAATGGGAAATCGAAACCGATTAGAATACGCCGGCCAAGGTGCAGATTGATCGCCGCGAGTTGTATGATCCGTTCGGTGGCGTTCGCGCGCGTGGCTGGGTTTTCCAGGTGGGTCAATCGCAAACCGCGGCGTCCGCGCACCGTCAAGCCGAGCCAAATACTGTCTTTACCGCGGTTGGGAGCGTTGGCGGCACTCCAGTCGACCATGAGATACGCGTCAAATACGGGCATCGGGATAAACTAAACAAGGGCACCGTCGCTGTCAGTTCCCCTGTGGCGGCCTTATGAACCGGATTGACCAATATTGGTAACAACGCTCATTCTTAGAGCATGTACTTGCATCCGGACCTCGCGATTTACGCCACCGATCGTTTTGTATTGGCGTGCATCGCGCTTTTTTTAGAGGCGGTTATCGGCCGCATGTCCTGGTTGTTTCGGATAATTCCGCACCCCTTTGCGATACTTCGCTCGTCGGCGGCTTTTCTCGGCCGCCGATTGAATCGGAGCCGTCGAGGGCCCCGGGCGCTTATTGTGCGAGGCGCGATTGTGACCGGCTTCTTGTGCTGCGTGACCGGTAGCGTCGGTTGGATGATCTCAAGTTGGGGGGAGACATATCCGGCCGGATGGGTGGTGGACCTAATGTTTTTGGTCTTTTTTGTCTCGCAGCGCGGCAGCTATTCCGACGCGTCGCGCACGGTGCGTGCGCAAAGCAAGAACGGCCTTGTGGCCGGGCGGAAAGCGTTGGCGCGTTATCACAAAGGGCGCATCGATGCATTGGATGAACATGGAATCTACCGATCCTTGACGGAGCACTTGGCGGCCGAGATGGGTCGATGGCTCATTGGTCCACTGTTCTGGTATTTGGTGGGCGGCCTGCCGGCGCTGCTTGTTTATGCGACGATTGTGGCCGCTGTCGATGCGTTGGCCGCGGACGACGAAAGCCGGGCGGGCTTTGGCTGGACAGCTAGCCGACTGGAATTTATGGCAGGTTGGCTACCCGGTCGAATTGCCGGAGTCTTTGTGGTCCTGGCGAGTTTGCTCGCGCCGACGGCGCGCCCTATTCGTGCCGCCCGGATCATGGTGTGCATGGCGCGCTCTTCACCTTCGCCTGCGCATGGTTGGCCTGCCGCCGCGATGGCCGGCGCGCTCTCGCTTGAGATCGCCGGGCCCAATTCGACGGAAGGGCGAGAGCTTCCCTGGATTGGCGAAGGGTCGGCCCGCGCAACCGTGCGGGATGCCCACCGCGCCCTTCTACTATTCGGCTATGTTTGCGTTATGAATGCCGTCTTTATTCTAGGCGGTGCGATCGGGCGAATTTTGTGGCTATGAGAAAAGCCTAATTCGGCGGTAAAAACAGGCTGTCACGAAGCGTGTCGGCCTGCGGATTGCGGAAGCGACCTTCAATCACGACGGCACGGGCTTCCGCGGCTGGATCGCTGTAATAATCGGCCGTGAATTCGGAGCGAGGGTAGATCACCGCCCCTTCGAAACTAAATCCGGCAAACGCGCCTTGATTGATCGAATAGGTTAGTATGTCGGCACCAAGATTCACGGTCGTTCCCGCTTTTGCGCCGACCCCATAGGGACCAATGGCGGCGTTGACGTCCGCCCCGAGTTTCACCTTTTGCTTCAGAACGGCATTGAGACCACGCTCGGTCATAATGATGAGCATGACTTCGGCCGACTGGGCGCCAATCTGTAAGCCAAAGCTGCCAGAGCCCATGAAATAGAAGGCGGGATAGCTCCAACGATCGTTCGTGCCTTTCGCCATCAAGACACCGCTGCCGCCCTCGGCACCAAAGAAAAAAGCCCCTTTGTACAAGTTCGGGAATATCAGTACCCCCTTCGCCTACCGCAGTGCATCTTTTACGGAAACGCCAATTCGTTCGTTTTGGAGGAGCTTTTGAACGGAAATATGGGCCTTTTGGATCATCTCTTCCTGTTCGGTGATCGCGTGTCCAGGCTGGCTCGACAGAACGAAGCCGATCACGGCAAAGATGAACACTGGGCGAAAGAGCGATTTCATCGAAAATCTCCAACGGCACATAACTCTGATACCCCTACCCTACAACATATAGTACGTCAATTGACAGGTAGCGCGATATCTATATCGACTCGGCCTAGTGCACGCGTTCGATGTGGCCCTTGCCTTCGATCTCTCCGATGATTGAATCCGGAGCTGCATTCCCGCGTAAAATTAAATTGTAAATCAATGTCGAACGCGGGTTCATCGATTCGGCCGGTATCAAGACGAGCGATTCGTTAACGACTGGCTCGGCGGTAGATTTCCGTTCCATTTTCAGCGCTTCTCCGAAGCGGGCGGATAAGATCATCGTATCGGCGGGAAAGCGAATTTCGATAGGGTGTTTAAACTGATCTTTGGTCACGATTTCTTTCGTCATATTGAACAAGCCGAACCGGACCAAAGTCAGGCCGTCATGCGTCTCGGCGCCTACGACGTCCGTCAGTTCGGGAAAGCGGTCTAGCAAAGCCTTCTTGGCTTTCGATAGGGGTGTCGCGACCCATTCGTAAGCGAATCCAAGTTCCTTCTCGGCTTCGACGCTGGCTTCCATTCGCGGCCGGCGATGATGCATCCAGACGAACAGTCCGATCAGCATTGCGATGATGACGATGCCAACCGTGTTATCGAAAGAAATCGGTATATCCATGCGGGCGACACTAGCAAGCCGTCCCGCGTCGAGCCAGCGGAGTCCTCAGCCGAAGGTTCGATTCACGCAGACAATTCGCCAAATACCGCTATCGTCACCTGACTCGATGTGGTCGAGACGCGTCAGCGATAAATTCTCTAATGAAAAGGAGAGGCTGGTTTCCGGATCGAGGCCGAGCGCATACGAAAGGGCGGCGCGAATCGCGCCAGCGTGCGCGACGGCAATGACGTCTTTTCCGGCGGCCAACGCCGTGTGCCGGATAATCGCAGGCACAACCCGCCCCACCACGTCCGAGTAACTCTCTCCATTCGGCGGGCGTTCGTAAGCAGGGGCGAGCCAGCCTTTGTGCGGGAGACTTTCCCGAACGGCGGCGAATTCGTCGTAGGACAAGCCCTGCCAATCCCCAAAATCTTGCTCGCGGAACGCGGGCTCTCGGTGTTCTTCCGCCCAAGCGGCTCCCGCGTCGCGGAGCGCATCCGCCGTTGCGACGGCGCGCTTCAGGTCGCTCACGATGGCGACGCCGTCCATCGGCAACGTTGCAGCGAGACCGTGGATGGATGTCTCCGTTCCTGCAAAATCTGCCGGCACGTCGCTCTGTCCATAAATTTTGCCGGCATGTTCGGTGACCGGCGCATGCCGGATCCACCACCACCGTGTTTCCCTGCTCATCGGGCCTCGCTTTCGGATCGTCTTGTTTAATTGAGGTATTCGCGGCGCGTCGGCAAGAGCAAACGGCGACGGTTCGGACTTGCGCGCTATTGCAAGTCGTGGTGGCCTTGAAGAGATGACTGATACATATTTCGAACGGCGACTGCCGGTGCTACCGGTCAGGTTGCGAACGCTGCTGCTGATTCGCTGGATCGCGGCGGCTGGCCAATTGGCGACGGTTCTGGTCGTCCATTTCGGCCTTGGTTACGAATTACCGCTCACCTACTGTCTTTCCGCCATAACGGTTCTGGTGATCTCGAACCTTGTGATGACGGCAATGCGTTCGGGCGGCGCGCGTCTCGGGGACGGGCAGGCATTGACGTTATTGGTATTCGATGCGCTCCAGTTATCCAGTTTGCTGTATTTGACCGGCGGTCTCGACAATCCCTTCGCCATTTTGATCCTGGCGCCGGTCTTGGTTTCTGCGACGATCCTGTCGCGCCGCGCGACCATCACATTGACCGCCCTTGCGGTCTTGTCGATTACAGTCCTCGCTTATTTTCACTTTCCGTTGCCATGGTCTCCGGACCGGCTTGTCCTGCCTCTGCCGTACGTTCTTGGAATATGGACCGCGCTTGCAGTCGCGACGGTATTCATCTCGGCCTATGTTTGGGCTGTCGCGGATGAAGCGCGGCACATGTCGGAAGCCCTTTCGGAGACGCAAGCCGCGTTGGCTCGCGCGCAAGGCCTTGCGGCGCTCGATGGACTGGCAGCGGCGGCGGCGCACGAGCTCGGTACACCTCTCGCAACGATCGCCGTCGTCTCGAATGAGTTGTCGCGCGAGATACCGGCGGATAGCCCGTTGGCCGAGGATGTACAGTTGTTGTTGAGTCAGTCCGAGCGTTGCCGCGATATTCTCGCGGACATTGCGGCGGAGCCGGAAGAGCGCGGCGGTATGCCGTTTGAAGCGTTGCCGCTGTCCGTTTTCTTGCAAGGCGTTATCGACGACACGGCAAGCGGTGTTGCGGATGTCCGTGTTGAAATAGACCTGGACGCGGGCGAGGACGAGCCGAATGTGGGCCAGCGTCCGGAAATTCTGCGCGGGCTGGGCAACCTTATTCAGAATGCGGAGCAATTCGCGCGGAGCCGTGTCGTTGTGTCGGTGGGGTGGGATGCGCAGAATGTTCGCATTCGCATTCGAGACGATGGTCCCGGCTTTTCAGCCGGTGTGTTGGCGGTCATCGGCGAGCCCTATATTTCAACGCGTGCCGAGCGCGGGGATCACATGGGTCTCGGAATCTTCATTGCGCAAAGCTTGCTTGAACGGTCCGGTGCGACGTTATCGTTCCGCAACCGGGGAGGCGGTGTGGTTGCCATCTCCTGGCCGCGCAGTATGCTGGACCTGACCGCCGACGAGCCCGAAACCGGGCATTAGCGATTTAGAGGAGCGTTGACGTTCATGACCGAGTCGAACGTAAGGATCAACGACCGAAGTTTACTGATCGTCGATGACGACACACCGCTGCGTACTCGATTGGCGCGGGCTATGGAGTCGCGCGGGTTTACCGTGGCGGCCGCGGAAAGCGTGGCCGAAGGTGTCGAGTTCGCTATGGAAAGCCCGCCGGCCTATGCGGTCATAGATCTGCGATTGGATGACGGTAACGGGTTCGAGGTTGTGCAAGCGATTCAGCAAGCGCGTCCCGATTGTCGAATCGTCATGCTGACGGGGTATGGCAACATCGCCACGGCGGTTGCCGCGATAAAGGCGGGTGCCGTTGACTATCTGCCGAAACCGGCGAATGCGGACGACATCACGGCGTCTTTGTTGGAAACGGAGAAAGCGTTGCCGGGCCCGCCAAAAGACCCGATGTCGGCGGACCGGGTCCGGTGGGAGCATATTCAGCGGGTGTTCGAGCAGTGCGGCCGAAATGTTTCGGAGACGGCGCGCCGCTTAAAAATGCACCGCCGAACCTTGCAGCGTATTCTCAATAAGCACGCCCCGCGTAGCTAAAGGCTTATTTCGCCTCTTCTTCCGCTTCTTCTTCGGCTGCTTCTTGTTCCGCGGCGTCCTCAATGGCTTGGAACTGGCGACCCGGGCCGCGTTCCTGCCGTCGGCGTGCTTGATTCTGCAGGACCGTATCCAGATATCGGCCTTGATACATCGAGATACCCATCGATTGTCCCAAACGAATGGCATTCGGCGCATCGCAGCGCGCGAGAATGACGCGCGATGGTCCGACCCGCTCGACTTGTTTGTTTAGATTTTCCCGTGTTTCGTCCGAAACGCCATCCGACAGTTCCGGAAGCCAGGCGAGTTTGACGAGATCCGCGCCCAGCGCTTGTCGGTCGACCAGCGGCAGACTTTGATGTGTGACGCCGTCGATGCAAACCCGATAGCCGCGTTCCCGGACGAAATCCCGGGCGAACATATAATTCGCGACGTCGCTGTAGATGTCGATGAGTTGAAGTTCGATCACGATCGTGCCGCGCCCGCCGGTTCGCAGTGACGTGTCGAATTCCGCGAATTCGCGCGACAACAATGTGCCGACGTTCAGGTTCACGCTGAAGGAGGAATGCAAATCGCGATCGTCTGCCTGCGTCAGTAATTTCAACACCCGCAGATCGAGCGTTTCCGTCAAATGCTGGAACAGCCACCGGTTCGCGGCGAGATTTACATCGGGCAGAACCTGTTGGGCGAGTTCGCCGATTGAAATGAACAATTCCTTGAAGACCGGGCGCGGAAGGTCTGTGCCGGCAACGGCGCAGATAGATTGCCGCCGCATAACGCTCGAAAGATCGGCCCGGCCGAGAAATTCGACCAACTTTCCAAGCTGTTGCGGAGAGAGGGGTGTTTGCTCGCCCTGCATCGACTCGCCGGATTGCTCGGCGGCCATTTGCAAGCGCTTGATGCGGCGTTGTTCCTCGTTATAGAGGCCCTCGGCGATCTCCAGAAAAGGCGCGTATTGCGATTCGACGTTGTAGTAGGTGCAGAATAGGTCTTCATGACCAGCGTCGATGCTCTGCGCCAAGGGGTCGTCCTCGAACAATCCGCGCAATCGCTGCACCGCGTCATCCATATCGGCGATGGACGCATCACGACAGACGAAAACGATATCGCCGTTCTGCATCGCAAAGACCTGCCCGTCGAACTGCTTCGTCAGTTCATCAAACGTGTTTTCGGCGATACGCAAGTGATGCTCGCGGCGGTTTTGGGCCTTCAATTTTGAGAGATGGATATGGACGGCGCGCCGGCCTTCGCGATGACGCTCTAATCGCTGGACATAGTCCAACAACAGGTAGGCTTTACTTGAGCTCGCTTCGCGTTGCATTTGGGGCGCCCCTCTGCGCGTGTGGTGCAGAGAAAGCTTATATCAGATAACGCGGTCGTAAAAGAAAGCCGGCGTCAACTGCGGTGCAACCACCAATTCTTTTGATTGATCGAGTAGATGGGTTTGTAGTGGCGAATTCGGCTGGCATGGACGACTTGCTTGATTTGATTGTCCAGAATCAGCGGCTGGCCGTCCAGGTAGACAACCAAAACAGCATGCGGAATTTTCAGATTGAGGTCCTGTAGAACCACAATCCGCATATGATCCGGATTAAACCCGAGGATCAGCAATGAGATGTATTTGCTAATTGCGTAATCTTCGCAGTCGCCGGTTTTGTACATGAATTGATTTGGCGTAGCCCAATAGTCCTTGAGGTTCCACAAAACGGGATCCACCTGATAGGGCCATCGATTCATATACGCGTTAACCTGAAGGATTTGATCCTTCGGCGGCAAGGCTTTCAGCTTATTGAGAAAAATGCGCCAGCGCGCGGTGTGGCAGGGGTCCTTTTTCGTCGGCGTGCAAACCTTGAGATCGTTTGGCGCTTCCTTTGCGTAGCGCGCAATCGCATTCGTCCATTTCTTGAACTTCTTAAGACTGTGCGCCTTTACCTCTTTCGTCCCAAAAATCGATGGGACGGCCTTCATCTTCGCATCGGCATCGCCAGTCCACGCAACCCCGACGAAAGCCAAAGATAGGGCCACCGCCGCAATCTGCGATTTACGAAATCCGCTCTTGAACATCACGACCGGCTCCCTGATAAAAACCGTTGATGCATAACATCTTTGTGGACCTGTTCCAGTCTTCTCCCTTGTATATAATACCGCGAACGATCTGGGTACAGTGACACCGATCACAATTACAGGAGCGGTGTCATAGTATGCGGCTTTAAGGAGGGTTATCGTGAGCGATAGCAGCACATCGAGCGTAGCCAATTCGCAAGAAGCAGCGGCAAAGGGCGCACTCGTCAAAATGGCAGCAACCGGTCTGGTCTTGATCGGAATTGCAGCCGCCGGCGTCTTCTTTACGTTCCAGTTCGCGGAGAATGAACGCGAGCGCGAATTGAAGCAGTGGCAAATTCGTCTTGGAATTGTCGCCGATAGCCGTTTCGCGGATATCGATGGCTGGCTCGAGAGCCAGCTAGGCGAACTCAATGCTTTGGCCGAGAATCAATCGTTGCAGATTTACACCGATCAACTTCAAGAATTGGAAGATCGGGAAGCCCCCTCCTTGGAGGCGGACAGCCTCAATACCCTCCTTGCCGCCGTGGCTGAACGCGCCGGTTTTAAGGCCGAGATCAAGGGTTCTGAAATTCAAGCGAATGTCGAACGGGTCGGCGTTGCCGGAATCGGCATTTTAGACAAAGAAGGCGTACCGCTTGTGTCGAGCCCGGGCATGCCGCCGATGGTCGGCCAGTTGAAGGCATTCGTTGCCGCGACTGAAAAAGGCGAACGCGGCGTTTCCAACATGTTTCTTAATTCGTCGGGAAATCCGGCGATGGCCTTCTTGGTCCCGGTTTTCGGCGTCCAAGGGGATCAAACGGCATCATCGCAGATTGCGACGATTGTCGGCGTCAAGGAGATCGCGAGCGAGCTCTATCCGCTTCTGAAACAACCGGGCAATACGGATAAGTCGGCGGAGACGATCATCGTTCGCCGCAAGGACAGTTCCGTCCAGTACCTAACGCCGCGGAATGATGGGAATCCGCCGCTCAAGAACGACCTGACCATCGATACGCCGAATTTAGCAGCGGCCTTTGCGCTTGATACGCCGGGCGGATTCGGGATCAAGGTTGATTATCAAGACAATGAGGTCCTGCTGACGGTTCGCGCATTTAGCCAAGTGCCCTGGTCGTTGATCTACAAAATCGATACCGCCGAATCCTTGGCCGAAGCCGAAAATCGCATCCGAACGATCGTGATCGCCTTTATCGGCATCATCGTGTTGGTTTTCATCGGCTTGATTGCCGTTTGGTACAAAGGATCGTCGACACGGGCGACGGAAGCCGCAACGCGTTTCGAAGCGCTGTCGCAACGGTTTCAAGGTTAGCGCAATTTCATGCACTTGGTGACGGATAGCCAGCCGAACTCAATTGTCGTTTTCGACGAGGGCGGCCACTACAGGTGGTTCAACCAAGTCGCCCTCGACCTCAGTGGCCTCGAGCGGCGCGATCTATTTGACAAACACATCGCCGCGGTCTTGGGTCCGGTCGAAGGCAAACGGATGGAGACGTCGATCAAGGAGTGCTTGGCCAAATTCGAGCCCACCACCCACACCCATGAGCTCACTTTCGACGGGCGCCAAGACGCCGTCTTCAAGTCGGATTTCATTCCGCTTGAAGCACGGGAAGAAATGCCGGCCGGCGTGCTCATGGTCTCGCAAGATATCGCCGACTCCATTCGTGAACGCGAACGCCGCGAACGCGTCTTGAAACAATTGGTTGGCGCTCTGGTGAGCGTGGTTGATCGCCGCGATCCTTATTCGGCGAATCACTCGACACGGGTCGGTGTCGTCGCCAAAGCCATCGCGGAAGAAATGGAACTCGAAGTTATCGAGGTCGAAACCGCAGAGATCGCTGGTAACTTGATGAACCTCGGAAAGATCACCGTTCCGTCCGAAGTCCTCACCAAAACCGACAAGCTGACGGATGAAGAATTCGAGATGATCCGCGACAGCATCTTCACCAGCGCCGAGTTGGTGAAGGATATCGAGTTCGATGGGGATGTCGCGCAGACGCTCCGTTCGCTGCAAGAGTGTGTCGACGGCAGCGGAATTCCGGACGGTCTGACGGGCGAGGACATCTTGATCGCCGCGCGTATCGTTGCGGTCTCCAACGCGTTTGTCGGAATGGTGAGCGCACGCTCGTGGCGGGCTGGTATGGATTTCGACAAGGCCATCGGTTTCTTGTTGGAAGATGTCGGCCGCAAGTTCGACCGACGTGTCGTCACGGCGCTTGCCAACTACATCGACAACCGAGGCGGTCGCGAGTCATGGAAGAGTTTCGGCGAACAGCCGGAGGCGGCCGAATAGGCGATGGCGACGCCCGCGCGCGTTCCGGACGATACTTGTGTATACGCCATTGGCGATATCCACGGCTGCGCCCGATTGCTCCGGAAACTACACGACGCGATCTGCGACGACGCGAAGGCAAAAGCAGCGTCTCGAAATGTCGTCGTCTATCTTGGTGATTATATCGACCGCGGTCCGGATTCGAGCGATGTCATTGATTTGGTCTTGGCGGGGCCGCGTGTCGCGTGCGAGCGGGTCTACTTGAAAGGCAATCACGAAGCGCTCCTACTGCAATTTCTTGACGGAGAATGTGATTCACAAATGTGGCGCATGAACGGTGCCGGCGCGACATTTCGGAGCTATGGTGTCGACGTGGATGATTGTGACGAGACCTGCCGGGCGGCCTTGAAGGCGGAAATTTCGCCGGCCCAAACGGCATTCTTTCGCAATTTGCAGCTAACGCATGTTGAGGGCGATTATCTATTCGTGCATGCGGGTTTGCGGCCGGGCTGTGCACTGGAAGAGCAATCGGCCGAAGATTTAATGTGGATTCGCCAGCCGTTTCTCGATTCGTCTCAAGATTGGGGCTATACCGTTGTTCATGGACACACGACGGTGGCGGAACCCGATATCCGCGAGAACCGCATCGACATCGACACGGGAGCGGTTTGGACGGGACGACTTACGGCGATGGCGTTTCACGGCGCCTCCCGCGAAGTGATACAGACATGAACGAAGGCCCGGCGGGAGACGCCTCAATATGACGCAAAGTGCAAGCCTCTCTTCGATTGTAGACCGGCTGATGACGGCGAAAGTTGCGGTCGTCGGTGACGTTATGCTCGATCGCTTCGTCGAAGGAAGCGTCGAGCGGATTTCGCCCGAAGCGCCAATCCCGGTTTTTACGGTGCGACGCGAGGAATCGATGCTAGGGGCGGCAGGAAACGTCTTGCGGAATCTCTCGGCGCTGGGCGCGAGCGGAAATCTCTGGGCGGCGATCGGCGATGATGCACCGGGTGCAGAGGTTGCCGGTATGCTGGCGACGGTCGCGAACTGCGACGCATCGCTTCAGACGATCGACGGGCGTCAAACGGCGATTAAGACACGCTACATCGCGTCGGGTCAGCAGATGATGCGCGCGGATCGGGAGACAATCGAAGATATTCCGCAAGAGTGCCAAGATGCGATCGTTGCTGCTGTCGAAGCGCAACTTTCAACGGCGCGAGCGTTGTTGCTGTCGGACTACGGGAAGGGGGTCTTGGTCGAGGGATTGGTCGGGCGCCTCATACAAGTGGCGCGCGAGAAGGCTTGTCCTGTTGTCGTGGATCCGAAAGGAACCGAATACGGCCGCTATCGAGGCGCTGATGTCGTAACCCCGAACCGCCAGGAGTTGGCGATGGCGACGAATATGCCGGTCGGCGATGACGACGAAACTGTTGCCGCGTGCCGTCATCTTATTCAGTCAGCGGGAATATCGGCCGTTCTCGCGACCCGCAGCGAACGCGGCATGACGTTGGTCTCGCAAGACGCCGTGCACCACCTGCCGGCGCGCGCGCGCGAGGTATTTGATGTTTCAGGGGCCGGCGACACGGTTGCCGCGACCACCGCAGCTGCCCTGGCGGCCGATGCGGCGTTGCCTGATGCCGCGCGATTGGCCAACACGGCGGCCGGTGTCGTCGTCGGGAAGGTCGGCACTGCGGTGGTTTATCCCGAAGAGATTGTTGCCGCAGAACGTGAAGGCGCATTGATGGACGCCGATGCGAAAGTATTGCCAGGGGCAACGGCGGCGGAACGGGTCACCGGTTGGCGCCGCCAAGGTCGGCGTGTTGGTTTTACCAACGGTTGTTTCGATCTTTTGCATCCCGGCCATATTTCCTTGCTCCGACAAGCGCGGCGCAGTTGCGATCAATTGGTCGTGGGGTTGAACAGCGACGCGTCGGTCAAACGCCTGAAAGGCGATGATCGGCCGGTCCAAAACGAAACGAGCCGCGCGGCAGTTCTCGCGTCGCTTGCGGATGTGGATGCCGTCGTCGTTTTTGAAGAAGATACGCCGATCGATTTGATCCGCGCGTTAAAGCCCGATGTTCTGGTGAAGGGGGCGGATTACACGGTAGACGAAGTCGTTGGCGCGGAAGACGTTAAGAGTTGGGGCGGCGAAGTGGTGCTTGCCGAGCTCTTAGATGGCCATAGCACGACGGAGACGATCCGACGCCTCGGAAAGTGATACGCGATGCCGACTTATACGCTCTCGGCTTTGACGATACTGCTGCTCGCGGCGCTTGGCGCTTATATATTTCATCAAGCCCGCCGCAACCGTGAGGGAGATCTCTCCTACAAGCTGCGAAAGTGCGAGATCGCTTTGCACGACGCGGAACAGTCCCTGGAGAACACGATCTACTTCTATAAAGAAGAGCTTGCGCGTCTACAGCGACGGCTCGATGAAGCGGGTCCATCACCCAGCCTTGCGGATCAGAAATTTCGGCAGGCGAAATCCGCCTTCGCGCGTTTGTATCACCCGGATCGCCAGACCGGCGATGATCAAAGAACACGAGTCCGCGTCGAAGTTTTTAAAGAATTTTGGGATGAATTGCAGCGCATAGAGAACGGACGCTGACAATCAGCCACGAATCCATTCGGGATCGATATACTTGTGAAGGCGAGTGGCACTGGTGCGGGCGAAGCGCAGCATCAGCGCCTTTCGTCGCGCCGCATTCAGCGTGCCCTCGGGCGGCTCGCGAAGCACAGACGCGCCAAAACCGTCGGCGAGAATGACGCCGCACGTCTCCGGCAGCATCTCAAGGGGAAAATCGGCGGCAACCGCGAAAAAGAAGCGGTCGCAATACTCCAGGTATTCATGCCACTTTTTGTCCGAGCGATAGTCGGCAACGGAGGATTTGATCTCGACGACAGTCACAATGCCCTTGCGGTCCAGTGCGATGAGATCGACCCGGCGTCCCGATTTAAGGGTGAATTCTGCAAGGCTGCATTCGTCTCGCTCGGCGAGGAATCGCGAGACGCCGCGCGAAATCTCAGCCGCGCGATCGCGGCCTTGGGGAAGATCTTCGGTGACAGCGGACATGCACGCAGTCTAGCACAGTCGGGCTTATTGCAACGCGTCTAAGACGCCGATCAACTCGTCCGTTTCGACGTGCATTTTTTCCGCACCTTGCAAATGCACGAAAGAAAATGCCTCGCGCCCGTTGCGATCGAAGACGAATAAAGTTGGGATGCGGTCGACCCCTCCGAACTTGTCGGTGAGCGTCTTCGTTCCCTCGACCAGCGGGAATTGAGGTTTCGTGCTGGCGAGAAATCGTTGCATGCGTTTGCCGCTTTTGTAGTTGCCCCAATCCTCGAACCAATTGACGGCGACGATCGCGACGTCTTTTTCGTCGTAGCGTTCGCGCACCGCATTCAAGGATTTGAACTCCCATCGGCAGGGCGGGCACCAACTGGCAAAAAACGTCACGATGACGATCTTTCTCTCTGTATCGCCGAGGGGCTGCGATCCGATTGTCGGCAGCGCGCTGAGCGCGTTGTGGAAGCTTTCGTCGAACTGCAAGGGTGCGCGGGCGTCCGCTGTTGTCTGCAGACCGACGAGCAATGCAAATGTAAAAATCAGTGTTCTCATGGACATGGATTATCGGTGCTCGTGCCGATATCTCGAACTAACAATTTCGTGACGGGTGTTCCTTTACCTGCACGCGCTACCATGTGTGACATGCGCAATCATAGAGGACCGCCACTTTGATCTCCGTCATCATTCCCACCCTCAATGAAGAAGGTCGCATTGGGGCTTTGCTGAACGCGCTCGCATGGGAGACGGTGCCGTATGAGGTAGTTCTGGTCGATGGTGGCAGTGAGGATAAAACGACCAACGAAGCCGCTGCCGCGGGGGCCGTCGTTTTGTCGGCGTCCGGCGGGCGCGGCGCGCAACTGGTAGCCGGCGTCAATGCCGCCAAGGTCGATATCATCCTGTTCTTACATGCGGACAGTCGATTTCCAGAAGGCGGGCTGACCCGAATTTCCAAAAGCATGGCTGACGACGAAAGACTCTGCGGTGGAAACTTCCGATTGCTCTTCGACGGCGATGACCCGTTTAGCCGCTGGTTGGACGGTTTCTATGTCTGGCTTCGATCACCCGGCTTCTACTATGGCGATTCCGGCATATTTGTGCGCCGCGATGTCTACGACACGATGGGCGGAATTCGCCCGATTGCATTAATGGAGGATTACGATTTCGTCCGCCGTCTCGAAGCGCATGGCAAGACGTGCTGTATTGAAGAGCCGCCTCTTCGGACATCTTCACGCCGCTTCGAAGGACGACGACCGGCCGCGATCGTGTTCGGCTGGTTTTTAATTCATGGTCTTTTCCATCTCGGCGTGTCGCCCGAGCGGCTTGCTAGAATTTACAATTCAACCCGACGTCGCCGTTAGCGCTGTGGGTCTAGATCGGTCCCGTTGAGGCCCCAGTCGTAGCGGTGATCGGCGATCGACTCTCGTTGGGCGAGTTTCGCTTTTAAGGTTGGGCCGGCATAGCGGCGTAAATGCGCAAGGATGCCGTCGTCGGAGCCCCCAAAATCCGGCCGGAACCAAATATAGATGCTCGAGACGATGAGGTCGCCGTCATCGAACGAAACCGCTCGGCTGTTGTTGACAAAATCGCGGGCCGCCGACTCCAAGACCCGATTGACGGTCTCCCCAACATAGGCGTCGCGTCGCAGGTTGGGACAGCCGATCGAGGCGCAATTGACGGCATAGTGAATGCGCGGGTCCTGCCAAATTGGGCGCAAGATCCGATGCTCGATGTCGTTGAGACTAATTTTTTCGCCTTCAATCTCGAGAATCTTAGGCTCCCAAGGGCCGTCGCTGGAGGACCCGTCTTTTAGGTCGATCTCTCGGATGCTGCCGACCGGATAATGGGTCGCGACCACCTGTATCGTGAGCGCGTTGTATAGATTGATCCAATAGGCGAACTGTTCCTGACGGTTGAAGGTGGAGATGGGTAAAGCGGCCAACCGATCGATGTAGGCGTCCAAGTTTTTCATGTCTGCGGCGGACACACGGCTATAGGCAAACCGGTTCACGCCATCCGGTCCGGGCCGTACATAGGACTTCAGAATCGAATTCCAGGCCGCATGATCGATGGTTGCGGTCGATTGCGGGTCATGCTTTTCCCAGCGTGGCCACAGTTCCGACTTTGGCGCAAAGAGCGCTTCAAACCAGAAGGAACCGGTCAGTAGGACGAGACAAGGTGTCAATAATAGAATGCGTTTCATGAAGGATAGATAGGACTAGATGCACATTTCTGCACGTCACAAAATTGGGAGGATCGCGTTAGCGGTTCCGGACGGTGCGACCCCGCCGGATATTCGTCGATCGATTTTCGGCCATAAAGTTAACATAGCGATATGTACATGAACGTCCGTTCACTAGTATTGGGGGTCCAGGCGGGAGAACGATCATGTTTCGAATGAGCCGTCGGTTAAAAAGAGCCGTCTCTTTGGCGATGTATATCGGTATGGCCGGGCATTTTGCGCATGCTGCTGAAGCGCCGATGGCGATCGTTGAAGACATCTCGGCACCGAGCAGCAAGCTGCAAGTTTTTGACTATCTCCAACGCGGAACGCGTATCGACCTTGGTCCCAACGAGCGTCTAACAATCGGCTATTTCGAATCCTACCTGATCGAAACCGTGATTGGGGCGACCGTCGTTATTGGGCGGGAAAAGAGCCAAGTGAGCGGTGGCGGTAAAGTGAAGCGGCGTTTTCTTCAGTGCGGCGGGCCGAAGATGGTCTTGAGTGGCCGAGAGGCGGCTAAATCCGCCGTGGTCGTGACGCGCGACGGGCCGGCAGGTCCAAATGCGCCGGTTGTCGAAATACATTCGGTTTTGCCTTTCTTCTCGTTCGGCAGTCCAACCGAAACGTTTGTTGTGGAGCGGCTGGATCGTAGGCGGGCTGAACGTTACGAGTTCAATGTCGGTGCCGCGCAATTTGATTTTGAGCGGTCCGGCAAGACGCTCTCTCGCGGCGGCGTCTATCGGGCGACGGCCGGCGAGCGCAGCATCGTGTTCAAAGTTTCGGATATCGCGCGCCGCGAGACCCGAAATGCTTTAACCCGTCTTATCGGCTTTTAGAACCTCACCGATGTACCGTTCGCGCGATTGGATCATTGCGTTTCTTATCGCGTTCGGAATCGCACTTGCGCTCGCTTCGCCGTGGTTGGCGCGCGTCGAAGGCCTCGGTGTCGATGCATTGTATTGGCTGGACCGGTTGTATCCGGGTTCGGAAAAACCGAACGCAGATATCGTCGTTGTTGCGATTGATGAAGAGACGTATCGCCGCGATGGGTTCCGGGATACGCCGCGCGTCATGTGGACTCAACCAATGGCCCGTACCTTGAATGCGATTCTCGATGCGGAACCGAAAGTCATTGGCTTTGATTTGATTTATCCAACGACGGTAGATCCGCACGTCCCCGGATTCGATCGCGCGTTCTTGCGGGCGCTCCGCCGCGGTGCGGATGCCGGCCGCATCGTCTTGTCCGAAGTGCAGCATCAAGAGCTCCCGATCCGTCCGTTCGCGGGACAACGATTTGCCGTGAGGGGTGCCAAGAATATTCGTCCGGCCAATATGTCGCCGGATGGCGACGGCATCATCCGCCACTATCCGATGGCGTTTCGGACGGAGGGGAAAGAGGGCGTCGGGGTCCTCCCATCGCTCGGAATGGAATTGGCGATGCGCTCGATCGGAGAAGACGACCGAGCCAAATTACCGCCCGTTGTACCGGATCAGTTCCTGCTGAACTTTCCCGATGGCGATGCGCCGACCTATTCTTTAGCGGACCTCTACGATTGTGCGGTGGCGGGTCGCGATGATTTTTTCCGCACCCATTTCGCCGGTAAAACGGTCCTGCTCGGCGCGGTTCTGGATGTCGAAGACCGTTTGCTCTCGGCGAAACGCTTCGTGAATCGGCCGGAAGTTACGAGCTTTGCGCCGCGGTGCCTTCATCCCGTCATGGACGGGCTCTACACCACGAAGTTCGCGCGGGACACACTTTCCGGCGTTTATATCCATGCAACGGCGATAGCGAACCTGGTGGACCGCAACCCATTAAAGCGGGCCGGCAAAACGACGTATTGGCTTGTAGCCTTTATTGCTGCGGCCTTCGCGACATTGGTTGCCATGCGATTGAAGCCGGCGGTCGGTGCGGCTGTTCTCTGCTTCATTGTGGGCGTTTGGATTTTGGCGAGCATGGCTGCCTTCCGGTCTGACCTGGTTTTGCCGTTTTATGTGCCGCTTATGATCTTGGCAGGCGTGTTTGCGGCTGTTTCTTCCTATCGAACAGCCGTTGTTGACCAGGACAGGCGCTATATCCGACAGGTCCTTTGGCACTACATGCCACCGCGGGTGATGGAACAATTGCTGCGCCAGCGCGATTTACCGACGCTTGGCGGGGAATCCCGCGAGGTCACGATCCTGTTCATGGATATTGTCGGCTTTACGCCGCTATCGGAAGGGCTGACACCTTCGGAAGTCGCTCGGTTTCTAAACGATTATCTGACGGAGATGTCGGACATCGTGCAGGCGCATGGTGGGATCATCGAGAAATTCGTTGCCGACGAGATCACCGCGATCTTCGGCGCACCGGTTGCAGATGCGGAGCATGCCGTCCATGCGGTTGAAGCCGCACTCGCGTGTCAAAGGCGGCTGGCCCAAATGAAGGGAGCGTTTGGATTGCCGCCGGACCGCCGGATTGAGGCACGGTGCGGTATCAATACCGGTGAGATGCTGGTTGGCAATATCGGTTCGCGCCGGCGCTTTACCTATGCGGCCATGGGCGACGCCGCAAATCTGGGATCGCGCTTGGAAGGGGCGAATAAATTCTACGGCTCTCGAATTCTTATCGGCCAACGGACGGCCGAATTGGTTGCTGAACGGTTCGAGTTGCGGGATATCGATTGGCTTTTGGTTGTCGGGCGTCGCCGGCCTGTTCGCGTTTACACGCCCATCGCGCCGTTCGGCGAGCTGAGCGATACGGACCGCGCGCGGGAAGATGCTTTTCGCGCCGCCATGGAGTCCTATCGAGATGGCGATTTTGCCGCCGCCGCGGCAGGTTTCACGGCGTTGGCTAAGGCGGACCCCATCGCCCGGCGCTTTGCCGAATTCGCGGAACGTTATCAAATCGAACCGCCGCCGTCGGACTGGAATGGCGTCACGACGTTAACCGAAAAATAGATTGCGCCTTGAACACCGCGTGCGCCGGGCGACCTTCGATAAAGACAGATCGAAAGGTGAGCCATGAAAATCGAATCTTGCGATATCGAAATCCTTAAAATTCCAGTGGAAGATGCCTATCAGGCGGCCGGACGGCCGGTCGATGCGAATTGGCACGTCCTCGCGCGCATACGCACGACCGATGGTATCGAAGGGATCGGTTATATCGTGCAGCCGCGAGGCGACCTGATGCGGACTATTGCGGCTGGCGCCGGCGAGCTGTCGGAGGGTTTGCCGGGAATGGACGTCCGCGATACGGAAGCGATCTGGGCGACGCTTGCCGGACGGGCGAACTGGGTCGGCCCCGGCGGCTTGTTACATTGGTCACTGGCGCCGATCGACATTGCGATTTGGGACGCGCTGGGCAAGACGCTTGGCCAGCCGATCTTCCGGTTGCTTGGCGGTTATCGAAATGAGGTCGTCGCCTATGCCAGCGATCGTATGTGGTACAGCGTTCCCATCGATGATTTGCAAAGGTCGATACGGGAGTACGCCGATGCCGGTTATGGTGGTGTGAAGCTTCGCCTCAGCCACACCGCGCCGCCGGCCGAGCAAGCGGAACGTGTACGGCACGCGAAAGACGCTGCCGGTCCCGACGTCACGGTGATGGTCGACGCGATGGAGGGATGGAATTATACGCAGGCGGTGGAGACGGGCCGCGCATTGCAGGAAGCGGGCGCGGGGTGGCTCGAAGACCCGATCGACCACCAGGATTATACCGGCTTGTCGAAGATTCGGGATATGTTCGACATGCCGGTTACGGGTGGTGAGCACTATTATACGGCGGCGCAAATGCGCGATTGTCTTGAAGCGCGGGCCCTCGACGTGGTGATTCTCGACCTCGCGCGCGTGGGCGGCATAACACCCTGGCGCAAGCTGGCCGCGATGGGCGAGGCGTATAATATTCCCGTCTGTGGTCACGTCGTGCCGGAAGTGCATGTGCATTTGCTGGCTTCCGTTCCGGCTGGGCATATGGTCGAATACATGCCGCGTTCGACGGAGATACTGGAGAATATGCCGGTTCCGGTTGCAGGCAAAATGGCGCCGCTTGATGCGCCGGGACACGGTCTGCAACTCGACGAAGCGGCCGTTGCAAGGTTCAAGCTTTAAGACGAGAGGACAAACGCGTGGCCGTAAAAGAAGAAATAGTTGCCTTTGCTGATGAGATGCGCGCCTGGCGGCGCGATATTCACGCCCATCCGGAGACTGCCTTCGAGGAGAACCGTACATCGGATATCGTTGCCGAGAAGTTGGAGTCGTTTGGGATCGACGTGCATCGGGGCCTCGCTAAGACAGGGGTGGTCGGCACGCTGGCGGTCGGGAATTCGAACCGCGCCATCGGTTTGCGGGCCGATCTCGACGCGCTCGATATTCACGAGGAAAACACCTTCGACCACGTCTCGACAAATCCCGGCAAGATGCATGCCTGTGGCCACGACGGGCATACGGCCATGTTGCTGGGGGCTGCGAAGTATCTGTCCGAGACACGCCGGTTTAATGGGACGGTACAATTCATCTTTCAGCCGGCGGAGGAGAATGAAGCCGGCGGGCGTGTCATGTGCGAGGATGGCTTATTTGAATTGTTTCCGGTTGAAGCCGTCTACGGAATGCACAATCAGCCGGGGCTGCCGCTCGGCAAATTCGGTGTCCGCGTGGGCCCGTCGATGGCATCGGCGGATATGTTCGATATCCAAATTTCCGGCAAGGGTTCGCATGCCGCCCACCCGCATCAAGGGGCGGATCCGATTGTGACGGGCGCGGAGATTGTGACCGCGTTGCAGCGTGTCGTCTCACGGTCCGCCAATCCGATCGAAGCTGCCGTGATCAGCGTGACGCAGTTCCATGCCGGGACCAACACCAATGTCATACCCGAGACGGCCAATATCAAAGGAACTTGCCGGGCCTTGAGCCGTTCGGTCCAAGACATGATTGAGGCCCGGATGGAGCAAGTAGCAAAGGGCATTGCCGCCGCGCACGGCCTGACGGCGGACTTCACTTATGATCGCCGATACCCGGTTTTGGTGAATACACAGGATGAAACGCTGAAAGCGATTAAGGCCGCGCAATCTGTCGTGGGCGAAGAGAACGTTGCGACGGATCATCCGCCGACAATGGGGTCGGAAGACTTCGCCTGGATGTTGCTGGAGCGCCCCGGGTGCTATATCCGCGTTGGCAACGGCGAGGGCGAAGACGGCGGTTGTGTGGTCCACAACCCTCTCTACGACTTCAATGATGACGCCGCAGTCTATGGGGCCAGCTACTGGGCGGAACTTGTCGAGCAGGAACTCTCGCTCGGCTAGGTCAATGCTTCTAGCTGAGGGCTGCGCAAGCTTCCTGGATTTTGTCGCCGCCCCGGATGAGGTCGGCTTCGGGTGCGACGAAGCTTGCGCGGAAATAGGGCGATAAGCCGTAAGCGTTGCCCTGCACTACAGCGACGCCCACGGAATCGAGGAGGTACATCGTAAAGTCTTCGTCCGTCTCGATCACTTTACCGTTCGGCGCCTTCTTGCCGATATTCCCGGCGCATGAGCAAAAGATATACATCGCGCCTTCGGGCAGATCGCACTTGAGCCCTTCGGCTTTATTCAGTTTTTCGAAAAGAATGTCCCGGCGGTACTGCAGATTTGCTGTCCGCTCTTTGACGAACTCTTGCGGACCTATGAGCGCGGCAACGGCGGCCGCCTGACTTACGGCGGAAGAGCCCGACGTGCTCTGCGACTGCATCTTCGACATGTTGGCGATGATATCTTTCGGCCCGCCGGCAAAACCGACACGCCATCCCGTCATGGAATAGGCCTTCGAGACGCCATTGCATGTCACGGTACGATCGTAGAGAGCGGGTTCCACTTCCGCCAAAGTATGGAATGTGCGGCCGTCATAGATGAGGTGCTCGTAAACATCGTCGGTCAGGATATAGACATGAGGGTTTGCCAGCAGCACATCCGCTAATGCTTTTAATTCATCCAACGAGTAAGTGGCCCCCGTCGGATTGCTGGGCGAGCTGAACATCAACCACTTGGTATTGGGCGTAATCGCTTCTTCGAGTTGTTCCGGGCGCATCTTGAAAAGGTTGTTCTGGCCGCAATCGACGATGACGGGCGTGCCGCCGGCCAACTGCACCATGTCCGGATAGGAGGCCCAATAGGGTGCCGGAATGATGGTCTCGTCACCCGCGGAGACGGTCGCCATTAGGCAATTGAATAGGATTTGTTTTGTACCGGATCCAACGGCGATCTGATCCATCCCATAGTCGAGATTGTTGTCTCGTTTGAATTTGACCCGCGCGGCCTCGCGCATTTCCGGCAGTCCATTGATCGGCGTATAGCGAATCTCGTTCGCGTCCATACAGGCGATGGCGGCGGCTTTGGCATGGTCCGGTGTTGGGAAGTCGGGCTCGCCGGCCGTGAGCTTGACGATATCGTGGCCTTCCGCGACCAGATCGCGGACCCGGGCCGAAGCAATTTGGCTCGGTGACGGTTTGAACCGGCTCATGCGCGGAGCGAATTCCATAACGGGACCTTTCAAAAAGAACCTACTGCGAAGATTTTGAATATAGGACGGAAATCCCGCTGACCAGTGGAAGCGGCAACATGATGCGACAGCGCGAATCATTACGAACGGTGATCCAAAAAGAAAAGACGAGCGTAGGGGGGGAGAAAAGGGATATGACGGCAAACCGGTGCGAGATGAAGATTTCTGGAAAAACTGCAGCTGTAATACTCGTGACTGTCATCTTCGCGCAGAGTGTTGGCACCGGCGTTGCGGCGACCGGCAACACGGATCCGCTGGCGCTGTACGGAGATGAAATCGTATTCGATGTCCGCCGCAAGGGAGAAAATGTGGGGACGCATACCGTACGGTTCGATCGGAAGGGCCGTGCGCTCTTCGTGGAAAGCCGTTTCGAGCTTGCCATTAAAATTTTGTTTATCCCTGTATATTCATTCTCCTACCTGTCGACGGCGCGCTGGCGAGACGACACAATCGAATTCTTGGATGTCGATGTCGACGATAACGGCGAGCGTTTTTACCTCAAGGCTTGGCGTGAGGAAGGCACGACCGAAATTCGGTCGAGCAATGGTCAAGGCCGGATTTCGGGTCAAATATTTCCAACGAACCACTGGAACGCTGACGTGCTTCGCGCATCCGAAGTGTTGAACACACTCACCGGAAAAATGAACAACGTGCGGATTGAGGCGCGCGGCCAAGAATACGTGCCCACGGAAGGTGGTGACGTAAAGGCGATGCGATACGCTTATACCGGAGAGCTCGAGACGGAGGTTTGGTACGATCAAGAAGATCGATGGGTTAAAATGCGATTTGTTGGGAAAGACGGTGTATCAATCGACTATGTTTGCCGGAAGTGCCAAGGCCCCAATGCGGAATCAATAAAGAAATGACGACCATAGAGGGATCAAGAATTCTGTGGATTACGGGTGCGGGAAAGGGCATCGGAAGGGAGCTTGCGAAGCTCTATGCTGGGGAAGGTTGGACCGTCGCGGTGAGTGCACGGACTGGAGCCGATCTTCGGTCTTTGGCGTCGGAATTACCGGCTGGCGCCATACATGCCTTTCCCCTCGACGTTACGGATGAAGCGGCGGTAACCGCCACAGTCCGAACGATCGAAGCCGAACTCGGGCCCTTGGATTTGGCGATTTTGAATTCGGGTACGCACGTACCCACAGACGCGGATAATTTTACGACAGAGGACGTTCGATTTCTCGTCGACACGAACTTTATAGGAACGGTGAACGGTATAGCGGCGGTCTTAGAGGTCTTTAAGAGGCGCTCTTGCGGTCATATCGCCGTTGTGGCGTCGCTTGCAGGTTATCGGGGACTGCCGGGTGCCGCGGCCTATGGCGCGACGAAAGCGGCATTGATTAACCTGTGTGAGGCATTGGCACCCGATCTTGCGCGATCGGGAATAAAATTGAACCTGATCAATCCGGGCTTCGTGGAAACGCCGCTTACGGCGAAGAACGACTTCCCGATGCCGTTCTTGATGAAGGCGGAGGATGCCGCAATCCGAATCGCCCGCGGTTTGGAGAAGTCCGCCTTTGAAATCACCTTTCCGAGCCGTTTCGCGGCTTTAATGAAATTGCTACGTATATTGCCGGACCGCTTGTTCTTCATGTTGACGCGTCGGATGCTGCGTTCATGAGCGCCATCCATGATCGATATCGTCGATACTTAGAAGATTTGTCGCCTGCGATGCTGGGTGACCTCGAGACCTATGTCACCGCGGATGTGCGCTTCAAGGATCCCTTTAACGATGTTCGTGGCGCCGACGCGATGGGTCGTATCTTCCAGCATATGTTCGAGAACGTGCAGGACGTTAAATTTCGCGCTCATGATATGGCTTCAGAGGGGCCAGTGTGTTTCATGTCCTGGCGTTTTGAAGGAAAACTGCGCGGAAAGCCGTGGGCTTTCGACGGCGCGAGCATTATTCGATTTGCTGAAGATGGACGTGTCGCCGAGCATATCGACCATTGGGACGCTGGCGGCGATTTTTACGAACACCTACCGATCATCGGCTCGCTACTCGCCTTTCTTCGCCGTCGATTGGCGGTTGAATAAACGAGGGTTCGGCGGATTCGGCCTTCCGGATCGATTTTTGGAAGAACAGCGTTACCTCGCCGATTTCGATCCCAAATTTGCTGACCCGCGCTCGATTCACCAGCACGCCAGACTCTTGTAGGAACATCCAGTCATTGAAGTGAACGCGAAGCGTGCCGTCGCCGACCTTCAAATCCATATCGTATCGCCAGTTCAGCGCGTTGCCGTAAGCTTCGCCGACCGCGACGCCGATAACGTCCGCCGCTTGCCCTTCATATCGGTGTGCGTCGATTTTGCGTATCGTCCACACGCGTCGGTCTTTCTCGCCGTCGCTGTAATGAAAATGCTCATCCAAGACGAGCGTCTCGCCATCCCATTTGCCGTCGATGTCGACGACGAATTGTCTGCTCAAGTTACCGAATCGGTCCTCGAAAATACCCCAGGCTCGCGTGTGTCCTGCGAAGTACTCTTCAATGCGCAATTGCGGTGTCGTGCCGGAAAAGTCAGTTGGTTTCATATTTGTGCATCCGCTCAGAATGAGTAAGGCGAAGATCACGGAGCTGATCCTCATGAGCATCGTTTGGTCTCCTTAATCCGGCCTATGCCGCTGGCTGTCGGGCCAATCGCTGCCGAAGCGCAAGCTGTACATCTGCCGTTAATGGAAATCGCCAAACCATCAGAATGGCCAACATCTTTATTACGACAGGAATGAAGGCGTAGATCACAAGTAAAGCCGTGCGGCCTTGTTCACTGGGGGCCGCTGGGTCGAAACCTGAGAACTCCAGGCCGGGCAATGCGAAACCGACTGCGGCGGCCAGAGCGAGCTTCATGCTCATGCCCCAAAGTGCGAATTGCAAGCCAGTCTGAGCACGTCCGAATCGATATTTGGCGTAGTCGGTAACGTCGGCCTGTAGCGCCGGCGGCAGGGACAAATCTGCACCGAGCGCCATGCCGGTGACGATGCAAACCAATGCAAAAGCATAAAATCCACCTTCGTCGATCCATGGAACCGAAACGAAGGCGATGCATGCGGCGATCATTCCCCAACACCAAGCTCTGTGCTTACCGAAATACCTGCTCAGGCGAAACCAAAGGGGAATCGATAAGATGGCCGCTATGAAATATAGCAGCACAAAGCGGGGTCGAATTTCGGGGCCCGCGTCGAGTCCGTGTTCGAGGTAGATGAAAAACAATGCCGCCGGAATGCCGTTGGCGACGCCGTTCACAAACCAGGCAAATAACAGCCTTAGAAACAGCTTATTCGCGCCGAGAGTCCGTAGGCTTTCTAACAGCGGCGGATTGTCTATCGCCACCGAGGCGTCATTCTCAGCGGCGTATTCCGGCACGGATCGAAGCAAAATTGGAATGACGACGATCCCGAGTGCGATTGCCGCCCATGCGATGGCCCCGATGGATTCGCTTTCCGACCAACCGAGCGATACGGTTACGGCCCCGAGCGCGCCAGCACCGACGATACCGAGCAATCCGAAGCCTTCTCGCCAGGCCGTGATGCGTGTTCGCTCGTTATAGTCGGCACTGAGCTCGGCACCCCATGCCAAGTAGGGTACTGCGACCATCGTCCAGCCGGCGTACAATACCAAGGACCAGATCAGCAAATAGCTGCCCGTTACGTCGTCGACGGGATTCAATATCTTATAAAGGCCGATGCCGGCGATCATCGCACCGAAGGCGATCCATGGTTTTCGGCGCAAATTCCATATTTTTAGACGATCGCAAAGAAAGCCGACCAATGGATCTGTCACCGTATCGAACAGCCGGGTGATCAGGAGGATATATCCGATCGTCGCGAGGCCGATACCGAGTTGGACGCCATAAAGCGTCGGAAGATGGATATAGACCGGGATGGTCGGCAACGCGACCACGAACGCCGGCAAGGCATAGGCCAGCAATTGCCGGCCGGTCACGGCCCCCAAATTTTGCTTTGTCATCGATGTTGGATAGTGAACTGGGCGACGTCAATCTTACCCGTATCGAATCCGACCTCGGAATAGCAAAGGTAGTAGTGCCACATACGGCGAAAGCGCTCGTCGAAGCCGAGCTGTCGAAGCGTCGGCCAAGCATCCAGAAATGCCGCGTTCCATCGGCGCAAGGTCTCGGCATAAGACGGACCAAAGAAGTGCGCGTTCGAAATCGACAATTTCTGAGATGCTGCGGTTTCTTCAAACCGTTCGGGACTCGGCAGCACGCCACCCGGGAAAATATAGTGCTGGATAAAGTCCGGCGTGCGGCGATAGGCATCGAAGCGCGCTTCTTCGATCGTGATGGTTTGGACGGCGGCCCGGCCGCCGGGTTTGAGGCGATTTCGGAGCGTATCGAAATAGACCGGCCAATGTGCGACGCCCACAGCTTCGAACATTTCGATCGACACGATCTTATCAAAGAGGCCATCGACATCCCGATAGTCTTGCAGACGGATATCGACCCGGTTGGCGAGTCCGGCCTTTTCCATCCGGGTGCGCGCATACAGGGCTTGTTCCGTTGAAAGCGTCAGACCAACAATTTCACAGTCGAATTTAGATGCCGCGAACTCGGCGAACCCACCCCAACCACATCCAATCTCCAGCACGCGATCACCTGGTTGAATATCCAAGGTCTCTGCCAGTCGAGCGTACTTGCGCTCTTGCGCGCGTTCGAGTGGTTCGTTCATATCGTCGAAGAGCGCAGATGAATACGTCATCGTCGGATCCAGCCAAGGCTGGTAGAACGCATTTCCAAGGTCGTAATGCGCGGCAATGTTCCGTCGGCTGCCGCGCCGGGTATTGGCGCGCATGGCATGCCGCAACCGCCCTTGCAGGCGGGACAGCCAACCCGACTCCAACGCATCCGAAAGGGCATCCAAATTGATGGCACCAACCGTCAACAACGCCGACAGGTTCGGTGTTTCCCAATCCCCGTTCAGATAGCTTTCGGCCAGACCAAGGTCGCCAGAGAACAACATTCGAACGATGAGTTTAGGATCGCGGATCTGTAACAAGGCCTGGGGGCTCGATTCGCCTTGGCTAAACAGCTGCCGATGCCCTGACGGGAACTCGATTGTCAGCTGACCCTTTTCTATTTGATCGAACCAACGCGCCATCATCCGCTCCAGCGGTGCCAGTCGGATGGGCTTTATGGATGTCTCAATCGTTGGATGGATTCTGGTAGCCGATGGTTCCATCTCTTTTATCCTCGTTTAAATACTGTCGGTTTGGCCGACACTACTGTCGACCGGACGAGCAGCGGGTGTATGGGGGAATACGCGCAGCCCCTTTGCCCACAACAACAATGCCTCCCAATGAATCGCCCCGATTACTTTCATCGTCAGGAATGGAAAGGTCACGAGGCATCCTGCAAGTGCCCGTTGCGTCAGGGACGTACGTGAACCGCGAAAGGCCGCAGCAAAAAGCAGTCCGTCCGCGTCTTCCTGACGGATGGCGATATTGAGGCGATCCGCCGGCGGCACAATTCGGAAATGATAAGTTGTCGCCATTTCCATGAATGGTGAGACATAGAGTTTCTTGTGGCAACGCTGTCTTATGACCGCGCGGTCGTCCCCAGCCGCCTCGATAACGTAGACATGGCGTTCGTCATATGTGTTGCAGACTTCGTAGAGGATCGCATGAAGCGCGCCGTCTCTGCGATAACAGAAATAGACGCTGAGCGGATTGAATACGTATCCGAGGATGCGTGGATAGCAGAGCAACCGAATGGCACCGCCGTCCGGTTCTAGACCCGCTTCGCGGAGTCGGTCTTCGACCCAAGGACGCAATGCGGCGCCCGTCGCGGGGCCGTGGTCACGATCATAGAACGAAAGTAGCGCGCGCCGGTTGTAGCCGAAAAGTGGACCCATCCGGTCGAGGTCCGGCAATTCATCGAGATCGATCAGCAACGTAAAGACGTCATAGCGTAAGCGGTGCCGCTTGGGCCGCAGCCGTTCATGGATCACCGGCCCGCGGAAGATGGCGGAGTTGAGCGTCATGCGGCCACCGCTGAATACGTTTCGCCAAGATACAGACGATCATTCATGTTCGGCACATCCCATGGTCGCGCTTCGCCACCGAGCTGTTCTGCAACAGCCAAACCGGATTGTAGCGCATCTTCATGGAATCCGGCACCGAAATAGCTGCCGCAATACCACGTATTGCGGTGCCCCTGGAGGGACCATAATTTGGGTTGGGTTGCCAAAGCGCCTGCGTCGAAGAACGGATGCGCGTAATCAAACTCTTGTATGATGCTGCCGGCCGCGGGCTCTCGGACCGGGTTCAGTGTGAGAAAAAGCGGACGATCGGTTGATAGCGACTGAAGATGGTTCATCCAATATGTCACGCACAGTCGGTTCTCTTCGCCCGTACCCGGATCGCCAATAAAATTCCAACTCGACCAAACGCCACGTCGTTTCGGCATCAATGAGGGATCGCTGTGCAGCACGGCCCGGTTGGGCGTGTATTTCCATTTTCCGAGGAGATCTTGTTCGCGATGGTCGCTATCGGAGAGAAGCTGAAGCGCTTCGTCAGCATGTGTGGCCAGGACGATTTGATCGAAGGTTTTGATATCGCCGTTCACGTCTTCCACCACGACGTCGCTGGCACTTCGCCGGATCGACTTCACACCGGCAAAATGGACGCGATCGCGAAACGGGGCCGTGAGTCGTTTTACATATTCACGACTTCCGCCATCGACCGTCCGCCACTGCGGCCGGTCCTTTAACGATAGCAAGCCATGTGATTCGAAGAACCGGACGAAGGCCTGAACCGGATATGCCTTCATCTCGGCGGCTGTCGTCGACCAAATCGCCGCCCCCATCGGCAACAGGTGATCGTTGATAAAACTTTCGGAATAGTCGTGGCGCGCCAGATATTCGCCGAGTGTCACACCATCGTAGGCCGGATCGTCGATGACGTTCGGCGCATTACGGTAGAATGAGAGAATCCCGCGGATCATGCGCCAGAAACGCGGCCGCAGGGCGTTGAGCCGCTGTCCGAGGATGCCGTTTAAGTCGGTGCCCGAATATTCGAACCCGCCATGATCCAGAGATGCGCCGAATGACATTTCTGTGTCTTTCGTCGCAACGTCGAGGTGATCGAACAAGGCGGTCAAATTGGGATAATTGCGCTCGTTATATACGATAAACCCGGTATCGACGGGCGTTTTCCCCTCATCCGTTGGCGCATCGACCGTATTTGAATGACCACCGATCCGATGGTTCGATTCATAAACGGTGACCTGATGGTTCCGGTCCAACAGCCATGCGGCCGACATGCCGGCAATGCCGGTCCCAATCACTGCGATATTTAGACGTCGGCTCAATGCGAGATCGATGGCGTTCAAGACCCTACCCCTGCTGATAAAAATCAGTTCTTTAGTCCGATACTTCGTTTTGCTTACGTTGCCAAATCTGGACTGGATCATGGTTCTCAAAAATTTCTGAAGGCCGGTGATCCAAGTACAAATTCACCCCGTAAACACGGTATGGACAGTGTTTCGCCCCTCCACCATGCGATAAATCCGACTGGTGATTTGTCGCTGCATAATGTGCCTGGCGGCTTTATAACATTGAGCAGCGTCAAGGCATGTTCGCACAGCGTCAAGGCATGTTCGCACGACGAGAGTGCTCGTTCGGCGTTGGCGGTTGGCAGAAGAGGGAGTTCCGCCATCGACAATATGGACGACTTACTTGTCGCGGTAGGGGCAACGCAGGATCGACAGGCCTTTCAGGTGCTGTTTGAGTATTTTGCGCCTCGGATGAAATCTTTCTTACAAGGTAAGGGAACGAGCTCGGAGCTCGCGGAAGAAGCAGTTCAAGAAGCGATGTTGAATGTTTGGCGCAAAGCGGCGCAGTTTGATCCGCAGAAAGCCTCATCTTCGACTTGGATATTTGCGATCGCCCGTAACACACGTATCGATTTGCTGCGTAAGTCGAACCGGCCGGCCCTCGACCCGAATGATCCCGCCCTCGTGCC
Organism: Rhodospirillaceae bacterium; assembly: GCA_002716125.1. Taxonomy (GTDB): domain Bacteria; phylum Pseudomonadota; class Alphaproteobacteria; order UBA8366; family UBA8366; genus UBA6544. The sequence continues at coordinate 55,145 of PAZH01000048.1, forward strand.
GGACCCGCCTAAAGCGGCATTCGATACCGTCGCGGCGGCCGAAGAAACAGACCGAATTCGAGAACGGGTTGCGGCGCTACCGGCCGAGCAGCAGGAGGTCTTACGCCTTGCGTTTTTTGAGGAGTTGCCTCACGCGGAGGTGGCGCGCCGGCTCGACATCCCACTCGGAACGGTAAAATCCCGAATCAGATTGGCCCTTCGGCGGATCCGGAGCGAGATTGGAGACATCACATGAATATAGATCATCACCCGAGCGAAGAGCTGTTGTTGGATTATGCAACCGGCGCGCTTGACGAGGGCTGGAGCATTGCTCTGGCAACGCATCTTGCGCTCTGTCCGGCGTGTCGGCAAAAGGTTGGGGAAATGGAGGCGATCGGCGCGGCCTTCATGGAATCCGTCGTGCCATCCTCGGTGACGCAAACCCTGACCCATGCGGTGTTGTCCGAATTATCGGAAGACGATGTAGAGACGGGCGTTTTGGTTTCCGAGAACGTCGATTCCGCTTCTTTTGTCTTTCCGGAACCGCTTCGGGGGTACATTGGCGGCGACCTGGACCGGGTGCCCTGGCAACGGTTGGGTTTGGGCGCATACCAATCCGTTATCCCAACCGGCGATAAGGAGACGGTGAGCCGGCTGTTAAGAATTCCGGCAGGCAAACCGGTCCCGACCCATTCGCACGGTGGCCTTGAATTGACACTTGTCCTATGCGGTGCGTTTTCGGATGAAACGGGCCATTACGGGCGGGGCGATTTTCAGGAAGCGGATGAAACGCTCGAACATCAACCCCATGCGATCGCTGGCGAAGATTGTATTTGCCTTGCGGTGACGGATGCACCGTTGCGGTTTAGCAGTCTCGCGGCACGAATGGTTCAGCCTTTCATCGGCATTTAGAACGAGTCCCAAAGCGAATTAAGCAACGAAATGCCGCGTTAGCGCCGATCGTGCGCTTCAGATGAGGAAGTTCGAACACTGTTCGACTTTTGGGAGATTTTGTTTGGTGTCCGGGTCACAGACAGGGTTCTGTAAGGCTCGGACCCTCGGGCAACAAGATTGCGCCCTTTATGTAGATTGAGTGCGCGAACCCTCAACAGACAATACGTCTTTCTAATGGGTGTAAAAGCCCCCTGATTTGCGTTCTCCCAAACGATGGCCACAACGAACGTAGTCAGTCAACAGCGACAGGAAAATTATGGTGCGCCCGGCAGGATTCGAACCTGCGGCCCCAGGATTAGGAATCCTGTGCTCTATCCGACTGAGCTACGGGCGCGCCGGCGCAATGTATAACACGAACAGTTGAGATGATCAGCGGTGAATGCTGATTAGTCGAACAGGCTGTTAAGCGGGACAGAATAATAGATCAGCGCGGTTTCGGTACCGGGGTTATCGTCGCCAATACCGGCGTTCGAGAGGTGGTGCACGGCAATGCCGAGCCGCGAGCGATCATCGAACCGGTATGCCAACTCGAAGCCAGAGCGGAACTCGATAACGTGCCCGAGGTCTTGCCCGTCACCTTCAGAATAGGCGCCGACCGCGGTATTCGGCGTCAGGACCCAACGCGGCCCAAAATAGATGTCCATCAGGAAACCGAAATAGCCGTAGAGCGATGCGTCCGACGTTGCAAAACCGCCAACGAAGGGACGGATCTTCCAAAGATTGATATCCGATCGGTATTCGATATTGAATGCCGCCCCTTGCGCCCGATCCGCAATGACGCCCGTAGCGCCGGCGCCAAGCGAGATATACGCCGGGTCGTCAGCTGCTCGCGCCGGTGTGGCTATCATCCAGGCGACGATAAAAGCGGTTATTAGTTTAATCAGCGTTTTCAAACGCCTGCTCCCTTATTTTAGCCCGCGCATCATACTGCAATCACCACGAAGCGCAATCACTAAGGATACGTGTGGATTAGCCCTTACGGGTTTTAAACCGTTCCATCGCGGCGATTAATTCGCTTCGGATACCCGGTTCCATGGCCGAATGGCCCGCGTCTGTCACGATACGCAGTTCGGCATCTGGCCAAGCCGCGTCCAATTCGACGGCGCTCACGATCGGACACACAGCGTCGTAGCGGCCTTGCACGATGACACCCGGGACGCCGGAGAGGCGCGAGACGTCGTCGAGCAATTGTCCTTCGTCCATAAAGCAATCGTTGACGAAATAGTGTGCTTCGATCCGTGCAAGTCCGAGGGCCGTTGCCGGTTCGAGAAACGAGGATACAGCTTCGGGGTTGGGCCGGAGTGTCGAGCACGAGCCTTCATAACGGCTCCAGACCCGGGCGGCGGGTAGATGTATCTCGGGATCAGGATCGATCAGACGCCGATGGTAGTTTCCCAGGAGATCGCCGCGTTCTTGTTCCGGAAGGAAATTGGCGAAAGTCTCCCATGCTTCCGGGAAGAGACGGCGCATACCGTACATGAACCAGTCGATCTCGTCTTTCCGGCACAGGAATATGCCGCGCAAGACGAGGCCGAGGCAGCGGTCCGGGTGCGCTTGTCCGTAGGCAAGAGCGAGGCTCGACCCCCAGGAGCCGCCGAACACAAACCAACGGTCGATCCCGAGGTGCTGGCGGAGCTTTTCGATATCCTCAACCAAATCTCCGGTCGTGTTATCGGCCAATTCGCCAAGCGGTGTCGAACGTCCGGCGCCCCGCTGGTCGAAAATGACGATGCGATAAGAACGTGGATCGAAGAAACGGCGATGGGCGGGAACGGCGCCCGCGCCCGGTCCGCCGTGCAGGAAGACGACCGGCACGCCCTTGGGGTTGCCGCTTTGCTCCCAATAAAGATGATGGAGGCTATCGACGGCAAGGCGGCCCGTTTCATACGGCTCGATTTCGGGAAATAAAGTTCGGCGTGTCATTTCAGAGCGATGAAAAGCAATTCTTACTCCATATCCCCTATTTTTACTGTCGCGACAATAGCGATCGTTCTTGCGGGCGTATCTCTCTTGCCGACAAGCGTTCTGGCAAGAGGCAAAGGCCTGGACTCCGGCGGGTACGGGACGGCGGTTGAAATCGTCGACGGCGACACATTGGTGCTCGATGATGGGCGGCAAGTTCGGCTGGTCGGTCTGCAGGCGCCGAAATTGCCGCTGGGGCGGCCGAACTTCAAGCCATGGCCGTTGGGCGAGGAAGCAAAATCCGCGCTCCGAGATCTTACCTTGGATAAACGGCTAAGCCTCACCTATGGCGGGCGCAAGACAGATCGCTATGGCCGCCATCTCGCCCATTTGCATGACGAAAATGGAAACTGGATTCAAGGCGCGATGCTTCGCCGCGGCTATGCGCGCGTCTATTCGTTTCCCGACAACCGACGATGGGTCGACCGGATGCTCGAACGGGAACGTGAGGCGCGTGCGGCCCGCCGCGGAATCTGGGCACATCATTTCTATCGTGTCCGCCACGTCTCGGAACTGCGACGCGATGGAAAGACCTTTCAAATCGCGGAGGGCCGGGTCTTAGACGTGGCCACGGTAAAGGGGCGGACGTATCTGAATTTCGGACCGGACTGGCGGACGACTTTACGATCACCGTTCAGCCACGCGACAGGCGGCGGTTCGTAAAAGGCGGCGATGGCCTCGGATCGTTGAAAGGCCGCCTGGTTCGCGTCCGCGGCTGGTTACGCTGGCGGAACGGCCCCATGATCGAGGCGACGCATCCCTAACAGATTGAAGTGCTTGAATAGGAACGCACGAAAAAGCCGGGCCGACGATGCCGGCCCGGCTTAGAACTGTATTCGCGTCGAAATACGCTACGCTTCAATCATTAAGTCGTCCGGGCGTTCCGTCCGTTGACTAATCGATTTCCGTAATTTCGTTAGGGCGCGATGTTCAAGTTGGCGAACACGCTCTTTGCTGACGCCGAGGACGCGGCCCAACTCTTCAAGCGTGGCGCCATTTTCAGTCAAACGGCGCTTGCGGATGATGGTTTGCTCGCGTGGCGGCAACTCTCGCAATGCTTCGACCAACCAGCGCGCGCGTGTCCGTCCATCATGGACGCCGATCACAACTTCTTCGGAACTTGGGCGATGATCTTTCAGAAAATCTTGCCAGCTATCTTCCGACTCGTCCGACACCGGAGCATTCAAGGACTGATCGCCACCGTTCAGTCGGATTTCCATCGCTTCGACTTCGTGAACATTGACCTTTAGTTCATTTGCGATGAACTCGCGCGATTCTTCGCTGAGCTGCTCACCGCCGATGTCGTCGATTTGCGCGCGCAGGCGGCGCAAGTTGAAGAACAGCGACTTTTGGGCGGCTGTCGTACCGGTACGAACGATCGACCAATTGCGCAGAATGAAATCCTGCATCGCCGAGCGAATCCACCAGGAGGCGTATGTCGAAAAGCGGACCCCGCGATCCGGCTCGAAACGTTCGGCCGCCTGCAACAACCCGACATTGCCCTCTTGGACCAAGTCGCCCATCGGCAATCCGTAATTTCTGAAGCGAGATGCGATGCTAATGACCAACCGCGTGTAGGCCCGTACGAGCCGGTGGAGGGCTGCCTCGTCTTGTTTGTCACGCCACCGTTTTGCGAGATCGTATTCGGTCTCCCGCGACAAGAGCGGTTCTGACATCGAGGCTTTGATAAACTTGAGATTAGCCCGCTGTGTTTGCGGGTCGTCGATGTAGGCCATTCCCTCCCCTTGGTGCCTTGCTGGCACGCTCCCTAGAGAAAATTATTGTCGTTTTTAATAACTCACTGATCCACTAGGTTATTGTATCAAATTCAGGGACACAAGAAAATTCGTCCGGACAAATTCGAAAATTCGTCCGGACGAATTACCAGGGTACCGCTAAGCCTCCAATTGTTCGAAAATTTCGCCGTTTTCCGCGAATCCGACGGCGATAAGTGGGCCATCAAACCCGCACCCGCCGTCGACCGTCACCGTAAATTCGGTCGCATTGAAGCCCTCGTGGTCGGGATCAAAGCCGCGGATTATTTTGGTGAATTCGCCGTATGGCGTTGCAATATCGGAGAAGCTTCGACCCGCCCACCAAAAGCCGTCGCTCTGCTCTTCCACCGGACGGCTGATATCGACACCCGCATTGACGAAAAGCAGACCGTTTCCGCGACTAATCGCGGCGCGTTTGAGTGCGCTCATGAACGATGTATGCCCGGGCCGTTCTTGCATCGCCGAGCGAACGGAGCTGGTCCATTGCGCGATCGTCAGCGGGCCGGCGCGTTGACCCAATATTTCTTGTGGCGATTCGCCGGCATATGCCGCAAGTGTTGAGGCGAGACCGCGTTCCGCCATCCAGGTCACGACTTCGACGGGGTCGACGGCAAACTGTAGCTGCAGTATCCGCTGCCACATCTCTTCCTGACTGCCGCGCAAGAGGATATGGTCATCGGCGTCCGTGAAAGGCGGCCGGGCGAGGAACTTCCTTCGAAAAGAGAGAATTTCATCGACCGTTTCGATGATGGCTGGACCATAGCCAAGATAATTGCCGAGATAGATCAACCGGTCGCCCGGCGCCAGGTGGCCGAAGAGACGTTCGTGAAGGGCCGCCAGTTTATCGACCTCACCGTGAATAGAGCCGATCGCCCAAATGCGACGGGCATTTTCGATAATGGCAAAGGCGCTGTCGTCAGACATTCAGGCCGTCAAATTGCTCCCAATATCCACCGCAGCCGCGGCAGGGGCGCCCCTAAGCGGCTTTTAAGAGATTTTCCAGTTTCTCGGTTGCGGCTTCTTCGTCGATATCTTCGACGGCGGCGAGTTCGCGCGCAAGGCGGTCCAGGGCCGCTTGATAGATTTGCCGTTCACTATAGGACTGATCCGGCTGATCTTCCTTACGGTGTAAATCTCTGACGACTTCGGCGATGGAGACGGGGTCGCCCGAGTTGATCTTCGCTTCGTACTCTTGAGCCCGGCGACTCCACATTGTGCGGCGGACCCGGCTTCGTCCCTTCAATGTCTTTAAGGCGCCTTTCATCTCATCTTTCGATGAAAGCTTACGCAAACCGGAATCTTTCGCTTTGTCGACCGGAACCCGTAAGGTCATCCGGTCCTTCTCGAAACTAATGACGACAAGCTTGAGCTTCGTGCCGGCAATTTCTTGATCCTCGACGCCCATAACTTTGCCGACACCGTGCGTGGGATAAACAACCCAATTGCCGGTCTTAAAATCGGAATTCTCGTTTTCCGCCTTTTGCTTCTTCGCCACGATTGACCTCTTCTTTTTTCGACTCCGGCGACGATTGTTCGCAGATCAGTTGCAAGGTTCTGCGAAGCGCTTCGCAATCGAAGGTCCCTGTCCGATACTACCTGTCTGCAGGTATCGGGGACCAAAATGCGCTTGCGCTCGCGTAATTCTCCGGGTGATGTCGCCTAACGTTGCCGTCACCAGACTGGCAGACACCATAACACAGCGTTCCGGGGCTTTACAGCCCCGGCAATCGTCCCCAAAAGTTGTCGCGTTATCGCCCCTTGTGACGAGCGAACTAAGCTTCGCCGGGGGCTTCGTCGAAGTACTTCTCGAATTTGCCGCCTTCGTCTTTGTAAGTGTCGGCATCGTCCGGCGAGTTCCCCTTGCGGGTGATATTCGGCCACTTCTCGGAATAATCGCGGTTCAATTCCAACCACTTTTCGGCTTCGCCGTCAGTATCGGGTATAATAGCCTCAACCGGACATTCGGGCTCGCAAACGCCGCAGTCGATACATTCGTCGGGATGGATCACCAACATATTGGCGCCGACATAAAAACAATCGACCGGGCAGACTTCGACACAGTCCATGTATTTGCACCGGATGCAGGTTTCGGTGACGACATAGGTCATTTAGCTCTCTCCTTCGCACTCCGAATTCGCCGGTGCGGACAAAGATCAACCGCGTTGCTGCATGTTGATCCTAAGCGCCCACTCGTACCGCTCTATTTTTTCGGGCAATACGCCAGCCGTTCACAGTGAAATACAAACTCGCGAGACGGGACGCAATAGTCTGTGCGCAGATTTTGTGTCCAGCTTGCTGGATTGAGAGTGAGTTCTTATAAAACTCCGATGAATGATGACCCGCGCCGCCGCGCGCCGGCTGCCAGCCGCAATCGCGCACCGATCTTAGAAGTCCTTCGTAAATATCTACCCGAATCCGGAACCGTTCTTGAGATCGCTTCCGGTACCGGTGAGCACATAAGTTATTTCGCCGCCGCCATGCCGCATCTGAATTGGCAGCCGACGGATATCGATCCGGCTGCACTTTCGAGCACAACGGCGTATTGCAAGGATGCGGACCTTGCGAACTTGGCGATGCCGCAACGTCTCGACGTGACTTCGTCAAATTGGCCCTACGCACCGGCCGCCGGTGTTATTTGTGTCAATATGATCCATATCGCCCCGTGGCCGTGCTGCGAAGGTTTGGTCCGCGGTGCGGCATCGGTCTTGGAAGGCCGCGCACCCCTTCTATTATACGGTCCGTTCAAGCGGAATGGCGTGCACACGGCACCGACCAACGACGCTTTCGATCAAACGCTGAGAGGTCAGAATCCAGAATGGGGTGTTCGCGACATGGAGGCCGTTGAGGCGGTGGGTCGCGATATAGGACTCGATGAAGCGATGGCGATCGAAATGCCCTCGAATAACTTTTGCCTCATTCTTCGGCGCGGCGCTGCAAGCCTATAGCGAGCGGTTCCTCAGTCTTTCGATCGCCCGGCGTTCGTTTTTTGTCGGCCGGCCGGCCCCCTGGTCCCGTTTTGCCACGGCTTCCGTGCGTTGTTTTGGCTGGGGCGGGCTCAGATCCCGATAAAGCGTTTGCGCTTCGGCAGCCGGGCCGCGTCTTTCGCCGAGACCGACGATCTCGATAACGCGAATATCTTTGCCTTTGGGGAAGGTGAGGACATCGCCCGGTTTGACTGTGTAACCGCTCTTTCGAACAACCTCCCGATTAACGCGCAGCTTTCCCGAGGCGGCGAGTTTTGCGGAGAGGGTGCGGCTCTTGAAGAACCGGGCATGCCATAGCCATTTATCGATGCGCAGCCGCGCCCCATCGGGAAATTTCTCTGGGACCGCCACGCTATTTCGCCCCCGCTAATTTATGTAGCTCCGCAAAGGGCGAATCGGGGTTCACAACGCGTTTCTTGCGTTTTCTAGAGCGCTTTTTTGGTTTCGGTCGGCGCAGTTTCTGGCGGAACTCAAGCGTGTCGCTATCTTTAACGGCGGCAAAACCAAGGGCGGCCATGACCTGCTCGAGTTCGGCGTCCTTTACGCCGACGGCCCCTTTCATCTCCATCGTCGCTTGGAAAGTGCCTTGTTGGGATCGCTGTCGTGCCAGGCGGAAAAGCCTCTCTAGGCTCTCGAAGCGTACCGCCCTGTTTCCGATTCGCCGGAAACCCAAACACGCCCAATCGATCTTGCTGAGATTTCCGGCCAACGCCGAAGGACGGTCGAGGTCGATTTCGGGGAGGCGGCGATTGTTATGCGCCTGCCAAAGAATACGCCGCATCTGCATCGCCGGCGGCGATTGCAGCGCCTTGAAATACACGGCGGCAGGACTCATGCGGACGCCCAGTCGGCTGAGCTTTTCGCGTTCCGTCTTCGTTAGCGATTGCCATTCGGACGGACTCAATGGGTACGGTAGGCCGCCAAGCGACTCCGACAGCCGATACACCAAGCCTCGGGCGTTCCCGCCTAAATCCGCCGCGCGTGCTTTAAATAGGGCGCCGAATGCCTTTCTTATTTCGCCGTCCAGCCAGACGGACAAACGTTCGCGGATAAGGCTTCGCATGGCGTTATCGAGTAAATCGCTACGCGACATCTGCAAGTCGGGCGCTAAGAGCGACTTGCCGCGTGAGAGCCGTGCGATCACACCACCGCTCCAAGTGATGCGGCCATCGTCCGATAAATGAAATGCTTCATCCGTATCGGCGGAAAGGCGTTGCACGCGTCGCCCGATCTCTTGCGCCGCCGCGCGTCTCGCGGCCGACAACACCGCGCGCCGCTCCGGCCCGAATTCGCCTTCCGGAAAGAATTCGACGCCTTGCATACTGCCGACGGTCTGGCCTTCAACGACCACATCGCCGCGTGCTGTGACGGACGACAACAATTGTGCGCCGGTGCCGCGCTTCTGGTCGATATATGCGGCGCGCTTGTCGACAAAGCGTTGGGTCAGTCTCTCGTGCAATGCATCGGAAAGTGCGTCTTCGATCGCGCCTGTCCGCGCTTGCCAGTGTGCGGGGTCCGCGAGCCAGTCTCCCCGGTGCGAAATATAGGTCCACGTGCGGATATCTGCGAGACGCCTTGTCAATGCGTCGATGTCTCCGGCCGTCGAGGTCAATCGATCAATCTGCGTCTTGACCCAAGTCTCGTCCAACTGGCCGCCCTCGCCGGCTAGATGCAAATACACTTGGCGGAGAAAGGAGGTGTGATGATCCGGCATAATCTTGCGGAAATCGGGAATCTGGCAGACGTCCCAAAGCAGGCGCACCATGTCGGGTGTCGCGGCGCGGTCCATAACATCTCCGTCCCGCGTGAGCGCGGATAACGAGCGTTGGTCTTCAGCCTCCCGAGCGCGAACGAGCTCCGGACGGCGCGGCGAGTGGCCTAGACTCTTGAGAAGCGACTTTGGCGACCGGAAATCTAGATCGCGGCTCCGCCATTGAATGCTGCGCACCGGGTCGAACCGATGCGCCTCGATGGCTTCGATCAATTCGTCTGGCAAGGGGCCGTGACCCGCCGTTGTTCCGAATGTCCCGTCGTTCATATAACGCCCGGCGCGGCCTGCGATCTGGCCGATCTCGACGGGGGCGAGATTCCGTGTCCGGCGGCCGTCGAATTTCCGGACGCCTGAAAACGCGACATGGTTCACGTCCATGTTGAGACCCATGCCAATGGCGTCGGTCGCAACCATATAATCCACTTCGCCGGCCTGATACATGGCGACCTGTGCGTTGCGGGTGCGCGGCGATAGGGCGCCCAGAACCACAGCGGCGCCGCCTTTCTGACGCCGCACTCGCTCGGCCAATTCGTAAACCTTGTCGACGGAGAATCCGACAATGGCGCTTCGGCGCGGCAAGCGGGTTAGATTGGCGGCGCCGGCGTAACTTAGTGTCGACATGCGCAGTCGTTCGTCGATCCGAATGTCCGGCACCAATGCCCGCAAGATCGGCCCCATCGTATCGGAGCCGAGGAAAAGCGTTTCCGCTTTTCCGCGCGCGTTCAGTAGACGGTCCGTGAAAATATGTCCGCGGTCGGCGTCGGCGCAGAGTTGAATTTCGTCAACCGCAAGAAACTCGACCTGCCGATTGACCGGCATCGATTCGACGGTGCACACGAACCATTTGGGGTTCGGGGGAATTATTTTTTCTTCGCCGGTTATGAGCGCAACGGCGCGGGCGCCTTTTTGTGCCACGATCCGGTCGTAATTTTCGCGAGCCAATAAGCGGAGCGGAAACCCGATCATGCCGTCGGCATGACCGAGCATCCGTTCTATCGCGAAATGGGTCTTGCCCGTGTTTGTCGGGCCAAGGATGGCTTTGACCTGTCCCTCGAACCGGTCAATATCCCAATAGGATTCGACGTTGCGGGCGCTGCGACGGCCGCTCAAAGGCGCGCTCCGTATCTGGCGGCCCCTCGCGTTACTTGGTCGTGGGGCCGCCTGCTGCGGACATAGAACTTAGCGGCTTAGATATTGGATTTAACCCAATCCTCAAGCTGACTCTTCGGCAAGGCACCGACCTTGGTGGCCGCGACGTCGCCGTCTTTAAACAGCATCAAGGTTGGGATACCGCGCACACCGAATTTTGCGGGTGTTGCCGGGTTGTCGTCGATATTGAGTTTAGCAACGGTCAGTTGGTCGCTCAGATTGTCGGCGATCTCTTCGAGAGCGGGTCCAATCATTTTGCAGGGACCGCAACATTCCGCCCAAAATCGACGAGGACAGGTCCGTCGGCTTCCAAGACGCTGCTTTCGAATTCGTCGTCGCTGACTTGTACTGTGCTCATGCTCAGATCCCTTCATTGGATGTGCCGGTCAAATTTCACCGGCGGGTCGCGTTGTTGGCTTCGAATCTAGGAAGCCGGTGTGTGCCGGTCAAGAAGAGCGTCGCAAATAGGCATTAAAATCGGACCTTCCGTCCAGAGCAGGGCGGCCTTGAACATGCGTTCCGGCCAGACCCCTTTGAGCAAGGCACGGTAGACGGCCAATTGGCGTAAATAGGTTGCGGGTGCGGCTTCGGCGGAAGCCGGCACCGGGCGCATGGTTTTATAGTCGACAACGTAGACCTCGCGATCGGTCACCACCATCCGATCGACTTGGCCGCTGACGACCTCATCAATTTCGCCGAATGAGAGGCGGCCGACCAATGCGACTTCCGCCCGACTGTTGGTGCCGAATATTGGTTTGAAATCAACATGTTCCAATATATTAACCACTTCGGATACCAACGCGTCGCACGCGTTCGTATCGAGGCCGTGCAACGGTTGAGACAGAAATTGCACGCCCGCCCGGACCCGGTCCTCAGGCGCCAGCGGCGGGAGTAACTCTAGGAGCTTGTGGACCAATAGGCCGCGTTGGAATCTATTCTCTCCATTGTCCTTCAAGGGCGAGCGCGGAGTCGGCGCGGCGGCGCTGGGGCGGGTCGCCGTCAGCGGACGCGGCGGCGTTGGTTCGTCCGGCGCCGGTTCGAAAATCCACGGAGGGATAGATTCGGGCGCATCAGGCGTCCGATGCCGCGCTTTTAACGAATCGGCGATCATGGCCGATTCGGTCGAATAGACATATCCGTCGCCGGCCCATCCGTCAGACGTAAGGGCGGTGAAGTCAAATGCCTCCGGCGCCGCAAACCGGGTCATTCCTTCCTGAATTAGATTGTACCAACAATCGGGCGAAGGCGCGGCGCGGCGCTGGGCGCCGGTAATGTAAAGCCGATCTTCGGCCCGTGTCATCGCGACATACAAGAGCCGATGGTACTCTTCTTGTTCGATGCGTGCCGCGCTTTCCCGGGCGTTTTTTGTGACGCCACATTCGAGTGATCGTCGGGGCGACCACAGCGGAATGCCGTCTTCCGACCAGCGAATGGGCGCGCCGCCCGGTGTGCTGTTGCGGGGTGCGGAGAGCGTGTCGGCCATAACCACGATCGGCGCTTGGAGGCCTTTTGCGCCATGCACCGTCATAACGCGCACTTCGTCGCGGTCGCTCTGCTCGAGATCGCGTTTGACCTCCGTCTCCTCGGCGGCCACCCAATGCAGAAAACCTTGGAGCGACGGTGTCTCCGAGTGTTCGTAGTCCAGCGCTAAGTTCAGAAACTCGTCGAGGGGATCTTCGGCTTCCGCACCGAGGCGGGATATCATCGCTTTCCGACCGCTTTCGCCGTTAATCGTCGGGCGTGCCAAAATACCGGCGAATAATTCATAGGGCGCGACAAAATCGGCGCGGGCCAACATGTCGCCGAGCCAAAGGCGCGCTTGGTCGAATTTCTCGATCTCCGCTGCGCGAGCAACCAAGATCTGCCATAGGCTTCGCTCGCCGCGGTCAAATGCCAATTCAAACAAATCGTCGTCATCGAACCCAATCAACGGACCTTTTAGAACCGTCGCTAAGGTCAGGTCGTCGTCCGGCAGCAGCAAAAAGTTCGCGAGGGCGACGAGGTCCATGACGGAGAGTTGTTGTGTGAGCACCAGGCGGTCGACGCCGGCCACCGGAACGCCGGCGTCCTTCAGCGCGCGCACGAGCCGGTCGACAATTCGCCGCCGGCGGCGGACAAGAATCATAACATCGCCGGCTTGTATCGGCCTTTTCGTGCCATCTTTCGACGTCAGGGCGTCATGATCGAGCCAATAGCGAATCTTCGCGGCGATCACACTTGCGAGGCGGGACTCGGGGTCGTCCTGATGACGCCGCACCACCGGCGGTGCCCATGGCAGCAACTCGCTTTGTTCCTCTGCTTGAAACACCGGCCAAAGCTCGACGCGGCCGGGCGCGCCCGTACGGTGCACGTTGTGTTGCAGCATGTCGCCCGGTTCGACGACACCCTGGCGAGCGGTGTCCCCTTCGAAGACGGCATCGACTGTTTTGAGCACGGCGTCTGTGGAGCGGAACGACGTATCTAGCTGAATCGATCGCCAAGGTTGGGAAACGGCTTCAGCACTCTGTTGCAGATGATCGCGCGTGCGGTCGCCGAGCGCGGGGTCTGCGCGCTGGAAACTAAAGATCGATTGTTTCTTATCGCCCACGGCGAAGACCGTTCGCGCGGTCTCCGTCCGGGCGCCCTCACCCGCAAAGAACTCATCGGCGATCGCCCGCATGATCTCCCATTGCTCGGGATTGGTGTCTTGCGATTCGTCGACCAGGATATGGTCCAACCCGCCATCGAGTTTGAACAGGACCCAGGGCGTCATGTCGCGGTTCGTCAAAAGATCGCGGGCGCCGTATATCAAATCATCGTAGTCCAACTGCATCCGGGCTGACTTGAGACCGCGGTAGGCTTCGATCATCGCGATCCCAAGATGCAAGAGCGCCGCCGTGCTGCGGGCAGAGGACACGGCACAGATTTCATCGTGGCATTGCATAAGGCGCCGGGCCTCGGCGCGTAAGATATCGTCGGCATCAGGTAGGGCGTTGATGACGCTCTTGGTCGCGAGACGGGCACGGGGTTCCCGCTCGTCCTTCGTCAAAAAAACATCGACATAGGCATCGAACGTCGTGTGCCGTTCCTCGGCATCCGCTGCCAACCAGTTCGAAATCGTCTTCCCGGATCGTTTGTCCGTCGCGCCCGTGCCAGCCAGTAAAGCGTCTCCGGCGCGTCGCAGCGCGTCGCCGTCGAATGCCGTATCGCGGCAGGCGGTTTCGATCACCGCCGAAACCGTAAGGTCCGGTGAGACACCGAATTCCCTGAATATTGCGGCAGTCGCCCCTTCAAATCCGCCTTCGCGTATCAATAGTTGAGACAGCCGGCCTCTTTCCCGGGAGACCTCCGACATGAGCCGGGTAAATTGGTCTTCTTGAATTTGAGATGTGACTTCTGTCAAAGCCGCTTCCAATGCCGGTAAGCGTTCTGCGGCGACGAGAACGGCATCTCGCGAGTTTTGCATATGCTCCGCCGCGCTGCGTTCGTCCATGACTTTGGTCTGCGGCGTCAGGCCGGATTCGACAGGGAACCGCGCGAGAAGCGATTCACAGAAACTGTGAATGGTTTGGATTTTAAGGCCGCCCGGCGTATCCAACACTTCCACGAAAAGGCGCCGGGCCGCCCGAAGTAGCGCCGTATCCGGACGTTCGGCCAACAGTTGCGTCAAACGGTCGGTTAAGACTTGGTCTGAAGAGATCGTCCAGAACGACAGCTCATCGTTGATCCGGTTGGCCATCTCGGCCGCTGCCGCCTTGGTAAATGTCAGACAGAGTATGCGGTGCGGCGGTGTGCCGGAGAGCAGAAGGGTCAGCACGCGGTCCGTCAGGACTTTTGTCTTTCCGCTGCCGGCCGATGCGGAGACCCAGACGCTGGCGCTCGGGTCGGCTGCCTGGCGTTGGGCATCATCGGGCGATATGGCGGACGTGGGCACTTTTAATCCTCTTCGTGGAGGCCGGCCCATTCGGCGATCCGCGCCAAATGTGCGTAGTCGTTGAAACGCGGCGCGCGGTCACTGTCGGGGACGGCGTTGTAAGGTGTATCAGGGTTGTCGAACGACGCGACGAGCGCGAGAAGGCCTTCGCGTGCCTCTTCCGCGATCTGTTCAAGGTTGCCTTTTACGTCCTTTATTGCGCCGGCGGGCGCGCCACCCGAAAGCCGCCAAAAAGCAAGACCCGCAACGTCGTCGGCGTCCAATCCCTCGAAACCGCCTGCGGCCGCGATGGCGGCTTCCAACGGCAGTTGTGGCGCAAAGCCGTTCTTGATGTCTTTATCCGTCGGCGGCGAGCCGGTCTTGTAGTCGAGAATTGAATAACCGCCGTCTGCGAGGCGGTCGATCCGGTCTGCCACTGCCGTCAATGTGAAATCGCCCGCCGGCGCGGACAATGTCAGCGCGCCGCGCACTTCGGTTGAAGAAGCGCGCAGCATATGGCGTCGTTGCCGCTCGACTCCGATGAACCATTCGGCGACCCGCAAGAAGCGCGGCCACCAGAACGCTTTGACGACGGGATGACCTGCAATGGATTGGAATGCGTCTTGGCCGATCTCCGCCAGCTTTTGTTCGGCATCAGCGGGTAAGTCGCCGGGAACCGAGCGGATGAAACGATCTAAGATCTCATGGATGATATTGCCGCGGTCCGCCGCGGCCGGGTCCGCTTCCAATGGGTCCAATGGTCTGAGCCCAAGGATGTGCCGCGCGTATATGGCGTATGGGTCACGCATCCAAGACTCAATCCGCGTCACCGATAACTTACGGGGTCTTGCATGCAACGGCGGGCGGGGCGCGGGCGGCTGAATCGGGCGGGGGCCGTCCGGTTTGTCGAGCGCCCGTTCCCAATGCAGCCACTTTGTCGATTGGTGGTTCAATTGGTCCAGACCGGAAGCCATCAACACGGCCTGCAAGCGTGCCAACCAGCGCGATGGTACCGTGGGCGAGCCGCCGGCCTTTTCCGATCGTGTAACGAGAACCTTTTGCGCGCAGACCATTGTGGCAAAGTCATGGGCCGCGAGGCCGATACGCCGTTCCGGCAGCGGCAATCCGAAAGATGTCTGCATCGGTCGGCTCAACCAGGGATCGGGGTTCGGATCGCGTGGCCAGTTTCCCTCATTCATACCGCCAAGAATGAGAAAGTCCGCATCCTGCAGGCGCGCCTCCAACGGCCCCCAAATGTGCAGCCGCGGATGCCGTCCATAGCGGGGACGCACGACACGACCGGACATCAGCGTCGACAGCAAAGTCGGGTAGAATTCGGGATCAATCGGCCCAAGAACGGCGGCCGCCTGGTCCAGTTCGCCGATGAACTCGGCCAAGGCTTCACCGGCTTCTTCCGCCCAAAGTTTCGATTCGCCGTCGGCCGCCGGATCGGCGGATAACGCTTCCGCTGCCGATATGTGCGCGGCCAATAGTTTGCCGACAGAAATATCCCGGCCGGACATTGCCGCGGCGAAGCGGCCGGTCGCATCTTCAAGAGCTTGGAGGAGTGACACCGCATCCGCGTGACGTTCGGGCTTCATGTCCGCCGGGAGGGAACGTATCAATCCATGCAAACCCGGTTCCGGCCTCGGGCCGCGCAGGGCCTCGAATTCCCATTGGCGCACCTGACGGCGGAAAACATTCCGATCTGAACCGCAACTGGCAAACGGGTGCTTTAATGCCGCCAAGGTGGATACGGGGGCGAAATTCTTCGCGACCATTTCCGCGACGAGTTGCAGGAAGAGACCTGGCGGTGTCTCCGCAAGCGGTAGGCCTGCGGAGTCGTCGATCTCGATGTCCCAACGCCGGAGTTCGGCGGCGACACGCCGGGCAAGATTTCGGTCCGGCGTTACCAGCGCGGCTGTTTGTGTTTCTTCTTGGAGTGACTCGCGCAAAGCTAAAGCGATGACCTTCGCCTCTTCCGCTTCTCCAGCACAATCGAAGCGCTCGAAGCCGGCGAGTGCATTCTCGGAAATCTTCGGCAACTCCCGCCACGTATCGGTCGTCACCGCAGGGCGCATGACTTGCGACATCAAACGACGGCGCAGGCCGATTCGCTTGATCTGAATTTCAGCGTGGTCCTCCAACGGCCAATCTCGGATCTCATGTCGCGAGATTTCCATTCGCTTTAGCAGCCGAAGCATACCGAATTGTGGATGCGTTTGATCGTCGAGGGCTGCCGTTGCGGCATCGTCGTCCATCAATGTATCGAACGCCGGCAAGACCACGGTTCCGTTCGGCAGGCCCGCCACGCAACACAGCAATTCTGCGACGGCGGGGATACTGCCTGTCGACCCGGCGGCAATGATGCGCCGGTCGGTCGGGGCGGCTTCCCAGGCCTCGATTTGTCGTTGAAGAAGAAGATTTCGCCGCTTGGCGGGATCGAGACACCCTTCTGCGGTCAATGTTTCGGGCCACCGGTCCGTGATAATACTCAAGAGCTCGAGTGTTTTTTGCCAGTGTTCGGCATAACGATCCGGCACGATGGAATCGAGCTTGTCGAAGTTCAGGCCTTCGGTCTGAACTTGATCCAACAATTTGCAGAGGTCCGCCGCGAGGCGCGTCGCATGCTCAAGGGAAATTTTCTCGGTCGTCGGCGACTGGTTGCAGATCATGCGTGCGAGAAGCAGTTGGCGTCGCAGCGATGGTATGGCTGGGGCAAGCGGCGCGCCGATTTCCGACGGCATATCGGACAGCAACAGTTCGTCCTCGTCCGCCTCGCCGATCGGCCGCAATTCAGGTAACAGAAGCGGGCGTCCATCCGTGACACGCAGAAAGCCTTCCCTCAAAGCACGGCAGGCCCGGCGGTTGGGAAGCAAAATAAGGCAATCCGATAGTGCAAATGGATCGCCGCCGATGTCGCGCATTACGCCCTGGGCAAGGGTGTCGACAAAAGAGACGCCGGCCGGAATTGTGAAGACCGACGGGGCCGTCATGGAGAACCGCTCTTCGGCTTGTTGAGGGCCGTCTCGGCAATCGCGAGGTCTTCCGGCGTTCCGACGTGATACCAGTCGCCATCATGAACGACGCCGAACAAACGGTTATGTGCCAGTGCCCGGTCATACAATCGGTTGAGCGAAAACGGCTCGATCTTCTCATTGGTGAACAAACGAGGATGCAAAACCTGTACGCCCATAAAGACGAATGGCGCGGCGGCTTGCTTGCCACGGCGTTGGATTCGGCCGGTATCGTCCTTCGAAAAATCGCCGCTGCCGCTGTATCCAACGGCTTTTTCGACGGGTTGAAGCAAGAGCAGCGCGTCCATCTCGTCTTCGCACCACGCATCACCGAGCCGCGATAGGGCGGATCGACCTCCATCGAACCAAACGGAGTCGCAATTGATGACAAAAAAGGGGCCGCTGCCGAGCAAGGGCAAGGCTTTGCAGACGCCACCGCCGGTCTCAAGAAGCTCGTCCTCCCAAGAAAGCTGGATATCCGGCGACTCGCGTAAGTGGCTTCGAATCAGTTCCCCTTTGTAATGTGCATTCACGGCAATCGACGTCACGCCGGCATCACGGCACCGATTGAGCGCGCGGTCGAGCAACGTCTCACCGCAAAGCGATACGAGGGCTTTTGGTTTGTCATTTGTTAAAGGCCGCATGCGGACGCCACGGCCAGCCGCCAATACCATCGCCTTTGTAAGCGCGCTCATTGGTTGGCGCTTTCGGGAATCACTCGCTTCGCCGGCGGAATTTCCGCGGTGAACCAAGCTTGCAATTCTTTGAGTACCGGATGCGCCAAGTCGCCTTCCAGCCAATTGAAAACCCGGGGTATGTGCTCGAGGTAGACCGGTTTGCCGTCACGACGATCAAGCCGCGTGAAGATGCCGATGATCTTGGCGCTTCTTTGCGCGCCGAGCACTGCATAGGAACGACCGAAGGCTTGTCGGTCGATTTCGGGAAACGCGTCCAAATATCGGGCGGTCAGTGTCGTTGCCAATTCGGCAGAGACGTCGCGTCGGGCATCTTCGAACAGGGACACGAGATCGTATGTAACGGGCCCAATAACGGCGTCTTGGAAATCCAGGAGCCCGCAAGCAGCGACGCCGTTACGATCGGAAAGCCGCATTAGATTGTCGACGTGATAGTCCCGCAGGATCAAGCTATCTGGAACGTTGCGAGCCGTTTGAAGCACGTCTTGCCAGAGCTGCAAATAGGTATCTCTTGTCGCCGCCGGTGTATCGCGGCCCCGGATCGCTGGCAGGTACCAGTCGACCAATAATGCGGCTTCATCCAACAATCGCCCGTCGTCGTACGGCGGTATTTCGCTGTCGGCCGAATAACGGCGGTGCAACTCGATCAATGTATCGGTCGCCAGTTGATAGAGCTCCAGTTCGTCGGCGCCGTTCTTTAAAAGCCGCGTGTAGGTGTCATCGCCGAAATCCTCCAATAGGAGAAAGCCGGCTTCCACATCGCGCGCCATAATTCGAGGGGCACTCAATCCGAGTTCCAGTAACCGCTCCGCGACTTGAATAAAGGGCCGAACGTCTTCCTGCGGCGGTGGCGCATCCATCAACATCGCACGCTCACCGTCGTTTTGTGAGAGACGAATGTATCGTCGGAAAGACGCATCTCCCGCCAAGGGAGACTGAAGCGCCTGCGCCCAATCGGTGCTTGAGAGGAAGTTTTTTAGAAGAGGTTCACGCATCGTCGCACCGCAATTCTTCCAGGCGTTGTCGCCACGTATCTCCGGCATTGATAAAGATTCGGCGCGCATTCTCGACTTCAACATCGTCATTTTCGAGGCGAACGTGGAGCGCACGTGCCGGCAGCGCGGCACCGAGCCGATCGGGCCATTCGATTAACGTCACTGCTTCCCCATAGGCTTCGTCTAAGCCGATTTCAAATGTATCTTCGGGGCCTTTTAGGCGATAGAGATCACAGTGCCAAATCGCCAGTCTCTCTCCTTCATAAATCTGAACGAGTGTGAATGTCGGACTCGGCACGACCGTGGCTTCCCCGTAGATGGCGCGAATGATCGCTCTGGCTAGGGTTGTTTTTCCGCTGCCTAGATTGCCTTCCAAGGCGATGACATCGCCAATTTTTAAAATGCCGGCGAGTTGCGCACCCCATGCGGCAAGTGCCGATTCGGAATGCAGGATGAAAGACCATTCGGTGCCGGCGGACTTACTCATCTGCATCTTGCTTGCAGCTCATCTGGCTTGACGGCTCGATGACGTGACGGGAACCGGACCGGCCGTCGGGAAAGAGGCGATCGCGCGCGTGCCGCCTTCGGGATCATTGTGGATTTCAAGTTGCCCGCCATGCAATTCGACAAGGCTGCGGGTGAGCGCAAGTCCCAAACCGGCGCCGCTCCGCCGAACGTAGGGGTCGCCGTGTTCAAAGGTTTCGTAGAGGTCGCCAAGCTCATCTTGTGTCACCAAGCCGCTCGAGTCGTCGACCTCGATAATGATCTCATCACCCCGCAGACTGCCCCTCAGGGTGATGATTCCGTCGTCGGACTGAAACATGACCGAGTTCCATAAGAGGTTATACAGCGCTTTTGTCATCCGCGCTGCGTCGACCCGCGCGGCGCCGACATCGCTCGCACAGTCGACTTCAAGCTTTAGTCGACCGCTCTCGATTCGTTTGGCGGCCATATCACGCGCCTCTTGGAGAATGTTGGAAATCTCGACAAGCTGCAGGTCAGGCGCCATATAGCCAGCTTCGATGGTGGCGAGATCCAAGATATCGTCAATCAGTTCCCTGAGTTGGTGTGACGCCGTAACGATACCGTCGATATATTCCGTCTGGCGCTGGTTCAGGTCCCCAAAAACCTGACCTTCGAGAACATCGGCAAAGCCCGCGATGGTGTTCAGCGGTGTCCGCAGTTCATAACTAACGTTTGCGATAAACTCGGTTTTTACCTGATCGGCCATTTCCAATGCGAGATTGCGTTCTTCGAGGGCACGCTGAACGCGCGCGGTGTCCGTCACGTCGACATAGCTCAACAAGCAGCCGCCGTCCGGCAAGGGCACACAGGCATAATCGTATACGAAGCCGTCGGCGCGCTCGAACTGTCCGGCCCTTGTCGAGCCTTCGGTGACTTGAAGTATCAATCTTTGTTTACGATCGTTCCAATTGTCGGTCGGCGGGAACAGATCTTTTGTTCGCTCCAACATTTCGCCGACATGGGGTTCGGCTTCGAGGAAGCCGTGGTCAAACTTCCACATTTCGACCAGAGTTTCGTTCCACAGGCGCAGACGCCCGTCCTGACCGTACACGGCCACCCCTTCGTGCAAGTTATTGATCGTCTCGAGTTGCACTTCGATCAGGGTGTTGTAGGGCCGCTCGAGCACAAGGCTGTCGGTAACGTCTTCGTAGACAAAGAGCAGTCCGCCAAATGGATGGGGCGTAATCGCCATGCGGAACGTTCTGCCGTCGGGTAGATGCATAAGTTCTTCACGGCGCTCGATGACCGAGACGAACAATCGGTCTTGCTCCTGCTTGAAGGCCGGAAAATCGACGAGCTCCGGCAATTGCCGATTCTCCCGCAGCAGTTCCAATAGCTCTCCGATCTGCGGTTCGGTATCTAAGGCCGACGCTTCGAGGTGCCAAAGTTCGACAAAAGCCCGGTTGTAAAATTTGAGCCTGCGGTCGGGCCCAAAGATGGCAATGGCGGTCGCCAGGCTCTCCAAAACATCTCCGTGCGCGGCGATGTGCGACGAGAGTTCCGATTGGACGTTCTCCATCGCTGTCACGTCGATGGCATGGCCGGCGACGATCGCGGTCTGACCATTTAACGGAATTTCGGTAAAGTCGAGCAGCCGCCGTTCGCCGCGATGAACGACGTAATGGCTCTCGGATAAGGGAATTCCCATTTGTTGGGCCTGTGCAGCAAGCCCCTGACCCTTGTCGTCGATCGCGCCGGCACCGAGTTCTCTCGCTTCCGCCAATATTGTCTCAGTATCCATTTCCAGAGACTCGCTATATGCCCGATTGCACCCAAGAAGACGTAAACTCTCGTCGCGCCACCAGACCGGCATTGGAATGGCGTCGAGAACCGCTGAAATCTGGCTTAAGCGGGTCTCCGCCTCGGATAGCGTTTCGGATTGACGGATCGACCGCTCCGACACTTCGGATAACTCGATGCGCAGGGCACGGTTCTTCTTCCAAAATACATAAAGGCCGATCGCGAGGCCGGCGGCGAGAATGACCATCGGCCATATCAGCACGGTCGCACTCTCGCTATCGGCGAACGCGGGGGTCGGGGATAAAAAGAGAAATCCCAAGAACACATGAACAACGGCGCGTTTCACGCCGAAAAGTCTATGACCGACCCATTCGCGGAACAAGTAAATTGCAGACGCGTTCGACGCCGCGCTGACGCTTAGTAGCGATAATATTCCGGCTTGTACGGTCCGTCCGTACCAACGCCGATATAAGCGGCTTGTTCGGAAGACAATTGCGTCAGTTGGGCGCCGAGCTTTGCGAGATGCAATGCTGCGACTTTTTCGTCGAGGTGCTTCGGCAGAACATAAACTTTTTTCTCATAATTCGTGTGGTTCTGCCAAAGTTCGATCTGCGCCAGCACCTGGTTGGTGAACGACGCACTCATGACGAAGCTGGGATGACCGGTCGCGCAACCGAGGTTTACCAACCGGCCTTCCGCCAACAAGATGAGTTTCTTGCCGTCGGGAAATTCAATTTCATCGACCTGCGGCTTGATCGTGTCCCATTTGTAATTACGCAGCGCGGCAACTTGGATTTCGGAATCGAAGTGGCCGATGTTGCAGACGATGGACCGGTCTTTCATCTCCCGCATATGTTCGAGCGTGATGACGTCGATATTGCCTGTCGCGGTCACGAAGATATCGCCGCGGGGCGCGGCTTCTTCCATGGTGACGACTTCAAATCCCTCCATCGCGGCCTGCAAGGCGCAGATCGGATCGGCTTCCGTTACCAGGACACGGCAACCGGCACTGCGAAGGCTTTCCGCGGATCCTTTGCCAACGTCGCCGAAACCCGCAACGACAGCGACTTTACCCGCCATCATCACGTCCGTCGCGCGACGAACGCCGTCCACCAAGCTTTCACGGCAGCCATACTTATTGTCGAACTTTGATTTCGTCACCGAGTCGTTGACGTTGATTGCCGGCACCATGAGCGAGCCGTCTTTTTCCATCTCATAAAGACGGTGCACGCCGGTTGTCGTTTCCTCTGAAAGACCGCGTACCTCTTTCAAGAGTTCCGGCGTTTTCTCGTGCATAATCTGCGTGAGGTCGCCGCCGTCGTCCAAGATCATATTCGGAACCCAGCCATCGGGCCCTTCGATCGTTTTATCGATGCACCACCAGAACTCTTCCTCGGTCTCTTCCTTCCAAGCGAAAACCGGCACGCCTGTCGCCGCGATGCCTGCGGCGGCGTGGTCTTGCGTTGAAAATACGTTGCAAGAAGACCAACGGACTTCCGCGCCAAGGGCGGTCAATGTCTCGATCAGAACGGCGGTTTGGATGGTCATGTGGAGGCAGCCCGCGATACGCGCGCCGGCCAATGGTTGCGAAGCGCCATACTCCTCTCGCAGCGCCATCAGGCCGGGCATTTCCGTTTCGGCAATTGCGATTTCCTTGCGGCCCCACTCCGAGAGGCTGATATCCGCAACTTTATAGTCTTGAGCTTCGCTCATTTTATCCTACCAAGTTGGATTGCGCCCCGGCGCGGGAAATGGCGTCTCGGGGATTGTTGAGCGGGGGTATAGCAAGCGAGCTTGTCCCTCACAAGCGAAGCGATGGATTTAACGCGATGTGACGATTCACGCGAGCTCGTTGAAGTCGTCCAGTAGCATTTCGATTCGGCCGGAATCCGCTTGATCCATGATCATCTCGGCGCGTCGCGTGGATGCCATTAGATCAAGGGCCCGGACGCGTTCCTTGACGCGCGGCAGATTCGCGGAAGACATGGAGAGTTCCCGAACACCCAATCCCAGGAGCAGGGCGGTATACCGCGGATCACCCGCCATTTCGCCACAAACGCTGATCGGAATGCGCGCCCGGAGTGCGGCCTGAGCGGAAAATTGGATGAGACGCAGGACCGCGGGATGCAGCGGGTCGTAAAGATGCGCAACCTGCTCGTCCGCCCGGTCGATCGCCAAGGTGTACATGATAAGGTCGTTAGTACCGACGGCAAAGAAATCGGATACGCCCGCCAGCGCATCCGCAGCCAGTGCTGCGCCGGGCACTTCGATCATAATGCCGATCGGCGGCAGGTTACTTGTCTCGACCCCGCGGCGTTTTAGGCGCCGTTGGACCCGCGCAACAACGGTTCGGACTTGCTGCACTTCGCCAACGGTAGAGATCATCGGCAACAACATCCGAACCGGCCCATGATGGGCCGCCCGCAAGATGGCCGCGACCTGGGATTCGAATAGCTTCGGCTGACGGAGCGAAAACCGGATGGCGCGGAGGCCAAGCGCCGGGTTCACCGCGTCCGAAATATGATTGCCGAGCGAATAGGCAAGTTTCTCACCGCCGACATCGAGTGTCCGGATCGTGACGGGTTGTCCGTTCATCCCTTCGACGAGGGTGCGCAAGGTCAAATATTGCTCTTCTTCGTCGGGCGGCGTGTCGCGGTTCATGAACATGAATTCGGTTCTCAGCAAACCGATTCCTTCGGCGCCGGAGGTGATGGCGAGATCGATTTCGCGCGGTAACTCCAGATTGGCGTGTAGGGCAATCCGGGCGTCGTCCCGGGTCACGCCGGGCAGGGCACGCAATCGCTCCAAACGTTGTCGCTCGCGTGCCAAGCGGCGGCGCCGGAGGCGATAGAACCGGAGTGTTTCGCGTGACGGATTGACGACGATGCGGCCGGTGGTGCCGTCGACGATCACCGTCTGCCCGCTTTCGACGGCCGCCGTGAGATCCGGTATGCCCAATACAGCGGGCAGCTCCAGCGACCGGGCCATAATGGCTGTATGCCCTTCCGCACCGCCCATGCCAGATGCGAAACCGGCGATCTCGCCAGGTTCCATTAGGGCGGTGTCCGCAGGGGTAATTTCGGTTGCGACGATAACGCTGCCGGAGGGCGCCATCTTGAAGGCTTGATAGGGCGTTTCCGTCAGACTGCGGATGATCCGAGCGCCGACATCGCGTATGTCCTGCATGCGGGCGGCCATATAGGTGTCGTCGAGTTCGGCGAAGCCGCGAACGATTTGCGAAATCTCCGACTGAACGGCGGCTTCGGCGTTTCGGCGGTCCTCTTCGATGCGCTGCTCGACGCCCCGGACGAGGCGCGAGCCGGCCAACATCTGCATGTGCGCATCGAGGAGGAAGCCGAGCTCTTCGGCAACGGCAGGCGGCAATTTCCGCGTCTTGGATCGCAAGGTTTCGATTTGATCCCGTGAATTCTCGATCGCGGCTTGAAAGCGCGCGATCTCGTTGTCGACCTGTTTACGTTGGATGCGATATTCCGGCACGTTGAGGGCACCGCTTTCGACGACGTGGGCTGGCCCGATGGCAATGCCCGCGGCGACGCCCACACCGTCGAAGAAGAGTTCCTGGCGTTCGCTGTTCGGCTCAGTCTTCATCGAATCGGTTGCTTATAAGGCTTGCAATAGCGGCGATCGCGGCGTCGGCATCCTGTCCTTCGGCGCTCACGGAAATGGTCGATCCTTTGCTGGCCGCGAGCATCATCAGACCCATGATCGAGGTGCCGCAGACCTCCGTCCCGCCGTGGCAAACGCGAATGGTCGCCTCGTAATCCGCGGCCACTTTGACGAATTTCGCGGCGGCGCGCGCGTGGAGACCGCGTTGATTGGCGATAATGAGGTCGCGACTGGCCGAACTCATCCGAGGTCTCTGTCCGCCAAGAGCGTCGAGGCCACATTGATATATTTTCGGCCGGCTTCCTGAGCACAGACCGCGACTTCCGACAATCCGCCGCCATCCCGGCTGGTCGCCAACTTGATGAGCATCGGCAAATTTATACCGGCGACGACTTCGACATTTGCTTGCTCCATGATGGAGATCGCCAGATTCGAAGGGGTCCCCCCAAACATATCGGTCAGGAGAATGACACCGTCTCCCGTATCCACGCTCTTTGTCGCCGCCAATATCTTTGATCGGCAATCTTCCATGTCATCATCCGATTCGATGCAAATTGCCGCCATTTGCTTTTGTTTCCCGACGACGTGTTCGAGTGCTGAAATGAACTCTTCGGCGAGCTTTCCGTGTGTGACGAGAACCACCCCGATCATGTCATCAACTCCATCTCAACGTTCCCCCGAAGCCGGTTCTATATCTCGATGATACAGCTGAATCTGCATATCCTGCGAGGCAATTACGTCGTAAACACGTTCTGCGGTGAAAACGGACCTGTGTCGCCCGCCCGTGCAGCCGATGGCGATCGTTAAATAACTCTTTCCTTCGCTCTCGAAGCGGGGCAACAGCAACTCCATCATGCCTTTCAACCGATCCAGAAACTCTGTGAAATCCGGATCTTCGGAAACGTAATTTCCAACACGTGTATCGCGTCCCGTCAACGGGCGGAGTTCTTCGATATAATGCGGATTCCGCAAGAAGCGGACATCGAAAACCAGATCGGCTTCGCGCGGAACTCCCCGGCGGAAAGAGAAGGACATGATGGAGACGCGGAGGCCCGGTGCGTCTTCCGACGCAAAACGTCCGACGAGCTGGCTCTTCAACGCCCAAGGCGACAGGTGACTCGTGTCAATCAGGATATCGGCGCTGTCGCGGACCGTCTGCATCGCGCGGCGCTCTAACTGTATGCCGTCGGCCAAGGGTCTTTCGTCCGCCAATGGATGGCGCCGCCGCGTTTCCGTGTACCGCTTGATCAGCACATCCTCATCGCAATCCAGAAATATCGTCGTTACGGATTGACCGGTTTCGGCGCGCAGGCGATTGAGTTCCGAATCGAAAGCGTCGCCGACGAAATCGCGGGTTCGAATATCGACCCCGATGGCCAAAGCGCGCTCCGCGGCGCCGCCGCGAATAAGATCGCCCAGCAGTGAGAGCGGGAGATTGTCGACCGCCTCGAACCCCAAGTCCTCGAAAACATTCAAAGCCGACGATCGGCCTGCACCGGACATGCCTGTGACCAGTACAATCCGGCCGATCTGTTTTCCTTCGGTCATGTTTCGATCTTACTCGGCTCGAGTGTCGCGGCCATTTTTAATTTCGCGACAGCCGATTCCTCGAACGGGTTCAACTGGATGGCCGGAATCATCTGGCCGACAAGCTCGACCATCCGTTTCTGGGGCAGGCGTTCTACTTCACCGCGTTCGACGAGGTCGGCAACCAAAGCGACGCGGGTTTCGGCTTGGTAGGGCAAATGCACGATTCCGAGCCCCCGGATTTCAAGTTTCCCTGCGATTGTCTCCGGCACGCGTGCGACGACAAAATCGTCCCGCACACTTAACGCAATGCGATCGTCTCCGACGAGGACGCCGCCGGCCTCCAATAGCCGTAATGCAAGGTCGGATTTACCGCTGCCGGAGGGACCGCGCAGCAGCACACCCTTTCCATCGATTGCGATCGCCGTGGCGTGTACGATTTCCATTGCCGTCAGCCTGGGGCGCGCCGCACCACCTGTCAATCTTGGGCAATCGGCAAGAGAATGACGAAGCGGGCCCCTCGGATCGCGCCATCCGTGGCGTAACGATTCTCGGCACGGATTTCACCGCCGTGCGCTTCGATAATTTGTTTCGAAATGGATAGGCCCAGCCCCGAATGCGTGCCGAATTTTTCGCCCTCGGGACGCTCCGAATAGAACCGATCGAAAACCGCCTGGAGTTTACCTTCAGGCAGGCCTGGTCCGTCGTCGAGGACGTCGATTTCAACGAATTCGCCTCGGCGCGAGAGGTTTAACTTAACGGTGCCGCCTGCCGGGCTGAAGCTGATGGCATTCTGGATGAGATTCCGAAAGACCTGAACGAGCCGGTCTTCCATCGCGGTAACGTCGAACGGCGGTTCGCCAACCACATCGACGACGACAGGAATGTGGCCCTCTTGGGTCGCATAGATTTCCGTGAGAGCGCCGAGCATGCCTGCAATATCGACAACCTCCGATTCCGCGCGACTCAATTCGGCGTCCAAGCGGGATGCATTCGAAATATCGGTAATGAGGCGGTCGAGACGCTGGACGTCTTCTTGAATGATCGTCATCAGCTTTTTCTGTTGCTCCGGGTCCGTGACCCGCGCGGCCGTCTCGACGGCGCTTCTTAAGGAGGTAAGCGGATTCTTTATTTCGTGACTAACATCGGCCGCGAACCGCTCAATGGCGTCCATTCGCTGATCGAGCGCGCTGGTCATTTCCCGCAAGACGCCTGACAGGTCTCCGATTTCGTCATTACGGGCTGTGAAGTCCGGTATTTCGTCGACGCCTCGTCCAAGACCGCGTCGGACGCGCTCCGCGGCCGTTGCGAGGCGCAAAATGGGTCGCGCCAGCGTTCCGGCGAGATACAGCGACAGCATTGTCGTTAAGACCAAGGCCGCCGCGAAGACCGCGAAAACGGTGACGCGGACATCCTGCATCGCCGCTTCGATGGCCGTATCATTCTTCGATACCATCAGAGCGCCCAGAACATGCCGGTAGCGTTGGATGGGAACGGCAACGGACAATAAGAGCTGATCGGATCGAGAAACACGGACGTATCCCGTCGCTTCACCGGAGAGCGCATATCGGACTTCGACAAAATTCTCCGCATTCTGATCCAGTTTTTCGACATAGCGGTCCAGAGTCCGCCATTCCGGCATCAGATTAGAGATGGTTTTGATGGCATTTGATATCGCCTGAAGAACCCAAGGTGGATCATCCAATGCTTGCACGAGAACTTCGAACTGCCGGCCCATAAGATACCGGCTGTCGGCGATTAGCGTACCGTCCGGCGCGAAAAGCCGGGACCGGATCGTACCAGGCGCACTCAGCCGCCAAATGATTTGTCGTGCGATCGGCAAGTTGATCAGCTGATGTCCCGTGGGGGTGATTTCGATGGCGCCTTCACCGATGGCACCGGCGAAGGTTTCGGCTTGAAGCCGGAGCGAATCGAGCTCCGACTCGATCAATCCATCCCGGTAGGGGCCGAGGTAAAGAAGACCGGCGATCGGGACAAGCAATGCCGCGACATTGATCGCCAGAATGCGCCGCGTTAACGGCGATATTCGCCGCCTTTTGCGGACGGCGGGTTGGCTGTCATCGGAATCGCGGGGTGTCTTTTCGGTCACGAGTCGCGATATCGGTAACCGACTCCGTAGAGTGTCTCGATTTGCGCGAAGCCGGAATCGGTCTGACGGAACTTTGCCCGCAGCCTTTTAATGTGGCTGTCGATCGTTCGATCATCCACATAGATGCTCTCACCATAGGCTGCGTCCATGAGTTGATCGCGCGTCTTCACGTGTCCCGGGCGTTGCGCCAGCGATTTCAACAACAGGAATTCTGTGACCGTGAGCTGCACTTCACCACCATTCCAGGTACAGAGGTGGCGTTCCGGGTCGAGGACGAGGTTACCGCGAACCATCGTACCTTCGCTTTTCGCATCGCCTGTCGCGCCGACCTCCATGCGTCTCAAGAGCGTTCTGATGCGCTCGATCAAAAGGCGCTGCGAGAAAGGTTTCTTGATGTAATCGTCGGCGCCCATTCGAAGGCCG
The DNA here is from genome assembly GCA_002716125.1 of Rhodospirillaceae bacterium. GTDB lineage: Bacteria > Pseudomonadota > Alphaproteobacteria > UBA8366 > UBA8366 > UBA6544. Next base: position 84,270 of record PAZH01000048.1, read on the forward strand.
AGCACTTCATCGACCTCGTCATCCTTGGAGGTTAGGAAGATCACCGGCATCTGGCTCGATTTGCGAAGCTTTTGAAGCAGCTCCATGCCGTCCATTCGCGGCATCTTGATGTCGAGGACGGCGAGATCGACGGGTTGGCGACTCAGGCCGCGCAAAGCATCTTCGCCCGTCTTGTATGTGGCGACGTGGAACCCTTCAGCTTCGAGAGCCATCGAAACAGAGGTCAAAATATTTTGGTCGTCATCGACCAGGGCAATTGTCTGATGCATCGGATTTTCCACCTCGAAGTTTAGCAACTCATGGCCGGGAGCGACAATCGGAATGAGTCAAGGCAAGAATAAGGCAAGACCGGGGCGATTTTGCGTGAATGGCGCCAAGCGTGTCGCAATCACAGTTGTGTGAGATCGCGGTAGTGCGGCGATATGTCCACTCGCGTGGCGATCTTGGGTGACGATATCACAGGCCTTAAATTCGGACGCACTGGATACGGATCAATGAAGCGCACACCGAATGTGGCCTTAATCGGCATCATGCTGGCCGCGCTCGTCTTAATCGCTGTTGTCGCCTATACGGCATGGACGCGCCTCGCGACGCCCGAGAATGCGGTAACGGCGGAAAGTGTCGGATTTACCGCCGCCGTCAAAATCGGCGGGCCGTTCGCCTTGACGAATCACTTTGGTGAAAAGGTGACGGACGAGACCTATCAGGGTCGGTTTTTGTTTGTTTATTTCGGTTATGGGTACTGCCCCGACATTTGCCCGACAGAATTGGCGAACATGGCGGCGACACTCGACGCGATGGGTGATGCGAGCGCCGCGGTTCAGCCGTTGTTTATCACCGTGGATCCGGAAAGAGACACGTCCGAGTTCCTTTCCGAATACGTTGCGCAATTCCATCCAAATTTCGTGGGTTTGACGGGCACGACCGCGGAGATCGCTTCTGTCGCAAAGAGTTACCGGGTTTTTTATCGGAAGGCAGAGAGCGACGAAGCCTCAGAATACTTGATGGATCATTCCGGTTTCGTCTATTTAATGGGGCCGGATGGGGCATTCTTGACCATGTTTCGGGGCGGGACCAATCCGGAATCGGTCGCGAAAACGATCGCTGCGTATATTCAGAAAAGGAAATCTGGCGCCTGACGTTCAGGCCGCAAAATTACGTAAATGTAAGAAATCTGCAATGAGACGTCAGGTCACTGTTGATTTCCGCTACGTAACATAGGTATCAACATCATACATCTTAGGGGGATCGCGGGGGTTACCCGATCCGTGCGCAAAGGGAATGGGACAGTTGCAAGAACACAGTCAATACGGCCTGGAGAATCACGGCCTCAATAACGAAGCGTCGGCCCATTGGAATCTGGGCCCGGAGGCGCTTTACGAGGCGACGATCCGCGAGGGAAGCGGAGCGGTTTCTCAGGGCGGCGCTTTGGTCGTCGAAACGGGTGCCTACACCGGCCGTTCGTCGAACGATAAATTCATTATCGAAGAAGACACGTCGCGCGACAACATTTGGTGGGGCGCGGTCAACAAGGGCAATACGGAAGAGCGGTTCAACGCGCTTCGTCTGCAAATGCTGGCGTATCTGCAGCGGCGCGAGATCTACGTGCAGGACCTCGTGGTCGGTGCCGATCCGGCCTATCAATTGAAGGTCCGCGTGATCAGCGAAAGCCCATGGCACAGCCTTTTCGCGCGCAATATGTTTCGTCAGCCGAGCGCAGAGGAAAGGGCCAACTTCGTTCCGGAACTGACGATTCTGAACACGCCGTATTATAAGACGGATGCGGAGCGCGATGGCGTCAATTCCGATTGCGCCATCATGATGAATTTCAAGGAACGCATGGTGCTGATTACCGGCACGCAGTATGCCGGTGAGATCAAGAAATCGGTGTTCAGCTATTTGAACTACGTCTTGCCGGATCGCAACGTATTGCCGATGCACTGTTCCGCGAATATTGGCGAGAATGGCGACGTCGGCATTTTCTTCGGGCTTTCCGGTACGGGGAAGACGACGCTCTCTGCGGATGGCACGCGCACGTTGATCGGTGATGACGAGCACGGCTGGACGGATACGGGGGTCTTCAATTTCGAAGGCGGATGCTACGCCAAAGTCATCAACCTTTCAGCCAAGGCGGAACCGGAGATTTACGCGACGTGCGGCATGTTCGGTACGATTCTTGAGAATGTCGTGATGGATCCGCATACGCGGGTCCTGGACCTCGACGACAAATCGCTGACCGAGAACACCCGGGCATCCTATCCCTTGTCGTTCATTCCAAATGTGGAAATGAGCGGCGTCGGTGGACAGCCGGAGAACGTTGTCATGCTGACCGCGGATGCGTTCGGCGTTATGCCGCCGATCAGTCGCCTCTCCGCCGATCAGGCGATGTATCATTTCTTGTCCGGCTATACCGCGGTCGTTGGCGGTACGGAGCGGGGGCTGACGGAGCCGAAAGCCACCTTCTCGACGTGCTTCGGCGCGCCGTTTATGCCGCGCCATCCGACGGTTTACGCCAAGATGCTGGGCGAACGGATTGCCAAGACCGGCGCCAAATGCTGGTTGGTCAACACCGGCTGGTCCGGGGGAGCCTATGGGACCGGCAAGCGGATGGAAATTGCCTATACGCGGGCAATGGTGCGCGCCGCGTTGGACGGCCGTCTTGCGGAAGTCGCAATGTCGCCGGATCCAAACTTCGGCTTGAACATTCCGCAAAATTGCCCGGATGTACCGAATGAAGTTCTGCAGCCGCGCGAGACGTGGGGCGATAAGGGCGCCTACGATACGACGGCTCGCGATCTGACCCAGCGGTTTGAAGCGAACTTCAAGCAGTTCGAAGAGTATGTCGACGCCAACGTCAAAGCGGCTGGCGTCTACGCGGCATAACAACCGAATAACATACCTTAATTTGGGCCGGCCCGTTGGGTCGGCCCTTTTTATGCGAACGCTTTTTCCGCGATGGCCGCAACAACGATATAGCGCGCCGTCTTGCCGGCAGCGACAAGCAGCAAGAACCAGAAAAACCGGACACGGAAAATGCCGGCGACCACCGTCAACGGATCGCCGACGATGGGCACCCAGGAAAACAAAAGCGCGAACAGGCCGTAGCGGCGAAACCATTTGGTGCCGCGTTCAAGCCCTGCGGTCGATATCGGAAACCATCTTTTTTCTTGCCAGCGCAGACAATAGCGCCCAAGCGCCCAGTTTACGCACGCGCCGAGTGTGTTGCCGAGACTGGCGATCGCAATCATTCGTGAAAGATCAAAGCCGTCCGACGCGACGAGGGCCGAGAGGACCGCTTCCGATGAAAGCGGCAAGATTGTCGCCGCGGCGAAGGCCGAGACGAAGAGCGAAACGTAGCCCGCCGCTTCCATAACGTTCTTGTATGATCTCTACTGGATTTCAGGCACGAACTTGAAGAGCGGCACTTTTTGGCGGACGTTCTCGATGTCCCAGGTATAGACGATCAGCTGCCCTTGCGGTCGCACATTCTTGGAATTGTGTTTCGTCGGCTGCGCATTCGTCCAAACGCGCAGCACGCCGTTGAACTTCAGCCCCGCCTCTTCCAGTTGTTTGGCGTGATTCTCATTCGGCTTGCCGCCGATCATCGTGATCTCGCCGGTGTTTTTGTTGTATTTCAGCGTCAGGAACCGCGAGTTGAGGCGAACGAAGTCGAAAGACCGCTCGCCGACAATATAACCTTCGCGTTGATAGCTGATATCGAAGCGCGCTTTCTCTTCGTATTGAATCTTCTTGAACGCGCTGTCCCGGCGCATATCCCGCTCGGCAATTTCCACGCGCTTTTGGAGCCCCAGGCCCTGCAATCTCCCGAGCGCCAGCTGACGCGCCATCGAAACGTCCGTCAGCTTGCCGATATAGGTGAACCGGTAGCGACCCTGCCGGTCGATCTGAAGATCGGCGGTAAAGTCGCTCGGGAAATAGCAGCTGCTGACCGCGGCAATGACCAGAAGAAGTGTGGCGAAACGCTTCAGCACCGATATCCGTCCTTAGGCGTCGGGCGATTTGGCGACGGAAACGCCGATCATGCTGTCCCGCGTGACGAGAGTCGCGAGCTCTTCTTCGCTCATGTCGTCCGTGCCCTCCGGGCGTTTCGGGATCACAAGGAATCGGAGATCGGCGGTGCTATCGTGAACGCGGACATCGATGTCATCTGGCATGTCGGTACCGAATTCGGCCAGAACTTTCCGCGGCTCCCGAACCGTGCGGCTGCGATAGGCGCGCGACTTATACCAATCCGGCGGCAGACCGATCAGCGAGCGTGGATAACAAGAGCACAGCGTGCAGACCACGACATTGTGGACGTCGTCGGTGTTCTCCACGCCACGGATCGGAATGTCGCCGGCGTCGATGTCCATCTCGGCCGCGGCGCCGTTGACGTCTGCAATCAGACGCGCCTTGAACGCTTCGTCTTTCCAGGCCCGGGCAATGAGCTTTGCACCGAAGATCGGCGCCCGGGTGTCTTGTTGCTCCATTTGTGCCCGCAATTCGTCCGCCGAAAAAATGCCTTTCTCGACGAGCAAATCGGCAAGGGCCTCGGTCATGACCTTATAATAGGTGATCGGCTGATCTTCGAGGTCCGGTTGTTTCGGGTGATGGTGTCCGTGCTCGTGATCGTGATGATGATGCTCGTTCATTAGGCCGCTCCTTCTGCGGGCTCAAGCCAGTTTTCATAAAGGTCAACCATCGCCGTATCCTTGGGCGAGCCTTCATAATCCGGCCAAACGTCGGTTTGCTGAAACTGCACACGATAGAGTGTGAGCGCTGGCTGGCCGTTGCGGCCATAAGCGAGCTCTTCCGGGTTCGCGAATTCGCCGACGACCTCCTGGATGACGCCTTGTTGTCCCCGGATGAAATAAGGCGTGCGGATGTGGCCGGGCGGAAAGGCACGGCGCACGGTCACATTGTCGCCGACGGCATACTTGGCACTCATTTCGAGTCCTCCGCTTCCGCTCGCAGCCGGGCTTCGACTTCTTCCATCCGGCGGCCCAACTCGTCGATGGTGATGACGCCTTTCTCGATCAGGACATTCGTCGTCGAGGCGGCCCATCGTTCGTAGTAGGACATTTCATCATACGCCTTGGCGCCCAGTTCTTCGATGCCGCGGCGCATTTCATCGACGGTAAACATCTGGCGTTTCTCATCCGCTAACAGCCGACGCACCGCATCGATCTTCTTTTCCCAAAACGCATAGTCATGTTCGTGCGCTTCCACAGGGCCGGCGTCTTGCCCGCCCATATCGTGGTGGCGTCTCCCGAAATCACTCATTCATCGCTCCCGTTAAGCTCTTTCAGCCAGTATGGAACCCATCGCGGTGGCGGCGCAAGTCAACCGATCGTTAACTGAGCGGATTCATCGCATGGGTCTTATACGCGGGCCGCGCGCCGAGCGATGCATACCAACGGTCCAAGTTGGGCATGTCCGGGCGTTCCTCGACCAGCGTGTAGTAGCGGAACGCGGCTGCGCCTACGGGAATATCGCCGATGGTCAATGAATCGCCAGCGACATATTCCCGGCCTGCCAAGTGCTGGTCCAAGATCGACCACATTTGCCCGGCCTCGACTTTAGCGGCTTCGATCGCGTCGTTGTTGCGCTCCGCTTCCGGTGTCCGCACCAGACCCCAGAAAATGGTCGTCATCGACGGGTGCAAATGCGCGGTGTACCAATCCATCCAGAGATCGCTTTTCGCGCGTTTGCCCAGGTCTTCCGGCATCAGCGTGCCGATACCGTGCTTCGCGGCGAGATAGCGGACGATGGCTTGCGATTCCCAGAGGATATGTCCGTCAACCTCGACCGTCGGGACGCGGCCCATTGGATTCTTTTCGAGATATTCCGGTTGATCGTTGCCTCCGAAGGCGCCGCCGACATCGGTTCGCTCAAACTCGAGCCCAAGCTCTGTGGCGCACCACAGCACTTTGATGACGTTGACCGAATTGTTCCGGCCGAGAATTTTCATCATGTCTTTAATTTCCTTCGTCTTGAATCTCGGCAACCTTTTGCCGCGAGAGGCCGACCGATTCGGCGGCGTCCATCAACGCCTCCCAGGTGTTCTCTTCGATCTCGATACCGTCTTCGATCATGGCGGTGCGCTTGATGCGTTCCGGCTCGCCCGCGACCAGGACCGGTGCGTCCGGGTCGGCCGGCGGCGAGCCTTTCGCGTAGGCGATCATCGCGTCGACCTCGTGCTTCATGTAGCTGTCTTCCACAAAGCGTTTCGGGTCCATGATCACCGCGAACATGTTGTTGGTCGTGGTGTCCGACGTTTGGTTCTCCGGCTGCAAGGTGCCGCCGCCGGTCAGCATGCCCGCGAAGAACTCGCAGACCATGGCGAGGCCGTAGCCCTTGTGTTCGCCCATCGGCAGCAAGGCGCCGCGCGGATCCGCCCACATTACGGCGGGATCGCGCGACGGTTTGCCGTCGGCATCCAGGACATAGCCATCGCCCAATTCCTCTTCCTTCATCATGGCGACCCGCGCCTTGCCCATGGCGATTCGGCTGGTTGCCATGTCGAGGATGAAGGGTGGATTCTTGTCGGTCGCGGGGATGGCGAAGACCATCGGATTGGTCGAAAGCCGCGAGTCTGTCCCGCCAAAGGGAGCCACAATAGAGGACCGGCCGATCACGTTCACGAAATGGATTGAGGCAAACCCAGCCTCCGCGCACATCTCGCCGTATGTGCCGACGCGTCCGATGTGACAGGAGTTCCGCAGGCCGAGAACCGCGAACCCGTCTTTCTGGGCTTTCGCGATCGCCATTTCGGTCGCTTGAAGGGCCACCGCTTGGCCATATCCCCGGTTGCCGTCGACAATCAGCAGCGGACCGCTGTCGGTGACGACGGAAATTTCCATGTTCGGTCGCAACTCGTCGCGGTGCAACGCCTCGTAGTAGCGCGGGATCATCCCGACGCCGTGGCTCGGGTGGCCTTTTAGATGCGCTTCGACCAGATGGTCGCAAACGAGCTCCGCTTCCGCGGCGGTGCTCCCGCCGGCCTCCAGAATCGCGCGTGTGACACGGCGCAAGGATTCATGATCGATTAGCATCGCGGTTCCGTCTTCCTCCGAAATTCGATAAAACTGCAGCGCCCCGGCGGGGGCCGCCAATTACATAGGTCGTCAGTGCGCTGTCGCCCAATCGTCACCGATACCGGCGTCGACCACCAGCGGCACCTTCAGCTCGAGCGCTGGCAGCGCCGCCGCCTCCATCGTCTCTTTCACCACCTCGATGGTCTTTTCCACTTGGTCTTCCGGTGTCTCGAACAACAGCTCGTCGTGGACCTGCAGCAGCATGCGGGCATCGAGCCCGGCGTCCGCGATCGCGGGCGGCACCCGGATCATGGCGCGCTTGATGATATCCGCGGCCGAGCCCTGGATTGGCGCGTTGATCGCTTGGCGTTCGGCATAGTTCCGCTGCATGGGATTCTTGGCGTTGATCGCATCCAGGTGAATGCACCGCCCGAATAAGGTCTCGACCAGGCCCGCCTTGCGGCATTGCTCGACGGCGCCGTCCATGTAGTCGCGGATGCCGGGATAGCGCTCGAAGTATGCGTCGATGTAGTTCTTGGCGTCGCCGCGCGCGATACCGAGCTGGCGCGCCAAACCGAATGCGCTGATGCCGTAGATGATGCCGAAATTGATCGCTTTCGCCTGCCGGCGGATCATCGGGTCCATGCCTTCGATCGGCACGTCGAAGACCTGGCTGGCGGTCATCGCGTGGATGTCTTGGCCGTCGCGGAAGGCATCGACCAGGGCGTCGATTCCGGCCATATGCGCCAAGACCCGAAGCTCGATTTGGCTGTAGTCGAGGGATAGCAGTTTCCAGCCTTCACGGGCGACGAAGGCGCCCCGAATTTTACGCCCTTCTTCGGTGCGGACGGGGATGTTTTGCAGGTTCGGGTCGGTCGAGGACAGGCGGCCGGTTTGCGCACCGGCCATGGCATAAGATGTGTGAATGCGGCCCGTCGCCGGGTTGATCTGCTCCAGCAATGCATCCGAGTAAGTGCTCTTGAGCTTCGCGATTTGGCGCCATTCGAGGACCCGTGCCGGCAGATCGTGGCCGCCCGCCGCCAGGTCTTCCAGCACGCTCGCGTCGGTGCCGTAGCCGCCGCTCTTGTTCTTCTTGCCGCCGGGCAGGCTCATCTTCTCGAAGAGGATTTCACCAAGCTGCTTCGGCGAGCCGATATTGAACTCTTCGCCGGCCAGTTCGTGCACCTCCGCCTCGAGCCCGGCGAGGCGCTGGGTGAAATCCCGGCTGAGGCCGCGCAGTTTCTCCGGATCGACTCCGATACCTTCCTTCTCCATCGCCCAGACCACCGGGACAAGCGGCCGCTCGATGGTCTCGTAGACCGTCGTCATCTTCTCCTGGACGAGCCGCGGCTTCAGCGTCTGGTGGAGCCGCAGCGTGATGTCCGCGTCCTCCGCCGCGTAATCCCGCGCGGCTTCGAGCGGCACGTAATCAAAGGTAATCTGTTTCTTGCCCGTACCGACAACGTCCTTGTACTTCACGGTCGAGACGCCGAGATGCGTGTCCGCCAGCACGTCCATACCGTGGCCGTGCAGCCCGCCGTCGAGCACGAAGGAGAGCAGCATCGTATCGTCGACCGGCGTCACCTCGACCCCATAGCGCGACAGGATGAGGGCGTCGTATTTGATGTTCTGCCCGACCTTGAGGACGGACGGATCGTCGAGCAGCGGCGCCAAGATATCGAGCGCTTTCTGGCGCGGGATCTGCGCCGGCGCTTCCTCCGCCGCCTCGCCGCCGTCCCCGAGATCGAGAGCCCCTTGGCTGCCCGCCGCCTTGTGCGCGACCGGGATATAACAGGCCTTACCGGCTTGCACCGAAAGCGACAGGCCGACCAGCTCCGCCTGCATGGCGTCGAGGGAGGTCGTCTCCGTATCGACCGCAACGACGCCCGCCTTGCGCGCCCGGTCGACCCAGGCCTGCAGGGCCGCTTCGTCCTGGACCAGCTCATAGGCGATCTCCGCCGGGGCCGCCGTCGGATCGCTCGGCGCGCCGGCGAGGCTCGCCCCGCCGCCTTCCTCGATCGCGGCCAGCGTCTTGCGCAATGCCCGGTCCCGCTTGTCCGCGGGCAGGGTCTCGAAGGCCTCGGCGAAAATCGCATCGAAGCTTTCCATCTCTTCGTCCGTGAGCGCGCTCCGCAGCTCCGCCAGGATGGCATCGAAGCCCTGCGTCGCGAGCCATGGCACCAGCTTCGTCAACTCATGCGGCGGCACGTCCAACTCGTCCACCGGCAGGTCGATCGGCACGTCGTCCTTCAAGGTCACCAGCTGCAGCGAGACCCGCGCCATATCGGCGAACTCGATCAGGTTCTCGCGCCGTTTGTTCTGTTTGATCTCGCCGGCCCGCTCCAGCAGCGTGTCGAGATCGCCGTACTCGTTGATCAGGAGGGCCGCCGTTTTCACCCCGATCCCCGGCACCCCCGGCACGTTATCCACCGAATCGCCGGCCAGCGCCTGCACCTCGACCACTTTCTCCGGCCCGACGCCGAAGCGCTCGAACACCTCGTCGCGGCCGATCCGCCGGTTCTTCATCTCGTCGAACATGCCGACCTTGTCGTTGACCAGCTGCATCAGGTCCTTGTCGGAGGAGACGATGGTGACCTCCGCCCCGGCCTCGGTCGCCTGGCGCGCATAGGTCGCGATGATGTCGTCCGCCTCGAACCCTTCGATCTCGATCGTGTGGAGGTTGAAGGCCTCGCTCGCCTGCTTGATCAGCGGGAACTGCGGCACCAACTCCTCGGGCGCGTCCGGGCGGTGCCCTTTGTAATCGGGATAGATGTCGTTGCGGAAATTACGCCGCGCCGCGTCGAAGATGACCGCGATATGGTCGGCTTCGGTGTCGCGCAGCAGCTTCATCAACATACGGGTGAAACCGAAGACCGCGTTCACGGGCGTGCCGTCCGGGCGGTTCAGCGGGCGGATCGCGTGGAAGGCGCGGAAGATGAATCCGGAGCCGTCGACGAGATAGAGATGCTTGAGGGGTTTCGCCTCGGCCATAGCGGTCTTCCTGCTGAAAATCGGGACGATCCAGGATGCCCAATCGGCCCTGCGAGGGCAAGCGATAGGGCGGGAATTTGCACGTCTATGTTGCGACAAGCTCATGCTTCGACAAGCTCAGCATGAGGATTGTGCCGGGTAGCCCTCACCCCGACCTTTCACCCATATCCTGCGCCCTCATCTTCCCCCCTCATCCTGAGCCTGTCGAAGGACGAGGGCGGGCCCGGATTGTTTTTTTCCGAAAAACAATCTTATGCACCGTAATAGAATACCGCACTTGGGTGTCGGATCGCGACCTATTGGGGCCGTAAAGCCGGTTTCTGAGAGGGCGGCATGCGGCGAAAATCGTCGACAGCGAAGGGCTGTCGCGGTTTAGCGGAGATACACGATGTCAAAGAACGGGCCATGCAGGCCGGCGCGACCCTAACACAAAAGAGACAAATTGTCGATTTAGATGGGCCGCGTTGTCATTCCCGTGAAACCGGGAAGCCAGAATTGGAATGTGGTTGCTTGCGACATTCCCGCTGAAGCCTGTCCTCGCGGCGGCGGGGGCGGGCCTGACGAGGCCCGGGACGGGCGGGCTTAGTGATGTCCGGCGGGTGCCGCGCCTTCTTTCAGGACGAAGCGCCGGCCGCAATAGGGGCAATCGACCATGCCGCCGTCACCGAGGTTCATGTAGATCGTCGGGTGGCCCAAGGCGCCGCCGCCGCCGTCGCAGCTCACGCGTGTATCCTCGACCTCGATCGTCTCCGCCGGTTCCATGCTCGCTCCACCCTTATCTCAATGGCCAAATCGCAGTGGCCCCATCTCAGTGGCCCCATCTCAGTGGCCCCATCTCAAGAACGCCGCGCGCGGTTTGACCGCGCCGACGGTGGGATGATACCGAATGCGGGCCGGTAATCAACGCGGAAAGCTTCATGGCGCGCACCTTTTGCGGACTTCTCCTGATCGCCCTCTTGGGCAGCGCTTGCGCGCCGTGGCACCGCCCGCCGGGCCCGCCGACCGTGGCCCCCGCGCTCTCGGCGACCCATGTGACGATGGCGGACGGTGCGGCATTGCCGTTGCGCCGCTGGCTGCCCGCGGGGCCGCCCCGCGCGGTCGTCCTCGCCCTGCACGGCTTCAACGATTATTCCCGCGCCTTCCAGGCCCCGGCCGGGCATCTGGCGAAGGCGGGGATCGCGGTCTACGCCTACGATCAGCGGGGCTTCGGCGCGGCGCCGAATCGGGGCTTCTGGTCGAGCGTGGCGGGCATGACCGGCGACATGCGCGCCGCCGCCGGCCTCGTCCGTGCGGCGCATCCGGACCGTCCCTTCTATATCTTGGGCGAAAGCATGGGGGCCGCCGTCGTCCTGGCCGCGATGGGCGAGGGGGCGGGGCCGCCGCAAGCCGACGGCTATATCCTCTCGGCCCCCGCCGTCTGGGGGCGCCGGGTCATGCCGTTCTGGCAGCGCGTCGGCCTCGAGTTCTTCGCCCACACCATCCCGCTTTTCCATGTGACGGGGCAGGGTTTCAACCGCACGCCGTCCGACAATATCGAAATGCTGAAAAAGCTCGGGCGCGACAAGCTGGTCATCAAATACACCCGGATCGACACGCTCTACGGCCTCGTCGATCTGATGGACGCGGCCCTCGACGCGGCCCCGAAGACGCGGGGCCGCACCCTGATCTTGCTCGGGAGCCAAGAAGACATCGTGCCCGAGGGGGCGATGCAGGCCTTGCTCACCGCCCTGCCGGAGGCGGAATGCGTGCGCGTCGCCCGCTACCAGGCAGGCTTCCACATGCTGCTCCGCGACCTGCAGGCCGCGACCGTGCTGGCCGACATCGCCGCCTGGATCGGCGACCCGGCGACGGCGCTGCCGTCCGGCGCCGACCGCGCCGTGGCGGCAAGTGAACAAGAGGCGGCGAAAGAACCGGAGTCCAAACAAGCCTCTGGCGCAACCGCGCCCCTTGCCCTAAATTGCGCCCCGCCTATCGCCGCGCGCCCGTAGCTCAGCTGGATAGAGCGTTAGCCTCCGGAGCTAAAGGTCTCAGGTTCGAATCCTGACGGGCGCGCCATTTTTTTCTCTTTCGATAAAATTCTCCCCGACCCCCGATTTCTTTTGGGTATGAGCTTGCGACCCAATTAAAGACATAATGTCTATTGTGGGGCAGCAGCCGTACCCCCATATAAAGGGCGCACTACGGGTGCCCGAGGGTCCGAGCGTCACACCACGCTGCGGGTAACCCGGACCGGACAACACCTCCCGAGAACCTGATTGCAACGACGCCCCGGCGCCGCGCCTTCCTGTGTGCGCTGCCGCCGGGCGAACCCGAGGATTTTGTGATGGTCAAACCCTTCAAACTCACCTGGCCGATCGGCCGCGCCGACGCCATGGACAAGGACGATATCGAAAACACGAAACAAGCCCTCGACGCTCTCGGCCTCTACGAGCCGCCCGAACTCTTCACCGAGCGCTTTTCCACCGAACCGATGATCCGGGGCCTGAAAAAGTTCCAACGCCAGGAAGGCCTCGTCCCCGACGGCGTCATGAGTCCGGACGGCCCGACACACCGTCGAATGAATGAGGTTTTGGAAGATATTTCGAAACCCGAGAACGCGAGAGACATGAATATCCCGAAAGCCCAAGTTTCGGCCGATCTTCCAAACCCAATCCCTCATTCAACGGCAATCAGATTGTATTCTCCTGTCGGTCATCGTCGCGACAACCATCCGCACGATATCGTATCCGTAAAACGTGGCTTAGCGATGCTCGGCGAATTTCCCATGCACCGGTCGTCCATCGACGACACCCAGGCCGACGACGCGTTCTTCGAAACACTAAGGCGCTTCCAAAAGAGTTCAGGTGTCAAAGTCGATGGCTGGATGGGGCCGAAGGGCGAAACAGAGAACGCCCTTGAAGAGAGAATTCAGGCGCTAGCCAAGCCCGGGAGTTCAAATCGAGCCGGAGGTGTACTCGACGACAATCCGAATGACACCACTGAAACGGCGGCAGCGCATATCCCGCCCATCGTATTCAAAATGGCGGAGGTTTTCGGCATGGCTGTTATGGCCGCCTGGGCGTGGTGGCAGTCGATGTCATCGACAGAACAAGAAACACTCCAACAGAGTATAGTAAACTCTCATGCGAACGATGATCGCGAATCCCTCTGCGACGACCTTCTCTATAATATCGATACACCCATGTGTAATGCTGTCTCGAAGAAACGAGGAAAAGCGGCGGGAGCTAAATGCCGAGCGTCTGCCTCCGCAAGATACTCCGCATGCCTTCGAGGCACTCCAATCGATCAATTGCCGCCTTTGAACGTGTGGGATCACTAAATCACGTCATAGTTCTCAATCGTAATGATCTAAGAGAGTTCAATTTGTTCACGATAACGAGTGATCAGTTTAATAGAGCAGGAGCAAAGGCCGCATATGAACTAAACAGCGACTTCCGATCACGAGACAATGCATTGCGCTACCACGGCCTGAAGAGAGAGAATCCCTACCCAATCCTTTCATAGTCCTGCACATTAACCACTGATTGAACGGGCAGTTTAATGGAAGAGTGGAACGCGTATATCGAATTTCGTGACCGGATGTTCTTTCCGTTACTGGAGAAAGATCGGTATATCGAGATAGCAGATGCGGCCGACGCGTTCCTCGTGTCGGAAGACAATCCAGCTGTCCGGTTTCGTGTAATTTCCGAAGTGTCCGTCTTTCTCGATGAGTCAGGACCCGTTGATGTCGCCTTTCGCTGGGCCGAGCGGTTGTGCGACGAATTCCCCGACTATCCGTTTGCCTGGTGCCGGATGGGGGCTTGGTTTTGCGCGCCGTATCGCGCGACGCCCGAGAATTACCGGGTGGCGGGCGGCCATTACGAGACGGCGTTGCGGCATGCCCGGGCGGCGGATGAATGGGTCCGCTATGTCTTGTTCGACCTCTGCCGGTGCCTCGCGAAGGCGGAAGATTGGGAACGACTTGAAACCCGCATGCGGGAGATCATTGCTGACTTGCAAACAAAGCGGGCGCTCGATTCTGCGGTTCTGGAAGACGATTGGTCCATGCCGACGGGAGACGGCACACTGGAGCCGGCGCTTGTCGCGCGCTACCGGGGGCTCGCCGCCGCCGACCGCGAGCGCCGGGACCGCGTCGGCTCCAAAGCGGGACCCGCGACCCTGGACGAACTCGAGCCGAAATAGACTGTTCCCCGGCGCCGTTCGAAATTTTGCCTCAATCTCTCCATAGTCTGATCGATCTATCGGTCGATTGAAGGGGTATTGAATGAATGGCTGGCCCCCGGCGATGAAAGCTTACGTGACTTTCCGAAAGGAAGTGCTCTCGCCATTGAGCCGCGCCCGGCTCTTTGCAGAGATGTACGAAGAAGCTGAAATTTATTTGGCGGCGACGCGTGATCCGGATGTCCGCTTTACGCTCATGTCTGAAATGTCTTTGTTTGTGTACGGCACGAGCGATGAGGGGATCGGGTTCCGATGGCTCGAACGACTATGCGATGAATTTCCAGATAACCCCTTTGCTTGGACGCGGATGGCAGGGTGGTATTGCCTGCGGCGAGACCCGACACCGGAACAATGCCGGATCGCGCTCGGTCATTACGAAACGGCTCTGGCGCGAGCGCGAACCGCGGACAAATGGGTGCGATCGGTTCTGTTCTCCATCTGCCGCTTGCATTCGAGAGCGGAAGATTGGCCCAAGCTCGACGCTCGTATGCGGGAGATCATCGACGACCTGAAGAATAAACGAGAGATCGACATTCCGTTTCTCGAGGATGATTGGCTGCGGTTCCTCATGCCCGGCACCTTGGATGACGCGCTGGTCACCCGTTACCGGTCCCTTGTTGCGGCCGACCGCGCGCGACGCCGCGGCCTCAGCGAAGACGACCTCAGCCCTGCGACTCTTGATGAGCTGGAGCCCTAAGCCATGCCTGCGTCCCTCCCGCCGCCGTTCCTGAAGAAAGTCTGGCTGAAACCGGAGGAGGTCGACCGGGACGCCTTTCCGTTCGCGCGGTTCCCGGCGCTCCTCGATGACGATTTCGAGATGACGTTCGAGCGGCCGGTGACGATGTTCATCGGGGAGAACGGGTCGGGGAAATCAACAATCCTGCAGGCCTTGGCCGAGGTGGCGGGGTTTCATGCCGGCGGCGGCACGGTCGGCTTCCAACTACACAACACGTCGAACGAAGGCCGCTCCGCGCTGGCCCGCGCACTGCAGCCTTCGTGGTTACCGAAGGTCTCGCGCGGGTTTTTCTTTCGCTCGGACACCTATGGCGAAGTGGCGCGCTATATCGACGACGAAGGCAACCCTTGCATGCATAAGATACCCTTGTGGCAGCAGAGCCATGGCGAATCGTTCCTCGCCCTCTTCACAGAGCGGTTTACCTTCCAGCGGCCCTGCCTTTATTTCCTCGACGAGCCGGAAAACGCGCTCTCGCCGATGCGGCAGATGGCGTTGCTGCGCTTCATGCGCCAATGGGAAGACGCGGGCAACGCGCAGATCGTGCTGGCCACGCACTCGCCGATCCTGATGAGCTATCCGGGCGCAGACCTTCGTTGGTTCGACGGCAGGGATATCCAACCCATCGCCTACGCGGATATCGAGCACGTGAAGGTCACGCGCGCCTTCCTCGCCAACCCGGACCGCTATCTGGAGATGCTTTTCGAAGAAGCGGAAGACGACGGCGATGGATGACGACATCGTCTGCCGCTTCGAAGCCCTGGCGCAGGATGTCGACGGTACGGCGACGCCGTTCGTCTTGCGGGTCGCCCGACCTCAGTTCGATCCGGCGCGCGGACACTATTGCGAGATTTACTGTCCAACCCTGCGAAAGAAACCGCACAAGATTTTCGGCGTCGACGAAGCGCAGGCCTGTGAGTTAACGATTTGGTTCGTTCGCAGGCGTCTTGTCGATTTGGGTATAACGATCATCGATGCTGACGGAACGGAATTTCCTTTGCCCGAGATCGCGTATGACCCTGACGCTTAACTTCGGCGCCTAACCCCGCCTACAGCACCTGGAACGCATAGATTTGCGCCATGATCGCCTTGTCGTCGAGCGGCGTTGAGTCGTATTGGCCCGAGGCTTCGGCGCGGCGCCATGTGCCGGCGTCTTCCAGTTGTTTGGCCTTGGCCTCGATCTGTTCGCCGAGATAGATGCGCGCCACTGAAAAGACGATGTGGCCACCCGGCTTCACCACGCGGCAGAGCTCGTCGAGCCCGTCGAGCGGGGCGTGCCCCTCGGTGAAGACGCCCGACGCCGTGCACCCCGCATAGGTGTCGTCGGCATAGTCGAGCCGCTCGCCGAGCACGCCCTTGGCCAGGTTCCGGTAGAGGTTCTTCTTCGCCGCCAGCGCCAGCATGCCGGGCGAGATGTCGAACCCATCGATCACCGGATAGCCGAGCGCGGGGAGGATTTCCGCCATGATCCCGGTGCCGCTGCCGGCGTCGAGCATGGGGGCGTCGCCCGCCGGCTGATGGCGGGTGTACATCGCCACGGTCATCGCCGGGTGGGTATAGCCCACACTCTTCATATGCTGCTCGTACTCCGCCGCCCAATTGTCGTAGACCCCGGCGGTGATGTTCGGGTCGCCGCCCGCATAGGCGTCGTGCAGGGATTGGACCTTCTCGGTTTGTTTGTCGTCGCTCATGTTTCTTCTTTCGTTTCCTGGGGTCGTTGTTCGAAGTCGTATTAAGAAGCGGAGGGGCTTAGGCCCTCGCGCGCGTAGGCTTCAGCGAGCGGGCGCGGGTCGATCCAATCGTCGAGATCGAAGTCCCGGTCGATGAATTCGTGCTCGTGGAGGAAGGTCTTCACAATGCCGACCGCGTCGACCAGCTCGTCGTCGAGGCGCGGCAGGAACTTTTCCCGGTAGTCGGGCTCGAGATAGGTCTCGATCTTGTCGGCCTCGATGCTGCACTCGCGCGCGATCAGGCGGCGGGCGTCCGTCGGGTTCTCTTGCACCCAATGGGCGGCGCGGACGGCGGTCTGGGTATAGCGGACGACCGCGTCGAAATGTTCTTCGACCGCGTGGCGCGAGGTGGTGAGGACGCGGGGCGTCGAGTTGTTGATGCGCTCGGCGAAGTCGGGGGCGGACCGCACGTCGTAGAGCAGGCGGATGGCGCCGTCGGCTTCCTGTTGGAGGAGGCCCGCCTCCGGCCCCTTGCCGAAGATCGCGTCGACCTCGCCCGCCAAGAGCGCCTCGAGCTGGCCCCGATACTCGCAGCGCGCGGGGGCGTCCAGGTCTTGCGTGCCGACATTGCGCCGCTCGCTCGGGTCCCACCCCTCGACGATATCGACGAAGCGGACCGCGTCCGGGGCCACGCCGTGCACCTTAAGGGCCGAGGTCAGGCCCTTGAGTGCGGCGAAGCGCCAGAAGTTGAAGACGAGGCGCGGCCAGACCGGGAGCGCCAAGCGGCGGCCGGCGAGATCGGCGACGCTCGCCGCCGGGTCGTCGGTGCGCACGAAGACGCCCTGAAATTCTTCCATGAAGGTGATGCCGAGCATGACCGAATCGACGCCGTTGGCCCGCGCCCAGACCGGCGGGGCGACGCCGCCTTCGCGGATGAACATGTCGATCGAATGAGTGTAGTGGACGTCCTGGTGGCCGGGGCCGATCTCGGTGATGTTCGGGACGACGTAGTCCGATTCCGCGAACGCGTCGGCGAACATGCCGGTCTGAAAGGCGACGCCCGAGGCCGTGGGAACGGGACAACGGGTGTAGTAGAGCGGCGTGCGCGACGACATAACGAGAGCCTTCCTCTTGTGAGAAGCCTGGGATACGGATCTTCACGGCAGGGACGGCCGAGCACGAAACGGTCTGCGCTTAGACGCCAAGCGCCGTCGGGATGGTCATTCGGTCAACGTGTGTGCGGCAGGTGCCGTGTTCGGCGTGTGCCCTTGAGGCGGTTGCCGGGACCGAATCAAATCTCGGGATGGCGGCGCGACGGCGCCCATAGAATTTTCCCCCATCGATCTACAGGGTAGCGGATGGGGTCCGGAGAATCCAGGCGGCGCCCGTAACGGTGCCGAATCGCGGGGATCCGGCCGCTAGACCTTGAGCTCTTCGTGTGCCGGGTTGGGCTCCAGCTCGGCACCGTTCACCGTCATCGCCAGCATGCAGTAGTAGCCGATGCAGGTCGTCAGCTGGACGTATTCGTCCGCGCCGAGGCGGTCCATCACCGCTTTCGCCAGGCTGTCTTC
Organism: Rhodospirillaceae bacterium; assembly: GCA_002716125.1. Classification (GTDB taxonomy): domain Bacteria; phylum Pseudomonadota; class Alphaproteobacteria; order UBA8366; family UBA8366; genus UBA6544. The sequence goes on from PAZH01000048.1 coordinate 102,493, forward strand.
GACCCGGTTGTTGCGCAGCAGCTGGCGGGTGAAGTCGATGATCTGGAGGTCTTCCGGCGCGATGCCGTCCGAATGCTCGTCGCGGATGGCGTCGACGGTGGCGCGGGGGACGCCCCGCTCCTCGGCGATCACGCCTTGGATGCCCCAGACGTATTGCGCCTGGAAATGCCGCCCGACGACGAGTGCGGCGAGGGTCCGGGTGCGGAGCTCGAGGGTGCCTTCCCAGCGGATCATGGTGCCGAGATGGGCGACTCGTTCGGCCCATTCCGGCGCGTGCATCCAGACCGAGAACGGCCCGTCGAGGGCTTTGCGGGTATCGACGATCTTCTCCGCGATCCGGCGGGCCTCGCCTTCCAGCTCGTCGGGGGTTTGATAGACGTGAACGCGGGCCATGGCGGTCCCTCCCTCTGTGTCGAGCCGACCCTAGCCGGTATGGGTTTTCAGGAAGCTGCGCACACGCTCGATGGTGCGGGCCTTCAGTTCCGCCGGCTCGGTCCAGGGGAAGACGGTGATCTCGGCGTTGGGTGCCAAGGACGCGACGTCGACCGAGGTTTGATGCGGGTGGGCCGGGGTGTTGTCCGGCAGGACCAGGATCGGCGTCTCACAGCCGGCGATGAAGTCGCGCGAGACACTGTAGAGGAAGTCCGGGTTCACCCGGTAAAGATTGTGCAGGTACTGATCGACCATCTCGTCGGTGATGTCGGGCCGGTTCGGCTGCAGGGCCGGCGCCCAGATTTCCTTGCCGGAGCGGTACATGACGTCCGGGTCCTCCGGCCAATGGCCGACCGACTGGCAGAAGACGGCGGTGACGACGCGGTCCGGCGCCTTTTCCAGCAGCTTGCCGGCGAAGCAGCCGCCGATGCAGAAGCCCATATAGGCGAACTTGTCGATTCCAAGGTGGTCCATCAATCCCAGCTGGTCTTCGGCGAAGCCGCCCCAAGGGTCGTCGATGGCAAGCGGACCGGTGCTCTCGCCCTCGTTGGCATTGCGTTGATCCATGGTGATGCAGCGGAAGTCCGACTGGAAGGCTTCGAACGCGTTGATCACGGAATTCGGCCAATAGTTGAGCCGGGAGTTCAATCCGCCGCCCGGCGTGACGAGCAGGGGGAAGCCGCTGCCGACCTCTTCGTAACGGATGCGGACGTCGCCTCTTTCGTAAAACGGCATGGGAATCTCCTCGATATGCGCCAATCGAACTTTTTGCGTTACAGGGAAGATAAGTCGCGCACGCGGGCTTGGTCACCCCCCGCTCCCAAATTTCGCGGATGGGTGTCGGGGCCGGCTATGCGGCGTCCTGAAGCGCCGGCCAGGCGTCCCGCAGGAACACCGTAAAGTCGTTGGCGCCCGCTTGGTGGGGAATTTGGTAGAGCATGTCGCTGATGAAGCCCCGGTGATAGGTCGCGTGGTTCGCGAGGTGCAACAGGATTTCGAACCGCGACATCGATCCGGTCCTGCCGTCGACGAATGCGAAGTCGATAACCGTCGCCAAATCGTCCTCGCTCAAGCGCGCGGCAAGATCGATATAGTACCGGTCCATGCGCTCCAGCTCGTCGCGAACCTCGGCGAAGGGCGGCGCGGTTTCGGTGTTGCGGGCGCGATAGGGATGCGATGTGCCTTCCAGATGTGCTTGGAAGATTTTCTCGATGACCAGGATATGGTTGAACGTGTGCGCGATATTGCCGAAGAGCGCGGGCCGCGGCTTGACGATTTCGGCATCCGGGAGCTTCGCGACGCCAGCCAGCATCACCTTATTCGCCCAGGCCATGTAATGCGTCATCATCCGCGCCGTGTATTGCGAACCGTTCGGGCAAGCGTTTGGCATGACAGGACTCCTCTCTCTTTCGGTTTCTATTTCACAGCGGGGGACCCGCCGGCAACCGATACATTGTCACCCATACAATTATTCGATGTGCGGGATTAGACGGTCGGTCAGATTGCCGTTATGAACGCCGCGTATATCTCCTTCTGTGTTACATACCCGAATACCCACTGAGAACCCGAGCTGCGCGCATGTCCTCTTCCGCCGTCACCGCCAAACCGACCGATAACAACATCGTCGCCTTCGCGCCGCGGCCGCGCGGCAAGGCCGTTCGCTATATCGGCGGTGAAGTTGTCCGCATACCGGTGTCGAGCCGCGCGTCTCTTCCGGCCGATGCCGACGAGACGGTCGTCGAGATCGTCAGACATTGGCGCACCTTGCATGACGGCAGCCCGCTGCCGGACCGATCGCAGATAGACCCGCTCGATTTTCCCCGCCTTCTTCCGGGAATCGCTTTGATCGATGTCGAGCGCGTCCCCTACCGCTTCCGTTTCCGGCTGCTCGGCGAGCGGATGAACCGCTATCACGGGAAGAGCTACAAGGGGCGCTATCTCGACGAGGCTTTCGACCACTTCCATGCGACAGCGACGCGGGCCGATCTACAAAGCGTGACGGAGCGCCACGGCCTCAGCTACCGGCGCGGCCAACTGCTGATGATGCATGAGAAGAGTTTCGTCGAAATGGAGCGGGTCTTCTTGCCCTTCCGGAACGGCGGCCCGAAAGCGGAACTGGTTCTCGCGTATACCGTCTTCCGATAAGGCCGCCGGGCTACTCCAGATACATTTCTCTCAGTCGGGCGCGGTCCGTGGCCGTGAGGCCGACTTCCGCTGTGAGGTATTCGTCGAGCGATTCGTAGCGCTCGCCGATTCCGGCGAAGGCCGCGTCGAAATACTCCTCCCGGGCCGCAAAGATCATCGCGACGGTGTCCGCATCCATGTCGGGACGTTCGCGCCCGCCCCGATCCCAGTATTCATTGGTCAGCAAATAGTCCGACAGAACCACGCCCTTCGACACGCCGAGGGCTGTTAGCACCATGGCCGACGCCATGCCCGCCCGATCCTTGCCGGCGGTGCAGTGAATAACAATCCGGTCATCGGCCAAAAGACGGTCGAAAATCCGCCGATATGCTTTCGCGTACATGAACGGATACTGGCGGTAGTTGTCGATCAGATAAGTCCGCGCGGCATCTGCCGCTTCTTGGAAGGACTGTAAGGAATCGAGGAAGGACTCGCCCGGCCGCTGATCGAAACCGAGTTCCATCACTTCGATGCTTGGGTGATCCAGCAGCCGCGATGGCTCGTTCACCCGTTCGTCGCCGTAGCGCAGATCGCAGGCGGCGGCGATGCCGAGATTTTCGACCGTGCGTATATCGTTGTCCGTCAAGCCGGCCAGCGTATCGGAGCGGAAAATTCGGTGCCATTTCACCGTTTGTCCGCCGGTTGTGGCGTAGCCGCCGAGATCGCGGAAATTGCTCAGTCCTTCAAGCGAGATTCGCCGGTTCATTGTGATATTGTCCATTTGGTCATATCAGTCGAGATAGGTTACGAGACGATTTCGGCGAGGTGAAGATTTGCGGTTTCGCCGTGGCGTGTCCGGCGGGCACACAGTAAAGTGCCGACCCATGAAAAGCGAACCGAAGGACGTCATCATTGTCGGCGGTGGGTTGCACGGCAGTTCGACCGCACTTCATCTGACCCGAAAGGGTATGCGCGTCCAAGTTATCGAGAAACGCTTCCCGGGCCGATTTGCGTCCGGTGTGAACGCCGGCGGCGTGCGCCGCCTTGGCCGCCACCCGGCGGAAATTCCGTTATCGGTCGCGGCAATGGAAATCTGGCACGAGATTCAATCCTTCATCGGTCACGACTGCGGCTTTCACAAGGTCGGCCAGGTGAAGATGGCGGAAAACGAGGCGGAGATGAAGCAGCTCGAAGAACGCGTTGCACAAGTCCGGGCTCTCGGTTTCAAGCATGAGGAGTTGGTCGGCGGAAACGAGCTGCGGGAACTGGTCCCAGCGGCGGCCGATCATTGTGTCGGTGCCATTGTGTGCCGTGATGACGGGGCCGCCAATCCAATGCTGACGTCGCGGGCGTATTGGCGCCGCGCCCTTGCCGAAGGCGTCGCCTATCATCTGGGCGACCCAGTCTCGGGAATCGAGCGTGTCGGCGATATGTGGCAGGTGCGCTCTGGCGATCGGACTTTCGAGGCGCCGATCCTGATCAACTGCGCGGGCGCCTGGGGTGACCAGATTGCCGGGCATCTTGGCGAGGAAGCACCGCTCACGCCGAAGGCGTTGACCATGATGGTAACCGAACGGATTCCGCAATTCATCGATCCGGTTTGCGGCCTTGCCTCCGGCGGTTTGTCGTTCAAGCAGTCCGCCGAAGGGACATTGGTGATCGGCGGCGGACATTTGGGATTTCCGGACCGGGATGCCGAGACGGCGGAGCCGGACCCCCTCGCACTCGCGGCCAGTGCGCGGGTGGTGACGCGGGTCTTTCCGCAGCTGAAATCCGTTCCGGTGGCGCGGACCTGGTGCGGGCTCGAGGGCTTCATGCCGGACGAGATTCCGGTGATTGGGCCGAGTTCGACGGCGCCCGACGCCTATCACTCGTTCGGTTTTTGCGGCCACGGGTTTCAGCTGAGCCCGATCGTTGGCAAGTGCCTGGCAGAGCTCATTGTCGATGGAAAATCGAGCTTGCCGATCGAACCGTTTTCGATCACGCGTTTTGCCGGTACCGGCGCCGACGCCTAAGTAACATTACAAGAAGAACACAAGATTGAGGGAGAGCAAGAGATGCCCGGACCGCTAACAGGCATGACCGTGATCGAGGTATCGGCTTTCATCGCCGCCCCCTATGCGGGTCTGACCCTGGCGCAGATGGGCGCCGAAGTCATCCGGATCGATCCCATTGGCGGGGGTTTGGATTACAACCGCTGGCCGGTGACGGATGATGGGACCAGCCTCTATTGGGCGGGGCTGAACAAAGGCAAAAAGTCAGTGACCCTCAACGTCCGCGATCCAAAAGGACGCGAATTGGCGCATGCCTTGATGACCGCCGCCGGCCCCGGCAACGGGATCGTGGTGACCAATTTGCCGGCCCGCGGTTGGCTGGACTACGAAGGTTTAAAAGCCATGCGAGACGATCTGATTATGGTCAATATCGTCGGTCGCCGCGACGGCTCCGTGGCGCTCGACTACACGGTCAATGCCCGCGCTGGCTTCCCTCTCGTCACCGGGCCGGTTGGGACGGAAGGTCCCGTCAATCACGTGATGCCGGTCTGGGACGTGGTGACTGCGCTGGCGGCGTCGAATGCCGTGCTCGTTGCCGACCGCCATCGCCGCGACACGGGCGAGGGTCAATACGTCCGTATCGCGCTCGCCGACTCTGCCTTTGCCGTGCTTAGCCACTTGGGATATGTCGCGGAAGCACAGATCAACAGCACGGATCGCCCTGCGACGGGCAATCATGTCTTCGGTACGTTTGGTTGTGATTTCCCGACGTCGGACGGTCGCCGTGTTATGATCACCGCCTTCACGCCCCGACATTGGTCGGCCTTGGTGGAGGCAACGGGCCTCGAAGAACGGTTCGCCGCTCTGGCGGCGGAGAAAGGCGTCGACCTCGCGAAAGAAGAGGAGCGCTATGCCCTCCGGGAGACGATTGAAGCGGAATTGGCACCTTGGTTCGCCGCGCGCCCTCTGGATGAGATTGGCAAGGCGCTCGACGCGGTCGGTGCCTGCTGGGGACCTTATCAAACCTTCCGCCAGGCGGTGGCGGAAGACCCGGACCTCTCCGTGGAAAATCCAATGTTTGAGGAAATCGACCAACCCGGAATTGGCCGCTACTTGGCCGCCGGCTCTTTCATCGACTTCTCCGGCATCCCCCGCGACCCGGTCGCCCCCGCGCCGACCCTCGGCAACAACACGGAAAGTGTGTTGAGCGAGAAGCTCGGGCTGACCGACAGCGACCTTGGTGCGCTGAAGGATGCGAAGGTCATTTAGGTTCGCAATATCCGTCATTCTAAGGCCTGCAAAGTAGGCCCCCCGGAATGTGTGCCTGAGAAAGACATTCGAGCGCCGTTGCGTTTAGGCGGTCTCAGGCAAAAATTCCGGATCGCTACCGCGTCCGGAATGACGGATCTCAACCTGTCATTCCGGGGCGCGCGAAGCGGGAACCCGGAATTTGGGCCTGAGCATTTCGATCGATCGAATTACCCAATATCCAAATCGAGCTTCCAGCGCGTCCCGTTCGAGACGATGCGCGCGGCAACCGGATCGGCGAAATGGGCGGCGAGCACGACGGTATCTGTATCCGCGCATCGTTCAACGATCTCCCGGCGCGTTGCCGCCGACTTCGGCGGGTCAAAGCAATAGCGGCTGTTCCATTCGGGATAGGCCACCTGAACCGGATGGTGCATGCAATCCCCGGTGAAGACCGCGCGGCCGTCCGGGCTGTCCAAATGCAAGAATGCATGGCCCGGCGTATGGCCGGGCGACGATTCGACATAGACGGAGTCTTCCAGCTGGTGGCCGTCGGAGACCATCACCGCCTGGCCTGCCTCGACGACCGGCAAGACGCTGTCGTCGTAAGCCTCGCGCCGCGTATTACCGGAGCCTTCCGGCATTTCTGCGGTTTTCCAATGGGCATACTCGTCTTCATGGAACAGGTACTTGGCGTTGGGGAAGGTCGGGACCCAGCGGCCATCCTCGAGTTTCGTGTTCCAACCGATATGGTCGACATGCAGGTGGGTGCACATCACGAAGTCGACGCTTTCCGGCGTCACGCCCATCGCGACCATATCTTCGAGGAATGGGCCGTCCTTCATATGCCAGGGTTTGGTGTCGGGCCGATGCTTATGATTGCCGACGCAGGTATCGACGAGGATCGTATGCTGGGGCGTCTTGATAATATAGCTGTGCAGGCTCATCAGAAGTCGGCCGCTGTCCGCGTCGACAAAATGGGGATCGAGCCAGTCGCGACGTTCGGCTTCGAAGGCGTCCGGATCGCAGTCGGGAAAGATAAATCCCGGGAAAAAACTCGGTCCCTCGGATTCGACGCAACGTGAGACCGTCGTCTCCCCGAAATGCAATGTTTTCATCACGATAACTCCCACTCGTCATCCGGCGCCTCCCTGCTACATTTAGAATGACCGACGCGCAAGAGATGGAAGCCCCGTAATACGATGACCCGTCCGCCAAAATTCGATGTCCCCCCGGGCGCCTGCGACAGCCATATTCACGTCTATGGCGATAAGTCCCGATTCCCCTCCATGCCGGTCAACGGTCGGGAGATGGAAGATCATTATCTCGATGATTATATCGCGGTCCGGGACGCGCTGGGTCTTTCGCGGACCGTCATTATCCAAACACCGCACTACGGCAACGACAACGCCAGTATGCTCGATTCTTTAGCGGCACTGGGTCTCGACAAGGCACGCGGCATCGCCGTCACGGCGCCGGATATATCGGATGCAGAACTCGAATCGCTGCACGCGGGCGGCGTGCGCGGCGTACGGTTCGGCATCGAGTTGGCGCGCGGCATGCGCCCGGAACATCTCGAAACGTTCGCGGCGCGAATCGCGTCGTTCGGCTGGCATGTCCAATATCGCTCGACCGACGAAGACTTGCCCGAGCTCGCCGATCGGATGGGGCGGTTGCCGGTCGACGTCGTGGTCGATCATATTGGCAGCATCCGACCGGAGCTCGGCCTCGACCACCCGTCCTTCACCGCCTTGAAGGGATTGATCGATCGCGGGAGATGTTGGGTGAAACTTTCCGCGGCCTATCAATTGTCGAAAACCGGGGCACCCAGCTATTCCGATTATCGGGCGATGGCGCGCGCCCTGGTGGCAATGGCGCCCGAACGCATGCTATGGGGCACGAACTGGCCGCATCCGAAGGTCGATTTCATGCCGGATGACACCGATCTGTTGGAGACGATGCTGGATTGGACGGACGATGCCGCCACGCGCAAGCAGATCCTCGTCGATAATCCTGCAAAGCTATATGGGTTCGCGAATGACTGACCGAATGCCCGAGACCTTGCCGCAATTACTGGCGCAGGCGGTGGCTGCCGATACAGGTGCCGCCATCGTCTATGGAAGCGAACGCCTCGCCTATCGCGACCTCGAAGCGCAATCGAAACGGGCGGCGGCGGGGCTCGCGGCCGCCGGGATCGGGGTTGGCGATCGTGTAGCCTTCTGGCTGCCGAACACACCCGCCTATTTGGTGCTATATTTCGCCTGCGCCCGGCTTGGGGCGATCGCCGTCGCGGTGAACACCCGCTTCCGCGCGAGCGAGGTCGAGGACGTCCTCGGCCGCACGGGCGCCAAGGCGCTGATCATGTGGCCGGGTTTCCGCGGCATCGATTTCCCTGGCATTTTGGAGGAGGTCGACCGCACCGCCTTGGGACGGCTTGAGACCGCCATTCTATATGCCGAGGACGGCGCGGCGGCCGAAGCGCTGCCGGGTGTCGCAAAGACGATCAGTTATGGGTCACTGTTTGATGCGGGCCATCACGAAGAAGACGCGGCGACGCCGGGCTTGGGATGTAATACGTTCACCACGTCGGGCACGACCAAGGCGCCGAAGTTCGTGCTTCATAGCCATGCCAGCATGGCGGTTCACGCGGCGGAAGTTGCGGCGGATTTCGGGTATGCGGATCCGGCGACGGTCGTCCAGCAAGACATGCCGCTCTGCGGTGTCTTCGGCATCACTGGCGTGTTGGCGGCGATTGCGGCCGCGCGGCCCTTGATATTGACCTCCGCTTTCGATGCGGACCGGACCGTGGCCCTTATGGCGGAACACAAGGTCACGCATTTCGACGGCAGCGATGAGATGATTGACCGATTGCTGCGCGCGACCGATCGCGACGATATTTTCGGGCGTGTCAACTTCGCGGGCTACGCGATCTTCAACTCCTATCTCGACGATATCGTTGAGCGGGCCGAGCGCCGCGGGCTGCATGCCGTTGGTCTCTGGGGAATGAGCGAGATGCAAGCCCTGGTGACGCGGCGCGACCGAGAGGATCCGGCCGACATCCGCAAGAAGGGCGGCGGGCGGCTTGTCTCGCCGCACGCGGAGGTTCGGGTACGCGATCCGGAGACCGGCGCGCTCTGCGCGGAAGGGGTGGCGGGCGAACTCGAGATCAAGGGGCC
>PAZH01000049.1 GCA_002716125.1 Rhodospirillaceae bacterium
AAGCGCTGGAGATGTGCGACGAAGGTCGGGAATTCGATATCATCATTAGCGATATTGAAATGCCCGAGATGAACGGTTTCGAGCTCGCGGAGAAATTGCGCAGCGGCTCACGGTGGGCGACGCCGCCGCTCGTGGCGCTGTCGGCGCATGCATCCCCTGAAGACTTCGAGCGCGGCCGCCAGGCCGGATTCACGGATTACGTCGCTAAATTTGACCGTGAGGGATTGTTGCAGACGTTGTTACAAACGATTGGCGGCGCAACCGAGTAATTGCGATAATAACGGCACTGTTAAGATCGGTTTAGTTGCGCGGTCGCGCGTCGATCTCACTTGGTGCCTGAGAACCGTTGGCGGAATAGCACTTTGACTAAGTCCGCATGGCCAATGGGGAGATGTTAATTAAGTCCTGCTTGGTGGTCGATGATTCGAGAGTTATCCGAATGGTCGTCCGCAAAATTCTTGAGGAACTCAATTTCAACGTAATTGAGGCCGAAGACGGAAAGGTCGCGCTCGACGCGTGTATGCAGGAACTGCCCGATGGCGTCTTGCTCGATTGGAATATGCCGGTAATGGACGGCATTGAGTTTCTTCTTGAACTGAGAAAGCTGCCTGGCGGTGACAAGGTATCCGTTGTCTTTTGCACGACGGAAAATGATCTAGCCCACATCCAAAAAGCCATTCAGGCGGGTGCCGACGAATACATAATGAAGCCATTCGATAGCGAAATCATCGAAACCAAATTCGCACAGGTAGGCCTCATCTGATGGCACTCGCGCCCACTTCTAACGCATCGGCCGAAGAAAATCCGATCCGTGTAATGGTCGTCGACGACTCCGCAATTGTGCGTGGTCTGATCACCCGAATTTTGGAGAGCGACGCGGAGATAAAGGTCGTCTCGTCTGTCGGAGACGGCTTGATGGCGCTGAACGCCATTACGCGACACGAAGTTGACGTTATCGTTTTGGATATCGAGATGCCGCGAATGGATGGTTTGACGGCATTGCCAAAACTGATTGAGGCCCGCCCCGGCGTCAAAGTGGTGATGGCGTCAACCTTGACCCGCCGGAACGCCGAAATTTCCATGAAGGCTCTTGATCTGGGCGCGTCGGACTATATTCCAAAACCGACCACTTCTGGCGGGATTCATTCGGGCGACGAGTTTAAACGGGAGCTGATCGAAAAAGTCCGCGTCTTGGCCAACCGGGCACCTGAGCCGAAGGCGGCGGACGTCGCCGCGGCCTCCCCGGCGCCAGCAGCGCGCCCCGCCGTAGCCCCACGTGAAGCTCGGCCGGCTGCGCCGGCTGCCGCCGCACCGCAGGCAGCGGGCGGCAAAGGAATAACCTTGCGCCAGCGTGGCGCGGCACGGCCGGAAGTGATCGCCGTTGGAAGCTCGACAGGGGGGCCGCAGGCCCTCCAGCGCGTATTGGGAAATTTGCCGGATGCGGTCGGGTTGCCGATTGTCATTACCCAACATATGCCTGCGACCTTCACCACTATTCTTGCCGAACATATCGCACGTGCGAGCGGACGTTCGGCGAAAGAAGCCGAAGAGGGCGGTATCATTCAGCCGGGACATATCTACGTCGCGCCGGGTGATTACCATATGTGTCTTGAGCGCGATGGTAGCAATATTGTGGTGCGATTGAATCAAGACCCACCCGAGAATTTTTGTCGGCCAGCCGTCGACGTTATGTTGCGCTCCGTCTCAAAGGTTTATGGCGCGAACGTTCTTGTAATGATCCTGACGGGGATGGGGCATGACGGTTTGGCGGGCAGTCAGGTAATCGTGGAGAACGGCGGCACTATTATCGCGCAGGACGAGGAAAGCAGCGTCGTGTGGGGAATGCCGGGTGCAGTCGCGACGAATGGCGTTTGCAGCGCGGTCCTGCCAGTCGGAGATTTACCGAATTGTATCGCCAATATTGTTAAAGGGGCGGGCGCATGAAGGTCGAGGATTTCGAGTTTCTTGCATCACTCCTGAGGAATAAATCCGGATTGGTGCTGACGGTCGATAAGGCTTATTTGCTGGAGAGCCGACTGATGCCGGTCGCTCGGAAGAATGGGCAAAAAGACCTCGATGAACTTGTGGCGGCGTTGCGGGGCGCGGCGAACCCAGCCTTATTGAACGATGTGATCGAAGCGATGACGACAAACGAGTCGTTATTCTTCCGTGATATGAAGCCGTTCGACCAACTCCGCGATTTGATTCTGCCAGGCCTGCTCGAACGCCGGGCGGATAAAAAACAAATACGAATTTGGTGTGCCGCCTGCTCAAGTGGGCAGGAGCCGTATTCGATCGCAATGCTGCTGAAAGAGGCTGCAGCAAAATTTGTCGGCTGGCAAACGGAGATCGTTGCGACGGACATCTCGGTCGAAATGCTCGAGAAGGCGAAATCGGGTGTCTATACCCAGTTCGAAGTTCAACGCGGCTTGCCGGTAACGCTGCTGGTTAAGTATTTCGAGCAGAACGGCGACATATGGACGATCAGCAGCGACATCCGCTCGATGGTTCAATTCCAGGAGTTCAATCTACTCGACGATCCGAGCGCGTTCGGGACCTTCGATGTGGTCTTTTGCCGGAATGTTTTGATTTATTTCGATCAAGACCTGAAACGGCAGGTATTGGATAAAGTTAGCGGCCTCTTGCCGGCCGACGGCGTGCTCTATCTTGGCGGTGCGGAGACCGTGCTCGGTGTTACTGAACGCTTTAAGCCCGTCAGCGGGCAGCGCGGCATGTATGCGCAGGTGGATGGCGCGCCGCCATTTAATGTCGGCTAAACGACTTTTGGTTTGCGGCCAATAAATTAAGTGCACTTTGACCGGCGGAGTTCTGTCAGCCGGCGATACCTCAAATCTTTAGGCAGCGGGCGCTTCTAATTCCTCGTTCGGATCGCGCAGCACGTATCCGCGCCCCCATACCGTATGGATGTAATTCTCGCCGCCAGTCGCGGTGTTGAGTTTTTTACGGAGCTTACAGACGAAGACGTCGATAATTTTGAGTTCAGGTTCGTCCATGCCGCCATAAAGGTGGTTCAGGAACATTTCCTTAGTCAGCGTCGTCCCTTTGCGCAGCGAAAGAAGTTCGAGAACGCTATATTCCTTCCCCGTCAGGTGGATCGGCTTATCGTCGATTTCGACCGTTCGCCCACCGAGGTCGACACTCAATCGGCCTGTCGTGATTCGGGACTGAGAATGCCCTTTTGCACGGCGGATAATGGCCTGAATGCGCGCGATCAGCTCGCGTTTCTCGAATGGTTTCGTGATGTAGTCGTCGGCACCAAATCCTAAGCCCTTAACCTTCGCGTCCAGGTCGTTTAGGCCCGATAGGATTAGAATAGGTGTTTCGACCCGTGAATCACGGAGTCGGCGTAGGACTTCATACCCGTCGATGTCGGGGAGCATCAGATCAAGAATGATTAAATCATATTCGTATATCTTGCCGATCTCTAACCCGTCTTCGCCCATATCGGTTACATCAACCACATAATCTTCGGACTTCAGCATCAATTCGATGCTGCGGGCGATTGCGGCGTCATCCTCAACGAGAAGTATTCTCATCGCTCATACTCTTTCTACGAATTCGGACTTTAATGTTAACTATGTTTATTATGCTCCGAAAAGGTTAACAAATTGTAGCGGCTTTGTCTTCGCATCCGTTCGGGAAAATGTGATAAGCTGTGGCAACCAAAAGGTGCCGCGTATTGTCTAGTTCGTTATCCAACCTCACCGGTGATATTGATCGCCTATCGGATGGCCGGATTTATGGGAAAGTCCGCGCCATTCAAGGCATGCTGGTCGAAATCGGAGGTGTTCAGGCGTTCTTGTCTGTGGGCGACCGCTGTACGCTCATTGGGCGGCGGGACGAGCGCGTTGCATGCGAAGTTGTTGGGTTCCGGGACGACCGGGCATTGGCGATGCCATTCGGTGCGTTAGACGGTATCGGGCTGGGGTCGGCTGTCGAAGTCGGCGAAAGTAATTCGGTCGCCTATCCAAGCGAGGCCTGGCTTGGGCGTGTCATAAATGCGTTCGGCGAACCGCTCGATGGAAAAGGACCCATCGATCGGGGCGGTGTTGGTTATCCCGTCAAACGCGCGGCGCCGCCGGCACACGCCCGCGGCCGCGTTGACGGTAAGATCGACCTCGGCGTGAAATCGCTGAATGCGTTTGTCACCTGTTGCCGCGGCCAACGTATGGGCGTTTTTTCTGCATCTGGCGTGGGTAAGTCGATTTTGATGTCGATGCTGGCGCGGTATTCGCAGGCCGATGTGATCGTTATCGGACTGGTCGGCGAGCGCGGCAGAGAAGTCAAAGAATTCGTTGAAGAAGACCTTGGTGCCGAAGGGTTGGCGCGCTCGGTCTTGGTTGTCGCCACATCCGATGAATCGCCGTTGATGCGTCGACAGGCGGCTTATATGACGATGACGGTCGCGGAATATTTTCGCGATCAGGGACGAGATGTCCTCTGCTTGATGGATAGTGTGACGCGATTTGCCATGGCGCAGCGCGAAATCGGTCTGTCGGCCGGAGAACCGCCCGCGAGCAAGGGCTATACGCCGACGGTTTTTGCCGAACTCCCGAAATTACTGGAACGTGCGGGACCGGGCACAGGGGAAGGAACGATTACCGCGATGTTTGCGGTGCTGGTCGAGGGCGACGATCACAACGAACCCATCTCGGATGCAGTCCGCGGAATTGTCGATGGCCACATCGTTCTGGACAGGGCGATCGCGCAGCGGAACCGCTATCCGGCGATCAATATATTGAGAAGCGTTTCCCGGACGATGCCCGATTGTAACACCGAAGATCAGAACACGCTTATAAACCATGCGCGATCTTTGATGGTGACCTATGAGGATATGGCCGAACTGATCCGGCTTGGTGCTTATCGCAGCGGCAGCGACGCGGCTGTCGATGAAGCTATTCACTACCATGAATCGCTGGAGAGTTTCTTGGCGCAAGGCAAGAATGAAGCCTATACGCTGGATCAAAGTTACGATTTGCTCGCGAGCATATTTGGCGAGCAGAGTTCATGAGTGTCATCGAGAAACTCATCCGCTTCCACAAATTCGACCTTGATGAGAAACGAAGGGTTCTTCGAGATCTAGAAGAACAGGAAGCAAGGGTTCAGCAGGCGATCGATAGCCTCGATCAAGAAATTCAGTCGGAACAATCGTTTTCTCGCGGCCAAGCGGATTTTGCGCCTTATTACGGGGGCTATGCGTCTCGAAGCAAATCACGACGAGAGGCTCTCGAAGGTGAATTGGCCAAAGCCCATGAACAAGTCGAGGCGGCGCGGGAAATTGTGACCCAAGCTTTCGAAGAACTTAAGAAATACGAAATCACCAAAGATCAGCAAGATCATCGGGAATACCTAGAACAAGAACGGCAGAACCAGATCGAACTGGACGAGGTCGCGCTTACGGCGCATCAGCGCAAAGGCAGTGTGAGTTAATCCAACCGCGCGAGTAGCGACGGATTTGTCCATTTTGGCTGTTGATCGACGACGATCACGCTGGTTGATTTCTTCGACTCCGACCGGGCCCAAATCTTCACTTCCACCCAACGGGGAACGACTTCGTTGTTTATGTCATCGAGCACTTGAAGCGCGACCGGTTCGAGCGCTGCGGTCTCCGTGATCTGGATATCTGCCAGGTATTCTTGGAAGGCGGCCGTTAAAAGCACCAACTTGTCCGGTACATAGAAAAGAGAGACCGTCAGGGCTCCGTTCTGTGCATCACCGTTAAGTCGGGAAATATAATCGATCTTTGGGTTGGGATTCGCAAAGCTTTGAAGCCGAGAGCGATCCGTCCGAAACGCACTCATACGGTTAGCCCGGATTGCTTGGCATGAACTTCTTGTGTTGGGTTAAGTTCAAACAGCGTACTTCGTTGAAAATCGATTGTTCCGGTGAACCCCAACGCGGAAACCGCATCGGCATATATCCGGCGGATATCGTCCCGCATGGTCTCCGACAGGGCATCACGGGTTCTCACCATCAAATCGATTGTCCGGTCCCTCGAAAGACCGTCGAATTGGAAAGGGCCAAGTCGGCTAAACTCGACTTCGATGACGAACCGAATTTTCCGCCCAGCGCCGTCTTCATCGTTTTCGTCTTGATCGCGTTCGCCTCGGACGAAGAGCTTGAGTTGCTCGAGATCGCTTCCCGACAAGATGGGAATCAAGTAAGAGCGCCATTCTTGTCCCGCTGGTTCGTTTGCCATCCGACGCATATCGCCCATGTCTTGTTGTAGACGATCTAAAAGGTTGCCCCCTGTCCTTTGCAGCGTGCGCATCGAATCCTCACCGATCCAGCGGCGAACGTCACCCGTGAGCATTGCAGAGAGGAAAAAAAGGACGCCGGTTGTTATCGGCCCGCCTGCCTGCGGTAAAACTTGCTGAGCTACATGCCGGGCGGCGGCCGGGTCTGCAGAGCGAAGGGCCGCCATCACGTCACGCAGCGATTCCCATTGTTGACTTAAAAGAAGCGATGCGGGTTCCGGTAGACCGCCGGGAACCTGCGGTGTGCTGGTGATCTGCAGCGCAAGCTGCGTTCCGCGGGGCAGCGGTTTTTGAGCTGAAAGGGCGATCTCACCGGCGCTGGTCTGGACAACGGACTGTCCGCTGGCGGTTGCACCGGTAACGGTTCCGGTAACGACGCCGGGGCCGGTCGCGGCGTTGGTTGGGGTGGGTACGTTGGGCGGTGTGACTGAAACGATCCGAACGTTGAATGTCGTCCCAGGCGGAAGCGAGGAGGGCGCCGTTCCGGTCGTGCCGGGCACAGCTGCGCTCGTGTTGACGGCACCCGCGCCACCTGAAATGGCGGTTAAGGCAGGATTTCCGGGCGTACCGCCGACCGGGGTCGCCGATGGTGTGGCGGCAACAGCGCTCGATGTGGTCGGTGCAATCGTGCTCGGCGCAGAAGGTCCTGCCGCGCCGGCGCTGGCCGTGCCGGTTGCCGATGTTGTCGCGCCGGTGGCGGCCGGCCCTGCGCGCAGGACCGTCGCTTTGGTTACACTGCCTTGCGTTAGGGTAGACGTATCGCCGGTGACTTGGGGCGCTTGCGTTTGAGGCGCGCCCGCGGCTGGTGTTTGGGGCGGCAACAATAAAAGCAGCGGACGTGCACCAAGCGACTGAATTTGGACATTCAAGGATTGTCCTAAAACGAGATTCGCTGCTGTTTGCAGCGTTAATTGACCAAGATCGGTTTGTATCGAGAATTGTCCGGGCGCAATTCGACTCAACACCGTGGCCGCCAAGTTTTGGCCAAGTTGAAGGCTGGATTGATTGATCGTCGACTGCACGACAGTTGCAGTTGAGGTGTTGCCCGTCGGAACGTTTTGCAACACCGTCGAAGATGGCGGCGTCGGTGGGACAGGCGTGTTCATTTGCGTGACACGCCTAAAGCGCTGCAATCGGTAGCGCTAATTTGAACCGGTTGGGGCAAGTTCGTCATTCTCGACGACATCCTCTTCGCGAAGACTGGTCTTCGAAACCTCCGAATTTTCCGGAGCGATCTGTGAACTGCTTGTGTTGTTCGGAATGCTCGCTTCCGAAGGAAGCAATAGGCGGGCGAGCGACACCGCATTTACCGGCCGTAAACCGTTCACAATATTCGGTGACGGGCTGACATCGGAAAACGCCAAGCCAGACGCCTCGACCGCTGCCAGGATGCTGCCGAGGCGCCGCACCATGTCCAAACCGGTGACCAGCATTCTCGACGGATTCACATCTTCGTATGCTTTTGCAATCTCGATGGCTTCGATGACGTCGCGGCCCGCGGTGAGCACCAAGATAGGTTCAACGGCGATGGCACCCGCAAACTCGATGAGCTTGTCCATATCCTCTTGGCTGTAAGGATTGACACCCATTGTGTCGATCACGATGAGGTCGTCTGCCTCCGCATTCTCGATTTCCTCGATCAATGCTAGAGGATCCGGGGCCACCTTTGTCGAGAGACCCAGCCGGCTGCCGTAGGCATCGAGTTGCTCAACCGCGCGTGCGCGAACGGTGTCCGTTGTAATTAATGTGACCGAGTGGCCTGAAACGACACTGCGTGCCGCCAGTTTAGCGGCAGCGGAGGTTTTCCCACCGCCGGGCGGCCCGATAAGCATAATTGGTCTGGCACCAACACCGGATTCGGGCAGCGGCATAAAGTTGTAGGTATCCTGCAACGCGCCGCTGAGCGACATATGCGCGTCTGCCTTGGCTTGTGCGGCGACACTATTCAGTAACTTGTCGGTTAACTGCGGCGGGGTCCCGTGGTCGTCGAGCGAGTTGCCAATCATCTGCAAGGTTTCGAACGAGATCGCGCGTTCGGTCTCCGGAATGTGACGGTCTTCCATATCGGATGCGGCCGTCACGCGGACGCCGCGCGTGCCCTCGTCTTCATGCGTTGCCACAATGATGGCTTCCGCGCCCATCTGCTCGCGGACCAGTTCCATGGCCTCCTGCATTGTCCGGGCGTGGATTGTCTTAAGGCGCATTCGATTGGATTCCTAGTGTCCCGATAACTCTAAACCTGACCCAAAGTCTTAATTTTCGCCTTTGGGTGTACCTCATTTTGCGACATTACGATAGTAACGGGTCGAAAACGTTCGATAACAGACCTGACAAAAGGCCGGATACCGGGACTAACCAAAAGGACAGGGGTCTCGCCTTGCATGGCATGCCGCTCGAAGACCGTTCGGACGGCTGTGATGAACTGCTGAAGTTTACTCGGCGCCATCGAAAGCTGCCGGTCGTCGCCTTGGCCGACAATCGACTCTGCGAAGGATTGTTCCCATTCCGGCGACAAAGTAACCAGCGGAATGAAGCCTTGTTCATTGACCACATCGTCCGATAGCTGTCGCGCGAGGCGGGCGCGGACGTGCTCGGTGATTTGACCGATATTGCGGGTGTAGCCGCACGCTTCGGAAACGCCTTCGAGGATGGTGGCAAGGTCGCGGATCGAAACGCGTTCGCCAAGGAGGTTCTGGAGAACTCGTTGAATACCCCCAATGTTGATCTGATTGGGGACAAGGTCCGCGATCAGTTTCTGATGCCCGCCGTCCAATTCGTCGAGAAGTTTCTGCGTCTCGGAATAGGAAAGAAGTTCCGACATGTTGTCGCGGATAATTTCCGTGAGATGCGTTGTGATCACGGTGGGCGCATCGACAACTGTGAAGCCCCGGAACATTGCTTCTTCGCGATGTTGTTCGCCGACCCACATGGCGGGTAGCCCAAACGTCGGCTCTACGGTCGCCTCGCCCGGGAGTGCGATCTGCTCACCGCGCGGATCCATTACAAGCAGCATATTGGGACGTAGTTCGCCGTTGCCGGCTTCGATTTCCTTGACCCGCAGGATGTAATTGTTCGGCGGTAGCTGAAGGTTATCTTGAATCCGTACAGCCGGCATGATGAAGCCCATCTCGCTCGCCAGTTGGCGGCGAAGCGCTTTGATCTGTTCGGTGAGGCGGCGTTCGCTGGGATTGTTGATGAGGGACAACAGGCCGTATCCGAGCTCCAGGCGAATGTTATCGATTTGCAGCGCTGCGCCGATCGGCTCTTCCGGCGGCGGCGCGGACTGTTTCTCTTCTTCGACTCGTGCTTCTTCGTCCTCCTCTTCCTGTCTTCGCTTATTCAAAGCGAAGGCGGTCCCGCCGGTGACACCCGCTAAGATCAGGAACGGCAATGCCGGGATGCCGGGCAGGACGGCGATGGTCAGGAGAAGGCCTGTGGCAAGAGTCAGCGCGACCGGGTAGTTGGTGAGCTGCCCCAGAACCGCTTCGTCAGCCGCGCCTTGGACGCCGGAGCGTGTCACCAACATACCGGCGGCCGTGGAGACGATAAGTGCCGGGATTTGGGTGACGAGACCATCACCGATGGTCAACAGCGTGTAGGTTTCAGCGGCGTTACCGAGGCTCATGTTCTGTTGAGCCGTGCCGATAATGATGCCGCCGACAATATTGATGAAAGTGATCAGCAATCCGGCGATGGCATCGCCGCGCACAAATTTCGAAGCACCGTCCATCGCGCCAAAGAATGAGTTTTCTTCTTCGAGTGAGCTGCGGCGTTTACGGGCCTCGTCTTCGCCGATCAATCCCGATGACAAGTCGGCGTCGATTGCCATCTGCTTACCGGGCATCGCATCCAAGCTGAAGCGCGCGGCGACCTCAGCGATCCGTCCCGCACCTTTCGTGATGACGACGAAATTGACGATGACCAGGATACCGAAAACGATAATACCGATGACATAATTGCCGCCGACGACGAAATTGCCGAAGGCCTCGATGACACGGCCGGCAGACGCTGTACCGGTATGGCCATCGGCCAGGATCAGTCGCGTCGACGCCAAGTTCAACGCCAGCCGCAGCATGGTCGCGATCAGTAGAATCGTTGGAAACGTGTTGAGTTCCAAGGGGTTCTTGATGAAGAGAGCCGTCATCAGAATAATGACAGAGAAGGTGATCGAAATCGCGAGCGAAAAGTCCAGCAGCCATGTCGGCATCGGCAAAAGCAGGACAACGAGGATGGCAATGACGCCAAGCGCCAGAGCGATATCGCCGCGCTTTAGATATTCCGGAATCTCAAAGGGCGCACCGCCGCCGCCTTCGGTTGACGTGCCGCCTGCATCCGTCGATTGATCGGGAGCCGCATCGCTCATCAGGCACCCCTTTTATGGCTACGAGTCACGCGATTGCGCCTTTCCTAACCTTCACCGGGTAGCGGCACCGGGACACCTTCTTCGTTATATTGCTTGAGCTTGTTTCGAAGCGTGCGAATTGAGATGCCCAATATGTTTGCCGCGTGGGTCCGATTCCCGAGACAATGTTGAAGCGTATCGATGATTAGATCGCGCT
Organism: Rhodospirillaceae bacterium; assembly: GCA_002716125.1. Taxonomy (GTDB): domain Bacteria; phylum Pseudomonadota; class Alphaproteobacteria; order UBA8366; family UBA8366; genus UBA6544. Next base: position 10,838 of record PAZH01000049.1, read on the forward strand.
CAACTTCAGCGACGGTCCGTCCAACCAAACCTTTTGTGGGGTTCTCACCGTCCGCCAATTCCGGCTCGGCACCGTTTTCGCGGACCGCGGCCGCGGCGGTGGCCGCAACGGAGGCAACCTCGTCCTGGCCGCCGCCACTCAACACAATCGCTTCTGTGCCGATCTCATTGCCTTGCGCCAGCAGAACGGCGCGATGCATGGTGTTCTCCAGTTCACGAACATTTCCGCGCCAAGCGTGACTGCGTAAAAGGTCCATGGCTTGTGTGCCAATCGGAAGACGGTCCACGCCGTTCGCCTCGGCATATTTTTCAGCGAAGAAATTCGCGAGAACCGGAATGTCTTGCGGCCGTTCCCGCAATGACGGCAGTTTGATCTCGATTACATTGAGGCGGAAGAAGAGATCTTCACGAAATTCACCATTCTTAACTTCCGCTTCAAGGTTCCGGTTCGATGTGGCGACAATACGGACATCAACCTTAATTGGTTGTGTGCCGCCCACCCGATCGATCTCGCGTTCCTGGATGGCGCGCAGCAGTTTCGCTTGGAGACGGACGTGCATTTCGCTGATTTCGTCGAGCAGCAATGTGCCGCCATTCGCTTCTTCGAACTTACCGATGCGTCGCGCGACTGCTCCTGTAAAGGCGCCCTTCTCATGACCGAAGAGCTCCGATTCCAACAGATTTTCAGGTATGGCAGCACAATTGACGGCTACGAAGTTATTGGTCGAGCGCTTACTTTTGACGTGAATGTATCGCGCCATGAGCTCCTTACCCGTGCCGGATTGTCCGGTTATCAAGGCCGACGCATCGGCGGGGGCGATCTTGTCGGCGAAGGCCAGGACCTGCTTCATCGCCGGGTCGGCATGGACGATCGCGTTGCTTTCCTGGCTGACGGCTTCGAGAACGGCGGCGATCAGTTCTGGATCGGGGGGCAGGGGGACGTATTCCTTCGCACCACCTTTGATCGCGTCGACGGCTGCATTGCTATCGTTGCCGATACCGCAGGCGACGATCGGTAAATTGATCCGTTCGTTTTCAAGCTGTGAGACCATGTCGCCGACATCGAGATTGACGTCGACCATGGCGACTTCGGCGCCCTGGCCCGAACGCAACGCATTCATCGCTTCGGAGATTGAATTCACATGGGCCACTTTCGCGCCGCGAGCAATCGCAATCTTGCTCGCTTCCGTAATGTGGCCTTCCAGTCGTCCGACGATCAAAACTTTCATCTTACTTTCCGTTCTCTTATCGCTGCTCTATGTCAGCTAAAATATTCAATTCTGTGGTCTGGCGGCAGAATGGTGTTCAGCAGCATTTCGAGACGCCGCGGGTTTTCGTGACGTGCGATCGACGTCGACGCCATCACGTGAATCTGGTTAATGAGGGCTTCTTCGCTCGAGTTTCGCTCGAGTTTCGAGGCGAGCGGACTAAAGACCATATTGGCCAGGACCGCGCCGTAGAACGTCGTAAGTAGGGCGACGGCCATGCTCGGGCCGATCGTGCTGGGGTCGCTCAGGTTACCCAGCATCTGCACGAGGCCGACGAGCGTTCCGATCAATCCCATTGCCGGCGAAATTTCGGCCGCTTTGCGCAAAACGCCGACCGTTCTCGTATGACGGCGTGCGGCTGCTTGCATCTCACCTTGCATGATGCGTTCAATCTCGTCGCCGGTCGAGCCGTCCAGCAACATCTTTAAACCCTTGTGCAGCATCTCCTCATTCATAAGACGCGGCACATATGGCTCCATCGAGAGCGGACCTTTTCGGCGCGCGAGTTGGGCCAGCTGCAGTACGTGTAGGGCGGCGGAGGACGGGCTCCGCGTATGATAGAAGACCGTCGACATCACAATGCGGAAGGCCGTACCGACATCGCGAAAAGAATAACAGGCGACGGTAATACCGAATGTGCCGCCGATTACGATGCAAATCGACGGCAGGTCGATAAATGCGTAGGGGCTGCCACCGAGCACGATCGCGGTGACGATGAGGGCGAATGCCCCAATAATTCCGAACAACGTTGCAATGTCCACGATGGAGCGGACGGATGGTGCGCGAACGTATTCTTTCGCTTCTTGTTGCTCGGTTTCGGCCTCGGTCGACATGGCTTTAAGGAATCCCGGGCGTGTCTAAGCTTGATCCGATTTGATGATTTCCGTCATCGTCACGCCAAGTTTGTCCTCGACAACGACGACTTCGCCGCGCGCCACCAAACGATTGTTGACGTATATGTCGATAGCCTCGCCAACTTTGCGATCCAGCTCTACGACCGCGCCGCGGCCCAGCTTCAAAAGCTGACTAACTTGCATTGTCGCCTTGCCGAGGACAGCGGAAACTTGGACCGGAATATCGTAGACGGCTTCGAGGTCTTGGGCACCTTGAGGCAGGCCGGACTCCATGTCGTCCATCATGTCCATCGGATCGCCGCCGCCTTCACCTTCGGGCATCGGCTCCGGTGTTTCGGCTTCTAACTCGCTTAGTTGTAAATTGTCGTCATCATCGGCCATCGGGATCTCCTATCAAGGTGATGTCGTTCATGCGGGTTCCGGAGAAGTCTCTGTTTCGTCCGTCATTTCGTTTTCCGTGACGGGCTCCGCGTCAAATTCGGGCGCCGCCGCCATGTCCGGTGACGGCATCTCCGCAGATAAGACTTCGGTCGGTACTTCGTTTATATCGGGAACGTCGGTCGCTTCTGCCATCGGCTCCGGCGGTACTGACGGCTCCGGCGGTGCCGTCGCAACATCGGGTTCCATTGGAGGCATCGGTTGCTCGACGATCTCCGGTTCTTGGGAGGGCGCTGCGTCCGCTGGAATTTCGTTCGGCATCTCTTGGGCCGCTTCAGGGGTGATTTCCATCGATGGCGCAGTCGGTCGAGGTAACGAGCCCGTCAACGTTTCGATTTCCTGCAGAATCGTCTCCGTTAGCTTTTCGGCTTCGCCTTCGCTCCAACGAATTCGGCAATCCGCCGGGCCGAGGTCGGCGTCGGGCGAGATCGAGATTTTTCCCGCGAAGCCAATTTTTTGAGACAAATCATTGAAATGGCGTTCGATCTCAGGGGCCAACGTCTCCGAAACGCGGACGCTTAGGTGCGGCTCTTCGAGAAGACGCGACATGATGTCCGCTACAAATTTTTCGACTTCTTCTTTGCCGCCCCTCTCCGCGAGGTTTGGAAAAAGCTTTCGGACAGCGGCGACAGCCAGTTCGACGGTTTCACGCGCGATCAGGTCGTTTGCTTGAGATTGCTGTTCGCCAATTCGGCCGATTGTCGCGCTAAGCACCTCGAGTGTGGCGGATACTTGTTGCTCAATGCCGGTCATCGCTTCCTGTCGACCGGCTTGAAGTCCGCTTTGAAATGCCTCTTCTCGCGCTGCCGCTAATTCTTCTTCCGAAAACGTCGGCGCGGCTTCCTCTTCTTCCTGTTTTTTGGCGGCCTCTTCTTCTTCCGGCGTCATCAGGACATCGAAAGAATGCTCGAACGTGAATGGACGAATTTCTTTTTGTTGATCAGAACTCATTTCGGTTTCCAGCCACCTATCGCCCGTCAATAAATGATTTCGTCATCACCGTCAGACGACCCAATTATGATCTCGCCGCGTGCCGCAAGTTCTTTCGCAATCGAGACGATTTCGGCCTGGGCCTCGTCGACTTCTCGGAGGCGAATTGGGCCCAAATTATTAATATCCTCGTGCATCAGTTTCTCGGCCCGTTCCGACATGTTGTCGAAAAATGCCCAACGCACGTTTTCGGAAGCACCTCTCAAAGCGATTGTAAGCTGTTTCTTTTCGACCGATCGGACGAGCGTTTGAATGCCAGCGGCATCGATATTCGCCAAATCCTCAAAGGTAAACATTAATTCGCGGATTTTATCGGCGGTGCCTCGGTCGCGTTCTTCCAGCATGTTCATCAGCTTGGATTCTGTGTTCCGATCCATGCCGTTGATAATTTCGGCAACCGCTTCGTGCGTGTCGCGCGTGTCTTGCTTGGACAAGGTTGAGATGAATTCCCGGCGCAGGGTTTCTTCCACGTCGTCGAAAACTTCTTTTTTCACCGATTCAAGATTGAGCATCCGGTCGATCACTTCCATTGAAAGCGATTCCGGCAACGATTCGATTACCTTCGCTGCATGCTCCGGCTTCAATTTCGCCATGACGACGGCGATCGTTTGCGGGTACTCGTTCTTTAGATAATTGGCGAGTTGCTGCTCGTTTACGTTATCGAGCTTGTCCCACATCGTTCGGCCTTCGGGCCCGCGGACGCCATCCATAATCTTCTCGCCACGCTCTTCCCCGATCACCTTTCGCAACAAGCGTTCGGTGCTTTCCGGCGTGCCGATCAAATCGTTCGTCGTCGAAATTTGCTCTGTGAATTCGATGAACAATTGTTCGACGATCACCGAGCTGACCGTGCCGAGCTCCGACATCGACTGTGAAATCACTCTGATTTCGTCGTCTTCCATACTGGCAAACAGTTTTGCCGAATATGTATCGCCGACCGAAAGCACGAGCACGGCCGCTTTCTCGCGGCCGGTTAAGCTTCGATAATCGTCGCGTAGGCGCATTTACCGTAAATCTCCGGCCTACTGTTCCTGATACATCCAGTTGCGAATAATCGAAACCGCTTCGTCCGGATGCTTTTCGATAATTTCGCCGACTTTGTGGAGCGAAGATGCGCGTACACGGCCTTCGACCCGGCCGATATCTATAAGCGATCCTTCGGGCTGTCCGCCGTCCGCCATCATCATACCTTCCGCGCCATCGGCGCCCGGTGCACCCGGTGCACCCGGCGCGGCGAGAGCGGCCATGTTGCCTGGCATCGGCGGGGGTGCCCCGTCTGGTGGCAGCATCGGCGGCATGCCTTCCATGCCCGGCGGCGCGGTTGCGGCGCGTTCCATTGCCTGCGGAGTGACTTCAAGAACTTTCGCGATTAGCGGCCTCACGACCAAAAGGATAATTAGCACGCCGACGACCGCGAGTACGACAATCTCAACAAGACGCTGAAGCTGACTGGGATCGAAGCCGAAGAGTTCCGACCCAAGGCCGCCTTCGTCATCCATAACCGGGGCACCGGCGAACCTCAAATTGATGATTTCGACCTTGTCGCCGCGGGCATCGTCGATACCGAGTGCCGCCCGCACTATTCCAGCGTATTGCTGCATTTCTTCCGGCGTTCGCGGAACCGTATTGCCGCCGTTCTCTTCTTCGTCGCCTTCACCAGCGGGCGCTTTCTTGTGGTTAATTGCGACCGCAACGGAAAGCTGCTCGATCTCGCCGGCTTCTTTGATCGTGTTGCTGATGCTCTTTGTGATTTCGAAGTTATTGGCTTCCTCGACACGCTCCGACCTGGAAGCGTTCGTGGTGCCTTCGCCGGCGGTCGATGCATCTGGCAAGTTCCTGCTGACAGAGACGTTGTCGGACTGACCTTCGGCGCTTTGGCTGGATTCCGTGATCGACTGCGAAGAGCGCAGGACCTGGCCGTCCGGATCGTATCTTTCCTCATTCGTAATCACGCGCTGTGGATCGATTTTCGCAGAAATCTGCGCGCGCACATTGCCGACGCCGACAACGGGCTCAAGCAGCTGTTCTACCTTACGGGCGAGGCGGTTTTCAATCGCCAACCGCATTTCATCCGCGCTCAGGCCCGTGCCGCCGGCACCTTCGAGATCCTCTTCGCCGCCGCGGGCCAAAAGGGTGCCGCGATCATCGACAATCGAAATGCGGGTTGTTTTCAAATTTGGGACAGCGGCGGAAACCAAATGCTGAACGGCTGCGACTTGATTGCGGTCCAAACGTTTAGCGCCCCGCATTTTCAGCACGACGGAGGCGCTCGGCTCTTGCTGTTGTCGGCTGAAGAGCTCGCGCCGAGGTAATACCAATAGGACCTTCGCACTCTTGACGGAGCTAATGGATGCGATCGTTCGCCCTAATTCCCCTTGGAGCGCAGTGAGAGCGCGGATGTTTTGAACGAAGTTAGAGGTTCCTAGTCCTTCTTCTTTGTTGAAAGCTTCATAACCGATATTACCGCCGGCCGGGAGGCCGAGTTCTGCCATTGCGATCCGCGCTTCGCCTACACGGTTTGCCGGTACAAGGACTTGTGTGCCGCCACCGCTCAATTCATTTGAAATACCAAGTGTTTGAAGCTCATTAGCGATCTTAGAAGCTTCGGAAGGGTCCAAGTCGCCATAGAGAAGGGACAAGCTCGGAGTCCAGAGACGCGTTGTGATGAAAATAAAAAATATGACAAGGCCGATGGATACTGCGCCCATCATAGCCAATCTCGTACCTCCGAGATTTCGCAGTGTATCTAACAATGGATTCACGGCCGCGTCCCCCGCGTATCGAGTTGTCTCACATAACTAGCTGACTATAAAAAAGAATTTTTTCTCTTTCACGGTCATTGGCGTCCTGCTCTGCATGGACTCGCTATCTGGTCAAATTCACGCAGATTCATTGCTAAGAATTATTCTAGTCCATTTCTCAGTAAAAATGAAGTCAAAAGGCGGCAAAAATTGCCCATCTCAAAAATTTGGAAAAAAGAAGCAAAAGCAAATCAGATGTAAAAATATTCAAATTGAAATAAAACTAAATGATTTATAAATATGGTGCGCCGGCGGTGCCGATTTTGTTTGTGGTTTTATGTCACCATTGTTTCCGCCGGCTTATTTTGGGGAAGACCGCGGAAATAAAAATATTTCCTAAGATGCTTCCTCTTGGAGCTTGGCGCGATATTCGTTAAGGCGTGTTACGCGCAGCCCACCCATTCCACGTTTCTCAAGAAGCCGTCGCCAGGATTCGTACTTTTCCATCGATATGCCGTAGCGGCTGCATGCGTCTTCAAGGGAGATCAAATCTGTTTCGACGGCGCAAATAACAGAAGCTTTTCGGCGAACGACCCAACGCTTGGTGTCTGGTGGCGGTAAATCTTCCATGGACATGGGTGGATCCTCTAAGCCGAACGCGTCCGTTTTGCCGCCGCTTTCGCTCATGAAGTCAATTTCCGCATTATTCATTTTCATGTTGAGCGAAGGTTACAGGGAAATCTTGAACAAAGGGCTAACCCTCGGGATCTCGTCGCCAAAAAAGAAAAACCCGGCCTCTATGGTTCGAGGCCGGGTGAGATTTTGAGGAATTTGAGCTCTTGGAAGGTGAGCGCCTATCTGATGATACGTGTCAATTCTTCCAGCATTTCATCCGCAGTGGTGATGATCCGCGTACTGGCCGAGAAGGCCCGTTGCGTAACGATCATTCGCGTGAACTCGTCCGCCAAGTCGACCGTGGACTGCTCCAAGGCCGAAGGTGCGATCTGTCCAGCACCACCGCGTCCTGGCTCCAGCGCGACCGCAGGTCCGGAATCGGTTGTCTCCGTGTAGACGTTACCGGTTCGCTCCTGGAGGCCGTTCGGGTTATTGAAGGTGATCACCGGCACCTGGAAGATGTCGCGCGTTTCTCCGTTATCGAACAAGGCGGTGGTAATACCGTTTTCGTCGATATTAACGGCTGACAGAGATCCGAACTGTTTACCGTTCTGTTCGATGAAGTTTGGCGTGAAGTTACCTTGGAACTGGGTGAACCCATCCGCTTGATTTAAGCTGCCGAAGTCGATCGCGACGGTAACACGATCCGCGGTGGTTGTATCTACCTGATCGAAGTCAAATGTCAGATCAAGCTGGTTGTCGGTCGTATCCTCAACTGATATGGCACCAGCTGTTGCTGCAGCGCCGGTAAGGGATGAGAGCGTGCCGTCTTGAGCAAAAGTCATGGTTCCAATTGCAGTGCTAGTGGTGCCAGTGATGAAGGCGACGTCATTACCAGCAGCCGTTCCCGTCGACGGATTGCCGAGGGTTAAATCGTTGTTTTGATCGGGGTCAACGAAGTTGCCGCCTGAAATGGTTGCTGTAATATTCCATTGGTTGTTCGTGCTCGTTTTCGTAAATGTCAAAGCGAGTGAATGCTGACCGCCTTGTCGGTCGAAAACCTGGGCTGTTAAACTGTTCGCATCACCTGATGTTGCGGAAGCGGGCAAGTTGGCACCCAACTCAATGGACGTTGTCGCGACGGGCGCGGAGGTTAGGTTTGCAGTGTTTAAAACCGAGAAGGCACTGAGCACGTTGGTTTGCTGCACGGTACCGTTGCTATCAATTGGCCAACCCATCAGGGTGAAACCACCAGAGTTAACGAGGTTGCCGTCTTTATCGGGACGGAACTCACCGGCCCTTGTGAAGAATGTGTTACCCGATCCATCCGTTTGGTCGTTAACCGTAAAAAAACCAGAGCCAGAAATTGCTATATCTGTTGAAGACGCACCTGAAGTCAGCAGACCTTGCTGGTCGATCTCGCGTTCGACCCGGGATTGCACACCGCCTGAAGAGTGCAGGTCCTTCGACGCTTGCGCGGTTACCAATGTGGAGAATCGAGGACGAACCGCCTTGAAACCCACCGTGTTAACGTTCGCGATATTATCCGCGATCATGCCGAGAGCCTGACTCTGAGAGAACAGACCCGTCACGCCGGACCGCATTGCACCAAAGATACTCATCTCAAATTACCTCTTTTCGCGCTCTATCAGTTAATGGTTGTCGATGCCTTGGCTTCGAATTTCCACGCGATTGTTAAAATTAGAGACCGCCCACTTCCTGTTCGACACCATTGATGTCGGACAGCGGTACCGGAATATCGCCCATCCGGAGAATGGCATTGCCGTTCTCGAACGCGACGCCGGTGACGGTGCCAAAGACCGTCTGGTCGTGGGTGATTAGTTCGTCGCCCGTATCCTTCGCCGTGATACTGAACGAGTAGGGGCCGTCTGGCTGTTGGACGCCCTGGCCGTTCAGGCCGTCCCAGACAAACGTATGAATACCGGCACTGGTCGGGATGTCGCGTGTAAGTACGACATCGCCGGACGCGTCGGAAATATTCAGACGCGCCGTCAGGGCATTCTTCGGCAGGAAGTAGGTCGTCTTCGCAACGCTGTTCTCGAGTTGCGTCGTGTTGCCGTTCGCCTCGATGACTTGGCCGATATACTCAACCGAGCCGAGCGCTACATTGTTCTGCTGTAGCGTTACCAGACTTTCCAGATTCCGGTTTTGCTGCACCTGCTGCTCGACGCTGGAGAACAACACCAATTGGTTGGTGAATTCATGCGTGTCGAGCGGTGACAGCGGATCCTGGAATTGCAACTGCGTCGTCAGGATGGTGAGGAAGTTGTCCAAATTCCCGGACAAATCCGCCAGTGCCTGGCTCGATGCACCTGCAACGGCGCTGGTATTAGATGATGCGGCAGCGACCAATGGTCTTACTCCTTATTCGCTAGACTTGGACGTTGACCCGGCCGTCTGCAGCGGCCGACTTGGCGGCGATGATCGCGGCTTCTGCCGGATCGGTTTCGTCACCGTCGTTATTGTTGGCGTTAGCTTCACCGTCACGCTGTGGCGCGTGCCCGCGTTCCGCCAACTCTTGTTCGAACTTGCTGCCTTCGCCTCGGAGGTTGAAGCTCAGGCTGTTCGAATCTGTACTGAGACCGGCGTCCTGCAGTGCTTGACGCAGGCCGGCTGCGTCACGTTGCAGCAGATCTAAAGTCTCAGGGCGCTCCGCACTGACGATCGCCATCGCGCGGCCATCGCCCGTCACCTCAAGTTTAACGTCGACACGACCCAATTCTGCTGGTTTCAGCTGAATCCGGATTTGGTCGTTGCCTTGTCCGATCGCTTTCTTGATCTGGACGGCGACTTGGTTCGTCACTTCTTGTGGAGGAACCGGAGGCCGCGGGGGCTGAGGTGCTTCAGCGCGCTGGGCTCGCTGAGCGGATTGTTGTGAATTGTTGGCCTGTCCGCTGGCAATGGGATCAGCAATCGGTTGCGATGGCTGTCCGCCGCCATCCGCGCGGACCGCTGTTGCAAGCTGAGCTTGTTGAGCGGCTGCGTTCGGGATTACCGGTTGCGGAGCAGGTTGTGGTGCCGGGGCCAATCCAGCCGTCGGAGACGGTGCGACGGGCTGTGATTGCTGTTGCGGCACCTGCGGGCCGGTCGGTCGGCCACCATTATTTGCAAGCGGTGTGCGAACCTCTGAGTCAAGATCGTCGGCAATCGTAACCGGGGCCTCGACAGTGGGTTTCTCCGCCTTCGCCGTCTGAACCGCTAACGCGGCGCTCGCGGCCAAAGTATTGGTCGGCTGTGAGACCACCTCTTCCTGCACCTTCGTCACTTGAACACCGCCATTCGGCTGGTTGCCGTTGGCGGGACCGTTCGCGGGGCGAGATTCGGAAGTGGCATAGCGCGATTTCGGCAATTCTTCCGCCGAGATTTCAGGCTTTGCCTTACTCAGGGCGGCATCGCCTGCGCTTTGCTTTGCACCGTTGTTGTTCGGCTGCAAAACCTGGGCGTTGGCGGCGCGCTGTGCTTCGGCGGCGTTGGCGGCGCGCGTTGCGTCGACACCTGTATCTTTCGCCGGGGCACCGAGGGCAATCAACTCATCGGCATCCGAAACGACCAATTGCCCGGCGGCGGCGCTTTCATCTTCGCCGTTCGAGCCAGCACTATTCTCGGAACCGTTTTGTGCTTTCTTGCCTACCTGGTCCGGTGCGGTTTCATTGGGTTTCTTTGCTGCGCGAGTCGATTCTATTGCCGCTGCGTCGGCCGAGAAGAGGCCGAGCCCATCATATTTCTGATGATCTTCGCCCATCTTCGCTTCATGGGCGACTGTTTCGTCTTTCATCTCCAACGTCAGATCGAACTCTTCGTCCGAGCCTGCATAAGCGACCTGCTGGACGCCCGTGGTTTGCAGAAGCTGTGCGAAGAGACCGCTATTGCCGCCGAAGGCTGAACCCTTCCCAACTTTATTGGCGTCGATCGTATCGGCACCAATAACGCTGTAGGGATTGTCGATTGTCGAAAGCGTCATTTTCAGTTCCTAAAGGCAATATTTCGCATGCGTCTTGTTGCATCCGATGTGCCAAATCGTAATGGATTGAAAATAAACGGAAAAATTTAATTATGAGGGAATCGCCACGGCAAGGTTCGCCCTGTAGCGGCAAGAAGTTCTAGGCCAAATGGCAGAAATTGCCCGCAGGCGAATGGGCGGATTTGAGGTTTTTCGCGCCTACATGTGTCCGCTTTTCAGACATGCGAAAAGGCGCCGTTCCAAGCCTCTTGGAAAGCGTTGGGCAAACGTCACCCGTTCCCGGCGGCGCACGCGCCGGAATTAAGCAATTCGGGTCGAATCGCTAACGGTTAGACAGCTTCGTCGATCACCGCGCCGTTCGGTCCGTCCTGCGGACGCTGAACCGATGGCTGCAATTGCTCGCTAACAAACTTCACGAATTCTTCGGAAGGGATCTGCTCGACCACCGTATCGGTGCGCGTGTCCACGACTTCGATGAAGACTTTGTTCAGTTCGTTATTGAACCCGACTTGCATCTTGCGGCTGCTGAACCTGAGACTATCGAGCGCCTGTTGTGCGCTCTGCAGTTCCGGCTGCTCCTGTCGAGAGAAGCTGCTGCCGCTATCGTTCTGCGGACCAGACGATTGACTGATCTGACTGACGACGGCGTCGGGGTTGCTTTGAAGTGTTTTAACCGCTGAATCCCCGCTGGAGACCGAACTGGTACCCGATTGCGATTGCAACGACGGTAGCGATGTGAAATTAACGTCCATTTTAACCTCCCGTGATGGCGTTCTGCTACACGTGATGGTCTGTAGTCCACGACCGCAAACTCCCAAGTTATTGCGGTTGCGGCCGTTCTTCGTTCGGCGCACAGGGAAGTTTTCTCTTCCGACATGTACCGAACCGGTCCATCCAAACCCGCCGGCGTCATTGCGCGACGGCAGACAGGCTCCGGTTCAAAAAAATGCAAGAGGTGTGCCATTTTTGCCTAGTTGCAAATATAAATGATATTTCCATAACTTATTGATAACATGTTGTTTTTATCGATGAGGCTGAATATTAGGATTTCACGATACTTTGGTGTTTTGCAACAATTTGCCTAGTTTTCCGAGGCTTTAAGGATGAAATTCGATGCTTTTCATCCAATTATCCCCAAAAGATATTTATCTTCAATTACTTAGTAAGTGTCGGCAATATTTGCCTATCTTGGGCTGAGGTTGGAACTTTTTGCCTATCTGCGACGTGAGACGATTGGTCCGTTTGGCATTTACCGTATTGTGCGCATACTGGACCGGAATTTGCTGGCATTTCTCATGTGAAAAGCCGTGTAAGGGTCTCTCATCGTGTCGAAGCCAAATGTCTTATCTAACTATCGCGAGCACGGATACGCTGTCCTGAAAGCGGCGATCGAGCCGAGCGTAATCGTTGCCGTCCGAGATGAGATTCAGAGCATATTCAGGCCGCTTCTCGCGCATTATCAAATCGACAACGGTGGCGCGGTGGGGCCGGCCTTTGATGTCGCGCTCGGCGAACTTTTCCGCAGGGATATGGATGGATATTTAGCCGCGGCGAAAGCGACACAACTCTGCCCAAGGTTGCATAACTTAGGCTCGGGAGAGCTGATGGTCGACCTGGTGAAATCGTTTGGTATTGAACGGCCGATCATCGCCGTCCGACCGGTCGTACATATTGTTTCGGACGCGCTCCAGGTCCCGGGTGGCTATCATCGCACACCGCCGCACCAGGATTGGCGCAGCGTGCAGGGGAGTCTTGACGCGCTTGTGGTTTGGCTGCCGCTTGTCGAGGTTTCGCAGCAGTTTGGCGCGCTCGAAGTGTTACCTGGCAGCCATCGGCGCGGCCTCCTTAAAACGCGGCCGGATCCGTTCGGCAATGTCGTGGATGAATCCCAACTCGAAGAAGATCAATTTATTCCCGTTGCCGTTGAGCTGGGCGATGCCGTCGTCTTTTCGATGTTCACGGTGCACCGAACCGGAATAGAACAGCGACCCGGCATCCGTTGGGCTGTCAGCTTGAGGTATAACAACGCCGTCGCATCGGACTTCGTTGAGCACCGTTACCCCAACCCCTTTGTCTATCGCTCACAAGACGCGTTACTGGTCGAGGGATACCCGACACAGCGAGATATCCAACAGGTTTTCGATCCGGAATAGCGGCCTAGCAGCCCATTTTTCGGGCTAAATCGACAAAATCCGTCGCAACGACGTCCCAGTCTTGGGTCGGTTCAAGGTCGCGCCCTTGTTCGACGCCGTATTCGTCCGGGCGCGGAATAAACCCGGTCTTTAATCCGCGGGCCCGGGCGGCCGCTAAATCGTCGTTGTGTGCGGCGGTCATCATGACTTCTGCGGGCGCCAGCCCCAAAGCCTCGCAACACCGGTCGTAGGTTTCCGGCATCGGCTTATATTGGCGGACGACTTCCGCGCCGAGGATGACGTCCCAGGGTAAGCCGCCGTTCTTGGCCATATTCACCATGAGCGCAATGTTGCCGTTCGAATGCGTGCCAATGATGTATTTGGACTTCAGCAAGGTGAGGCCTTCGACCGAATCGGGCCATGGGCTCAGTTGGTGCCAGGCGAGATTCAGCTGATCCAATTTGTCCGCGGAGAGAACGTCAAAGCCATATTGCGCGGCGATTTCATCGAGATTCATGCGATGTAGCGTATCGAGTTTGGTGAACGGCAGCTCGCCGCTTCGCACCCGTTCCATCGATGGTTGATAGCGGTTCCGCCAGTCGCGTGCGAACTGATCCCAATTGGTGGCCGGAACGCCATTCTGCGCGGCGAATTCGCCAGCGATCCTGGCTACGCTGCTGCGCCAATCGACAACGGTTCCGAAAACATCGAATATGAGCGCTTTCACGTCACCGGCCATAACAATCATCTCCCTCAGTTCAATCGTCTGAAGAAGTAGCCTACAGGCTTATTGATCGCCAGTCCCTTCAGCGGCCGTCAGTTCTTCGTCGAGGCAAATCTTCTTGCCTTGCAGACTGCGAAACAGCGCACAGTCTTTATCTGCTGCGACGGATATAACGTGATCCGACGCCGTTTTTTCCGTCGTCGCCAAACTAATTTCGTCGATCGCAAGCGATGCAACTTGTACGGCGGCCGGTAGTCCGCACCCACTCACCAGATTTGCCGCCAGCACGATGGCGATGACCCGCTTCATCCAAGACTCCATTATCGATAATTAGGGAAAAACCCCTCGAGGACCGCGGGAATGTATGTGCGGACAAAGGGGTTATGAAACGGATATTTTGCAATGCAGCATTGCTGAAACCGCGTAGTTCAGTGTTTAGGAGGGTTTATGCCGCGCCGCACAATTACGCTTCGAGGACGGCAAAGCCAATGCCGCTGGCACCATAACCGTTTCCGTTATAGAGCATGTAGCGTGCGCCTTTATGATCGAAGACGTAGGGATAACAGATCATTTCACTATCCCAACCGTCTTCCGATACGCCGATGCCGGCCTTATCGTCGCGACGTCGCCAGCGAACGGCATCTTCCGATTCCGCATAGCCGACCCGGTAAGGGAAATCGCTTCCTCGGTAGCAATACCACATGCGCCATTTATCGGAATCTTGCCGGACACAGGGTCGAGCGATCGCGATTTCATTCTTATGCTCGAAATCCACGGCCACGGTCCCCGAGCGTTGCCAGTCAATGCCGTTCTCGCTGACCGCATAGCGCAAATTGTAGGTCGACTGCGGCGGATCACCCGGCAACCAGTCGAGCCCGGAAAGGTACCAAATGTGCCAGCTATTGCCTTCGACAACGACATCATGGCTCGCCATAAAATAAGGGTCCGTCGGACTTCGGTCGAGGACAGGCCCGTCCGCGTATCTCTCAAAGCGGTCGGTATCTCCCGACTGAACCGCAAGGCCAATCGAATTGCGGAAAGGAACGCCAACGGCACGGTTCCAGCCAATGTAATAGAGCCGCTTTTCGTCGCCTCGAGCGACGAGCGCACTCGCCATGACGCCGTCCATATCGAATGCGCCGGGCTTACCGGGCGCCAAAAGCGGTGTATCGCTTTCGTCCAATATGCTCATCGGGTTGCCGAGATCGATTTCAAACCAGCCAACGTGTGAACGGTTTTGGGCATCGCGCGACGTATAAATAATTCGAAATATGTCACCGGATCGGTGGTCGGCGATCGGCACGGAGGCGTGGGATTGTGCCCATTCGCGGCGCCCAGACGGTTGATAGATGCGCCCTAATTTACGCCAATTCATCAGATTGACCGCAGGCGGTCTGAGGGGACGCGGGAAGCTTCTGTCGCCTGACCAGGAAAAACAGTTTTGTCCGGTGCGTCGGCGAGAACGAGAGCGCCTGCGCCGACAACGCATTCGCGTCCCAGCACAATATTGTCGCGTAGCGTTGCGTTTACGCCGATAAAGCTATTTTCGCCAACAACCACCGAGCCGGAGATCACGGCGTGGCTGGCGATAAAGACATTCTTGCCGATCTGCGTGTGGTGACCGACATGATTGCCGCTCCACAAGATCGTGTTTTCGCCGATCGTGACGTAGGGCTGAATTGTGTTGTGCTCCATGATCATTGTGTTGGGTTCTGCTTCAAAACCCTTCCAGAGCCAGGCCCGGCTGGAAGTGTAGCTTGCCAGTTGGTAGCCTTTCGCGCGCACTTCTGCGACTTTTGCGGTGCGCTGCTTATTCACGGCGCCGTATCCCATTGCGACAAAGATTGAAAAATCGTCGGGCGGAAACCTGTCTGTCACCTCTTCGAAGGGGACGACAGGAAAACCGAGATGCTCCGATCGATCGCAATAGTCGCCGTCGACCGTGAAGCCGGAAAACGCGAACTCGCTATCTTCAGCAAATAGATACTGTGCGACTTCGGCGATCTGGCCTATTCCGAAAATGACGAGGCGTTTCATTGCGAGCCGCCGATTTCATGTTGGTACGAAGGTACAAGACCTCTATGCAACCGGAATGCCGCTCGGACCGCAATCAGGAAACGAGACGCGTTCCCGGAATTTTTATGATGATCGAGGTCCCAAGGTTCGGACCGCTCTCAATCTGCAACGTCCCGTCATGGTGTTCTACCAGTGACTTAGAAATGGATAAGCCAAGACCGGTACCTTCGGATGACCTGGCGAGATCTGAACTCGCTTGGCTGAAAGGTTGGAGAACTTTCTCAATGTCCTGCTCCGAAATACCGATGCCGCTATCTTTAACGATGAGTTCGAACGCACCGTCTTTCAGCATACTTCCGGAAATATCGATCCGGCCCTGGGCAGGGGTAAATTTTATCGCGTTCGAGAGAAGGTTAAGGAATATCTGCCTGAAGGAGCGCTGATCACCGAGTATCGAAGGTAGAAATTCTGGAAAATTCAATTCGAGGGAAATTTCAGCGGTAGCAAGGTCGGTTTGAACCAATTCGGCGCATTCGTTCGCAATTCGATGAATATCGAGCGGAACCCGGTCAAATTGTAACATCCCAGCCTCGATCTTCGAGAGGTCAAGAATGTCATTGATGATGCCGAGCAAATGCAGTGCACTAATGCGGATGTCGTCGATGTAACCTTCGTAGCGGTCGTTGTTAAGTTTGCCGAACAACTCGTTTCCGATCGCTTCAGAGAAGCCAATTATCGCGTTGAGAGGCGTGCGAAGTTCGTGGCTCATATTTGCAAGAAAGTCTGACTTTGCCCGGTTGGCGATTTCCGCCCGCTCGATTGCATTTTGCAGTTTGAGTTCTGTGCGTTTCTTTTCCGTAATATCTTCTTTAATAACAGCTAAATGCGTGGTCGCTTCTGATTCATCGCGAATACCGAAAATCGAAACGCTCTCCCAATACCGCTCACCTGATTTTCGCGTATTCGATACGCTCCCTTCCCACGATCCCGTTCGGCTTAACTCCTCTTGGATTTGCAGATAGTTCGCTTCTTCACTTTCCGCAAACAGATGATTCAGGTCTCGCCCGATCGTCTCGTCCGGTAAATACCCAGTCATCTCTGTATATTTTTTGTTCACATATCGAATAACGCCATCGCGATCGGTGATGGCAATTCCCGACATGCTCTGGTCGGTCGCACGCGACAGGACGCGCAGCTGTTCCTGGGCCGCCATCCGGTCGGTGACATCGACCGCCATCGTAATAACGTATTTACGTCCGTCGGATAGTTGGCCTAAGGGGCTGGATTGAAAGTCCCAATAACGAATCTGGCCATTCTTTGTTCGAACCGGGCGGATACCGCCCGAGACACGCTTTTTAATACTATATAGTGATTTCAATCCCTGCTTGATCGTCGCGCGGAAGCCTGGAGGGAAAGCCGTTTCGATCCAGTCCATGATGGTCGGGAGTTCTTCATGGCTGTAACCCGAATACTCTGCCCATACGGAGCTGATGGCTTGCACTTCGCCGTCTTCGGCATGGATCATCGCCGGAATTGGCGCGTCGATCACGGAGCGGCGCATCGTTTCTTCACTCCGCCGCAAGGCTTCTTCCGCTTCGACCCGCTCGGTAATATCGGTGCCGGTACCGCGGTACCCGATAAATTGGCCATTCTCTTCGAAAATCGGTTTACCGCCTACTGAAAGCCATACGTCGTTCTTGCCTTCGCGAACGCGCCGATACACAAAGTTTCGGAAGGGTTTTTTCTCTGATAAATCGCTCAAAAGATTTGCGAATGCCTTAGGGTCCGCGCTATTGCCGATTTCCGTTTCTTCGATGGTGCGGCCAAGCAGTTTTAAAGTCGATGTGCCAGTCAGTTCGGTCAGGCGTCGTGAGAAATAGGAGAAACGCAACTCCGGCCCCATCTCCCACATCCAGTCGGAGGCCGCGCTGGCGAAATCTTGGAATCTGGCTTGGCTGAGCCGGAGCGCTTCTACCGTAAGCTGCTGATCGGTTATGTCTTGGACTTGTGCAACGGCGATCGGTGTTTTTCCTTCCGCCGAAGCAAGCGTGGAGAAGGTGACCTGCGTCCAAACTGGCCGTTCCGCGTGGTCTAAATATCGAACATCGATCTTTGCGACGAACCGCGTACCTGGGTGAAACTGCTTTAGCGTCTCTTGTAAAAGGTCGATATCGCCCGGGTGAAGAAAGTGCTGTAGTTGACGCTCTTTAAGCTCCTCAAGTTCGAATCCGAGCATTTCGGAAAATGCTTCGTTCACTTGAACGATCTGTCCGTCGTGCTTCAGAAGCACCATACCGAGACCGGAGTCGTTGAAGACCCGATTGAGTTGATCTCTCGTTGGACCAATTTCGAAATTTGCGGACGCTTTGGGGGTTATGGCATTCGCAACGACAATGATTTCTCTATCAAGGCCAATGCCGGAACAGACAAATTGGCACATAAACTCGCGAACACGTCCCGACGACGTTTTCCATCGGCGAAGGCCACTCTCTAGTTCTGAATTTTCGATACAATTGTCAGTGTCGGCGTTTTTGGGCCCGCCAAGATCGAATGTTTGAAAAGGCATACCGTTCAGGTCGCCATCGGATTCGAATTCTAAACAGGAAACCGCGCTTTCATTCGCATACCGAACGCACAGGTTATGATCCAAAACCAAGATTGCGTCCGAAGAAAGATCGAATGCCGCAAACATGGAACGCCGCTCGCGTCCGCCGATCTCTGTGACATCGGAAGCCGCGACACTGAAATCGCGTTGATTCTCAACGCTGCCCGTTCCCCTCTCGCGCCCGTCGGGAAAAATTTTTAAAAGCTCCTCTAATGATCTTTAGATGGGATTCTAGACACGCAAACACGAATAAATAGTTAACGGACGGACAAACCCGAATCCAAGATGCACGAAAAACTTATGCAAATCGCCGAATCAAATTAGACTATCCGCCATGTCCGACGGCGATCCCGCGCTTGAAGAAGCGCTAATACTTCATCAGCGAGGTGAGTTCGAAGCTGCGCAACGCGTGTTACGTCAGCATTTAGAGATCGACCCGAACAGCGCTGACGGCCTTCATCTAATGGCGCTTTGCGAACATGCGATGAACCGAAACGATACGGCACTCGAATGGCTCGAGAAGGCGATTGCGCAGCAGCCGGAAGAAGCGGTGTTTTTGTCAAATGCGGGTATGATTGCGTTTGGCTGCGGTAGATTGGAGCGTGCGGAAGGTTTCCTCGAGCGGGCTGTCGCCGCGAACGCGCAACACGCAGAATCGTTTAACAATCTCGCCTTGGTTCGGGAGCGTCAGGCGCGTTTCGACGAAGCCGCGGCCCTGCTTGAAAAAGCGATTATGCTTAAGCCCGATTTTGCAATGGCTTACGCGAATCACGGGAACGTTTTGCGGGCGTTGGGTTTGCTCGATCGAGCGATCACGGAATACCAGAACGCAATCCTCATTTCGCCTATGTTGGCCGCACCCCACAACGGACTCGGAAATACGTTTCGACAAATGGACCGCCGTGTTGAAGCCATTGAGAGCTTTGACCGCGCAATCAGTCTCGATCCCGGTTACGCGGATGCCTATTTCAACCGCGCCATGACGCTTGCAGCGCAAGGAGAGACCGCAAAGGCCGAAGCGGACCTCGCGCAGGCCTATGGATTGCGGCCGGATCATCGTTTCCTTGTCGCAGATGCCGGTTTGTTGCCCGTAATACCCGCGTCCGAAACGGAAATCATTCGATGGCGGGAACGATTTATTCGCAAATTCGAAGAATTGTCCGAAGGATTGGTGCCAATTAGCGGCGATCCTGAGCAAGTTGGGGCGATGAATTTTTACCTTGCATACCACGGCGAGAATGACTGCGAACACATGGAGCAACTCGCGGCATTCTATGCGAAAGCATTCCCAGACTTGTTGTGGACAGCGCCGCACTGCAATTCGTCGGACAAGCAGGAAGGGCGACCTATTCGACTTGGTGTCGCCTCTAAGAATTTTGGTGAACACGCAGTTGCCTGGATGATATTCGGGTTGCTGGCGCAATTACCGCGCGACCAATTCTCCGTGACGGCAATAACACCGTCCGGTTCAAACGAAGGCGTCTCGGATAGGATCAGCGATGCCGTTGACGATGTGCTTCAGATCGCCGCAAATATCACGTCCGCCCGACAGCAGATTGCGGATGAGCGGTTTGATATTCTTCTTTATGCCGATATTGGCATGGAGCCGTTTAGTTACTTTCTGGCATTCTCCCGACTGGCGCCCGTGCAATGTGTGACCTGGGGGCACCCTGATACGACTGGGCTTCGTTCCATCGATTACTACATCAGCAACGATATCGCCGAGCCGGAAGACGGTCAGGAAAGCTATACGGAATCGCTCGTGCGGCTCCCTGGGGTGCAAAGCTGGTATCCGAGACTTTCGCGGTCCGAACCTTTGCCTTCGCGTCAGGATATCGGTTTGCCGAGCGAGGGGGCCATTTACCTTTGTCCACAGAATCTCATCAAGATTCATCCGGAAATGGATGCGAACTTGGCGGATTTGTTGGCGCGCGATCCGGAAGGCCATCTGGTGATCTTTGGCGCGAGCGATCCCAATTGGACCCGTTTGTTGTTAGCGCGTTGGAAGCCCGTGTTTGGGCGAAACTTCGAACGGGTACTCGTTCTGCCGCGTGTATCGCTCCAAACCTTTGTCGATACGATCGCGTTGTCCGATGTTGTGCTGGACACTTGGCCATTCGGCGCCGGAAACACCAACTATCAGACCTTCGCGATGGGCGTACCGGTCGTCACGTTGCCGGGACGATGGATTCGCGGACGGGGAACTTTGGCGCATTACACACATATGGGAATCGACGATTGTGTTGCGCAATCGCCGGCAGAATTTGTCGAAATCGCCCATCGGCTGGGGACGGATCACGCGTATCGAAAAGAAATCGCGGCCCAAATCGAGGCTCGATCCGATGCCGTCTTGGAAGACGAAGTTTGTGCCGATGCCTTCGCCAAGTTTCTCGCGGAAGTGAGGGCGAAGGCGTGAGCTTGGAACAAACCTTGTCGGCGGCGCAGGCCTTAATCGGCGAATCGAGATATGCGGAAGCATTGGAGATGCTTGCCGGCGAGGCGTCGGAAAATGCGGAAGCCGCGATGCTTTCCGGTGTTGCAGCCAATAGAAGCGGAGACCTTGCCGCCGCTGTCGTTCATTTCGAGATCGCGGAACAATTGGCACCAGAATTGGCGGCCGCCCCTTTAAACCTCGGTTTGACGCTGCGTGCTTTGAACAAGACGGGCCCCGCGTCCTTGGCGCTTACAAGAGCGCTTCGTCTGGATCCGCGCGCCGCCGCCGGAAATTTTGCGCTGGGCAATATTCGTATGGAGCAGGCGCATTTCGAAGGTGCGATCGCGCACTTCGAAGCGGTCCTTCAGGAAGCGCCGGATCATGTAGGGGCGCTTAACAATCTCGGGATTTGTTGGACCAAACAAAAGCACCCTGCGAAGGCGGTACCGCATCTTGAAAAGGCGATCTCACTTGATCCCAATAATTCCGGAGCGTTGACCAACCTTGGCGCGATTAAAGCGGAACAAGGATTTACAGACGATGCTATTGGGCTCTACGAGCGAGCCCTTCAGGCGCAGCCGGATCAGGCAGAAGCCGCGAATAATTTGGGGGTCGCATTGCTGGATAAGGGGCGGGCCGGCGAAGCTGCCGCTGTCTTAAGTCAACTTATCGACGCGGGCGCTGCTGTCACTGAAACTTATGCCAATCTTGGGAATGCCCTAAACAAACTGGGCGATACGGTTGGCGCGGCGGACGCTTACGAAGCGGCGTTATCCCGCAGGTCAGATGATGGGGTTCGTATCAAGAAGGCGTTGTTGTTGCCTGTCGTTGCCGCTTCGCTTGCAGCGCTGAAGAGCGCGCGCGGCGAGTTGGAGGCGCGCCTTGAAGAGCTAATAGATTCCCCTCCCAAATTGCAGGATCCTTTTGCGGAAGTCGGCATCCCGACCTTCAATCTCTCTTATCAGAACGAAAACAATCGCTCCCTAATGGTCAAACTGAAGGACATGTATCTCGGTGCCTGTCCTTCGCTTGCATATGAAGCGACGCATTGCGGTCAGGCTGATCGTCGGGACGGTGAGCGTGTCCGAATAGGCTTTATTTCGCGATACTTGCAAAGCAACTCGGTCGGCCGCTGCTTCCAAGGCATCATCAGGTTGTCCGGTCGAGATGACGTTTCGATAACTGCATTTACGTTCACAGAAGAGGCGGATCCGCTTTGGGAGGCCATAGCGCAAGATGTCGATAAAACGGTGGTCTTGCCGACACATCTCGATGGTGCACGGCAATTGATCGCGGAAGAGCATCTGGACGTTCTCGTCTATACGGACATCGGAATGGATCCGCTAACGTACTTCTTAGCTTTCGCGCGGCTCTCGCCGTATCAATGTGTGTTGGGCGGACATCCGGATGCCGTAGAGACGGGTAATATCGACGCCTATGTCAGTTGCGATTTGCAAGAGCCGGAGGATGCAGAGGCACATTATTCCGTGCCTCTCGTTCGGCTGCCCGGTGCGCCGACCTATTACGAATGGCCAGATCTTCCCGATCCACTTAAGCCGCGTGAGGCGCTCGGCCTGCCGGCTGACGGTGCGATCTATTTTTGCGGCCAGACACTCATAAAAATCCACCCGGATATGGACGCGCTGTTTCGGGGTATCCTTGAGAAAGATCCGACCGGTACGCTTGTTTTGCCGGAAGGCTATACGCCAGAGCTTGCAAAGTTACTGAAATCGCGCCTGGAGCAAAACTTAGGCGACGCCGTCTCAAGAGTAAGGTTTCTGCCTGCGATGAGCCACATGGACTATATGAACGTCACGGCTCTAGCGAATGTTTCGCTCGACACACGGCCGTTTGGCGGTGGGAATACAAGCTGGCAGGCGATTGCCGCTGGCACGCCGATGGTGACCTGGCCCGGCGAATATTTGCGCGGCCGTTATACGCAGGCGCTATATCGGCTGTTGGGCATAACGGACGCAATCGCGGGGTCGCAAGAAGAGTATATCGATCTTGCCGTTCGGTTTGGAACCGACGAAGCGTTTGCGACGCGATTTAATCGATGCATTGCGGAGACGGCACAATCAATCTTTTCGGATCGAAAGCATGTCGACGCGCTTTATGAACATCTTGTCGGACAGATTAGGTCTGGTACTTGATTTCCGCAGCGACCTGGCCCGCGGGCTCTGTCAGCAGCCGATAGAGAATGCTCCATTGAGAACCGCGCCATTCCTCAAAAAATGAGAGCTCGACACCGCTGCGCGCGAATTCCTGGGGATCGTAAAGCAATCGCCCGCCGGCAAGGTTGATATATCGATCTGCATTCAGTTGGCGGCAGACTTCCAAAACGCGATCTTGGCCTGTGAAGGCGTTGGGGATCTGCAGGGTCGTCGTACGCAGCACTTCAAAGGGCAATCCGAGTTCGCGGCACGAAACGGCGAGTAGCTTCATTAAATAGGTGACGACGTCGCCTTCTGTTTGGCGTACGGCGTCGAGCAAAGGGTGGCGAATGTCCCGGAGTGCCGGAAAAATCTTACATCGGGTTTCCAACGCGGCCTCGGCATCCTCGGCAAACCGTAAGTCCGCTATGCGAACATTCATCGGTCCCTTTGCAAGCGGGAGTGTGAGCCAGTGTGCTTGCCCCGCAACACCCGGTAATCTGTTGCGATGGACCCACCCGCGTCTTGGAAATTGAACGCAATCGAAGATACAAACAACGTCGGCTTCCGCGAAGAGCCGAAAATAACCTGCATAGGGCAGGAAGTAGGGTTGCATAACCGCGATGGTCGTCATGAATCATTCCAATGCGTTGTGGGAAGCATATTCGGTTCGGCCATTTGTTCCCAGTCGCGACATAGAAGGTTGACGCCGCCATGTCGGTTGTGAAGGCTCCTCTCCAATGATCGAATCAATCGAAGAGCTGTTGAAACGCGCCGTTGCAATGCATTCGGAAGGTCGAATCGACGACGCGGCGAATATCTATGAAATCATCCTGGCGCGTGATCCGGAGAATACGGACGCGTTGCATCTTTCCGGTTTGGCCGCTCAATTCCGCGGCGACATCGATCAAGCGCTGACTTTAATTGGCCGCGCCGTCGAACTCGCTCCGGATTTTGTCCAATATCGAAGTAACTTTGGGATTCTTCTTCAGGAGGCGGGGCGGCTTGATCTTGCGCTTGAGGCGTTTCGGGAAGCGATCTCAATAAATCGGCAAATTCCCGAACTTTTTTATCATCTAGGTAATGCCTTGCGTGAGGCGGAGCAGCCGGGCGAGGCACTTAATGCCTTCCAAGACGCCGTCGCGTTGAAGCCGGACTATTCCGAAGCATTGAGCAACATTGCCGTCATCCTGCGTGAACGCGGTGAGGACGATCTGGCATTGGTCTATCTCGAGCGCGCGGTAAAAAGCGCGGCGCCGTTTCCGCCGGCCTACACGAACCTTAGCGCTGCCTATACGGATGCTTCCCGTTTCGAGGCGGCGATCGAAGCCGGACAGGTCGCGGTCGAATTGTCGTCGAAAGATACTGCTGCGCATTTCAATCTCGGTAATGCATTCAGCGCCGCCGGTCGACCGGCTGAAGCCTGCGCGAGCTATCATGAAGTCCTCGCATTGGATGCGACGCACGAAGACGCCTGGTGTAATCTTGGCGCTGCTCGATTGAGCGAAGAAGATGCGGAAGGCGCAATAGAAGCTTTCGACCGGGCAATCGCCTTGAATGATCGGATCGCCGATGCGCATTGGAACCGCGCTTTGGCGCATCTCACCCTCGGTCACTTCGCCGAAGGCTGGGAGGGATATGATTGGCGTTGGGAGGCGGTCCCGTGGCTAGAGCGTCGGCAGTTTGAACAGCCGCAATGGCGAGGAGACGCACTTCAGGGGCGAACGGTTCTCATCCATACGGAACAAGGATATGGCGATACGCTCCAGTTCGTCCGTTACTTGCCAAAAATTCATGAGATGGGC
Source organism: Rhodospirillaceae bacterium (assembly GCA_002716125.1). Lineage (GTDB taxonomy): Bacteria > Pseudomonadota > Alphaproteobacteria > UBA8366 > UBA8366 > UBA6544. The sequence continues at coordinate 35,594 of PAZH01000049.1, forward strand.
GGGCGTGTGAAACTCGCCTGCCAGCCGGCGTTGAAGCGACTTCTCCTGGACCTTCCCGGCCTTGAAGGGGTGACGGGTTATGGAGAGCCACCAGGCCCGTTCGATTTTCATCTGCCGATTATGAGTTTGCCGGAAGTCCTCGGATTAAGGTTCGAAGAGATCGAATTATGCAATGCGCCGTATCTCGTGGCGTCGGCCGATCATACGGACCTCGTGCCTTTAGACGGTTTGCCCAGGGTTGGCCTCGTGTGGCGCGGCAGCACCATCAACCTAAAGGGGATGTTCAGGTCCTGTCGTCTTTCAGACTTTGAAGGTGTTTTGAAGCGCAGAGACCTCCAGTTTTATTCGCTGCAGGTCGATATAACCGAGCAAGAACGGGATGAGCTGCAGTCTTATGGAGGCATCGACTTGTCGCCGCAGATCAATGATTTTGCGGACAGTGCGGCACTCACGAAACATATGGACCTCATCTTGTCGGTAGATACGGCGCAGGCTCATCTTGCTGGCGGGCTCGGTATTTCTGTTTGGACGTTGCTGGCGAGGGGCGCCGATTGGCGTTGGTTCCGCGACGCTGAAAGCAGCCCTTGGTATCCCTCGATGCACATATTCCGGCAGACGGTGCGGGGGGATTGGCGAACACCAATCGAAAATATCGATAACAAGCTCGATATGTTTTTTTCGGCTGGATGTTAGGACGCCGATGACAGATCGGGCGAATCATGAATAGGCTGTAGGCGTCCAAATGGGATCCGTAATGTCCGAACCCGCGTCCAACATTCCCCTAATGCGGCCACGGTTGCCGGAAGTTTCCGCGATGTTGCCGTATTTGGAGGAAATCGACCAAAACCGCTGGTACAGTAATTTCGGACCGTTGGAGCGGCGCTTCGAGCGTAAACTCGCGGAGCACTTCGGGCTTGGGGATCGGCAAGTCGTTTGCGTCTCCAACTGTACGCAAGGGTTAGATATATCCCTTCGGATGGCGGCTCGATTTCCGGTCGGCTATTGTTTAATGCCTTCATTTACATTCGTCGCAACGCCGCACGCGGCCGTTTCCGCCGGATTGGAGCCATACTTTCTTGACGTCGAGCGGGATACGTGGGCGCTCAGTCCGGAATCCGTGCGCGACAAACTATCCGCGATCGAAGGTCCCATCGCGGCCGTTATGCCGGTCGCTCCCTTTGGCGCGTCGATCGACTTGAGTGCATGGGATGCGTTCGCGAAAGAGACGGGCATTCCTGTCGTGATCGACTCTGCCGCTGGCTTCGATAGCGCGGCGGGCAGTGCAAATCCGCTCGTCCTGAGCCTGCATGCAACGAAAGTGATGGGGATTGGCGAAGGGGGCGCGGTCCTTTGTACAGATGAGGCAATGGCGGAAAACATCCGCGCCGGGCGGAATTTCGGTTTTTTGGAAAGCCGGTCTGCAAAATTGGCGGGAACGAATGCGAAATTGAGCGAATATGGCGCGGCTGTCGGATTGGCGGCACTCGATTGCTGGGAAGAGACCCGTCTTTCAACGCAAGCCGTTGCACAAATCTATATTGATGTATTCAGCAAATGTATGGGTATTACGTTTGGCCCCGGCTTTTCAGTCGAAATCGCGAATTCTACTTGCAATGTTCTCTTGGAGATGCCGGTTGCGGATCGCGTTATCTACCAACTGAAGAGTGACGGTATTGAAGCTCGCAAATGGTGGAATAATGGTTGCCACAAAGAACCGGTGTTTACGGGGTGTGCTCGAGAACCGTTGCCGATGACTGAATTTTTAACGGAAAGAGTTGTCGGATTACCCTTTTTCCTCGGCCTTTCAAGCGGAGAGATTTCCAAGATTAGAGACAGTATAGAGTACGTCATAAAAGGGTAGTTCTTGCCTCTTTTGGTAAATGTTACCGGGTAAATTATGTTCTAAGGTACTTTTGTTAAAATTTTGTCCGCTAAATAAGTCATATTTTTCTGTGGGTTAATTAAGAAATTTCAGTTGGCACTGCTGTTGCCATTCTCCTTTTCAATATTTCGCGCCTGCCTTCGGATCAAACCAAAGGATATTCCGGGCGGATAGCGCGGAGCCAAGAAAGCAAGAAAGGAGTTGGCAAAATGGCAGCAGAAAAAGTTAATTTGTCAGAAGCCATCCGCGGTAACCTGTTAACGTTGCAACGGTCAGCACGGGCGATTGATCAGACACAGACGCGTCTCTCTACAGGTCTTGCGGTAAACTCGGCGCTTGATGATGCCTCGGCGTTTTTTACCGCCAAGGCATTGAACAACCGCGCGTCGGATTTGCAGAGCCTTAAGACTAATACCGATCTCGCCATCAGCACGGTCCAGGCTGCACTCGATGGTATTGACTCGATTACCGATCTAGTTGAGCAGGCAAAGGGTCTTGCGAGTTACGCAAAGGCGACTGGTGACACGAACGAACGTTCAACGCTGGCGGTTCAGTTTAATGAGTTATTGAGCCAAGTTGATTCGCTCGCGAATGACGCGACGTTCAATGGTATAAACCTGTTGCAGGCGTCGCCAGACAACCTCGATGTAGTATTCAACGAAGACAATACATCGAACCTGACGATTACAGGTCTGGATGCGACGACTGCTTCGACCGGTATCAATATTGCTGTTGCGGCCAACAACTTTGGCCTCAATGCGAATATCGATACGGCCCTGACTGCGATTTCCAGCGCATTGACCACATTGCGTGGTAATGCGGCGACCTTGGGTTCGAACGCTACTATCCTGAAAACCCGCCTAAATTTCACAGAGAACCTGACTAATACGCTGGAGAGTGGTGCTGTTAAACTCACGTTTGCTGACTTGAACGAGGAAAGCGCCAACTTGCTGGCATTGCAGACACGCCAGCAGCTTGGCCTCAACTCTTTAGCTCTTGCCGCGCAGAGTGAGCGAGCGATCCTCAGCCTCTTCGGCTAGAACGATCGCCCACAAGCGAACCTGAACTTTTTTGTTGCCGCCCGGGTAATTTTTGCCTGGTGCGGCAGGCAATAATTGCCTGGTTGGCAAATTTTGCCGAATATTTTTCCAGCTTCGGGATCGTTAAGGTATTTGAATTTAACGATTTATGCTGATTGGCATGGCCGTTGCTCCCCAGGGAGGCGGTTCTGATCACTTCGTTAAAATATCGATAAGGTCAAAACCGTTTCATAGCGACCGCAGAAGGCGGTTGTAACCATGTGTCCTAGAATAGGAGCTTTCTCATGGCAGAGGCTATCAATCTATCACAGTCGGTTCGTACGAACCTACTTACACTCCAGCGAACTTCCGATTTGATCTCGACGACCCAGACGCGTTTGTCGACGGGTAAGAAAGTCAACTCGGCAATTGATGATGCGCCCGCGTTCTTCACCGCACGGGCGTTGAGCAACTCCGCAAACGACCTCGATGCTTTGAAATCGAATATTGACTTGGCGATCAGCACTATTCAGTCCGCGATCGACGGTATCGACGCGATCACTGAGCTGGTTAACCAGGCTAAAGGTCTCGCAAGTAACGCCAAAGCAACAGGTGATACGAACGAACGCTCGACCCTGGCCGTGCAGTTCAATGAGCTGCTCAGTCAGATTGACACGATTGCGAACGACTCCAGCTTTAACGGTACGAACCTGCTTCAGGCTTCGCCCGATAACCTGGCGGTCGAATTTAATTCTGCTAATACCAGTAACCTAACAATTACTGGTCTCGATGCCACGACAGCGTCGACAGGCATCAATATCGCAGTTGCAGCCAACAACTTTGGCTTAAATGCCAATATTGATACGGCTTTGACAGCGATTTCCAGCGCGTTGACGACCCTCCGGTCGAATGCTTCGACGATGGGTTCAAATAATACGATCCTCTCGACCCGCTTGAACTTTACCGAAAATCTCGTCAACACGCTTGAGGGTGGTGAAGGTAAGCTCACGCTGGCCGATCTTAACGAGGAAAGTGCGAATCTGCTGGCTCTTCAGACCAGGCAGCAGCTGGGTATTAACTCTTTGGCCCTCGCCGCGCAGAGCGAGCGGTCAATTCTGGCGCTCTTCGGTTAATACCCCTTTGGGTTCGCTGGAACCCAGGCGGGGGCTTCGGCCCCCGCCTTTTTTCTTGGCGAAGACTAGTATTCATAAACTATCGCGAAATATTTCTCTTCGTGTTATAAAGTAGACCTTAGTCTTCATTTGAGGTCGTAAATCACTTGTGGAACGACCCTTAAATATACTGCGCGACGGTGTGGAATGCCTCTGAAACTAATCCTGAAACCTGGTGAGAAAGTTATTATTAATCAGGCAGTTGTTTTGAATGGCGGTGAAAAAACCGAACTCGTTCTTCAAAATAAAGCGAGTGTATTGAGAGAACGAGACATAATGACCGAAGAGAAAGCAGACAGTCCGGCAAAAAGAATTTATTTTGCTGTACAAATGATGTATGTGTTTTCTGATAAAGAACGTCACTATCAAGGAAAATTTAACGAATTAGTAAGTTCTTTCATTGAAGCAGTACCTAGTTCGACTCCTATTTTACTTGATGTTGGACAAAAAGTTATTGAAGGTAATTTTTATAGCGCGATGAAAGACTGTAAAAAGCTGATGCGCTATGAAGAAGAGGTGCTGAAGCATGTCACCCAGTAGTGATCCTTATCGTTCTTCGCAAAAGCTGGGCGCGGGCGCGCGCCAGACAGAAGCGCGTGCTCTGATGGAAACCGCGCGTGCGCTAGCTGATGCGCAGGAGAATATGGAGGATCTCTCTTCCTATCGTGCCGCCCTACGATTGAATTGGCGGCTTTGGACAATATTCCAGTCCGACGTTTCAGCGGCAGAAAACCCGCTGCCGGAGGACATTAAGCAGAATATCCTGAATTTAAGCGTATTTATCGATAAACATACGGTCGACGCCTTAACCAATCCGGAAGGGCGTAAACTTAAAGTCTTGATCGATATCAACCGGAATATTGCCAGCGGACTTATGACGAACCCGCCAGGTGCTGGGGATACGCCGCCGGCACCGCCTCAACCGCCGAGTGGCGGGGTAAGCGGTGGTGGTGATATCGTCGCTTAAGTCGCCGAAGTATATGTTCTAATTCAACCCGAGTAGTCGAGTAAGCTTGGCGCCTCGCCAGCGCAGTGGCGACGGAAAATCTCGATGTATGCCGTCTCCAGTGTCCGCGTGAACCGAGTCGTGTCGAACAAAGGCGCACGCGAGCGGTTGTTTTCAATTTTTTGTCTGATTGCTGCGCGCATCTCGCCATCGTTCGCAAGTTCGATAACTCGATCCGCATACGCCTTCGTTGTCGGCGTGATTAATTCGGGTAGATCTATCGCCCTGAGAAGGCTTGCAGAGACGCGCGACGCAAAATGATTGCCTTCGAGCGTGACGACGGGAAGCCCCGCCCAAAGTGCATCACTCGTGGTGGTGTGGCCATTGTAATAGCGTGTGTCGAGGGCCAAGTCGGCGCATGCCATCCGCTCGAGATGTTGTCGGCGGGGCAGCATTTCTGCAAAAATCAGTCGACGCGCCATACCGTATCTATCGGCAATTTTCCGTAAATTCTCTTTAGCCGCATCGTTATTTTGTAGTATCCATAAACATGAGTTCTCAATATTCGAGAGTAAATTCAGCCATATTTCAAAAAATGATCTTTCTAATTTAATCGGATTATTAAAAGAACATAGTACAATTTCAAAATTTTCTATTTCTTTTGATGTATATTTGCGTGGTATTTCTTGTTTATCGTCATTACATTGATATGTATTTTCGAAAATAATGAGATTTTCTTCATAATATTGTTGCGAATTACTTGGGGTGACAATACGGTCGGTTATCGCATAGTCGAAGAATGCTGCACCGCTCGTTCCCGGAAAACCTAAATAAGTAACTTGTATGGGGGCCGGGCGCATCGAACAAATCGCGAGACGATTGCGCCGCGTGTGTCCTTTTAAATCGACAAGAATGTCGGTGTTGTCGCCGTGAATCTTCGACGCGACGTCTCGATCCGAAAAGCCGGAAACATCGATGAATTCGTCACACGCGTTGCGAATGTCCGTGCGATATTGGCTACCGTCATCTGGGCCATAAGAATACGCGGTAATATGGAAGCGATCTGGGTCGTGCGCCTGAAAAACGCCGCGCATCAGATGTGCCGTCGCATGGTCGTGAAAATCCGCACTGAGGTAGCCGACACGTATAATCCGATCGTTCTTGTCGGGCGTGCGTCGTGGGAGCACTGGCGCACTTTTAGTGCGGTCGGCGAGCGATTTACTCCAGGACTGAGCGACCGCCAGGTTTATGGCCTCGTCATCGCAGCGATGAATGTTGTCGAACGGCGGTTCCGGCGTGACCTCTCCGCGGGCCAGCGCGTTTGCGTTGAGGTTATCGATTTGCCGTGACAGTTCATCAAGCTCGTCGCTCCATTCGCATGTGAGCCTGAGCAGCGGATAAAGACCTGCACTCGCGATATTGTTGTCTGGCGAGAGCTCTAACGATTGCCGGAAAGTCTGAATAGCTTCGCCCAGTCGTCCAATATCAGCATAGGCGGCGGCAAGCCGGTTCAGATTCTCCACGCCTGGCTCGAGTTCGACATGGCGTCGGAGATACGGAATAACATCTTCGGATTGTCCCGCTTCCTGCAGAAGCGCAATCAATATGGCGAGTTTCGCGGTATCGTCTTCGTCGATGGAGATCGCGGCTTTCAGGTAGCGGACCGCGTCACTCGTCCGGCCGAGTTGAACGCAAGCGATACCGGCTAAATAACCGGCGAATTCGATATGGGGGTCTGCAATGAGCGCCTTTTGACATAAGGTGAGAGCGTCTTCCCACTGGGCCTTTTCGGCAAATTCGGAAGCGGCCTGCACCATGGAGAGCGGATCGGTGTTCGCGACACCGTCGTCACGGTCCTCACGCACGGTCTGTCATCCCCAATCCGCTCCTTAGATCTCTTGCGCACGCCTCAACGACACTGTCCCAATGGCCGAACTTTTCCTGACGATACAGACGCATTGTCGGATACCAGGGCGAATCCGTCCGGTTCATCAAGTAGCGCCAATCCGCATGATGACCGAGCATGACCCAGACGTTCTTACCAAGCGCGCCGGCGAGATGTGCCGTTGCAGTATCGACCGTGATGATGAGATCCAGGGCGTCGACAGCGGCGGCCGTGTCGGTGAAATCCCGGCACAGTGCGCCAAAGTCCACTATGTCCGGTGAAAGTTCGGAAGGTGTTGCGCCGAATTGCAGACTGACAAACTCGTAATCGCGCTGGTCGAGTAGGAGCCTCATTGCGGTCGGCGGACAGCTGCGAATCCAGTCGTCCTGGCGATCCGGATTACCGCTCCAGACAAGGCCGACCGACGGTTTCTCCGTCTGCAATCGTTGGCGGAAGCCTTCGGTGGCATCGCCCGCGGCCCTTAGATATTGAGTCGCGGTTGGCATATGTCCGGCGAATTCTGCCATTCGAAGCGGTAGGCTCATGAGCGGAATTTGAAAATCCGTTTCGGGTAACGCTTCACCGCGAGCGAGAAGCTTTGTGACTCCATCCAGACTCGAGCAGAGTGACTTCAGCGCTTTCTGACATTCGAAGACGACTTCGCCAGCTTGTTGTGCGATGAGCGGTAGATAGCGTGCAAACTGTATCGTGTCGCCGAAACCTTGTTCCGCATAGACAAGAATGGATTTCCCTGCGAGCGGTTGTCCCGTCCACGGCGTCCCGGCAAAGGATCTGCGTTTGGCCGTGAATGATGTCGCTTGCCATCTCGCTTCGTAATTGCGCCATCCGTCATCGAAATAGCCCAACATCAATTGTGCAATGCCAAGGCTCATCCGAATGTCCGGGGTCTCGGGTGCCAGCGCTAGGGCTTTCTCATAGAGCGCAATGGCGCCTTCGGGTTGGTTCTTGTTGATCAGAGTCAGCCCGAGATTTGCGTAAGCCCGCAAATCCCCTGGGTTGAGCTCGAGCGCTTCCGAATATTGCTGGGCGGCGTCGGTCAGCTGACCGGTCTTTCGATACAAGTTTCCCAGATTGAGCTTCGCATCGATATTTTTGGGTTGCAGTGCGAGCGCTTGGACGAACGTTTCTTTCGCCTTGTCGACTTCGCCAGATGCATCGAGCGCCACTCCTAGATTGTTGAGGGCTTCCACATTTTCTCTGTCGATTTGGATCGCGCGCTCGAAGCAATGGATGGCTTCCGGGTATCGCCCTAAATCGCAAAGTGCGAGCCCGAGATTGTTCTCGGCTTCCCCGTAGTTCCGTTCGAGGCGAAGAGCCTGTTGGGCCGCGGCCTCCGCATCCGATGGGCGCCCGGCAAGGCGCAGCGCAGCGGACAGATTGTTGTGGGTTTCGGGAATGTCGGCGCGGATCGCAATGCTCCGTTGATAAAGATCCACTGCTTGTGTGAAGGCCGAATCCTTTAGATAGGCATTGCCGAGATGGAACAACGTGCCAGCGTCCTCGGGATCGAGACGAAGTGATTGCTCGAGGAACGTTTCCGCATCATCTTCGAGGCCAATTCGGAGTGCGTTGATGCCGCGCAGTTTCCAGGCGGCGGCGATCTGCGGGTGCGCCTCCAGGACTTGCCGCAGTATTTCTTCCGTGCGCGCGTGGTCGCCTTTATCGAAAGCCGACTGCGCGCTGGCGAGGATATCCGCCAGCGATCCGACAAGGCTACCGGACGGCTCGTGTTGTGCAGGCTTCATACCCGAAGATTTATCCGGGATTGAGAGCGGCGCTGTCAATCCGCGCGTTATAGTGCAGCCGTTATCTCAGGAAGTTCGAGAGGGACAGTGTTTGAATTCGCGCGATCGTCGTGAAGGACGCCTCCAGCTGAATTTGCTCGAAATTCAAAGCGGTAACGGCTTCCGCGGCATCGACATTTTCGATTTCAGCGATCGTGTCCTGTGCGAATTTGAGGAAATCGTTGTGCTTGCCCTTAATGCTATCGAGCACTGTTTGGTCGAGGCCGATATCGGCACGGAGGTCCGAGAGTGTCTTGTTCGCACCGTTGTTGTCGATCAATTCGGTCAGCTCAGCAACGGCCGCATTTAGGAATGTCTGCTCGTCCGCAGTGATTGGGTCCGTGAAGGTTACGTTGGAGACATTGTCTAGAGTACGAATTAACTTTTCGAATGCGTCTTGGTCGGCGTTGATACCATATGAAACACTAAAATTGTCATCGATACGGGTAGCCTGTGTTGTTGCATCGCCCTCATAGTAACCCGTGTCTGCGGTTTGATCGAAGGTTGGGTTTGGTGGTCCAGTGATGACAGGCGTCGTGTAGGTACCGTTATTTAGATCGACCGGTTTCGAATCAACGTTGCCGCCCGCAAACAAGAAGCGGCTGTCATCCTTTGTGTTTAAGATAGTGACGAGTTGATCGAGTGATGCCTGCATGAGAGACGCGAGCTGACTGTCGTTAGCCTGACTTCCGTTGAAAGAGGTTGCAATATCGGTGCGAGCTTTTCGCGCGATGTCTTCGATTTGGTCCAGAGCTAAGGCCATCAGGTCGAGACGTTTTTCGGTGATTATGATATTTTGTAGAAACTGTTCAGCCTGCGCCAATTCACTCTTCAGATTGACTAAGCGTGTGGCGTCATCGGCGATGCCGGAGAAGGCCTGTGTTTTCTTGCCGGAAGCGATTTGGACCTGCAAGTCGTTTACATTGCGCTGAGTGCGCAAAGCGCTGCTTGTGATCATTTGCTGTTGGGCAAGGGTGGCAACCCGTGTTGTGACCATTGTCTAAATCCTTATCTGACCGAGTCGATCAATTCTTGCAGCATGTCCGCCGCGGTCGTGATGATGCGGGCCGCGGCGTTGAACGATTGCTCCAGCACGACCAAGTTTGCGAGCTCTTCGTCCAAGTTCACGCCAGAAACGGATGAAGCACGAAATTCCAATGTTTGTGTGAACTGCGTTGTGAATTCGAGTTCCACCCGTGCGTCATTCGTCTGTGCGGCTTGTAGACCGAGCATCTGAGCCGAGTAATCTGCAAGCGTCGTGGCAACACCGGTAATCCCGCCGGATGTGCCGAATGTTTGAGACGAGCTGAAAACACCCGCGATATTCGTGGCGACCGTGTTGTCGCCAGGGGCAACACCGGTTGTCGTGCTGACGGTTCCGTGAGCTAAACGCGCTGGGTCGGTGACAATATCGGTGTTGACCTGAAAGCGTCCGGAGAGTGCACGATTGTCAGTCGTAAGACCAATCTGCGATACGAAGGAACCGCTATCGGTAATCGTGAAATTATTTCTATCTGTATCCGTGACGACGAGCCGGCGGCCGGCTCCATCATTGATGATAGACGCCGATATATTCGCATTTGCTAAGTCTGTGTCGCCGCTGATGTTTGTCGCGATCGTATCGAGAGACTGGCCGGTCGTGTAGGCAATCGTCACCGGAGAGTTCGTAAAGTTTCCCGTAAAAGTGAGGTTGCCTGCGATGCCGAGAGCTGTCGTGCTGCTTGAGACTTGAGACGATAAAAACGAATTGTAATCGCTGGAGCTGGATTCTTGAACGATCAGGTCATTCAATCCGAAGAAATGTGAAAAATTCCGCGTCTCACCCTGGATCACCGTATAGGCGCTTGTGCTGTTTGCGACCGCAATCCCATGGGCGGCATTGTCCGCAGAAATCACTAATTTGCCATCGCTATCGATTGATGCGCTGGCGTTGGTCATCCTGTTAATTGTGGTCGCGACTTCACCAGCCGTATCAACAGAGGCCGCACTTAGGTCTGCGATGTTTAACGTTTCAACGACTGCACCGGTTGTCCGGTTTATGACCACGATATCTACAGCGCCCGTTCCCGATAAAAGGTCACCGGAAGCAAACGTTTGTGAGCCTGTGAGGGTATTCGGCGGAGGAGAAGCAGAACCCGAGTTGTGCTGCGCGTTTAACTGAACTGAGAGCTTTTGTACCAACGTATCAAGTTCGGCTTGGATATTGGGTAGAACGGTATCGCGTAAATCGACGAGACCTTTCAGTTTGCCCGTTGTGATCTCTGTGGTGATATCGTTCGTGCCGTTTGTCGTATCCGGCGTGCCGAGGAAGATTCCACCGATACCGCCGGGATATCCTGAATCCGTCGGTTCCAGATATGAAAGCGTGGCACTCATCTGCACGGCAGAGATGTGGCTCGCTGCCTCGACAACCGGAGTGCTGAGTAGGTTCCGCCCTGTATTTGTAAGTATCGTCAGCAGACCCGTCGAATCTTCAACAATCCGAATGTCCATCTGCTCAGCTAGGCGATTGACGGCGCGGTCGCGTTCGTCGCGCTCCTCGCCGCTTGGCTGATTTAGAACCTCGGCACGGGCAACGCGCCCGTTGAGGTCATTGATGATGTTGAGTTCGTTATTAATATTGGTTGTGGAACGGCTGATCTCCTGGTCGGCTCTCAGACGCAGATTTTGTATATTTGTGCTAAGTTCTTGTATCTGCAGTACCATTTTCCGTAATTCATTTACGGCATTAAAGGCTGCGGCGGATGACTCCGGCGTGACGGAGAAGGCTTCCAAGGAATCGCGTACCTCCCCCAAGGCATTCGTAATGCTGCGATTATTTTCCGGCGAGGCAAAGAGTGCTTCGAGCTGACTTAGGAATTCTTCGCGGACGTCCAGATTTCCAATGATCGCTTGCTGATCACGAATTTCCCTGATGAGAAACTCGTCCACGACACGATCGACATTTGTTACGTTAACCCCGGCGCCGGTGCCGTTCACGGTATTTGTCGTGAACTTCACGTCCTTTCGCGAATACCCCTCGGTATTCACATTGGTGATATTGTGCGACGTAGCCTGCAGTGCTGTCTGAGTGGCGGAAAGGCCACTCAGCGCTGTTCTTAATGCGAGGGTCAGTGTCATCTCACATTCCTCACAATTGCTGGTTTAAGGTCATTGGGGCTACCGACATCCTGGCCCGACGGGTCTGGTAGGGTACGGTCCCAGCGGCACCATAGCCGTTCGGTCGCGTCTCTTGCCTAGAAGCTAGATTGGCGATCTTGTGGACCATTCTTGTGTTCATCTCTAGGGCGGCACGCAGGGCATTGGCGTTCCGCTTCGCGGATCGGTTGAACGCTTCGCTGGCATGGCGCAGACGTACGCGGATTTCAGGCGCGATAGCATTGAATACGCCGGTATCCTGGATAGCTTCTCGCATGCGGAGTTCGTAAAGGCCCGAAAGCGAGGTCTTTTCCTGTTGCAGTGCTCCGATCTCCTTGATCCGCAGTTCCTGCAACAGTTCGTTCTCTTGTTCGATCAACGCGGTCAGCGATTCGGTGACTTCGATCAGTTCGTGAGCGCGTGCTGTCGGGTCCATTTTCCTACTCCCCGTGCACTTCCTGCATCTTCAGCAATTGTTGCTGAACCGCATCGGCAATGCCGAAGTTGCCTTGCTTGGCAGCTTCCTTGCCGTATTCCTGAATCATGATGGAACGGAAGACCTTTTCGCCTTGCCCGCCGCCGAAAGGACCGTCGGTCTTGATGCCAGACATCATCGTTTCCATCATCTTGGAGACGAAGAAAGCTTCGAAATCCTGCGCGACGGTATTGATCTGCTCCATGCTCATCTTCTTCACGGCCTTGTTGCCGGATTGCGGCACGGTCGGCTGCTGCGAAGCTTGGTAGCCGTGGAAAGCTTGATCTACATATGCACCTGTATCGATCATCACAGCACCTCAATGTCCGCTTGCATGGCGCCGGCCGCTTTGACGGCCTGAAGGATGGTGATCATATCGCGGGGGCCGATACCGAGCGCATTCAGACCATTGACGAGTTCTTGCAGCGTCACACCGTTCGGCAGGACGGCGAACTTTCGATCTTCGCCTTCTTCGACTTCGACTGCCGTTCGGTTAACGGTTTCCGTCGTACCGGTGTTCGAGAACGGCGTTGGTTGCGAGACTTGCTGTGTCTCCGTAATTCGGATGGTCAAGTTGCCTTGTGCGATAGGAACGGTGCTGATCCGAACATTCTCGCCCATCACGATCACGCCGGATTGCTCGTCGATAATCACCTTGGCGATCTGGTCCGGTTGAACTTGAAGTTGCTCGATATCCGTCAGGAGTTCCACAAGCTCCCCTTTATAGTTCGAGGGAATATCGAGGACGACGGTCGCGTTGTCCGAGGCTTTCGCCGTCTTCAATCCGACAAACGCGTTAATCGCGCGCGAAATTCGGCGTGCCGTGGTGAAATCGGGATTACGTAAAGATAAACGGACCCGTTTCAGATCCGACAGCTGAAAGGGAAGTTCTCGTTCGACGATGGCACCATTTGGAATACGACCACTTGTCGGGACACCCTTCACGACTGTCTCGGCTGCGCCGGTTGCGGCAAAACCGCCAACGGCGAGGGTGCCTTGCGCGACGGCATAGACCTCACCGTCCGCACCGAGCATTGGCGTGACCAGGAGCGTACCGCCGAGAAGACTGCTCGAATTTCCAAGTGCGGAGACGGAAACGTCGATCTTCACACCTTGGCGGGCAAAGGCGGGAAGTTGCGCCGTGACCATAACAGCGGCGACGTTCTTGGCATCGAGCGACGTATCGTTCGCATTGACGCCGAGCCGCTCCAACATGCCGATCAAGCTTTGTTTGGTGAAGACGTTGCTCGAAAGCGAATCGCCCGTGCCGTTCAGGCCGACGACCAATCCGTAACCGATGAGAATGTTCTCACGTACGCCTTCGATGTCGACGATATCTTTGATCCGGGATTGCGCGATTGCCGCATTGGTCCATGTCAGACCTGTCGCAATCACGGCCAACGCAAAAATGACGCGGCGCACCGGATTTATTGCTTTGAGATGGTTTGCTGAGTTCTTCATCTCCACCATTTCTCCCGCAAAGAAGTTTTCCCGACAAAGTTATTGCGAACTGCATGCCATATATTGAATTCTATTAAGTAATTGAAAAATAATATAAAAATATACAACTTCGCAGGCTTTGGAGATGCCGCGAAATTGAGAAGGCAAGGCGTGCCCAGCGATTGGAAAAGATTGCCCAGCTCCGGTAACTCAGTGATTTCGCTTAATGGTTTCGTCATCCCGTAAAAGGGATTAAGATTTCCCGCATGAAAATCGAAAGAACAACTTCCGTCGGATCTTCACCCATAAAACGCGGTGAGCGATCACAGAAATCCGGTTCCGGTAAATTCGCAAAAGAAGTCGCCGGACAGGAAAGCACTGTGGATCCCGTCAGCGGTGCGGCGCCCGCCCATGCAGTCGATGCTTTGCTTGCAATTCAAGAGGTTGATGATGCAACGACGGGTGGCGGCAATGCGCGGGGGCGTCAGTGGGGCGGAGAGGTTTTGGACCGATTAGAGGCTGTTCGCCTCGGTCTTTTGTCGGGTGGTATTCCAATCAGTGAATTACGCAGTATCGCGGAATTGGTTGAACGCCAGCGAGAGAATGTGACGGATCCGGGGCTGCAGGCCTTATTGGATGAGATCGAACTCCGCGCGCGGGTCGAATTGGCCAAATACGAGCGCGATTCCTAGAAATTCTGCGGATTTTCCGGTGTCACGGGAAATTCATTCTAAAGGCAAATTCAAAGGCTTGCGGGAGCGTTAACCACTCCATATACTCCGCGCGCCTTGAATTTAGGGGGGTACCCGAGCGAGGAGTAACGATGGCGTCGAAGAAACGACCTTCGCTTCCGAAGAACTACAAACCGACGGAAAAAGAGAACTTTATGAGTGCTCGCCAGCGCGAGTATTTTCGTCGGAAACTGCTTAGTTGGCGCGAAGAATTGCTCGATGAGTCGAGCGAAACGCTAAAAAACATGCAGGAAGAGAGCTTAGCCGAGCCAGATATGGCGGACCGAGCGTCGCTTGAGGCTGATCGCGCGCTCGAACTGCGGACCAGAGATCGTCAACGCAAGCTGATTTCGAAAATCGATGAGGCTCTCGAACGCCTTGAAGCCGGCGAATACGGATATTGTGAAGAAACCGGCGAGCCGATTTCTTTAAAACGCCTCGAAGCACGGCCAATCGCAACGTTGAGCGTCGAAGCGCAAGAACGCCACGAGCGTATGGAGCGGACCCGCCGCGACGATTGATGCGCTTCGCATTAGATGGTTTGAAAAAATAAAGGGGGCCGATGTCCGTCGACATCGGCCCCTTCTTTTACAGCGACCGTCTTGGATGAGGAGGAGGAGGATGGAGGCGACGGCCGCTGCAAATCCTCTCTAAACTTTGGTGACCCGTGGTTTAGAACGGGAAGAGAATATCGTAGATCTCCTGTCCGTAGCGTGGCCGTTGTACGTCGGTCAGGATACCCCGTCCGCCGTATGCCAGGCGCGCTTCGGCGACTTGTTCGTAGTTGATCGTGTTGCTCGTCGTAATGTCCTGCGGCCGCACAATTCCGGTAATCGCGAGTTCGCGGACCTCGGCGTTGACGCGGGTTTCCTGCCGGCCTTCGATAACAAGGTTTCCGTTCGGCAGCACTTGCACGACAATCGCGGCCACTTTTGTGTTCACTGTGTCGGTCCGGTCGATCTTACCGTCACCGAGGATCGATGAGTTGCTTGTGCCGTTCACGAGCGTTGCCGGTGTCACGGTCTCCGGGAAGATCGCATTCAGCGCCTGCTCATAGCCTAAGAAGTTCGGCAAAGTCGCGCCTTCGCTGTTGGTTCGCGTCCGTTCGATCTTGTTGTCCAAATCGACTGTATCCGTGATGGAGACGGTCACTGTCAGAATGTCGCCGACCTGGCTTGCGCGCAGATCTTTGAAGAAGGCACGTGAACCGGCGCGCCAAAGGGAGTTCGGCGCTCTTTCGTGTCGCACGGGCGCCGGCATCGGCATGGAAACCGGGCGATATCCGGTACGGTGCGTGGGGTTCTGCACGCGGGTCAGTTTCGGGTCGTCGCCGACTTGCGACAGCCGTTCCAGCGTATTGCATCCGCCTAAGACCGCTGCTGCGAGTGCGATGACCGCTACTTTGCGAATTGATTTCATGTCGCGCGTTTTCATCTGCTGCTCCTACCGCGAGGCCAGACGGCCGAGTGGGCTCACAGTAACGGTGCCAGAATTCACCACGGTACCGTCGATGACTTTGTGCGTTTTGGCGTTCAAAACGCGGATCGTGTCGCCCTTTGAGCCGTCTTGAAGCGCCTTGCCTTGCGCCGATAACACCATCCGGTCCGTGCGGAAAATCATGGTCACGATCGACCCTTTCTCCACCAGGACTGGAGTCCGAATTTCGCTTCGTTTTACCGGTCGTTCTGCCGATAGCGTCCGCAGCGGACTCATTCCGATCAGCTCCGAGACGTCGCGAAGGGCGTTCATATCAACTTTGTCCGCGCGACGGGTGACGAGGCGGATGTCCTTTGCGCCGATAATTTCCTTGCTCGACATCCGGCGGACTAGCACGGGCACATCGATAATTCGATAGTATTTACCGGTGACGGTAATCCGCGATCCTCTGTGTTTGCCGCCGGCGCCAACGACGATCGCCGAGAAACGATTTGTTTGGCGGTCGATTCTCAAGGTTTCGATTTGGACCGTCGGTAACGCTTCGCCCGGCAAGTACATTTGCAAGAGGCGGTTATCGAGATCGATCTCGAACCGATCCGACAGTTCCAGCTCTGAACGGATTCCGGCGCCTAAGGTCTCCTGAATCTGTTCCGTCGAAATATGATGTGTCGCGCGTTCGACAACGACATGGTCCATGGCGCTCAATGGCTTCCATTTCAGTCGAAATGAACGAGCCGTCCGATAAAGCCACTTCGCATTGAGAACCATCCGTCGGCCGGGATCGGGGGATTGCAAGACAACCCGTTCGCCGTGACGGCCGGCATCGTGAAATAGGTCTGCCAGTCTTACGACATTGTCCTTGACCACGACCTGTTGCTTTAGCGAAGCCGCGAGGCTCTCGGTCGTCGCCGTGCCCCCGAAAGTGAGGACGATGGCGAACCAGAGAATTTGTAGCTTTCTGCATTTACCGCGGGTCTTCATGACTAATTACCTAACGTTCGACATCGTGGCCATCATCTGATCGGATGTCTCGATGACTTTGGAATTCATCTCATAAGCGCGCTGCGCTGTGATGAGATTGGTAATTTCCTCAACAACGTTGACGTTTGAAGTCTCTAGGAAGCCTTGCTGAAGGCGACCGAAGCCGGCGGAGTCCGGATTACCGGTTGTTGCACCGCCGGAAGCCGGCGTTTCGAGATACAGGTTATCGCCAACAGCCAGAAGGCCTGCTTCGTTGGAGAAGTTGGCGAGGTTGAATTGGCCGACATTCTGCGGTGCCACCTGCCCATCGAGTTGAACAAGGACTTCACCGCTGGAATTGACAGTCACGTCGATCGCGCCGTCGGGAATGGTCAGTCCAGGTAGGACCGTGAAGCCATCGACAGTGACAATTTCTCCATTCTCGCTTAGTTGAAAAGCGCCTGACCGGGTATAAGCTGTTTCACCGTCAGGCAACTCGACTTCAAAATATCCTTCACCGTTGATCGCCAAATCGAGCGTGTTCTCGGTCAAGGTTAGGTTGCCTTGTTCCGCGATACGGTATACGGCAGCCGTCTTCACGCCGAGGCCGATCTGAACACCAGCTGGCACGATTGTGCCCGCATCTGATGAATCGGAACCGACTCGCCGCTGGTTTTGATATAGTAAGTCTTGGAATTCCACACGCCGCCGCTGAAACGCTGTGGTGTTCATGTTAGCGATATTATGGGAGATGACCTCAACGTTTAGCTGCTGAGCCAGCATCCCGGTCGCACCTATATTAAGCGATCTCATGGTTCGCCTCCTTTACGCACCGCTCGGACGGCGGGCGAGACGATTAATCGCCTTCATTTGCCGTTCGTGCTCTTGTTGAATAGAGCGTCCAAGGCTCTGGTATTGGCGGTGAATCCTGATCATCTCAGAAAGTTCCGCGATTGCCTGCACGTTAGACTCTTCCAGCATACCCTGGGCGATATGCGGTCTTTCAACGTCTTGCGGGAGCTCTTCGTCAGGCGCGATATACAGGTTGTTCGCCGATCGACGCAGTAACTGCTCGTTCTCGAATTTTACTAAACCGAGCTGAGCAATAGCGCCGGCGTCAACCGAGATTGTCCCATCCTTGCTTATCTCGATTCGGCCGACGTTGGCGGGAATGTTGATTTCATTACCACCATCATCAAGTACAGGGTTTCCTTGACCCGTAACCAAACGATTCTCAGCATCTAGCTGAAATCGTCCATGACGTGTATAACGGTTACCGAGGGGGGTCTCGATCGTGAAGAATCCCTCCCCGGAAATAGCTAAATCGAGAGGATTGTCGGTCGCAACGAGCGGTCCTTCAGAGGTATCGCGCATCGTGCCGATATCCTGCGTGAACGACTGTTTGTCGCTAATCGTCGGTTTTTGCAGATACTCTGTAAAAATTAGTCGTTCGGCTTTATAAGCCGTTGTATTCATATTCGCCATATTGTTTGCAACGATATCCATGTTTCGTCGCAAACCTAATTGGCGCGATAAAGCTATATAGGTTGGGGTCTCCATGACCTGGCCTCATCCTTCCTCATTGCAACTCATCCGGGCAATAAGGTTAGCAGGAAGCGTGCCAGATTAATTATTTATTAAAAAACAATACGTTAATATATTTTTGTGCGATTTCTCAGTCCGGCTGACCGGTATCATATGTGACGAAACCAGGCAGGACTTTCCGTGGGGAGGGCATTTTTTGCGGACCGAATAGATTCGCTAATTATGTCATTTGTTTTGCCTTTTGTTGTTTCATTTATTATTGTTCTTCAAGTATTACTTATGTGAAGATACAAGTGAAAAGCAGTTTCGTTGCTGATTTAATATTACAGAGACGTAGTAAATGGCCGACGAATTCGATGATGATGATGAATTAGGTGACATCGAGGAAGGTGGGTCCGGCGGGGGATTAAAGAAAATCCTGATTATCGTCGGCGGGGTCGTTCTGCTTCTCATAATTGGCGGTGCGACGGCATATTTCCTGGGTGCATTCGATTCATTGTTCGGCCCGTCAGAAGAAGAACTTCAGGCTGAGCAGCAACAGGCGGACTCCCTTGGGCATTTCTTCGAGCTGGAGGAGATGCTGGTCAGTATGGGGCGGGCCGGTCGCAAATCGAGTTTTCTGAAGTTGCGGATCAGCCTTGAACTTGAGCGCAAGGAAGACGAAGCCCACATCAAGGCTGTTATGCCGCGCATTGTTGATAATTTTCAGGTATTCTTACGAGGATTGCGTATCGAAGAGTTGCAAGGTTCGCACGGTTTGTACCGCGTTAAGGAAGAGCTGTTGGTTCGCGTGAACGCGGCAGCTAATCCTGTTAAGGTCAAAGATGTTCTATTTAAGGAAATGTTGGTACAATAAGTGTTGGTGAATGAGCCCACCGGGTATCGCCATGATGATAGATGATGAAGACGAAAATTTAGCCGACGATTCGGCCTCCGCCTTAGAGAACTCCGGCGACACTGAGGGCGACGATCTTTCTGCCGAATGGGCTGCGATGGCCGATGGCGGCGAGGAGGAAGGCGACGATCTTGCTGCCGAATGGGCTGCGATGGCCGATAGCGGCG